>CBDESZ010000001.1:0-122679 GCA_965242725.1 Alkalispirochaeta sp.
AATCTCCGTTTCGCCCTCGCCCTGAGGCAGGGAAACTCCCGCGCCGATGGAGGGGCGTCGGACCCCGCCCGGGGGACCCGCCTCCAGGGCGGGCGCAATTCCGAAGATCACCGGCGGGATATCGTCACGACCGTCCCGGACCGGACGATCGACGAGGCCGCCGAGCGGTTGGGACTGCACGAGGCCATTGATGAGCGGGTGGACACCTATTCCAAGGGCATGGCAACCCGCCTCTCCTTCATCAGGGCGGTACTCCACCGTCCTCCCCTTCTCTTCCTGGACGAGCCGACATCGGGCCTTGATCCGTACTGGGCGCGACGGGTCAAGGATTGGATCGTGGAGCATCGGAACCGGGGCGCCGCGGTCTTTCTCACCACCCACTCCATGGAGCTCGCCGATGAGCTCTGCGACACCGTAGGATTTCTCGTGGAGGGTCAACTTCTCGCTCAGGACTCGCCGACACAACTGAAACGCCGGTACGGCGAGACCGCCGTCGTCGTTGAGGGCACCGACGGGGAGGGTAAGAACCTGCGCCGTGAACTCCCCTACGCGGCGCTGAAAACGGGTCCCTTTCGCGACTTTGAGGAAATTACGTCTGTACGAAATCGGGAAGTGTCCCATGGAGGAGGTCTTTCTCACCGTAACGGGACAGCGCATCACCGGAGATATGCGGTGAAGGAGAATCTGACTGTACGGCGGCAACGATCGCCGTGGAAAGTCGCCGTCATCCGCCAGCTTGAGGCGACGCGGCTGGAAGTCCGCCTTCAGTTCCGCAACGGCCTCTACGCGGTATACCTCGCCATGACGGCCGTTTTTCTCGTCATTGTCGCACTCCTGCCGCCGGAGTGGCGGGAGACGGGGTTGGAACTGATCATTCTCTTTGATCCCACGGTTATGGGCTTCTTCTTTGCCGGAGGCCTTGTCCTCCTTGAGCGGGATCAGGGCATACCCATGGTCGTCGTGACCAGTCGCGGCGGATTTGAGACCTAATCGGCGAGCCAAGGTCCAGGCACTGTTCATCCTCGCTTTTCTCGTAACCGCGGCACTCATCGCCGCAGGCGCGGTCCTCGGGTTTGTACATCCCTCTCCGAAGGGAATGTTGTCCGTCACCGTCGGCCTCGCCCTTTCCATCCTATTCATCTCTGTCTACTTCAATCTGGGGGTGATCATCGCCTCCTGGAAGCAGCGGGTCATGGAATATTTCATCGTTGCCGGTGTCGCCCTTCTTCCGCTCATGATACCGTTGCCGGAGCTGCTGGGGATACCCGTCGGACCCGTTGCCGCGGTCTCCCCGCTGTACGGTACGCAGGTTTTCATTACCGCCACCTTCGGCGCTCCTTTGAAAATCATTGAAGGAGGGACGGCTATCGCCGTTCTTCTCGTGTGGAATGCCGTTACCGCCCGGTGGGCGGCGCGGCGCTATACGCGATTTGTCGGTGGAGGGTCCGCAACCCAATACATCGGGCATCCCCGGAAGGAAGCACGTTCCGCCGCCCGCGTAACGCCGCTCCTGGACACCATGAACGGACTCGCCGTGGACGTGCGCCTCATGCTGCGGGACAAGATGATTCTGGTTATGCTGGGCGCGCCGTTTCTGGCGGCGGCGGTCATCGGACGGGGCGTCCCCGCTCTGGCGGCCCTTCTTTACGCACGGGGAATCACGGCGATGGCGGCATTTCCGGCGTATATAGACAACCTGCGTTCTTTCGTCCTTCTCCTCGGCCCGGCGATGTACGGAATCGCCGGTGCTTTTCTCATTCTCGAGGAAAAGGATTCAGGGGTCGTTCCCTTTCTGAAAACCGTTCCCGGCCGCCGGGGATGGTACATCACCCGGAGGGGGCGTGACCCTTTATCTCATGCACTGGCTTTTCATTATACCCATTGTCTTCACGGGGAAGCTGTATGTCGGCACACCATTCCGATTTGCCCTCTCCCTCGTGGTGGACTCCCTCGTCCTGCCCGGCGTCTTTCTTCTCGTCGCAGGGATGGCGAAGAACAAGGTGCAGGGTCTCGCGTTGGCCAAGATCGTCAACATTCTCACCGTGCCGCCCCTGCTGATGATTGTTGTTCCCGAACGGTGGGTGTGGGTTTTTGCGGTCATCCCGTCGGCGTGGGGCACGCTCATCCGACAGGGTTTGTGACGTATTGAGAAGATTGTTGATCGATGCGCCTGATCGATGCGCTGTAACCATCGACGTCAAAAGGAACTACGCCGTCAATGGACGGCGAATGATCGGTCCCGGTGCAATAAGTTCTTGTCAGGAAAGGGAGTGTACTCGATGTATCAACAGGCTTGTGAATACTTTACTCAATCCACGCTGTTGCGCTTCCCGTAGTGGTCGCGGACAAAGCGCTGCATCGTCTCCACATCCTCATCCTTGAAAAGGACCGGTTCACCGAGAAGGCGGGCAAAGAGGTAAATCTGCGCGTTTTTTTCGAGAACCATCGCCACCTTAAGGGCGAAGCGCATATCCCGCCCCACCGAGAGTGCGCCGTGGTTGGGAAGGAGTACCGCATTATTGCCTCCAAGCGCTTCTATCGCTGCCTGTCCCAGCTCCGGTGTCCCCGGCAGCTCGTACCGGTCACAATAGGTAATCTCGGCACCGACAATTTGCGCAAAATCCTCACTCACCGCCGGCAGGGGCTGACGAATGACACCGAAGACGGACGACCACGTGGGATGGGTGTGCACCACCGCATGAACGTCTTTTCGGTGACGGTAAACCGCCCCGTGCATGTGTTTTTCGACGGAGGGTTCCGCCGTACCGTCGACGACGTTGAGGTCAAGATCCATGACGACCACATGCCGGGGCTGAATGGCTGTGTAATCCATTCCGCTCGGGCTGATATACATGTAGTCCGTATCGGGATCGCGCACGCTTATATTGCCCCACGTTCCGACGGTGATACCGAGCCGGACCATTTCAAGCCCCGTCTCGACAATCAGCGTCTTGTAGTCATCGCGGATCTTCTGTTCCCTACTCATTCGCCGCTCCTCCAAAGGTCGCCTCAAGTCCTTCAGCCAGAGGTTGTCCTATGATTCCCCGGTCGGTAATGATCGCCGTCACCAGCTCCGCCGGCGTGACGTCAAAGGCGGGATTGCGCACCTGTATTCCTTCCGGTGCGGTCGCCCGTTCCCCGAAATGGGTCACCTCCGACGGGTCCCGTTCTTCGATGACGATTTTGTCCCCCGAAGGGGTTGCCATATCAATGGTGGATGCGGGGCTCGCGACGTAAAAGGGTATGCCGTAGTGGCGGGCGAGTATCGCCACACCCAGCGTACCGATCTTGTTGGCGACATCACCGTTGGCGGCTACGCGGTCGGTACCGACGATGACCATATCGATCAAGCCCTGCTGCATGACGTATGCCGCCATGTTGTCGGTAATTGTGTATACGTCTATTCCCGCCTGCTGCAGTTCCCACGCGGTGAGCCGGGAGCCCTGCAGGAGCGGTCTGCTCTCGTCGGAATAGACGGTAAAGGAAACGCCTCGCTGATGGGCAAGGTACATCGGTGCCGTAGCCGTTCCGAAGTCGGAGGTTGCCAGGCGTCCGGCATTGCAGTGGGTGAGGATTCCTCCTCCTTCAGGGATGAGCGAAACTCCGTGTTCACCGATCTTTCGACACAGCTCCACGTCTTCCCGATGGATCTCCCGTGCTTCCGCAACGACCCGGCGGTAGAGCTCCGACCCCGTCGTCTCCGTGGAGGCGTGCAGGACGTCGCAGACGCGTCTCACCGCCCAGCGAAGGTTGACCGCGGTGGGACGTGAACCGTCGAGATAGTGCGCAGATTCATCGAGGCGACGGAGAAACTCAGGTCGATCCGTTTTCTGATAGTCCTTCATTGCCACGGCGAGTCCGTACGCCGCAGCTACACCGATCGCCGGCGCGCCGCGAACCTTGAGTTCCCGTATGGCGTGCCAGACATCCTCCAGGGATCGCTGCTCCTCCACCACCACCTCCCGGGGCAGTCTCGTCTGGTCCAGGAGGTAGAGAGTGTCGTCCTGCCATGTGATGCTTCGTACCGTTGATTCCATCGCTCCATCCTATGAACTGTTTTCGTTTTTTGCCAGGAGGCGTCGTATTTCCGACGCCGGTGGGCGTCCCTGTACACCTCCGTCCGAATCGGTCGCACCGACCGCCCCGACGAAATCGCCTGCGCCTTCCTCCGGCGTGAACTCCGAGCGGATCTCCCCGTTGCGTCCAAGGACGACGACGCGATCCCCCAGCCGCACCGCCTCATCGACGTCATGGGTGACGAAGAGGACTGCCGCGGCGTGTGCCTCCTGCAGCCGTCGCAGCAGGAGTCCCAGCTTTTCACGTGTCGGGGCGTCTACCGCGGCAAAGGGCTCGTCAAGGAGAAGTACCGCCGGCTCCAGGACGAACGCCCTGGCGAGGGCGACGCGCTGCTTCATACCCCCGGAGAGCTGATGGGGATACTTGTCGCCGTGACCATCGAGCTCCACCTCGGCGAGGGCGCTGCTGGCCCTTTCGGTCCGCACCGACTTCACCATGTGTGGTGCGGTAAACCGGAGAGGAAACGCGACGTTTTCCACAGTCCGTTTCCACGGATAGAGCTGATCCTGATCCTGAAAGACGACGATCCGGTCCGGATCCGGCCGGGAAACTTCGGTACCGCGAAAACGTATCGTTCCTGCCAGGGGACGGAGAAAGGAGCCGGCAAGTTTGAGAATAGTCGACTTTCCGCAGCCCGACGGCCCCAGAAGACACACGGTCTCCCCGCGGCGCAGCCGGAGGGAGAAGCCGTTCACAACCGGTCGCGGAGCGTCGGGATAACGGTAGTGAACACCGGCCAATTCAAGCTCCGCGGCGCCCGGGGTGTTCCCGTTCAACTGCTCATCCCCCACTGCCGGACGGTCCGTTTCTCGATGAACTCAAAGAGGAAACTTTCGACGATGCTTCCCACGATCATGACGACGAGGATTCCGCCGAAAAGCCCCTGGGCATCCATGAAGACGCGACGGGAAAAAAGGTACCAGCCGATTCCTCCGCCACCGGCGACGGCACCGAAGACCATTTCAGCGCTGATGAGGGCGCGCCAGCTCCGCGCCCAGGCGATGCGTCCCCCCGCAAGGAGATAGGGAAGCGTCGCCGGGAACACTACCGAAACGTGGTACCTGAAGGGGGACATGCGATAATTCTCCGCCACCATGCGCCACGTCGGGGGTATTGCACGAAATCCAGTCTGAAGGTTTGTCAGCACGGGCCAGAAAACGGAGTGAAAGATGACGAGAACGACGGCGGGGGTGCCGATACCGAACCAGAGGATGATGACCGGCAGGAGGGCGATACCGGGAAGGGGGTGAAAGAGCGATCCCGCCACGTGGAAGAAATCTTCGGCCCACCGATTGCCTCCGGCGAGAAAGACGGCAACGATTGCCGCAACGACGGCGATCCCGCCTCCGAGTACGATGACCATCAATGAAACGGCGAGTCGCCGCAGAATGACCCCCTCTCCGACTGCATCGATGAGTCCACCGATGATATCGGGCAGGGAAGGCATCACAAGGGGCGACACATTCCCCACGAGGCGCGTCGCCTCCCAGAGGACGACCATCGCCGCCAGTAACACCCAGCCTCGCCACCGTTCACTCATTGGAGATATCCGTGCTCCGTCATGAATCGGGTAAAACGTGACATTCCGCGAATTTCGGTCTCATAGACCATTCCCTCGGCGGCAATGTCCCCGGTGAGGGTGAGTATGGGGGTGTCGTAAAACCCGGCAAGATACTCAAGGACCTCCCGGGACCGGCTGGAAAGACTATCGAAGACGGCGGAGTCCACGGAGTCGTAGTGCCGCAATTCCGACTGTACATCCGAAATGATCGCGGTTCCGTCGGTGAGCGCCCCCTCCAGGAGCGCGAGTGTATCGGGGGAGTCGGAAACCGCCGGTGCGGCGACACCGACAATAAAGGTATAGGGTCCGCCGAAGGCGCGCTCACCGGATACGAGAAGGGCTGCCTCGGGATGATCGAGTTCGCGAAAGAGATATGGAGGCGTGGTGAAATGGGCGACAACGTCACTTCGTGGTGCAAGGAGGGCGTTCATTCCGTCGGGATGCCCCATACTCACAAGCCCCTCGTCGAGCAGGGAAGAATTGATTCCCGAATTTTCAAGCATCATGGCAAGGAGGATATGCTGAATGCTTCCCGGCTGGGGCAGCGCGATCCGCGGGCGGGCGCCCCGTTGCGCGCGATCGATGATGTCGTCAAAGGATTCCACCTCGGGACTGACCGTCACCAGTCCGACGGGAACGCGGGAAATACCGATAAAGGCGGACCATTGAAATCCGTGATGCCGGCCGATGATATAGGGAGGAATACCCATGAATCCGACGTCGAGCCGGTCGGCAACCATCGCTTCCCGTATTGCCGTCGCGTTGTTGAGGCGCTCCCAACGCAGTTCCGTCGTTTCCTGCAGTGACGCGATCCCCGTTGCTCCGATACGCATCGCGGTTCCGGCGGGCATCCGGAGGAGTGCGACGGGAATGTAGGCAAGGCCGTGCTGTTCGGCGATACGCAGGACCGGCCGTCCGCTGTCTTCGGTACAGCCGGTGAGGATGACGATCAGAACAACCGCACATACAATGATCTGAGTGAGGAAGGCGCTCTTCGGGGTTCCGGACATTTCGTCCATTGTACCTGAAAGGCGCACCGCCGCACAGGTGGCGGGGCGGACGATCGCCGCCTCAGGTCGGGGGATGGCAGGCTGCCGAACGTGAATCGAGAATCATGTTGCGCCCCTCCGTATCCTTTGCCACAAGGGTATTGAAGAGGGTATCGATGAGGCCGTTCAGTTCCGCCCTGTTTGATGCGTGCACCACGGCGTAGGCGATGCGCTGGGTGGAGTTCTCGATACTCCTGATCACCGTTCCAACGGGCAAAAGGAAGCGGCAATCCGCAACGCCCGGCGTTCGACGTAGGACTTCATCCCCCTCAAGGGACTGAACGACACCGGGGCGGGCAAAGATCAGGGGAACGGCGAAATAACGGTGCTCCTCCCCGGATGATGTGGAAGAGTCCATTGTGTGTGTCCCCGGGAGGTGGTGTCCGTGTGCGACGGCTTGCTCGATGGAGCGAAGCTGCCGGTCCAGCGGATCGTGAGGTGTGACGGTGGGAATGGACTGGTCTTCATACGCGCCGCCCAGACGAAATGCGATTTCATTGACAAGGACCGGGGATTGAGCGTTTTCGTTCAGGTCGCTCCCGATGAGCATCTGAAAATATATCGGCCCCGACGAAAGCGCGAAGGCGGTACAGATACGACGTGTCAGTGAGCAAATCTGTTTTGTGTGACCGGCGGCGTGATAGCTGGGATAGCGATGGGCGAGACAGACGCCGAGGGACGGAGGCTGTTCAAGGGTAACCCTGTCGGTGATCGTCCATATTTCAACGTCATCGGGGTTGTTGGCCCATCCCGAGACGGTCACCTCCCGGGAGGGATAGTACTCCTCCACGAGAACCCGCTGCTCCCGGGAAAACGAGCGGGCGACGGCGTAGTGATCCTCCGCGGCTTCGAAGGAGGTCGCCGTGATGATGCCCCGCTGACCCTGGCTGTCCACAGGCTTCACCACAAGCGGCGGATGCAGCGGCGCGACGACATGGGGCGGGTATTCCCAACGGCCGTCTCCGGGAGGACCAAGAAGAGCGTACCGCGCCGACGGGATGCCCGCCGCGGCAAATCGCTCCTTCATGAGGCGTTTATTGGTCACCAGTGCCGCCTGAGCGGGCGTGAGGGGGAAGGGAAGACCAAGGCGGGAAGAGGCGACGGCGGCGGTGTATACCGGCTGGTCCGTCCCGACGGCGAGAATCGCATCGACCCCGTGTTTCCGCGCCGCAGCGGTCACGCCGTCCACGTCAAAGGTCGATACCTCGGCAAACTGGTCGGCCAGTTCCCGCGCCGGCGCGTGGACATCTCTGTCGGCAAGGATCGTGACAAATCCCCGTTCCCCGGCGCGACGAAAGGCGTTGATCTGGCTGCTGCCGCCGCCGAGGATCATCAGGCGTACCGGGCGGTTCACAGACACCCCCGGGGGATCTCAATCGGCTCCGGCGGTCGGAGCACTCGACCGATACGCTTCAATGGGCCCCAGTAGAGCAGAAGGTTCCAGAATATGTTCCCCAGAGTGATGATCGTGTATCGGCTCGCATCATGTGCCGCCGGTGAAATTGTTACTCCGTCGTCGGCGCTCCCGGGAATTGGACCATCGTATCGGTGTGCGGCGACGGCGGGATCACATGACAGGAGCATCGCTGAAAGATAGGGAAAGCTCACCGGCCGGGTGAGAGCACATTCCGCCAGTCCGCGGCGAAATACCCGAAAACTGGTGACGGGAACGGCCCAGGGCTTACCGAGACAGACGGAGAAGAGGGCGTTGTTGCACCACGTACCGAGACGACGGGCCGTCCGATGTGCATCATCCAACGCGGGACGGCCCGCACTGCCCGCCGCACGCCGGCGGGGCGCACCGTAGATGAGATCGATGGAGTCGCCGGCAGTAATACGTCGAACCATTTCCACGAGTTCAAACGGCGGGTGGGCGCCGTCGTCATCCATCGTCGCGATAATCTCACCCTTCGCTGCGGCGACACCGACAATGGTCGCCAGTTGTTGGCCCCGATTTTCCGGGAGGCAAACGATGGAGCAATGAATTGAGGGAGCGACGGCAGAGGAAAGCGCGTCATGGAAACGGACAGTCTCAACGGCGATGTGACGGAGTTGGGAGGGACTGCCGTCGTCGACGACGATGATCTCCGCCCCTCCCGCCGGGAGCGTCCGCAAAGCCGTGATGAGCCCGGGAAGGAGCCGGGCGAGGCGTTGCCCCCCCTGATATGATGGAATGACAATGCTGAGAAGGGGCTTTTCCGTCGGGACGCTCATGTATCGTCGTCCGACGGCGAAGGTTCCACAACTTTCCTCACCGATGCATCGAGACCATCGACGCCGCGGGGAACTGAGCTTGATGCACCAAGCTCCTGAAGACGTTTCACACCCGGCAGCACGCGGTGCTCATATGAACCGGCGGCGTCGTTGAAACGTTGAACCGCCTGACCGAGAGACGCACCGAGACGATTCAGATGGTCGGAGAAGGGGACGAGACGCTCAAGGAGGTCTTTTCCCGCGTTGGCGATGCCCTCGGCGTTCCGGGAAAGTTCGATTTGCATCCATCCATATGCCACGACGCGCAGCAGGGCGAGAAAGCTGGCCGGCGCCGCGACGATAACGCGATTGGAGAGCGCGTACTCCAGAAGGTCGGGATCGTGGCTGAACGCCGACGCCAGCCCGCTTTCATAGGGAACCAGCATTACTACAAACTCCGGAGTCCGGGGAAACTGACTCCAGTACGCCTTCTGGGCGAGAGCCTGCACATGCCCGCGTAACGCCTTGGCGTGCCGTTTTGCCGCCTGGTGAGCCAGTTCAGGTGTTGCCGCTTCCTGGGAGTCGAGATAGGCGCTCATCGGCGCTTTTGCGTCCACGGGGACGAGCGCATCCGACGGTAAATGAACGATCATGTCGGGTCGGCCCGTTCCGCCGCCCTGACCGGGAGCGGTACTTTGCTCATCGAAATCGACGTGTTCCGTCATGCCTGCCATTTCCACCAGCCGGCGAAGCTGGACCTCGCCCCACCGTCCCCGCACGTTGGGAGCCCGCAACGCCTGGTCGAGGGATGTCGTTGCGTTCTGAAGGTTGCGATACTGTTCGCTGATCATGCGAACCTGTTCTATCACGCCGCGATACGCCCCCTCGCGCTTTTCCTCCATGGATCTGACGTGGGTATCAAGCTTCTGTAGTTCCGTGTTCAGGGGAGTGAGAATGCTTTGCAGCTGCTCTTTGTTCTGTTGAGAGAGGACGGTGGTGCTCTGTCGAAGTGTCCGCGATGCAAGAGCCTCGAAGGTCTCCCGCAGCGTCTTATCCGCCTCCGCAAGCCATGACACCCGTTCCCGATCGGCGGCGCTCCTGCTCTGGGCTTCAGCCAGGCGCAGGGACAGGTCGTCGGCACGTCGGCGCTCGCTGTCCCGTTCCGACAGGAGTTCCGTTACCCGTCCCTCCAGGGTGGCAATGCGAGTTGCGTCGGCTCCGCGGCGACGGCTGTTTCGGTACTGTGTGATGAGGGCGGTCAATACCGCGGTGAGAATGACAACCGCCGCGAGGATGACCGACGCCGGGAATGGCAGGAGCTCCATGGCGGTAGCATAACGCGCCCGGGTCATGAGGCGCTACCCGGCTGGTATACACATTCCTGTTGCAGACCTCCGATGCACACGGTCGTTGTATACGAACGTCGTCCGCGTGCGGTGTACACGGGAGGGCGGCATGTCTCGGGAAAATGCCCGGGGAGAGGAGAACCCGCTCCCCGGGGCGGCGAACCGTTATCCCTGGGTTGCCGGATAACCCGCCGGCTCAAGGACGGTATTGACCGTCGTCAAATCGGGCGCAGTGTCTCCGCCGTACTGGATAACCACCTCTTTCGTCTTGGACGAAGCTTTTACCTTCTGCACCGACGGCAGGTCCTGAAGCGCCGCCGTCACCTTGGCCTCACAGTGGCCGCAACTCATGTCGGCAACCTTGTAGGTCACCGTGTTTTTTGATCCAAATAGTCCCATGACTACCTCCAAATATGTATTGACTCTGAGATCACCGGCGACGGCTACGCAGCCTCGGTGAACGTCCGATGGGTCTTTTTCAGAATTCGTTTCAGATGCAGTGAATTGGTCACGACCGTTATCGAGCTGAAAGCCATGGCAATCTCAGCGATAACCGGATGGAGTACCCCCGTGACCGCCAGGGGGATGGCGACGATGTTGTAAAAGAACGCCCAGAAGAGATTCGTCCTGATCTTCGCAAAGGTACGACGGGAGATCTCTACAGCCCGGGGAATCATTCCCAGGCTGGAACTCATGAGGGTGATATCCGCGGATTCAATGGCGATATCCGTCCCCGTCCCGATGGCGATTCCCACCTGTGCCTGCTTGAGGGCGGGGGCGTCGTTGATTCCGTCACCCACCATGGCGACAACCATGCCTTCCGCCTGAAGGCGGCGGACCGCATCGATTTTCTGTTCCGGCAACAGCTCGGCAAAAACATCGTCTATTCCCGCAGACCGCGCTATCGCGCGTGCAGCCGGTTCCGAATCACCGGTGAGCATTGCCGTCCGCAGTCCCTGGTTGTGAAGTGCTGCAATCGCTTCCGCCGCGTCGCTCTTGATCATATCGGATAACGCGTAGAGGGCTGTTACGGTACCGTCAACCGCGGTACCGACGACGGTCATGCCGTCGCCTTTCCAGCGTTCAACGGTCTGCCTCTGGGCACCGTCGAGCACCGCTCCTTCGCTTTCGAGCCATCTGACACTGCCGACCTGAGCGGTGTGGGTTGTCATGGCAGGCGCGGTATCCGTTGAAACTGCCGTGTCAGTCGCGGTATCTGACGCGGCGGCGGTATTTCCCGGGATCGGTGCGGCGGTAAAGAGGGAATTTCCAGGTGCTACCTCGCCGGAAGCGACTGAACGTGAAACGGAGGCAACGATGCCGTGTCCGGGATGGGCGGTGGCGCTGTTCACCTTTGTGACTGCACCGCCGGAACCTTCGTTGTCCAGTTTGTTCTGGAGAAAAGCGGTAAGTGCCCGGGCGAGGGGGTGTTCGCTCTCTCCTTCGATCGCATAGGTCACATCGTGATCTCCGCCGATGCTCTCCCGTACCTCAGGGCGCCCCACCGTAAGGGTTCCCGTCTTGTCAAAGACGACGACGTTTACGTCCCGGGCGGTCTGGATCGCCTCGCCGTTCCGTATGAGCACACCGTGCTCGGCTCCATATCCCATCCCGACCATGAGAGCGGTCGGGGTTGCCAGTCCGAGGGCGCAGGGACAGGCAATGACAAGTGTCGCGATTGCGGCGGACAACGGTGCCGACAGTTCACCGCTCCCGGTGATGAACATCCATACGGTAAAGGTCACCACCGACAGGACGAGAATTGCCGGTACGAATATCGCCGTGACGCGATCCGCAAGCTCCTGAACGGGTACCCGCGACGCCTGAGCCTCCTCGACGAGAGAGACGATACGTGAGAGGAACGATTCTTCTCCCGTCTTCCCGACGGCGACCTCTATGGTTCCCATCTGGTTGATCGTCCCTCCGATGACGCTGCTCCCCTCCTGCTTGTCGGAAGGGACGGACTCACCGGTCACGATCGACTCGTCGATGCTGGTGGCACCCCGCACGATCGTGCCGTCGGCGGGTACTTTTTCACCGGGTCGGACACGAAGGATGTCACCGATACGCAGGGATTCGACTTCAACTACTTCTTCCGAACCATCCTCAAGAAGACGGGTCGCACGCTTTGCGCCGAGTTCAAGAAGCTGCTGGATTGCGGAACTTGCCCGCCCCGTCGCGCGCGCCTTTATATAGGAACCGACGTAATTGATGGCTATGATCATCGCCCCGACGGAGGTGAAATCGTCTATGGATACACCCGCAAGCCGGAACAACCCCGTCGAATAGGCGGCCACCGCCCCGATTCCTATCAGGGAGTCCATGGTGAAGTTGAGGGTCCGGAACGAATGAACGGTACTGCGAATCACGGGAAATCCGACACCGAATATGACGACACCCCCCAGCACGAGAGGAAGTGCCTCCGATATGGCGGGCCATGGAATGTGAATACCCCAAACCATGTGCAGCAGCATCTGGGCCATCAGCGGAATCGTCAGTACCCACGCCCACAGGAGTCGGCGGAACTCACGGGTTATATGCTTTTCCGCTTCCGCCCGTTTTTCAGAGGGATCAACAACGGCGTACCCCGCGTCGGTGACCGCCTTTGAAAGCTCCCGGCGCAGATCATCAGAATCCGACGTCCCTTCGGCAACCTGAAGGAGCGCCTTCTTGCCGGCAAAGTTCACCTGGGCAACCTCGATCTGCGGCATCTTGCCGAGCGCTTTCTCAACGGCGGAAGCGCAGGAGGTGCAGGTCATCCCTTCTATATGTAATTGAATATTTATACTCATGACAGTTCCTTGTGGCACAAGGATGCCACTCTTCCATCTCACTGTCAAGGACCCCCGGGGGGTGGGGGTGGCACAGGTCGGAAAAACGTATTAGTATGAGGCATGGAAAAGATACTCCCCTCCATTGTGGAGCCCCGGACAACAGACGGATATGTTCGGCACCACGGTCCTCGCGGCGTGAATGACGATGCCCTGCGAAGAATGCGCAGCATCGAAGGACAGGTACGGGGCATCCAGAAAATGATTGAGGACGAGCGGTATTGCATGGAGATCGTGGATCAGATTTCCGCGATACGCGCAGCCCTTGCAAAGGTCAGTGAGTCCGTCTTGCGGCGTCATATCGAAACATGCGTGGTCAGCGACCTGCGCGACGGGTCTCCGGAACAGCAGGATCAGGTCATTCAGGAACTCATGGACGCAATCGCAAAACGTGTTCGTTAGGACCCTTCAATGATACAATCAGGGAATGAAACCGCGACGATTCGTCAAACTTTTTTCCCTGTTCATCGTACTTAACCTGGCAGGTATCGCGACGCCATGGGCGCAGGAGGGTTTTTCCCGTTCCCGCGAGACCATTCCCCTCCGGGAGGTCACACTCTATACGAGCGGCGTCGCTCAATTTCTCCACCGCGGGATCGTGACCCACGATGGAGAGGTCACCATCGACATACCAAAAGACCAAATGGTCGACGTGATACGAACGCTGACGGTGATAGGCAGCGACGGCAATCCGATCCGGAACGTTACCTTCCCCGCAGGGGAGGATCCCCGCCGCAGCCTCGGTCGTTTTCGTATCGATCTGAACGATGTCCGTGGTCTGACGGACCTGGCCGTTCAGGCCCGGGGGCTCGAGGCGACGGTGCAATATCGTGACGGACGTTCGCTCACGGGGATCATTGCGGGAGCCGCTGCCGATCAATCAGCCGGAACACCTGACGGGATCGGGCGTGATCCGCGGAGGGACCAGCTCCTCCTGGCGACGGAAGACGCCGTCTTTCCCATTTCAGTCGATGCCATATCCTCCCTGAGTTTCACCGATACCGACGTGCAGCGTGAGTTCGCCTCCGCCCTTTCGGTGCTCTC
Organism: Alkalispirochaeta sp.; assembly: GCA_965242725.1. Lineage (GTDB taxonomy): Bacteria > Spirochaetota > Spirochaetia > DSM-27196 > Alkalispirochaetaceae > Alkalispirochaeta. The sequence goes on from CBDESZ010000001.1 coordinate 14,102, forward strand.
CAACGCAACAGGACCCAACGCACCGCAGCAACTGACGATCCGCCTTGCCGATCCGTCCGTGGAGGGAGAGGAGCTGTCGGTGAGATATCTTGCGGAAAGCCCCCTGTGGCGGACAAGTTACCGCGGCATCTTTGACGGGGAGCATCTCCTCCTGCAGGGGTGGGCCCACGTGGACAACACGGGATCCCAGGACTGGGAAGGCGTTTCCCTCACCCTCGTTGCCGCACAACCGGTCACCTACCTCGCAGACCTCTACCATCCCCGGTATGTGGAACGACGCCCCTCCCCGGAATCGGAAATGGGAGACGGAGCCGGCATTCCCGCCGCACCCTTCGCGCGAATGTCCCTGGACAGTGCGATGATGGAATCGGCAAAGAGTTCGGTGCAACCGGAAGTCGCGGAAGAGGAGTCGATCACCGGAATCACCTTTACCTTCACCGATCCGGTGACCATTGCCCGCGGTCGCTCGGCGATGGTGCCCATTGTGGACCGGCTCTTTGACGCCCGAATCGTCCGGTCTTTTGACCCCCGGCGGGACACTCTTCAGCCGCGTCTCACTCTCGCCTTCGAGAACACAAGCGGTCGGCAGCTCCCCGACGGCGTCGTCACGATATTTGAGGGTCAGCGATACGTCGGCGACGCGCTCCTTCCCGTCCTCTTTGACGGTGATGAGGGGACGCTCCGGTACGCCGTCGACCTGTCACACACGATTCGCCATGAGAGCGACACCGCCCCTGAAGAACTGCGGAGCGTGACGGTCGTCGACGGTGTTCTCGTTGAGCAACTCCGGCTGCGCCGGACGACACGCTACACAATCGAGGCGCGAGGCAACGAAGACGGACGCGAGGGCCGTCCGGAACGGATTCGCATTGCCCACCACGTTCCCGACGGATGGGAGGTTGTCTCTCCGCAACCTCTTGAACGGGACGGCCGGACGTACACATTTCTCTCCATAGGAACGGCGCTGACCGTCACGGAGGAGCGCATTCGGGAGCGGCGCGTCGCATTGACTGCCGCGGACCAGGCCCATCTCCTTTCCTATTCCTCGAATCGCCTGATCGACCCGACGGTTCGCCGGATCATACAGAACGTCGTCGATCTGCGACGCCAGCTCGATACTCACCGGGTGACGCGCCGGGAGGCGGAACGCCAACTGAACGAGATCACATCCGACCAGGAGCGTATTCGGCAGAATATGGAACCCCTGGAACGTGACTCGTCACTGTATCGACGCTACCTTCGAGAACTTGAGTCGCTGGAAAACCGTCTCGGCATCGTCCGGGAAGAGCTGAACGACGCGAGGAGCAGGGAACAGACGGCGGAAGAGGCGCTTCAGGAGTATCTTCGGACGTTACAGAGTCAATAGTTTCCCGTGCCCCGCTGCGCCGCAACAGGGATATGTATACACGGTCAGCCCCACCCCACTCCGACGGTGTCTCCGGCGCCGATCCCGCGGGCGGGACCGTTGATATGGGCGAGAAGCTCGTCCGCCGCGGCATCCCAGCCGTCGGCGGCGGTATGGCTTGAAGGCCAGTCTACGTGAATACGTACGGCGAGAACGCTGCCGAGAAAGCGGACGTCCTTCACAACCGCCGCCGTCGATTTATCTGCGGTACGGTTCCCGTTTGTGCGCAGCAGAATCTGATGGGGCCGAACCACGGCGAGGTAGCGCTCTCCGCTTTCATTGGCGTCTGCCGATGCGGGAACCACCGCGACATCCTCCGGTACGGGGCCAAGGGGTGAGAACCACTGTTCGCCCTTCCCGTCGCCCTTCCCGTCGCTCTTCCATGCCGGGATGAAGGAGGCACTCCCGGAAAACTCAGCCACATCCCGCGTCGCCGGGTGGGCGTAAATCGACTCCGCCGTGTCCACCTGCAGAAGGCGCCCCTCCCTCAGAACGGCGATCCGGTCTGCAAGGGTAAACGCCTCATACCGGTCGTGGGTGACGACGATGGCGGCACTTCCGCTGCCCTTGATGATGCCCCGCGTCTCGGCGAGAAGCCGATGGGTACAGGTGTGGTCGAGATTGCTGAAGGGCTCATCAAGGAGGACGATCGCGGGACGCGGTGCGAGGGCCCGGATAAGCGCTACCCGCTGCTGCTGTCCCCCGGAAATCTCGTGGGGATATCGCGTCGCAATCTCCGGTATCGCCGCCAGGCTCAGCAGCTCGCGAACCCGCTCCCGTCGTTCCGCCGGGGAGAACCCCCGCAATCCGAAGGCGACGTTTTCCTCGACGGTCAAATGGGGAAAGAGCGCAAAGTCCTGGAAGACGACACCGATGTTCCGCTGCTCCGGGGGGACCATTCCGCGGGGAGCGGCAATAGTCGTCGAGTTGAGGATTATCGCTCCTTCATCGGGACGCTCAAACCCCGCAATCAGGCGCAGGGCGGTCGTTTTCCCGGAACCGCTGTTGCCGGCGAGGGCGACAATTTCTCCTTCGTGCAGTGTCAGGGAGAGCGCGTCGACGGCTGGATGGGACAACCGGGGAAACCGCTTGGTCAAACCGTGGAGAACCAGCATACTATGCACCCTTCCTTCCCGGTCGTTTCATGATGACAGACATCGTAATAACTCCAAGTACGACGAGCAATAACGCCCGGGGCGCCGCCTCGGGCAATCGCTCGTCCATGGCGAGACGATATACGTCCACCGCGAGGGTTGAAAAATTGAATGGCCGCAGCAACAGCGTCATCGGCAGATCCTTGATGATATCGATTGCAACGAGCAGCGCCGCGCTGGTGATTGTCGGCGTGAAGACAGGAAGAATCACCGCGGAAAGGACGCGCCAGGGAGGACTGCCCAGCGACCGTGCTGCGTCTACGGTGTTGCGGTGATGGCGTTCAAAGGCGGCACGGAGGGGCTGAACGGCTACCGCGGAATACCGCGCGGCATAGGCAAAGATCAGTCCCCCCAGGGTTCCAAAGAAAAAGAGCCGTTCATCCACAAGGGAGAAGATGCGAAAGACGGCGAGGACGCCTATGGCGATTACCGTTCCGGGGACGGCGTAGCCGATGCCGGCAGCGCCGCGCAGCACCGACATGAGCCGGCCCGGTCTGAGATAGGACGTGAAGTTCACAAGGAGCGCAATACCGAGAATCACCGCCGTCCCCGCTGCAGCAAGGGCGACGGTGCGGAAGGTCGTCATCGCCACCTCACCCCACACTCCCGACGCGGCGGTGAATGAGAGGCCGGAGCCTCCCCCCAGGGCCCACAGGACGAGCTGCATCACCGGCAGCCCGAATCCGAGTAACGGCGGTATGACGATCGCGCCGGTGAGGAGGATCTTTGTGGACGGCCTGATATTCTTTGCCGCCCCGTCATCCCGGGAGGGACGGCCCGCACCATACCCTTTTCGTCCCCGGCCGATCCGTTCTGTGGACAGGAGTACGAAAATGATTACAAGGACGAAGGCCGCCAGGCGCGTTGCCGACGGGAGGTCGCCCAACGCAAACCACGTGCGAAAGACACCGGTCGAGAGCGTCTCAAAACCGAGATACACCGGCGTCGCATAGGCGTTCATCACTTCCATCGCGACAAGGGCCGCGCCGCCGGCAATGGCCGGCCGGAGCGTTGGTACCACGCCGCGACCGACATTCCGAAAATATCGCCACCTCACTCTGGTCGACGACATGCCGCTCAAAGCCGCTACCGCCTCAAAAAGCGTCCCCGTTCCCCGCAACAGGGCTCCGCGAACGACGATATAGACATAGGGATACAGTCCAAAGACGAGGATGAATATGGCCGCACCGATGCCCCGAAAGGGAACGGTCACTCCCGTCAGCCGAAAGAGGAGCCCTCCGTACCCGACCATGTCACCCCAGGTGAAGGTACTTATGTATACAGGCAGCGCCAATGGAGCAACAAAGACGAGACGCCACACACCCCGCCCTGGAATGGCGTAGCGGTGAAGAATCCACGCTCCCGTCGTTCCGACAATAGCCGCCAGAATTGAAACGACTACAACCAGAACGACGGTGTTCATGATGTACCCGGAGAGAACGGTCGCCCTGATATGGGCCCACGTCGTGCCCCCGCGGGACAGGAATCCCGCCAGGACGGGAAAGAACGGAAGGATTACAAGTGTCGTAAGAATGATCGTTGCCGCCGTCCAATGGGGATAGGACCGGCCGAATCGAGCTCTTCCGGTGCGTTCCGGACGGGGACTCCCGTCCGGAACGATCTCACGGGCGCTTTCATTCATAGTCATTCCCGTGATCGAGTCCGATTACTGCCATCCGACACGGTCAAAGATCATGCTCGCCTCTCGAGCCCGCGCACCGAGCGCTTCAAGATTGAGGTCATCCGCGACAAAATCACCCCACTCCGCCACCTCCGGTGCGAGGGACACTCCGTCCACGACGGGATATTCGAAATTCGCCTCCGCAAACTTTTGCTGTGCTTCCCGGCTTAACAGAAACTCGATGAGTTGTCGGGCTCCCTCGACATTGTCGGCGGATGCGGTAATCCCGGCGCCGCTCACGTTGATGTGGGCGCCCCGACCGTCGCTGCCGGGCACTCCCGGTTGATTGGGGAAAAAGACCGCAATCCGGGAGGCCACTTCCCGGTCGGCCGATTCGGACGAGGTCAGCATGCGACCGAGATAGTAGGTGTTCACAATTGCATAGTCCGCCTCCCCCGCAGCTACGGCACGCAACTGGTCGCGATCATTTCCCTGTGGAGGACGGGCAAAGCTTCGGGTCATGCCTTCGGCCCACGCTTCAGCCTCTTCCACGCCGAGATGTTCAACAAGGGACGCCAGGAGGGAAATGTTGTAGATGTTGCTTGACGAGCGTACGGCGACGGCGTCGGCGAACTCGGGCCCTCCAAGTGCCTCATAGGTGGAGAGAATAGAGGTGTCCGCCCGATCGCGGTGGTACGCCACAATACGCGCCCGCATCGTCAATGCGGTCCAGAGATCTTCGGGATCACGGAGGTGGTCGGGAACGCGTTGAGTGACCACCGATGAGTCCAGCGGTTGCAGCAGGCCGCTTTCCGCCGCCTGGTAGAGTCGCCCGGCATCGACCGTAATGAGCACGTCCGCGGGGGTATTGCTGCCCTCCGCCTGTAGTCGCTGAATAAGTTCATCCGCGCCTGCTTCCACCACTTCGACTTTCAGGCCCGACATCTCCTCAAACTCACGGAACAGAGCCGCGTCGGTGTCGTAGTGGCGGTGAGAATAGACATGCACCACATCTGCGGATTCTTCGGTCGATCCACCGGCGAACACCGGTGCGGCGGCGAGGACAATCGCCGCGACGCAGATGAAAACGAAGATGCCGGTACGATATTGAAACGGGAATCGGTTACGCATAGATACTCCAATAAAAGTTAGTCTCACCTAAATAATGAATATACATGTCTGATCGTGTCAAGTTTGTCCCGTCGGAAACGGCGTGGACAAAGGAGCTTTCGGAAAAAGGTTATTTCCACGAAGGGGACAAAAACGGGCGCGCCCGGTGTTACATGGGGAAAATGAAACAATCAGCACTTCGAGAACACCATATCCGTCGGTTCACCTCGGTACTTTCTGCCCGGTGGCGTCGGACGATCGGCACGGCACACTCGCCCTTCCCGGCGCCAAATGTCCCGGCCCCATACCTGCCGGCTCTGATCTTCCTGTCCCTTCTCACGATGGTCATCCATCTCGCCCCCCTTCACGCGCTGGAGATCGACGAGAGCGAACGCAGTCGATGGGGCGTGGTGCCCCTGCCCGTCGTCGCATATTCTCCCGATACGGGAGGCATGTTCGGCGGAGCGGCAATGATTTTTTACGGCGACGACGTCGGCCGTCCCCGGGAGGAAAAGCGGGGCGTCCCCAACAACATAGCCGCGGTAAATGCCATCGTGACGACGAAAGAGTCATATATCTTTGCGGCATCAACGACAAATTACCTCGACGGTGGGCGATTTCGTCTCGATACCGCGGCTGCAACGATTTCGCAGCCCCAGTATTACTACGGACGGGGCGGCGATGCCGACGGAGACGTCGGGTATCGGGAAACGGCACTCAACGGGAAGCTTCAATTTGCCCTTCAGATTGCCGAAGCCACCTATGCCGGCCCCCTCTATCACTGGGAATGGGCGGAAATCGCACCACTCGAGGGTGAGCCGGAACTGCAGGCCGGCGTGGTTGCGGGAACGGAGAAACCCGTCGTTCTTTCAGGCCCCGGTGTCGCCGTAATCAGGGACACAACGGGCGGCGCCTTCTGGCCGACGTCGGGAACGGTAACGGCAGGCGAGGTAACACTTTTTCATCCGAATCTGGGAAGCACCCATTCCTTCGGACGATACAATGTGCGTCACGCCCGGTATCGTTCGGTATGGGCGGACCACATTGTCGCCGTTCAGGGGCGTTTTTCAGGTGCCTGGGGAGCGGTTCCCCCGCAGCGTCTTCCGGGCATCGGTGGAGACGGCGTCATGAGGGGGCTCCTTGAAGGACGATACCGAGACACCCTTGCAGCGGTTATTCAGGGCGAATACCGCGTTCCCCTCGGCCAAAGCGTCGCCGTCGTCGGTTTCGGATCACTCGGCAACGTGGGCCGGAACATCGCGGAGCTCGCTTCCGGCGAGGTAAAAGGCGCGGCGGGTCTGGGATTTCGCATCGCCCTTAACAAGGAAGAGCGCGTCAATCTCCGCATAGATATCGCCTATGCTCCCGGCGGGATTGCGCCGTATGTAAACATGGGCGAGGCGTTCTAATACTCCTCGTCCAGCACCTCCTTGAGATGGCCAGGCATGTCCGCCATTTCCATTTCGTTGCGCCGTTCCTTCAGGCGGTACAGCTCCGCGTCGACACGCTCGAGAATGTCGTCCACCGATTCCACATTCGCTTCATACAGTCCGATGGTGAGGGAGACACCCGGCGAGTTTGTGTTGTTGTATACGCCGATTTTCTCAAGGATGCGGTCTTTTGCGTGCTCTGCCGCGCTTCGATCGGAATCGGGCAGGAGAATGAGAAACTCGTCGCCACCATAGCGGGCGACGATATCAACCTTTCGTACGGAATCGGTGATAATGGCGGCAACGCTCTTGAGTATACCGTCGCCGGTTGTGTGACCGTGACGGTCGTTGATTTCCTTGAAATCGTCGAGGTCAACCATGATGACGCTGAAAACGGTGCCGTGCCGCTTGACCCGATTCTTCTCGCGCTCAAGCTGCCTCGCGATGACCCGGCGATTGTAGACGTTGGTCAGGGGATCGACGGCGGCAATCCGCTTGAGAACGCGGGTGTAGTAACTGCGCTCAATGGCGATCGCTGCAAAATCGGCGATGGTCGTGAGGAGCTTCAGCTCCAACGCGGTAAAACTGTGGCCGTTGATCTTGTTCACCAGCTCAATGACGCCGAATACCTCTCCCCCGGTCACCAGGGGAACACCGATTATGGAATGGGTGGTGAACCCGATGGATTCGTCGATTGAGTTGTCAAAGCGGGGATCCTTTGTGACGTCCGAGACGATGACGGGCTGGGCGTTTTCGGCGATCCACCCCGCGATTCCCTGCCCGCGGCGGAGTTTTTCTCCCCGCAGATCCCCCGATGCGCTGCCGATTACGATCTCAAAGGTGAGCTCTCCGGTCGATCGGTTCCGCAGCAGGAGCGACCAGTGTTCCGGTGCAAAGACACGCCCTATGTGTTCCATCACCGTCTCCACCGTCTCCCTGAGCGTCTTTGTCGACGCGATCGCCGTGCCGATTTCGGCGAAGAAACTGAGTTTTACCAGATCATTGAACTCCCCCTCCTCACCGTACTGACCGGCAGGAGGCGGCGAATAGGGGACGTTTACCCGTTTCCGGGAGGGCGTCTTGTGATAACCGTCCATCATGAGTTCTCCTCGAGGGACTTCTCCATCGCGCGCCATGGCAATAACGCGCATTCCCGTCTCCGGGGGTTGTTCTGAAGGGATTTAAAAATGACAATATCATCGGGCAGCATTTCATCCGACGCCATTCCTTCCCTATCATCGGTAATATATCGTTCAACGTTACGGGCAACCATTTCCGCATCCTTCCGGGACATATCAAGAATGGAGTCACTCATGAGTGCCGTGGATGCCGTACAGATGGCACATCCCCGCACCCTGAAGGTACACTCCGTGATGATACCACTCTCCTCGGTGATACGTACTTCCACCTCGTCGCCACACAGGGCGTTTTTTGCGATTCCCCGGTGGGTGAATCCGTCATGAAGCGTTCCGTTCCGGTCGGAACGGGCGTACATCAATAGCGTTTCCCGCAGCTCTGCCTCTTCCACGGGACTATACTACCGGGAATATTTCAAAAATGTAATCTCGCCGAAATGGTGACGTAACCCTTCTATCGGATCTTTGCTATCAGTGAAGGTAGATGGAGGTACGTACATGAAAGAACGAATAAAAAAAATAATCCAACGCTCGGCGATCGTCGTTGCCGTCGGGGTCGTCGGGTTTGCCGGCGGACTGACCGCAACGTTTGTAGGCGGCGGCAATGAGACCGTCACCATCAATCCCGGGGGCGGACAGTCCGACGCGGTGGAGCACATTCCTGCGGCGTCACTCTTTTCCCAGTCTGAAGAGTGGGATGAATCGGGGACACCAGTTGCACTCACCGAGGATTCGGCGAGTATGGTAGCGCGCTCCTTCCAGGAGCAGTTCAGGAAGGTGAGTGCCGCGACATTGCCGGTGGTTGTGGAAATCAACGTCGTGAACAAGGTGACCCGTCGGGTCCAGCCAAACCCCTTTGAGTTTTTCTTCGGTCCGGAACGCGGCAGGGAGCGCGGAACGGAACCGGAAGAGCGTGAATTCTCGATGCGCGGCATGGGATCCGGCGTCATTATCGGCCGGGACGGCGATACGGTCTACGTCCTGACCAATAACCACGTCGCCGGTGAGGCGGACGAAATCGAGATCGGTCTCTACGACGGCCGCACCTTTGAAGCGGAACTTGTCGGCGGCGACGAGCTTATCGACCTCGCCATGCTCTCATTTGAGACGGACGAAGAGGTCCCCATCGCGACGCTGGGAAACTCAAGTTCCCTTCAGCCCGGTGACTGGGTCTTCGCCGTTGGCAATCCTCTGGGATTCGAGTCGACCATTACCGCAGGTATCGTCAGCGCCACATCCCGCGCGGCGGGGGCACAGTCGGGCATGAGCGGTATCACCGACTATATCCAGACCGACGCGGCGATCAATCGGGGCAATTCCGGTGGCCCTCTCGTAAACATCGAGGGTGAAGTTGTCGGTATCAACACGTGGATCGCCTCAAACAGCGGCGGAAGCATCGGTATCGGCTTTGCAATTCCCGTCAACAACGCCCGCAGAGCGATTGAAGACTTCATTCAGAGCGGCGAGGTATCCTACTCATGGCTCGGGGTTCAGGTTTCAACGCTCACTCCCGACTACGCCGAGGAAATGGGCCTGGACACCACCGAAGGCGCCTTTGTAACGGCGGTATACGGTAATTCTCCTGCAGCCCAGTCCGGTATCGAAGCAGGCGACACCATCGTCTCCGTGGACGGTAAAAAAATCCGCGACAGCAATGAACTTGTCCGCAATATCGCCAACCTCACACCGGGACAGAGCGTACCGTTTGTGATCATACGGGACGGCCGGCGCATATCGATTACCGTCAGAACGGGGCGACGAAATGAAGAGGCCACAACGTCCACCGACGTATGGCCGGGAATGTCGGTCGCACCGATTTCCGACGACGTACGGGAACAGCTCGAACTCAACCGCCGCGTCCGGGGCGTCATCGTCTCCTCGGTACAGGCCCAGAGCCAGGCCCAGCAGAGCGGCCTGCGACGGGGGGATATTCTCACCGCGATCAATGGCGAGGAAGTCTCGTCGGTGCGGGAGTTCTACAACATCCTCGCCGACGTGGAGGATGAAGAGGTACAGTTCCGCGTGCTGAGAAACGGACAGCAGCTCATCCTCGGCTTTGTGAGACCGACGGAGTAGTAAAATAGTCGAATCGGGCGCCGGCGTCCGCTCCGCCCCGAGGCGGGAGGGGCGCCGCCCGATCGCGGCGCGCCCGGCGTTGGAAAATATCGCGTCCCATGGTATCAATAGAGGCTTGAAGGAGTGACGAATGGATATTCATATATACCCATCCAAGAATGACATGGGACGCGCCGCAGCTGAACAGGCCGGTCGGATCTTGAAGGATCTATTATCCCGCAAGGCGGTGGTACGATTTATCGCCGCAACCGGCGCCTCCCAGTTTGAGTTCCTTGACCACCTCTGTTCCCTCAAAGATATCGACTGGAGCAGGACGGAGATGTTTCACCTGGATGAATATGTCGGCATCGATGAAACCCATCCGGCAAGTTTTGTCGGATATCTCAGGGAACGGCTCGTAAATCGGGTCAAGCCGGGTGCCGTTCACTTTCTCAACGGAGCCGCACCTGATCCGGAAGCGGAACGGCAACGTCTCTCCCGGTTCATCAGTGAAGCACCGGTGGATATCGCGTTTATCGGAATAGGAGAAAACGGGCATATCGCCTTCAACGATCCCCCCGCCGATTTTGAGACGGAGGAACCCTATCTGATTCTGAATCTCGACGAGCAATGTCGACAACAGCAGGTCGGGGAGGGGTGGTTTTCCGGATTGGCGGACGTTCCGCCGCAGGCATATACGATGTCGGTACGACAGATATTAAAATCGGAGCATATCATCTGCACCGTCCCGGACAGGCGCAAGGCCGACGCGGTGGGAAGCTGTCTCGGTAAAGACGTCGAGATATCGCCCATGCGCCCCGCCTCCATCCTCAAAACGCACAAACGGTGCGACGTCTTCCTCGATGATGCCGCGGCGACCAAACTCGACCGGTAAAACTCGTCGCCCCTTACAGTTTACGCACCCGTCCCCGGAAATCGGCGATGAACTGTCTGTTCCACTCGTCGCCGCCCGGGGCATTCCCGCTGCGCCAGATCGGGGGCGTGATACCACGAGCCCGCAGGAGGCGTACCGTTTCCGCCACGAGGGCATTCATGACAAATGCGTTGGCAAAGGTCGACATCGGGCCGATCTTCTGCTCCACCCCTTCCACGGAGAGCACGGCGTCGCCGATCTCGAGTTTACTGTCTATGGAAATGTCCACGAGATCGTGCAGGTTCTGCGTCGTCGGATGGCGTGCCGGGTGGTCCGTTGCCGTCTCACTGGCGTGCTTCACCGAGCTAATGCCGATCGTCGTTACCCCTCGTTCCCGCGCCGTGAGAGCGGCATCGATTGTCGCGGCGTTAATTCCGTAAGCATTTACAATGATCAGTACGTCTCCGGCGGAGAGGCCCTCATTTTCAATGACGATTCGTCCATATCCCGGTGTTCGCTCGATCGCCATTGACCGCAGTGCGCCGTTGTTCAGGAGCGTCCCCTCATCGAGAATGGCGTTGACGTGCATCAGTCCCCCGGCACGGAAAAATACTTCCTGCGTCGCCAGATTGGAATGTCCGCCTGGCCCGTACACATGAATCAGTCGGTCCTCACCAATCTGATCGGCGAGAATCGCGGCAGCACGTCCGATCGTCTCCTCCTCTTCAGCTGAGATACGCGACAGGTGGCTGTTTATGTGTTGAAGATACTGATCAATCAATGTCATGGTGACTCCTATGAAAGTTGGACTCGGATATACGCCCGGTCGTCAAAGGAGACGTTTCCGGCGTTTACGCCTTTTGTCGATTTATACTCCCTGAAACACAGAGGATCCCGCTCGATGATTTCCCGGAGCAGCCGTTCCGACTCCTCAAGTGTGCCCTTCAATCGGGGATATCCATCCGACGCGAGCACCAGCTGTCGACTCGTTTCCGGCACCTGTTGGACCTGTACCGCATGTTCAAGGTCACCGAGAAATCCATCGATCACGTAGTAGGCGTACTGATTGTCGTCACTCCGGTTTTGAAACCGTTTTTGTCGTACCAGCAGCTCCCTGATATACTGCCGCCCCGTATCTTCCGCACGGAGTTGGGCAACCGTCTTTCCTGAAAGGATTTCCGACTCAAGGTACATCGATCGAACTTCCGACAGAAGTGCGTCGGCGTCCTTCCATGCGGTAAATGCGGTGTCGTCCACCAGGGCCTGGCAGTCGCCTACCATCCACAATTCCGAGCGGGCGCGGCTGTAAATGATGACCGCCGCGCTGGAGCGGTACTCCGGATTGTTCCGCGCCTTTTCAAAGATCGCTTCCTGATGGTACATCTCGGCTACCGCAGCGTTGAGACGGCGGAACATCTCTTCCGGGGCGAGGTCTCCAGGCGCGTCATCGAGAACCGCCGCCATCGTGACGACGGCTTTCTTGCCGGGCGTCCTGTCGCCGAGGTAGTCGGTAACCTGACTCGTCGTCCCGTCAAGGACGGCGACAAATCGGTCATTGACGACGATTGCATCCTCACACGACTCGGTATCGCCGGCCTTTCCCATTAGAAACTGTTCTAGAATACGCATACAACCTCGCTTTACGGCGGGCGTCACCCGAGCTTGAAGCTTGACGAAATAGAACGTCCAAGCATTCGGTTCATCACGTAGACCACCACAAAGACCGTCAGCAGAAGCATCACCGAAAGGGCCGCCCCCTGACCGAAGTATCCGTCCTGTACCGCCGAAAAAATTCGCACCGGGACGGTACGGGTTTGGGCACTGTACAGAAGAATGGTGGTACTCAGCTCCTGAAGAAGCGTCGCGAAAGTCAGGATCGTTCCCGCGATGATTCCCGACAATATCAATGGAAATGTGACGCGCCGAAAGGTATAGAGCCAGTTGGCTCCCATGATCATGGAAGACTCTTCAAGCGTCTCATCAAGCTGGGTCAGGCTGGCGACGACGGACCGAAAGACATAGGGTGTGCGGCGAACGACAAATGCGATGAGAATAATGGCATAAGTTCCACCCAGAGGAATCAGTGCGTTTCCGGAAAAAGCCGAGAGCAGTGCAACGGAGACGACAATTCCCGGCAGGATAAAGGGAGCCATAACCGCGAGATCGAGGATGATCGCCCCTTTCGGCCGGCGCCGCTCGGTTATATAGGCCACCGTGGATCCGAGGATAGCCGTAATCAACGACGCGGTAATCGACAGGAAGAGGGAGTTAAAAATCTCCGATGAGACCAACTCGGGTATGCGCAGGTAATTCTGAAAGGTGAAGCCTGTGGGCAGGAGACCGCGCCACTGCTCAAAGAAGGACATGATGATGATCGTAATATTTGGCAGCATCGCAACGACGAGAACAATGGTGCAGTAGAGAACCGCGATTGTACGCACCGCCCAGTGGGTATGGAGGTGCTGTTCTGACCGGGAACTTGAAATCGTCTCGTACTCCCTGCGACTGATGACGTACTTCTGAAGGAGAAGGGCGCCACCGGTGATGACGACGCTGACCATGGCGATGGCTGCCGCCGAGTTGAGGTCCCAGAAGCCGGTTACCCTGAAGTAGGTGAGCGTCGGCAGAACATACTGGTCGCCTCCGAGAATCGCGGGAATTCCGTAGTTCCCCATGGACCGAATGAATACGAGTATTGCCCCCGCTCCAAGACTCGGGATGACCAGCGGCAGCGTAATTGTGCGGAGAATGCGAGGACGGCGGGCACCCATCATCATCGCCGCTTCCTCCAGCATCGGATTGGCGGCGCTGAAGGCACCGTATGCAAGAAGAAAAACAAAGGGAAAGTAGGTCAACGACATGGCAAAAATAATGCCGCCGATTCCATAAATGCTCGGTATGACGATGCCCAGCGGTTCAAAAAGGCGGTTGAGAAACAGACGGATAATCCCCTGTCTGCCAAGAAGGATGATCCATGAAAACGCCCCGATGAATGAAGGCATGATAATCGGCAGTATTCCTATGGACAGGAAGAGATTCTTCAGCGGCATCTTTACCCTGGCGAGAAAGTATCCCATCGGTGCGCCAATCAGCGTCGCAAAGATTACCGACGAGATACTCACCACAAAGGAGTTCCGCAGGCTGCGCTGATAGAGCGACGAGGTGGTGAAGCGGCGGAAATTTTCCCACCCGAGATTCTCCAGATCGATGGTAAATCCCGAGCCGGAAAAAGCCCTGAGAACTGTGGTGACGAGGGGCCAGAAGAGAAAAAACACGAGAAAAAGCATGGGCAGGGCAAATATGAGATAGGGTGTCCAGTCCTTTTTCAGCAACCTCTCAAATCGTGACTCTTCCTGGTATCGATTGAAATCGGCGGCCATCAGAGCACCTCTTCCTCCGCCGCCGTATCGGCAACGTCATCGGGGGGAAACATGAGGATTCGATCGAGGTCGATGTGTACCGTGACCTTATCACCCTCCACCACGTCGGGAACGGTGGTGCGCATATCAACCTCAACCGCGTCGGTTGCGTATCCATCTTCGACTTCCACTTCGTACCGGGTGATCTGGCCGAGATGTTGAATGACATTGACCGTCCCTACGATGCCGTCAGCGCCGACTCCCGGGGTGATGGTAAGATGCTCAGGCCGGCTTCCCACGTACAACGGGTCACCGGGATCCATCTCTCCTTCAATCTTTATGGAATCTCCCCGGGCGCTCACCAAGATGTCAGATCCCACCGTTGCCGTGAGCGTACCGGATCGTTCGTCACGGGACGCGACTGTTGCGGGGAAGAAATTCATTTTACCGATGAAGTTTGCAACGAATACACTTCTCGGTGAGCGGTAGAGGGCACCGGACGAGCCGATCTGCTCTACGTTTCCCTCGCGGAGGACCGCCATGCGATCGCCGATAGCCATCGCTTCTTCCTGATCGTGGGTAACAAATATCGTCGTAATCTTCGTGATCTTCTGGATTCGCCGAATTTCCGCCCGCATACGGCGCCGAAGTTTGGCATCCAGATTGGCCAAAGGCTCGTCGAGGAGGAGAATTTCCGGGTCATAGACGAGCGCCCGGGCGATCGCTACGCGCTGTTTCTGTCCACCCGAGAGTGCCGTGGGGCTTGGATTGCGCTTGAGCACATCCGGGAGGCGGACCAGATCCATGATTTCCTCAACCTTGCCTTTCACATCCTCCTCCGGGACCTTTCTGACCCGCAGTCCGTATGCCACATTTTCGTAGACACTCATATGCGGGTAGAGGGCAAAGCTCTGAAATACCATTCCGATATTCCGCCGAAAGGGAGGGATGGTGGTCACGTCCTGATTACCGTAATAGATTTTTCCGCCGGTAATCGCCTCCAGTCCGGCGGTGCATCGCAACAGTGTTGTTTTACCGCAGCCGCTGGGACCAAGCAAACAAAACAGCTCACCCGGTTCGACGGTAAAGGAGACGCCGTTCAACGCGTGTACCGGGTTTTGCCCCTGGGGATCAAAAACTTTCTCAACCCCCTCATATGTCATACTCAGACTCATCAATCCTCCGTGGTTATCAGGTTCAGGGGTAGGACGAACAGCCCGCGACGAATCCCCATGGGAAATCCGTCGCGGCGCCATACATGTTCAGGAACGACTATTCAATCAAGTCTGAAAATCGGGTGGTGAGATCGTCCCGCATAGCCGCAGCCTCTTCAGCGTCATAGTCAAAGAAGGTGATTTCGCTCAAAGGAGGTAGCGGTCCCGGTCCTGGAAATCCGGGGTGGACGACACGACGATCCCGCGTCTCGAGGATAATCTGATAGGCGTCTTCCGAGGTCAGAAAATCCATAAAGAGTTCTGCCGACCTGGGATTGGGGCCGCCTGCGATGATGCCTGAGGCATCAAAGCGACGTCCTGTGCCGTCCTCGGGATAGACGTAGGTGACGGGCGCACCTTCGCCGATGTAGCGGGCAATATTTCCTTCACCGGTCACGCCGATCGCGTATTCACCACGGGCGACGGACTCGGGGACGGCGGTGGAGCTGGAAACGAAGGTCGCCTGGGCAGCGACTTTTTCAAGGAACTCAAAGCCGTACAACCCGTTCATCATGAATATCTGGGCATAGGCGGAACCGGAAAGGGCGGGATTCGCCAGTATCAGTTCGCCTTCGTATTTCGGATCCACCAGATCCTCCCACGTCCTCGGATAGTCCGCTTCATCAAGAAGATCCGTATTTACGATGAATGCCTGGAGCGGCATGGAAAAGCCGTAATAGCGCGGCTCATCGGCACGATCCCGTACCTCCGCGGGGATGTCCCCGTGATGTGCCGCGACATAGCCGCGAAAGAGATCATAGTTTGCGTCAAAGGCTTCTTTGGCGATACCCAGGAGGATGTCGCCGCCGGGGTTGGGCTGTTCCGCCCGGAGACGCGTCAGCAGTTCCCCTGAACCGGCGCGGATAACGTCCACGCTGATATCGGGATACTGTTCCTGAAACGCCGATACCAGGGCTTGTGCCTCGTCCTCCGCCGCCGCACTCCACACGGTTAACGCAGTGGGTTCCGCACTTTCCGGTTCTCCACTGGCAAAAGCGGTACCTGCCACAAAAAGAGCAACCAGTGCGCATAACAACACGTTTCGTATCATAGGAAAACCTCCTTACAGTTTCGCCACAACAGGCATTTTTCTTTTTTTGCCTATTGCTGCGGAATTTTACACCCATTCTCGATCATACACAAGTTTTAATTACAAAACAAAAGTATTCACAAATCAAGAAAGAGCCGGGAGGCGGCATGTACGAGGCGATCCGCCGATTCAAGGGAGAGGGGAGCGGGAAAGTGATAGAACCGATACGCCTCGTCGACCTCGTATCCGCCGAGATAGAAGGCCTCGGCGGTGGGGATATACCCCACCGTAGCCCCGGTATGTCCCGCTACGGCGGTCGGCACATACGGCGATATGCGTTGGATCGCTGCGGCAATCTCCGCAAAGGGCTCACCGGGGAGGAAAACCATGGCAAGTTGGTTCTGAATTGTGATAAGGGAAATGGCATTCACAGGTGGTTCCGCCGAGACGGGCGCTTCTCCGGCCCTCTCCCGGTACGGAGTATCCCGGAAAAAGGAAAACCGGACGGGCCGACGTCGAAAGGTCATTGAGAGGGGAGCAGCCCAGGTAGTGACCTCATCACCGTGAGCGGCCGGCGGGGGATCCCCCGCCGGCTGACCGACGATATCACAGGCGATTCGGTGCAAATCCGCGGCGGTCCCGCCCGCAAAGGCACCTTCATCGTCGGTAATTCGGGGGCGGACGTCGCCCGACGCCCCCTGGAACACCAGGGCCGCCTCGTCACCGCGTTCCTCGAGGATAGAGGCCACGCAGCCGGAGACATCTCCCGAGAGAACCGCCATCGACGGAGCCAGGACGGTGGGGTGCATCGGAAGGAAGGTGAACGATCCTATCGGACCGGCGCTTCCGAGAAAGCGGAAAGTGACGACTCCCGGGTCAACAGCTCCGAGAGGATTCGGCTTCATGACCACGCCGCCGGGTTCAACGAGCCGGCGATTCACGGCGTGGCGGTTAGGAGCGACGCGGGTTTGTACAGCAACAACCTCTTTTACCGCAAGGAACGCCTGTCGGGCAGCTCCAGCCGCGGCGGCAATGACGTCATGCCGAGCTTCCCCGACTGCTTCAACCTCTCCGAGAGTGAACACGGGCGGGCCGGTGTGAGTATGCGTTGCCGCAGCGACCACCGACACCGTATCGCCACTCCCCGACGGGATCATTGAGTGCACCGCATCCCCAACGGCGCGCCTCATCCGCATATCCAGATCATGATCAAGGGCAATGACGTCGGCAAGGAGAAAAAAATACCACCCCTTCGATCGGGAACTGCCCTGAACGTCGGCAAACACGGCCGCCCGTACCCACAGGGTATCCAGATATTCCGCTGCCGCTTCCGTCCGTGCGCTGTGACCGGGAGAACGGAAACCACGCCAGTCCCGGAGTGCCGCCTTTGCAAACCCCGCCTTCATCGTCGCTCCACCGTGAACACCTCCATCATGTCATCGACCTGGTTGTTCCTTTGCTTGTTCGTCAACGGGAGCAATTGTATACTATGACGGTGACCGCCGTCGAAAGAAAACGATACATAACGAAAAAAATACAAGAAACCGGAGCCGTCCGCGTTACCGAATTGTCGGAGCAGTTGAACGTGACCGCCGTCACCATTCGATCGGATCTGGAAGAACTGGAACGGCGGGGAATCGCAGTTCGCACACACGGTGGAGCGGTCCTTCCGGAGCACGAGACCTTTCCCCGCTATCTCTACAATACGATGCATGAGAACGCCGACCGAAAACGAGTGATCGGCAAGTGCGCCCTGGATCTCGTCACCGCGGACTCCACGGTGATTATCGACGGCGGAAGCACAACGGCGATATTTGCACAGCTCCTCCACGGTTACGCTCTCACGGTGGTGACCAACTCCGTACCCGTTATCGGCGAGCTGGTGGGGGATGAGCACATCGATCTCATCGTCAGCGGCGGTGCCATCCGAAAGCCCGTCCAGGCGATGGTGGGGGAGTTGGCCCGTCTGGCGTATCAATCAATTCGGGCGGATATCGTCTTTCTCGGAGCAAGCGGATTTTCCCTCTCCCACGGCGTTACGACGCCGAATCTCCTGGAAGCTGACGGAAAGCGGGCAATGATCGATGCCGCCGCCACGGTGTGCCTTCTTGCGGATTCGACAAAGCGGGATAAGATAAAATTCGCCCGTATTTGCGGCTGGGAGCGGATAGACTACTTCTTTACCGACGAGGCACCCGATGACTTCGTGGCGGCCCTCGCCGAACGGGGTGTAACGGTGATCACCCCCGATCGCGGCGCGTCCGGCCCGGGAAGGGAAAAGCCGGCGGCTACACGCTGAGGATTACCGTCCCCACGATGATGAGAAAGCCGCCCACCCAGACGCGACGGGTAATCTCCCGTCGTGCGATGAGGAGAATAACAAGTAAATTCACCCGCCCCACGGCGCTCACCACGGCGAGGGGGATTCGGTCCATCGCCTCGTACCGCAACCACGTCCCGGCAACGATCACCAGCGCCGCGGCGACCTCCCACGAAAAGGGACCGATGGTCGTCACCGTCGGAAGGGTCAGGGCGTCGCGGTCGCGGATCAGGAGAATGAAAAAATAGGTGACCGCTGCTGCGACGAGGCCGACGGCGAGGGCGATCTGCGCGCTGTGCCCCTCATTCATACCGACGCGGATAAAGAGGGGACTGACGGAAAAGGAAAGAGCGGTGGCCAGTCCGTAAAGGGACCCGCGGATAACGCTCCACACCTGTCCCGCCTTTACCTTTATCGCCACGACGCCACCCCGACACCGACGACGACGAGGAGCACCCCGACAATGTCCCTGAGGGTGAGGACCTCTCCCAGTACAACCCACGCGACCATGGCGGTGAACACCGGCGTGGCACCAACGAGCAGTCCGGTTATCCCCACCCCCACTCGCCGCTGGCTGAGCCCGATGAAGAGCCATCCCCCGGAAAAATGGATCGCCCCGCTCAGGGCAAAGGCGAGGGTTGCCCGGGCCGTCAGGGAGGTATACCCCTGGACACCGACGGCGATGAGGGTAAATATGTTGGCTGCAAAGGCCGCAATGACGAGGAGGGTGATCGTTGCGGTACCGATGGGCAATTCTTCCGCCTTTCCGTGAAGGGATTGAAACAATCCGAGAAAAACACCGGCAAGTAAGGCGATGGCGATGCCGCTCATTCAACCATCCTCCCGTCTCCCCAGAGGTCTGTCAACGAAAATCGCATTTTTTGCATGCAATTATGACAAATAGGCGCTACAATGGGGACACAACTATGGCTAATCCGACGGTGAACGATATCGCCCAGCGTCTGAACATCTCCCCGAGTACCGTATCGCGGGTGCTCAACGGATCCCCCCTCGTCAAGGATGAAACGAGGGAGCGCATCGAGCGGACCGCGGTGGAGATGGGATACCGGAAGCGGACAATACGACGGCATGGTCCGCGGGCGATCCTGGATATCGCCCTCTTCATTCCCCGCTCCCCCGACGTGTACCACCGCCTCTTCTACGATCCGGCGGAGCTGGTCGCGGGCCTCACCGAAGGGTTTGGTGAAGTCAGAACAAAAATTTCGGTAAACGTAAACCGTCCCCATCCTGAGCTATTCACCTCAAAAAAATCGGGCAATATCGACGCCTGTGTCTTCGGATTTACCACCCCTACCGACGACGTAGCCTCCCACCTTCGTGGTAGGGATATTCCGGCGGTTCTTCTGAACAGGGAGTCCCGACGGGACAACTTCGTCTCTGCAGACCATTTGACGGGAATGCGGGGGCTGTTGCAACGGGCGCAAAAGGCGGACCGGGAGATCCGCCCCCACTATATCAGTTTTACACCCGCCCGGCCCGTCGCGCGGAGCCGGGAGCACGCCTTTCTTGAAGCGTGCCGTCTGGAGGGGATTCCCTGCGACGAGGGGGACATCACCAGAATCGACTCAGTGCATCATATAACACGCTCCTTCGTCGGGGAGGTACGGCAGCGGGCAAACACAATATTCTGTTTCAACGACTTTGTTGCCGTCTATCTGTACCAGATGGCCCTCGTCGTCGGTCTCTCCGTACCCGATGATATCGCCGTCGCCGGCTATGACGATTCTCCGGTCCGTCAGCTGACGCCGCAGAAGATCGATACCGTCACCCTCTCCCCCTATGACCTCGGGGCGGAAGCGGGGAAGTGGCTGCGCGCCGTCGTTATCGACCGGAGCACCGACCCGCTCCACCTCCTCCTTCCCGGCAGGGTTGTAGCCGGGGACACCCTCGTCCCCGCAACGAGACGATAAACTTTTATCCATTTCAGAAAAAAGCTTTGACAGGACGCAAAATCGGCGCGAGAATGTAAGAAATTGCATGCAAAAAAGCATGCGCGTTCACAAGGAGGCTCCCATGAAACGAATTGCGGTCCTGTTGGTTTTTCTGCTGATCGCCGGTCACATCTTTGCCAGCGGTGTGGAAGAAAGCGAGACGCAGTACCCCGAGCGCACGGTACGGGTCATCATTCCCTGGTCCGTCGGCGGTATGACGGACGTTCTTACCCGTCCCATTGCCAACCATATGGAAGAGAGTTTCGGCGTACCCTTTGTCGTTGAAAACAAGCCGGGCGGCGGCGGCGTTGTCGGCTCACTTGAAATTGAAAACGCCCGTCCCGACGGTTACACGATCGGTACCACGTCCATGTCCACCGTCTCCGCAAAATATGTGGCGCCGGTCGCTCCCGACATTGACAACACCGAGCTCATCGCCCAGGCGATTTCGATTCCCGCGACGGTCACCGTCAACTCCGACAGCCCCTTCCAGACGCTGGAAGAGCTCATTGAATACGCCAAGGCAAACCCCGGTGAACTGAGCAACTCCAACTCGGGGAACGGCGCAAGTGCCCACATTTACGCCCTCACCTTCGGCGCCCGGGCAGGAATAGAGATGAATCACATCCCCTATCCCGCATACGCGGAAGCGGTTACGGCGCTTCTCGCCGGCAACGTCGATATGACCAACATTCCCCTTCCCGACGTGGCTCCCTACGTCGACAGCGGTGAACTGCGCATGCTCGCCATCGCCTCGGCGGAACGGCATCCCAGCTACCCCGACGTCCCCACCCTTCGGGAACTCGGCGTCGACGCCGTCATGGGTAACTATTCTGGATTCCTCGCTCCCAAGGGCACACCCCAGGAGTACCTGGATATTCTGGAAGACGCGATCGAGGCAGCGGTCAACGATCCTGAAATCAACAAGTTCCTCATCGATGCCGGATTCCAGCCCGTTTTTGCGGGGCAGGAAGAGTTTGCCCAGATCGTGGACGACGCGGAAGCACAGCTTGAATACCTGGTAAACGAGCTTGGCATCGAGTTTGTCGACGATTAACGGTCATTCCTGAAGATATCAAACGAACGGCCCCGGCGGGTGGTCTCCATAGTGGGTACCATAGCCGGGGCCATTGTATAATATGACTGCTGAGAAGAAACGAAAATCTGAAATACAATGCACGGTGCAGGCAAAGCGCACCAAGGGGGGAATGGGATGACAACGTATAGACGGGATATCATATCCAGCGTCTTCTTCGGTACCGGTGCGATCATCCTCTACGCATACGTCGCCCAATATCCCGTCAGGGAGGGGCAACCCGCGGCAGTCAGCGCCGGATTCTACCCGAAAATTCTGGCCTTCGCACTGGGGATACTCGCAGTCGTCCAGCTGGTCACCACGGTGGTCAAGGAACGGCGCGCCCGCGCCGCCGTCCACGCTGCAGCTTCAGAAACGGCCGCCCGGGGAGAATCCGTTGCCGAGAGCGACGCCGGGACCGCCGCCCAAACCGCCCCGGCGGAAGTAAAACTGTGGAAGGACGCTACCGCCTTCAAACTGCTGATGCTCACCTTCGTCTCCCTCGTGGTCTATCCCTTTCTCATGGAACTGGTCGGATTCTTCATCTCGGGGATCGCCTTCCTGGGCACCCTCATTTTCGCCCTCTCACGGGATCAGCGACGGGGAACACAGCGGTGGATCATCATCGCCATAACACTCGGCATCGGCATTCTCACATACATCGTCTTTCGACACTTTCTCAACATCCCCTTTCCCAGGGGCATCTTTTTTCAAAGGTAGGTGACGGCATATGGAATTCTCTTTCGACCTCTACCTTGCGGGACTGAGTTACTTTGCAAACCCCATGATGTTTGTCTACTCCCTTTTCGGAGTATTTGTGGGTATCGTCTTCGGCGCCTTGCCCGGACTCACGGCGACGATGACCATCGCCGTATTCATTCCCTTCACCTTCGGCGTACCGGCGGTACAGTCCTTTGCCTTTCTCCTGGGACTCTATTCCGGCGCGGTCTACGGCGGCTCCGTATCGGCAATACTTATCAACATACCGGGAACACCAAGCGCAATCGCCACCGGCTTCGACGGCTATCCCATGTGCCAACAGGGGCGCGCCGGTGAGGCGATCGGTATTTCCACAATCGCCTCGGGACTTGGCGGCCTCTTGAGTGTCTTCGTCCTCGCCTTTGCGGCGCCCCTCATCGCGGGTATCGCCCTTAAATTCAACGCCGAGGAGTACGTCGGCATCACCCTCATCGGGTTGAGCATCATCGCCATCATCTCTCCGGGATCGACGGTCAAGGGACTCATGGCGGGAGCGCTGGGGCTCATAGTCGGCATCGTCGGCCTCGACCCCATGGGAAGCTACCCCCGGTTTGTCTTCAACACGCCGGAGCTCTTTGACGGCGTAAGCGAAATCCCCGTCATGATCGGTATGTACGGCCTGTCGGAAATGTTCGTCCAGATCTCCGACGAGCAGCACATAAAGATCGTCACCCAGAAGATCCGCAACGTCCTGCCCTCACTGAAGCAGGTGGGCAGCCTCATACCAACCATCTTCCGCTCTTCCGTCGTGGGCGTCGCCATCGGTGCCGTTCCCGCCGCGGGCGGATCCATCGCCTCTCTCGTTGCATACGGGCAGGAAAAGCGGCTTTCCCGGAAGAGCCACCTCCTCGGAACGGGCATACCCGAGGGAATCGCCGCGCCGGAGGCGGCAAACAACGCCAGCACCGGCGGCGCCCTCATCCCCATGATGACCCTGGGCATCCCCGGCGACCCGATGACGGCGGTTCTCATGGGAGGACTCATCATACAGGGCCTCCGTCCCGGCCCGCTCCTCTTTCAGGAGCAGATGCCCTTCGTCTCCTCCATATTTATCAGCCTCCTCCTCTCGGTGGCCTTCATGACGATCCTGGGACTCCTCGGCGCGCAGTACTTCTCCCGTCTCATCAGCACACCCAAGCGCTTCCTCATGCCGGCGATCATGCTCTTCTGCCTTATCGGCTCCTACTCGATCAACAACTCAATGTTTGACATCGGCGTGCTCATCGTGAGCGGTGTCGTGGGATTCGCGCTGCGGAAGTTCGGCTTTCCCGTCGCACCGGTCATTCTCGGCCTCATCCTGGGTCCGATGTTCGAGAGCAACCTGCGCCGCTCCCTCATGCTCTCCCGGGGCAACTGGTCCACCTTCGTCACCCGGCCGATCAGCCTCTCCTTCATCGTGATCGCCCTGCTCATCCTCGTCGGACCGTCCCTCTTCCACCTCTTCCGACGCAGAAAAGAAGAGCAGACCCCATGATCATTCCGGGCGGACAGGTCATTCGTTTTTTATATCGAACTTCGTTCCGCCCGGTTTTCTTCTCCTCCATCGGCGCGTCCCGACGCGATAGGCGGGCCTGGGCTGTGGGGTCGAGCTTGGGCTTGGGCTCGGGCTCGGGCCTGCAGGCAGTATACAGATGCGTGTTACGCCGCTATTGGACGGTGGCTGCGAATAGAAGCGTGTTGCGCCGCCTCGGGCATGACGTGCGGCTTCACCGCGTCCTGCCGTACTCCTCCCTGCTCACAACCGCGTCCCACTCCTTCCGCTTTGCCGGCTTCCGTTCATCACCGGGATACCCGAGGGTAATGAGGAGGGCCACCCTCCGTCCCCGGGGAACGCCGAGGAGGCGCCGTACCTCCCCCTCATCAAACCACCCGACCATGCACGTCCCCAGCCCCCGTTCCGCCGCGGCGAGACAGAAGTGCTCGGCGGCGATGCCCACATCCATGAGATAAAAAGGTTTCTTCTTCACAAAACCGCCGATCCGGGACGAGATGTTCGGGCGTTCCGTCACGACGGCAACGATGACCGGCGCATCATCGACAAAGCGGTTCATTCCGCTTCCGGGGAGACGGCTGAGTTGCGCCAGGCGGGACCGCCGTTCCGGCTCCTCCACGACGACAAAGTGCCACGGCTGGGCGTTGCACGCCGAAGGCGCACGCCGCGCCGCCTCCAGACAGGCAACAATCTCCGTCTCGGCGACACCGTCGGGACGATACCGGCGAACGCTGCGTCTCGTTTGTACCAATTCATCAAAATTCATAGTGGGAGGAGTATAGCCGTCCGTGTACACTATGGCCATGAAGGAACTTCTGGACCGGATTGCCGCGGAGGCACGCACCGGCGGCATGAACATCGATGTTGAGACCTACACATCAGCGGGGCGCGACCCCGACCTGCCGGTACTGCTTGGATCGGGAAGCCTCACATCCCGGATCGGCTTCTTCGGCCGTGACCCTGGACGCCGGGAGGTTGAGCTGGGCGAGCCCTTCATCGGAAAGGGCGGCCAACTCGTACGGTCCGCCCTCTATCGTGCCGCCGGCGGGTCCGGCCCTCTCACGGAAGAAGAGGCGATCACCATCGGACAAAAGGTCTTCTGGGGCAACACCGTCCCCTATAAGCCGGTGGGCAACAAAGCGTGGTCCACATCGGTCAAGCGGCGGTTCCTCCCCTATATCCGGGAGCTCCTGGTGGTTCACTGGCGGGGCTCGGAGCTCATCACCCTGGGAAACCAGGCATTTGAGTGGTTCGGCCTCGCCGACGGAACGCTCCGTCCCCGTCTCAGGGAGTACTGGAAGCGGGACGATCGGTACGAGAGTTCCCTTGAAATAACGCTGGACGGCAAGACGATCCGCCTCTTTCCGCTGCCCCACCCGTCGCCGCTGAACGCCACGTGGCATGCACTCTTTCCGTCTCTTCTGGACGCCCGGCTGCGGGAGCTGGATTGGCCGTCGTGACGGCAGGCGGACGGGGTATGACACCCCTGTAATACGTCACCCCTGTAATACAGCTGTGGCACACTCCACATCGGTCACCAGGCGTTTCACGATGCCCGCGTTGAGCGCCGCTCTCAGGGCGTCTCCTTTCTTCGCTCCCGCGGCGGCGACGATTACCTGCGGTATCGCTTCCAGCTCGGAGAAGGGTATGCCGAGAATTCTTCCGGCGATAGGATCATCGAGAACCCGGCCGGCGGAATCAAGAATGGTAAAATTGGTGGCACATGCGCCGCCCCGTCTCCTGAGCGCCTCAAGCTCGCGGGATGAAAATATCCCGCTACGATACGCCGAAGTATCTTCATCCAGTCCGGAGACGCTCATAATGGCGATGTCGAGCCCCCGCCACATCTCCCTGATAGAACGATAGTGACTGTCCCGTACCATGGAATCCCGGATTGACTGATCGTCCACGACGGCAGGTATGTTCACCATATAGGCCGTCCCCGAGAGGTGGGCCGCAAACTCCCGGGCGATGCTGTTCGGGTAGATTCCGGTATCCACTTCTCCCATAGCGCCGATAATGGGAATGACCTTTACCTCATGTCCCTTTATGGAACCGAGATTTTCACCGATCGTCTTCAGGGTTACCCCCCAGCTCACCCCGACGGTATCGTTGGAATGAACAAGGCGCCTCAGAATATCCGTCATTGCATTCGCCATGTGCTGATAGGTCCGCTCAAGGGTGTCAAACTCCGGAACCACGACACATTCCTCCAAATCCCAGCGTCGTTCCAGAGCGGTTTCAAGTTCCCCCGCCCCTTCAAATGTTTCATCAATTCTGATCGTCACAATGCCTAGAACCCGGGCCCTCCGTAACGCCCGGGACACGGTGGCGATGCTGATTTTTAAACGGCGTGCGATGTGCTGCTGGCTAAGGTCTTCCAGGTAATAGAGTCGTGCGATTCTCGCAAGATATGAGCGATCTCTCTCGTCCGGTGCCGTTTGGCTGTTGGTTGACATATACCACACCCTTCACTACAGTTATTATTGTAATATATTTCTGTTGGTGTAAATATTTTCACACAAATCGGAAGACGACAAGTCCCCTGCAATGGCGGCAGGAAGAGGAATGGTATGGCGGCAAAGAAAAAGAAGAGACCCGAGCTGACGGCACAGAAATTACGGGACATGTATATGAAAATGGTATACACCCGCAAGTTTGAAGAAAAAGTTGCGTATTTTTTTTCCCGCGGAATGGTTCACGGTACGACCCACCTTTACATAGGTGAAGAGGCTACCGCCGTCGGAGCGATCGCGAATCTTGACGATGAAGACTGGATTACCAGTACCCACAGGGGACATGGCCACACAATCGCAAAAGGCCTGGACATCGATAAAATGATGGCGGAACTCCTGGGAAAATCCACCGGGTACTGCAAGGGCAAGGGCGGGTCCATGCACATCTCCGATATTTCGAAGGGACACCTCGGCGCAAACGGTATCGTCGGCGGCGGCATTCCCATCGCAACCGGGGCGGGCATAACGGTGAAATCCCGAGCCAAGGACAATGTCGTAGTCTGTTTCTTTGGCGACGGCGCCATCAATGAAGGCACCTTCCATGAATCGCTCAACCTCGCCTCCATATGGAATCTTCCGGTCATATATATCTGTGAAAACAACCAGTACGGGATGTCGATGAGCCAGAAGCGGGCGACCAATATCGACGACCTGTCCGTGAGGGCCCGGTCATATGGTATTCCGGGAGTGCGCATTGACGGAAACGACGTCTTCGAAGTGTATGATGCCGTGAAAACGGCAAAAGACCACGTCCGGAAGAACGGTCCCTATCTGATCATTTCGGAAACATATCGATATATGGGACATTCAAAAAGTGACGCCAACCGGTATCGTACCAAGGAAGAAATCAACGAATGGAAAAAACGGGACCCCATTCCCAGGATGCGCCATTATCTGGAGGAAAACGGTATCTTCTCCTCCGATGAACTGGATGCCATGGAACGGCAGGCGTCCGAGGATATCGAGAAAGCCGTCGAATTTGCCCAAAACAGCCCCGACCCCGATCCTGCGGAACTTCCCGACGACGTTTACGCGGTGTAATGGAGAAACCAATGAGTCAACGAGAAATCACCTACGCAGAAGCGATCAAGGAAGCGATGAGCGAGGAAATGCGTCGTGATCCCGATGTATTTTTCATGGGCGAGGACATCGGAGTGTATGGCGGAGCCTTCGGTGTCTCGGTAGGTATGATCGAGGAATTCGGTGAAGATCGCGTCCGTGATACGCCGATCAGCGAAGCGGGCATTATCGGCGCCGCCGCCGGAGCCGCAGCGACGGGTAGTCGCCCCATTGCGGAAATACAGTTCAGCGATTTTATAAGCATCGGAATCGATCAGCTCGGCAACCAGGCGGCGAAGATGCGATATATGTTCGGCGGTCACGCGACGGTACCGATGGTAGTGCGAGCACCGGCCGGATCGGGAACGGGTGCGGCGGCACAGCATTCCCAGAGTCAGGAAGCGTGGTATTGCCATATACCGGGGTTGAAGGTGGTAACACCCTCTACTCCCTACGATGCCAAGGGACTTCTGAAATCGGCGATTCGGGACGACAATCCCGTGGTCTTCCTGGAGCAGAAACTGCTCTATCGGAAAAAAGGACCCGTACCTGAGGAAGAATACACAATCCCGCTGAGCGTCGGTGATGTAAAACGGGAGGGTACGGATTTGACGATCGTCACCTGGGGACGCATGGTCCCGATGGTGCTTGAGGTCGCGGAAAAAATAGGATCCGAGAAAGGCTACTCAATCGAAGTAGTCGATCCCCGTACCCTCATGCCCCTTGATGCAAAAATTATCATAGACTCCGTGAAAAAGACGGGTCGGGCCATGGTCGTACATGAAGCGGTCAAGACCGGCGGATATGGCGGAGAGATTGCGGCGATCATCGCCGACTCGGAAGCATTCTTCTATCTCGATGCCCCGATACGCAGGGTGGCGGGACTCGATGTACCCATTCCCTACAACCCGGAACTTGAACGGAACGCCGTACCAACGCATGCAATCATTGAGACCAACATCCTGGAACTACTGGATTAGGAGCAGCCCATGGCAACGGAAATCATCATGCCCAAAGCCGGTATGGCAATGGAACGGGGAACGATAATCCAGTGGTTCAAAGCGCCGGGTGAATGGATTGAAGCGGGAGAGCCTCTCCTTGAAATTGAGACCGACAAAGTCGCCATGGAAGTCGAGGCCGAAGTCTCGGGTTATCTGCTGTCGACGCTCTATAACGAAGGCGACGAGGTAGAGGTCATTACCACCATCGGCTATCTCGGGGAAAAAGGGGAGGTCCCGCCGGCGGATGCGGATTCCGGAGAATCCGGTTCAGACGCCCCTCCATCATCGAAGGAGGTCTACCATGCGAAGGGCTCCGGCGGCGATTCCGCATCCCGCGTAAAGGCTACCCCGGCCGCCCGATCGCTTGCACGGGAAGCGGGGGTAGAACTCCCGTCGCTGAACGGCACAGGCAAATGGGGTGAAATACGACGCAGAGACGTTGAAGCGGCCCGGTCACGTGAACCCGGTATGGCACGGCCGTCGGAAGATCGCATCTCCCCGCTGGCACGGACGCTGGCGGAACAACACAACATAGACACCGCCGCTCTCTCCGGCAGTGGTCCCGCAGGCCGTATCGTCAAGCAGGACGTCCTGTCCGCGATAACACGGAGAGATGAAGCGAAGGCTGCCGCCCCGGAAGGCGGTCGTCCCGACATCTCCCGACCTCTCACCGCCATGAGGAGAAGGATATCCCGGCGCATGACGGAGAGCCACCACACCGTTCCGCCGGTGACGCTGCACAAGAAAATCGACGTGACGTCTCTGTTGGCATTGCGGCAACGGGTCAACGCGGAACTTGATGAAGCGATATCTCTCACCTCGTATTTCGTACGTGCCGTCGCTCTTGCACTGGTAGAAGCCCCGTATATGCGTACCGCACTCGATGAAAACGGGCTTGTAGAACGAGGAAACATCGATATCGGTGTCGCCGTCGCTCTGAAAGAAGGACTGATCGTCCCCGTTCTGCGTACGGTCGATACCCTTTCAGTAAAGGAAATTCATCATCGTTCAAAGGACCTCTTCGGACGAGCCCGGGAGGGAAGACTCAATCCTGATGAACTGAACGGCGCCGTCTTTTCCATTACAAACCTGGGCATGTACGGTATTTCATCTTTCACACCCATCATCAACCCGCCGGAAACGGCGATTCTCGGCATCAACAGCGCGGAGGATGAACTCTTCCTCCAGGACGGAGAGGTCCGTTCACGCAAGGTGCTGACCCTCAGCCTCACCATCGATCATCGGGTCATCGACGGTGCCCAGGGTGCGATGTTTCTGCAGG
Source organism: Alkalispirochaeta sp. (assembly GCA_965242725.1). GTDB lineage: Bacteria > Spirochaetota > Spirochaetia > DSM-27196 > Alkalispirochaetaceae > Alkalispirochaeta. Next base: position 43,946 of record CBDESZ010000001.1, read on the forward strand.
AACTTGAGACGCTGTTCAACCGACCGATGCGATTGCTTGTATGATCGCATGAACACAACTCATTTGGAGGACACGTGGACCTGACACAAAACGCGATGGGGATTTACGAGAAAGCACTTCCGCCTTTCTCCCGATGGGAAGAAGCGCTGGAGTGCACCCGCCGCTGCGGCTACGATTTCCTTGAACTTTCTATCGATGAATCGGAAGCACGACTCGACCGACTCCACTGGAATGAGCGGGAACGGAACAACCTGAAACGGGCGATACTCGACACAGGCGTGCCCGTCCGTCACCTTTGCCTCAGTGGACATCGTCGGTTTCCCTTCGCCTCGGAGGATTCATCCGTGCGGAACCGCGCATGGGATATGATGAAGCGGGGTATCGATCTGGCGGCGGAAATCGGCGTTCGGGTCATTCAGACTCAGGGGCACGACGTCTACTATGAAACCAGCACGGCCGCGACGTGGCAACGGTATCTCGACGCCCTCGTGGACGCATCGGAACTCGCCCGGAGTGCTTCGGTCATGCTGGCACTTGAAAATGCCGACGTTGCCAGCGTCGGTTCGCCGGACCAGGCCAGGGCAATTGTCGAACACGTCGGAAATCCCTGGTTCCAGATGTATCCCGACATCGGGAACACCGTTGCCCACGGATATCGCGTCGCCGATGAGCTCGCCTTATCCCTCCGCCACATCGTAGCGGTCCATGTCAAGGATGCCCGTCCCGGCGAGTTCAGGCGGGTGCCGTTCGGCGAGGGAATTGTCCCGTTTGAAGAGGCGTTTCATGCCCTCGCGGAGCATCACTATCGCGGTCCATTTGTCATTGAGATGTGGAACGAGGAAAGCCCCGATCCGGAAGCGGTCATCAGGGATGCCCGCGACTGGGTTCTCCGGCGGATGGCGGGATGACGGGCCACAGCGACGGCCGGTATGTACCGACCGATCAACACCGTCGGTTCAGCTCCCCCGGGCCTCCCGGACTGCTCCCATAAATGCCTTGACCCGCTCAGGATCTACTTCGTTCCAGATGTATCCATCCCTCTTTAATGCCGTTCCGACAATGGCACCATCGGCAACCGACAGCTGTTCCGCGACGTTTGAAATTCTCACTCCCGTGTTGGCAAACACCGCCGTATCAGGAACGGCATCTTTCACGATACGAAGCTGCTCCGCCGACGTTTCCGCTCCGGCGGTCAGTCCCGATACGCACAGGCCGTCAGGCTCCGCGTTGAAGACTGTTGACTTCGCAATGTCCCGCAACGAGCGGTTTCCGATGTACGCTGCCGCCTCGGGGACGATATTGAAGAGGAGTCGGACATGTTCTCCCGATATCGCCGCACGATGCCGAACGACCTCACCGCAATTTGTATTCCACATGCCGAAATCACTGCCATACACGCCGGTGAAAATCTCCCGGACAAATCCCGCTCCCGTTGCAACCGCCAGATCGATACTTGCCGCGGGATCCCAGAGAACATTCACACCGAAGGGGATGTCTATTTCGCCCTTCAGCTCACCGATCACCCGCGCCATTGCCGCGGTGGTAATCGTCTCTACCTTTGTCAGATAGGGCAAACTTGACTCGTTGGAAAGCATAATAGCATCCACACCGCCCTTTTGCAGTCCTTCCAGTTCCCTTTTCACAAAATCGACAACTCCCTGCATACCCTTTGCCCGATCATACTTCGGGTCTCCCGGTAATGCGGGCATATGGCACATAGCGATCACCGGTTTACGTGTACCCAACTCATTCTGCAACCACTGCATTCAGTTACTCCTTTATGCCGTCGCCTCTGCCGGCAACGATGACTTCTATTCCCTGCTCCTCGAGCTGCTTTCCAAATTCATGCCCCGGGACCTTGTCCGTCACGAGCACATCTATCTCATTGAGCGCCGCCACACTGCACAGGGCGGTCTTATCGAACTTCGTGGAGTCGACGAGGACTATAACCTGACCGGCGGACGCTATCATCGCCCTCTTGACCGCGGCGTCCTCGATATTGTACTCGGTAAGTCCCGTCGTCGTGGAAAATCCCGCAACCGAGAGAAAAAGCTTATCCACGTGAAACTGGCGAAATGCCGCAATCGCAAGATCACCGGTCAGAGAAAACTCACCGGGCCGTATGACACCTCCGCTTACCACGACCAAATATGACGGGTTTTCGCTCAGCTCCCTGCCGATTGTCATACTGGGAGTTACGACGATGAGATTCAGGTCGACGGCATCCCGCAGCGCCTCGGCGAGATACATCATTGTTGTACCGACATCGATTGCCACCGAATCACCGGGTCGGATAAGAGACAGCGCCGCCGCGGCTATTTCACGCTTTTCCTCAACCTGTTCTGAATAGCGGGTCGCGACCGTCGGTTCGAAGCTGCGTTGCGCCTTTCGGATCGCACCTCCGTATATGCGCCGGGCGTAGCCCAACCGTTCAAGTTCCGCCAGGTCCCGGCGAACGGTCATTCCGGAGACACCGATTTCCGAAGCCAGTTCCCCGACGGACACGGTGTGCTCTTCCGCAAGTCGACGGGCGATAATTGACCGACGTTTCTGAACGTCCATTGCTGTTCAATCTACCGTCAATAATGTTCAATTGCAACACCTTTCGTTGACGCCTACCCCCCCCCGTGGTACAGTTTTCGGAGTGGCACATACACATTCAGATCGACGATTCACCCTCGGAATAGACGTGGGAACGTATTCGTCTAAGGGCGTCCTCACCGGAGACGACGGTACCGTGCTTGTGGAAGCCCACACACCCCATGAAATGACAATTCCCCGTCCCGGCTACGCCGAGCACGATGCCGACGACGTGTGGTGGCGGGATTTCCAGATATTGAGCCGACGCATTCTGGAGCAGGCAGCCGCGGATCACGCCATAAGACCCGATCAGATAGCCGCGATAGGCGTCAGCGGAATCGGTCCCTGTGTCCTTCCCGTCGACATTGAAGGGAAACCGCTCCGTCCCGCCATACTCTACGGTGTTGACGGACGGGCTCAGCGGCAGATCGATGACCTGAATGCCCGAATAGGTGCGGAGAAAATCAGACTGGAAGCGGGGTCCGATCTTTCGTCCCAATCCGCGGGACCGAAAATTCTGTGGATCCGGGAACATGAACCGGAGATTTGGAAACGGACGTGGAAGATAATGACCTCCACAACCTATCTCGTTTACCGTCTCACCGGCGCGGCCGTCATTGACCACTACACCGCCGCATTTTATGGCCCCCTTTACGATATCCGGCGTCAACGATGGTCGGATGGGATGGGTGACCTGATCTGTCCGACGACGATGCTGCCCGAATTGCGGTGGACCGCGACGGTGGCGGGCACCGTCACTTCCGAGGCCGCCGCCCTGACGGGTTTGGCGCCGGGTACACCGGTGATTACCGGTACCGCCGACGCCGGCAGCGAGGCAATCAGCGCCGGCGTCGTCTCTCCCGGCCAAACGATGCTCATGTACGGGAGCTCCATGTTCATCATTTCCGTCAGAGACAAGCTCGAAAGCGGCGGCATTTTCTGGCCCGCGCCGTTCCTCTTCCCGGGAACTTTTGCCCTTGCCGCGGCAATGTCCACCGCCGGCTCCCTGACTACCTGGTTTCGGGATACCCTGGGCGAATCGGAGCGAAAAGGGGAAGCGGATAGGGGAACTTCCGCATATGAGGCGCTGGCCGATGAGGCGGCACGGGTTCCTGCAGGGTCCGACGGCGTCCTTGCGCTACCCTACTTTTCCGGAGAGCGGACACCCATAAATGATCCCGATGCGAGAGGGGCATTTGTGGGCCTCAATCTGCGTACCACAAAAGCACATCTCTACCGGGCCCTTCTGGAAAGCGTGGGGTATGGGATACGGCATAACCTCGAGGCCATGGCCGAATCGGGGCTGGGTGTCGGCGAGTTGACCGCTGTCGGTGGAGGAACGAAAAACCGCACATGGATACGCATCGTCAACGATATCCTCGGGCGTCCTCAGATCGTCCGGGCGACCATCGGTGCCGCCTTCGGTGATGCCGTTCTTGCCGCCATCGGGGTGGGCGTCCTTCCCGGCCCGGAAGCGATCGAGGATTGGTTGGCTCCTGCGGAAACAACGGACTACGATGAACGGGCAACACCCGTCTATGACGAGTATTTTCGCTTGTACAAGGATCTCTACACCCAAACCGTCGACGTAATTCACGGTCTGGGAAAACTGACGACGGAAGGTGGAAACCAATGACCTTCGGCATGGGTAACCCGAAATGGTACGACGTTGCCCGGGTGCTGGTTGACTACGCCACCGGCGTTCAACCAGACGACAAAGTCCTCATTATCATGAGGGAACCCGACACATTTCCCGCGGTCAGAGCGGTCCATCGACGTGCCGTGGAAAAGGGGGCACACGTGCAGACCCTCTTTTACTCGATTCTTCTCCAGCGGGATCTTCTCAGAAACGGAACCGACCTCCAGGTATCGGCTGTTCCGGAACTCTGGCGGGAAGCAATGCACTGGGCCGACGTGTGCATCGATCTGCGGGGAGCCCGGAACCTCTCCGAGTTTGCCGATATCCCCAGTGCCCGCGTCGCGGCGATGCGGAAAGCGGAGGGCGTCATATCGTCACTCAGGACGTCCCGGACACGCTGGACTCTTCTGCGCATACCCAACGAATCCTTCGCGCAGCAGGCGGGTATGAGCAGCGACGGGATTGAGGAACTCCTCTTTCGGGCGGTCCTCCAGGACTGGGAGTCCGAATCGGCGACGTACCGGCGGATGAGGGACAGGTTTACAGGAACGAAAGATGTACACATAGTCGGGACCGATACGGACCTCCGTTTTTCGACGGAAAACCGAAACTATATTGTCGACGACGGTCACATTAATATGCCCGGGGGCGAGGTGTTTACCTCACCCGTCGAGGATTCTGTGAATGGTGAAATCTTTTTCGAACATCCCGGTGTCTTCGCGGGAACGCTGATGGAGGATATCCGACTGCGCTTTCGGGACGGGATTGTTGTCGACGCATCCGCCGGCACGAATGAAACATTTCTGCACCAGCTCCTGGATATGGACTCAGGTTCCCGACGGGTCGGCGAGTTCGGCATCGGCACAAACCGGGAGATCACCACGTTTTGCAACGATATTCTCATTGACGAGAAGATCCTGGGAACCGTCCATATCGCACTCGGACGCTCCTATGCGGAATGCGGCGGCGCCAACCAGTCCGCCCTCCACTGGGATATTGTCAAGGATCTCCGCCAGAACGGTGAAATTACTATGGATGGGGTACCGCTCTTCCGCGACGGGAGGTGGCAACTCTTTGATGGCGAAACGTCGCATAGACCGGTAGAATAGAGCATCGCGTTCACTGGAGGAGGTATACATGGGGAACTACGTATTGGGCATCGACGCCGGGACCGAAAGTTTTCGGGCAGGTGTATACGACGCTTCCGGTTCCTGCCTTGGCTTCGGTATCAGTCCAAACGAGAACATTCACCGACACCCCGGATGGGGCGAGCAGAACATTGCAAAGTGGGATATCGCCATGGTGGAGGCTATTCGCAGCGCGATTCACAACTCCGGTGTACGACCGGAGGAAATTGCCGGGATCGGTCTGGACGGAACCAGCTGTACCGTCGTCTTTCTGGACAAAAACGGCAGTCCCCTCCGCGACGCGATCATGTGGATGGATATCCGGGCGGCCAGAGAGGCCGAGGAAATTGCCGCCTGCGGTGATGATGCCCTTGACTATATCGGTCACGCCAATCTCTCGGCGGAGTGGTTCCCCGGCAAGGTTCTTTGGACAAAACGACATGAACGCGAGGTCTATGAAAAGGCCGCGACGATCTTTGAACAGACGGACTGGCTGGTCTATCGCCTTACCGGTGAGATCACGGGAAACATTAACACCACAACCATCCGTTGGTTTTACAACAACAGAAAGGGCGGATTTCCCGTTTCGCTCTATAAAAAAATCGGACTCGAAGATGTATTTGACAAACTTCCGGACAGGATTGTCCAGATAGGTGAGGAGGCGGGACGATTAAGCAGGGAAATGTCTGAAAAGACCGGTCTTCCCGAAGGCATTCCCGTTGCCGGAGAGGTGCCGACGCCTTTATCGGTGTCATCGGCGTCAATGCGCTCAAGCCGGGGCAGCTTGCCCTGATTACCGGCTCGTCACAGCTGCACATCGGCGTATCACCGGTCGAGCTCCATACCAAAGGTCTCTTCGGCAGCTATCCTGACGCCATCCTTCCGGGGCTCGAAATTGTGGAAGCGGGACAGATATCGACAGGCAGTGTCCTGAAATGGTTTATCACCAACTTTCTCAACAGCGCACTGGAAAGGGAAGCACGGGAATCAAACCGTTCCGTATACGATGTTCTCAATGAGCGGGCGGCGAAACTCACGCCGGGCAGCGACGGACTGGTCGTGCTTGAACACTGGCAGGGGAACCGCACTCCCTGGGTTGATGCCAACAGTCGCGGCGTAATTCGGGGACTCACGCTCAGCCACACACCGGTTCACATCTACCGGGCGATTATGGAGTCCGTTGCGTACGGTACGGCGGTGATTATTCGGCAAATGGACAAGGCCCGTTTCCTTGTCGATGAGATCATTGCCTGTGGCGGCGCGACGGAAAGCGATCTGTGGATGCAGATTCACGCCGACGTGACGGGAAAACCGATCACAATACCCAGGGAGCAGCAGGCAGTGAGCCTGGGTAGCGCGATTACCGCGACGGTTGTCGCCGATATGTATGGCTCCATTCGCGAAGCTGCCGACCACATGGTAGCGATAGAAAAACGGATAGAACCGATCCCGGCCAACGCGGCTCGATATCGCGAATATGTCGATCAATACGAAGCGACCTATCACGCACTGAAAGACCATTCCCGACGACTCGTCGAAACAGTATCAAACGAAAGTTGAGGTATACTATGGATGAAAAAAGAGTAAACGTTCAGGAAGCCCGGACAGATGCAATCTCACCGTATGGGGAAGTGGCTGAAATTGAAGGCCGGACCCCCGCCTTCGATTCCGATGTGTTCTCCTTCTGGAACGACCTATCCGTCGGTGACATCAGTGCGGGAGAGGTTTCCTTCGGTATGGTTTGGACAAAACCGGGGAGTCTTTCCGCTCCGATGCTGGAACGGCATATGAAGACCACCGAAACGATCGTGCCCCTGGATGAAGATATCGTCCTCGTACTGGCGGAACCCTCCGACGGAGAAACGCCCGACCTGAATACCCTTAACGCGTTCCGCATCCGGAAAGGAACCGCGATCACACTGAAAAAGGGGACGTGGCACTATGTGCCGTTGATTCCGGCACAGAAGGAAGGAAGAACACTTATCGTCTTTCGTCGGGGAACACCGGACGATGACCTGCAGGTACACGAGGTCCTGGAAAAGGACAACGTGAAAATAAACGTCATCACGTAAAAAAAAGCGGCAACCTCTAGGGTTTGCCGCTTTTTTTTGGCTTTATGCCGCCGGTTTTCCCGGCCCGGCCCATTTTTCCCGCAGGCGCTGGAGACTGTATCTGAAAGCACCGGTATTGCGATAAAAGTGCACAATCATGACGATCAGCAATAAAAGGCCATAAAGAAAATTCCTGAAGAAGGGTGTGTATCCCAGAAAGGTTGAACCCGTCGCGAGAATCTGCAGGGTCAATATTGCAATGACAACGCCCCAGGTGGAACTGAAACCACCGTCGGGATTTGTCCCGCCGAAGACCGACAACAGGACGGCAAGAAGCATATACTCTTTTCCGTAATTCGGTCTGATCGTCGCCACCTTGGAAGTCAACAGAATGCCAGAAATACCGGCGAGCACGGCGATAATCACAAAGGTCTTTATCAGGACGGCACGATTGTTGATTCCTGAAAAACGTGCCGCCACGGGACTGGCCCCAAGCATCTTCATCTGAAATCCCAGGGAGGTTCTGCCAAGGAGAAGACCGATCAGCAGGGCGGCACCGATAAAAACGAAAAAGGGATTGGGTATACCGAGAATGCTCCCGTTGGCGATTCGGATAAACTCCATCGGGAATCCTGCGATACCGTGCCCCTGCGTCAATCCCATGGCGATACCGAAAAAGAGACCGTTTGTCCCGAGAGTCGCAATGATTGCGGGAACCCCGGCAACCGAAATCAACAGACCGTTAAAGAGCCCGCACAACGCCGCCGTGACAATTGCGGCCAGTATTGCGAGGACTATCACCACAAATGGCGGGAGACCGAGCTCCTGATGACGGGAGAGAATCATGCCTGCCACAACTCCGGATAAACCGAGTACGGATACCCCCGACAGATCTATACCGCCGATCGTCATTGCCAGCATGATGCCGAACGCGAGAAGGGCATATTCCGGAAGATTTCGCATCATATTCTGGAGATTCCCGACCCGCAGAAACCGCTCGGGCATCGCCAGCGTCATAACGACGGTAATAACGATAAACACCAATAAAAGTGTAATGCTGTTAGCTCTTTTTGCCGTCAAAGCCGTTCCTCCTCGAAGGAATATTGCTGTACTACAACCATCAGTGGGCCCTCTCTACGACAAGTTCACCCTGATTCTGTCGTTGTATCTTGAGACGAAGATGCGTCGCCGCTACACCGACGACGATAACCATTCCTATAAAGAAATCGGTCCATGATGGAGGTACACCAAGCATGATCAGATGTCGGTCCAGCAACACGATCATGAGCACACCGAGCATCGTCCCGGTAATCGTTCCCCGACCACCGGTGATACTCGTTCCCCCGAGAATAACCGCCGCGATGACCCTCAAGAGAGCTGTGTCGGCAATATAATTGGGGTTGCTGTATCGAATCATTGAAACGTGGATAATTCCCATGACACCTGCGAGAAAGCCGACGTAGGCGTACACGAAGTATTGGATCCTGGTTACGTTGAAGCCTGCCCTGCGGGCTCCCTCCATATCGCCGCCGATCGCATAAATTCCGCGTCCAAGCATCGTCCGGCGGAGGATGAACCACGTAAGAATAACCGCAAGAACCAGAATGAGAAAAAAGACGGAAAGTCCCTGCCTTCCTTCGGCGGTCTCGACGGAAAAGATAGCCAGCCGTCCAAATCGGCTGAACGTATCCGGCAGGGGGCCAACATTGACGGAATGGGTGCCGACAAATTCAAGCAGCCCGCCGTGAAAAAGGTTGAAGGTGCCGAGCGTCACTATCATCGTGGGAATCTTGAATTGTGTGATGAAGAACGCGTTAATGAGGCCGTATACAATACCGATGGCAATAGAAATCCCAAATGCAAGCCAAATGCTGTCCACTCCGAGGGCAATCAGCGCATTGACTGCTATATATTGCCCCGAAATTGCGATAGCGGGGAAGGAGAGCTCTATACCGCCGGCAATCAGGGCGATGAAAAAGGCCAACGCCAGAATACCCAGCCCCGAACCGCCACGCAACAGACTCAACCAGTTACCCGGTGTCAGAAAAGCGGGCGCGATGTTCGCAGTCACAATAGAAAACACAAGTATCAGGAGAACCAGATACGTCTCATGGCGCCGGAGCACACGGGCGCCGGTTTCTTTGAGGTCAATCATGCTCCCGCCCCTTGACCGTCGGCTTTTGCCACAACGCGACTCACTTCACTTTCCTCCACATTCTGCAGATCCCGAAACTCTTTGACGATCCGGCCTTTTCGCATGACCAGCGCCCTGCTGCATACCTGAAGTATCTCGGTCACTTCATCGGAAATAAGAAGGATACCCATTCCGTCGGACGCCAGTTCCTGTACGACATCGTGAATACGTGCCTTTGATACGACATCGACACCTATGGTCGGTCCATCCAGTATGAAGACCCTGGGTTCCACCGCAAGCCACTTTGCCAGGACAACTCTCTGCTGATTCCCGCCGGAAAGCGTAGAAACGGCATTTTCCGCTGATGGAGTCTTAATCGCCAGTCTGTTGACCCAATGGTCCCATATCTTCCGCCGCCGTTTTTCATCTATCAGACCCATCGGCCCGCGCAATGTATCCACGACGGTGGTGATAACGTTGTCGGCAATGGATTGGTCCTCAAACAACCCCTGCCCGTGTCGGTCTTCGGGCAGGTAACTGATTCCGAGAGCTTTTGCCGCAGCGGGACTGCCGATCGCTACCGTCCTGCCTTCCACAAGAATCTCACCACTGTCAGGAGTGTTCAGTCCGAACAGGGACAAAGCCAGTTCCGTCCGGCCGGAACCTACCAGACCGGTGAGACCTACAATCTCTCCCGCGTGTATCTTGATGTTTGCATTTTCAAACTGACCCGCTTTGGTCAGCGCCCTGGTTTCGATCAAAACAGGCGCGTTCTCCTCATCGGGGTCAAACTGAAAGGGCTTATACTCCAGATACTGGCCGCTCATGAGATATGTGAGTTTGTCATGGTCAAGTGTATCGGCCTGATAATCCCCGACTTTCCGTCCGTCCCGGAGGACTGTTACCGAGTCGGCGATTTCAAAAACTTCGTTCAACTTATGGCTGACAAAGAGCATCGCAACACCCCGCTCATTGAGCCGTCGAACGGCCCGAAACAGACGATCCACATCGTCGGCGGTAATCGCGGAGGTTGGCTCGTCCATGATTATGAGCTTGGCCCCCTGGGTGAGGGCTCGAGAAATCGCAATGATCTGTCGTTGTGCCATAGAACAGCTGTCAAGGGCCGCATCAACGTCGATGTCTTCCTCCAGCTGTTCAAGACTGTGCTTGGCGACCTCCCGCATTCGCCGCCAGTTTGTGAGGGTTCGTCGCTCCTCTATCATCTGGCTCAGGGAGATATTCTCCGCCACCGTCAGGTTCGGAAAGAGACTGAGATCCTGATAAATGATCTGAATACCGCTGCGAATTGAATCTATGGCGGTGATGTCACGCCCGAAGGAGCGTCCGGCGATAATGATTTCGCCTTCGTCCGGCTGGACGACACCACCGATCGTCTTTATAAGCGTCGATTTTCCCGATCCGTTTTCTCCGACGAGGCAGTGCACTTCTCCTGCCGCAACGGAAAGATCGACGCCCAGTAAAGCCTGCACACCTGCATACGCTTTACTGACGTTCCGGACTTCCAAAAATTGTTCTGCCATATACGGGCAACCTCCACGGCGTTTGCGACACAATGTTTCCCGAAGTGAGGCGAATACTCTTCGTTTCCTCGGGGAAACAACCGACCGGACTATAAAGTCCGGTCGGTCGGGATCAAACAATGTACGTGTAGTCAGGTACCTAGGGTCTTCTGATTACAACTCCCAATCTCCATTGGCGTCACGCCATTCATCAAGATTATCCGCATTTACATCTGCCCACGCCTGTCCGTAGACGATCGGGACGCCGCTGTCATTGTTTTGGATAATGACGTTCTCATATCCGGGTCGTCCGAGATTCATTCCTTCGGTGATATCATTTCCCTGAAGGATCTGATACGCGATATTCGCAGCAACATATCCCGCGTCGGCAGGCACCCAGAAGTGAATCGACTGAGCCGCGCCGCTCTCGATGTAGTCTCCCGCAACGGAGGGCAGACAGGTACCGAATGCCGCGACTTCTCCGATGAGACCGAGCTCTTCAATCGCCTGTGCCGCGCCGGGAACGGTACTCATGGCACTTCCCATAATGGCTTTAATGTCGGGTTGGGAACGGAGAATCTCGAGGCTGCGTTCATAGGCAACCTGCTGGTTTTCCCGCTCTTCCTGACGGGTGTTCGCAAGTTCAATGTCCGGATAATTTTCCGCGAGAAACTCTTCTTCACCGTCTACCCATTCGTTGTGTGTTGTGGATGTCAGGTGTCCGACGAATGGTTGCCAGAGACCTTCTCCGTCCATCCATTCCGCCATAATCGATGCCATATGGGCGCCATATTCCTTGTTGTCAAATGCCTCGATATCATAGTCGGCGTTCTGGATATTGGACGCTTCGTGGGTAACGACGACGATACCCTGTGCGCGGGCACGCTCAATTACCGGAACCAGAGAACTCGGATCGTTGGGAACAATCAGGATCGCGTCCACACCTTGTGCGATAAGGTCCTCGATGATACGTACCTGAGCTGCAGGATCTGCCGTATCTGCACCGGTCTGCCACGCGTTTACATCATCGTGGGCCTCGTTGAATGCCTCGATACCAAGCCGCATGTTGTCAAACCAGGCGACGCCTTCAAGCTTTACGACCATAACAATTTCATACGGTTCGTCCGCTGAAGCTGCCTCTCGTTGACCTCCGGCAAATGCAATGCCGGCAATCAATGTTGATAAAACAACAAACAAAATCGCTGTTTTCCTCATAACCTCGTCCTCCTTCTCCAAGAAGATCTTTTTTTATCGATGTCCTGAATCAGACGGCCGTCTGTTCCGGGTCACCGACTTCTCCACTACTCTTCAATCCGTAAAAACGGAAAAGAATCCTTGTACGATTATTGAACCGGCGGTTGCCCCGGGATCGGGTTTTCCCTTCGTCTGTTCCCGGTAAATCGCCGCCTTGCCGTGCTGAGAGATCATCTCCTTCGCCGCCTCTTCTCCGGCTCTGGCGGCGGTGACCGCCGCATGCGCCAGAGACGGTCCGTCGACACCGCTCTCCGCGGCCCGCTCAAGGGCAGTTGCGACGGGATCAGTTACGTCGACGATCGTTTTATTACCCGGCTTAGTTTTCCCTCGCTCCATGATTCCGTCGGAGAAGGCACGGAAAAACTCGGCGATATCCGAAGATCCGAGTTCCTCCGATCGACCGGCAACGGCCTTTCCGCCCCGCATAAAGCCCGTCGCGACAAGAGAGCCCATTGTGGAAGGGGCGGCCTTTGCCATCACCATGCCGGCCTTCGCGAAAAGTTTTCCAACGTCGACCTCGTCGCTGTCGGCGATCTCTTCGTCTGCGGTTCTGAACGCCCTGGTCATGGTCAGACCCAGGTCACCATCGCCGATAGCTCCGTCAATCTCTATGAGACGATCCTGGTTCTCATCCATCAACAGCCGAATAGCGTGAATGGCAGCTTTTGCTTTTCCGACGTCCATCATGGTCATATTCCCCTAGAGTTCCACCTGCTCAAAGAACGGTGTCCGTGCCGCCTTCGACAGGAGCGCCTTGAGCTCTCCATCCAGCTTCAAAACTGAAATTGAAAAGCCCGTCATTTCCAGGGAGGTTGCGAATTCGCCGACATATACCTTGAAAACCGAGACGCCCAGATCGTTCAATATCTGCGAGACCTTCCGATACGCGACGTACAGCTCTTCCTTTGGCGTCGCCCCGAGCCCGTTCATAAGAACCGCGACTTCGTCACCTTTCTTATATGGCAGGTCCGGTATGATCTGATCCATCATTTCCTGGACGACCTCGTCCGCGGTGAGGAGCTTACCCCGCCGGATTCCCGGTTCGCCGTGGATGCCCATACCGATTTCCATTTCTCCGTCACCGATAGTGAACGACGGCTTACCTACCTCCGGCACAATGACCGGGGAGAGCGCTACACCCATCGTTCTGACCTGGGCGCCGGCTTTTTCCGCGATCCGTTTCACCTCGTCCAGATCGGCTCCTTCATCGGCTTTTGCTCCGGCGCATTTGTAAACAAAGAAAATTCCCGCAACGCCGCGTCGCTTCTCTTCCTCGCCCTTCGGAGCGCTCGCCACATCTTCTCCGGCAACGAATGATTCCACTCGAATGTCTTCCATATCAGCCATTTCCGCAGCCATGTCGAAGTTGATAATATCTCCGCTGTAGTTGCCGTATATGTAGAGAACGCCCTTTCCACCGTCGATCGCCTTCGTTACCTCAAGCATCTGTTCCGAGCTGGGACTCTGAAAAACACCGCCCACCGCGCAACCGTCGAGCATTCCCTTGCCGACATACCCGAGAAAGAGGGGAAGATGCCCGGAACCTCCTCCGGTGGCAATTCCGACTTTGCCTTTCACCGGAGCATCAGCGCGAACGATACAACGAAGATCGTCGGCGATATTTTTAAGTTGATCCGGATGGGCTGCAAGGATTCCCTGCAGCATCTCGTCCACAAAGGCTTCGGGTTTGTTGATAAATTTCTTCATTGCCATGGTGAATCCCCCTTTCAAGATCCGCCGGCATACAATCCGCGTCCCGGCGGGGTAAACATTTACTAAAATATTTCTCTTAGGATTCTACCATGGACCATTGAGTTGTCAATAAAAAATGTCATTGCCGGCGATTCAATGGACAATACTGTACGAAAAGACAAAAATTCTTGTATAAATTTTAGTAGACTTTCATTTTTTCGCCGCAATCAGGATCGATATCTCTACGAGCTACTAAAATTTTTAGTTGACATTCGATATCGATGGACATAAGCTGAGAGGAACACCATGAACACCCGAATCAAGGACATTGCCAGACTCGCAGATGTGTCTATAACAACGGTATCACTTGTACTGAACGAGAAACCTGGTGTTGGAACCCGTACACGAGAAAAAGTCCTGAAACTTGCGAGGGAATTACAGTATGAAAAGCCCGGCACCACGGGAAGACGGGAACAGAACGGCTATCTTCTTCCGCCGGCGGGGACGATCCAGTTTTTGAAAATCGCCCGACACGGACATACGGTCAACAGAGACCATACCGTGTTTATCGCCGACTATATCGACGGGATCGTGCATGGCGCAAAAACTCACAACTATAAAATAGAGGTGTCGAGTTTCAGCGGAACTCCGATAGATGAGATACTCGACAGTCTCAAGAGCAATCCCGATTTGAAGGGCGCCGTGGTTCTGGGTACAGAGCTGAGCAGAGAAGACGTTGCAGCCTTTCAGGGCCTTCACATACCCGTCGTATTCCTTGACACCTTTATTGACTTTCTGCCCTTTGACTTCATCGACATGAACAATCAGGATTCGGTGTACCGGGTGGTGGAGCATTTCATTTCCAAGGGGCACCGCGAGATCGGAATGGTCCGATCCCTCGTGCAGACGCGGAACTTTCACCTGCGTCATCTTGGTTTTGTTCAGACAATGGCGGCCCTTGAGCGACCGCTGCAGGAAGAATTCATCTTTGACTGTGACTCCACATTTGACGGCGCATATCTGGACATGCAGAAAATCATCAATGAAGGCACGCCGCTCCCCTCTGCGCTCTTCTGCACAAACGACATCATGGCATTCGGTGTGATGAAGGCGCTCCGCGAATCAGGCTACCGTATTCCTGAAGACATATCGGTCATCGGATTTGACGATCTGCCGACGTCTGCATTGATGGATCCGCCCCTGACGAGCATCGCGGTCTCAAAATGGGAAATCGGCAACACCGCGGTAAACAGACTGACAAACCGTATTGCCGCCCCGCGAATGCCGGCGGTGAAAATCGTTATTGGCGGTACGCTTATAGAACGGGCGAGTGTCAGGGACATGACCATATAAAACGTACCGGTGTCCCTCGTTTGCCGGGAGGCGACGCGGCGACGCCGGTTCCGGACCTGCGGACCCGCCCGAAGGCGGGTCCGGTCGGAAATCCCTGCTTCACCTCTTACATCAGCCGTCCCATCCGTAATCACGACGGTCCTTCCAGGGACTTCCACTTTCGTACCGCTCGGGATGCAATACCTTTGGTCTCGGATCTTCGGCGACATCCAGCTGCATTACCATCCACTTTGGATAGGGTGTACCGGGATCACTTGCCTCGTTGAGTTCCTTTACATCCTGGTCCGTCAAGAGAACATCGGTCGCGGCAATATTGTCCGCCAGGTGTTCTTTTTTACGTCCCGCAATGATGACGCTGGAAACGGCCGGCTGGGCAAGTATCCAGGCGAGAGAGATCCTGGCGACGCTCACGCCGTGGCGGTCTGCAACTTTTTTTGCGGCCTCGACGACGTTGTAACCCATCTCTTTGTCAAAAGGCACAAAATTACCGTTCTCGCCAAACCGGGTCCCCTCCGGTGCCGGCTTTCCGCTTTCGTACTTACCGCTCAGGAAGCCGCCGGCAAGGGGGCTCCAGACCAGAATTCCCAGATCGTGATATTCCGCCATCGACTGAAAATCAAACTCCAGACCCCGTCCGACGAGACTGTAGTACATCTGGGCAGTGACGAAACGGTTCAATCCCAACCGTTCCTGCATACCCACCGCTGTTGCTCCCTGCCAGGAAAGGTAATTGCTGAAACCGATGTAGCGCACTTTCCCCTGACGGACCAGATCGTCCATGGCGCGCAGCGTCTCCTCCAGAGGGGTGTTGCTGTCCCAACCATGAAGCTGAAACAGGTCGATGTAGTCCGTCTGCAGACGCTTCAGACTGCTCTCTATTCCCCGGATGATATTTACACGGGTGGCACCGCTCCTGTTGAAGTTGTCACTCATCGGTAACCGGCACTTTGTAGCAAGCACGAGGTCATCCCGCTTTCCCTGTATCGCCTTCCCGATAAACTCTTCGCTTTGTCCGAGTGAATAGACATCGGCAGTGTCAATGAAATTGATTCCCTGATCCAGAGCAAATCCGACGAGGTCATTGGTCGCCTTCTGGTCGAGGTTTCCCATATTCATCTTCTGACCGAACTGCATCGTTCCAAGAGCGACTTCGCTTACTATAAGTCCGCTGTGTCCCAATCGTCTGTACTTCATCTGTTGCTCCTTATGTATGATTTTGTATATCTATTGTAGTATCACTGTGTACGAGGTCAAGGATACAAAACGTCGGGCCGGCAAACGGACATCCTACATAAGAAAATCCATTCATTTCCCTGCATCTGCGATCAACAGACACTTTCTGATATAGTGTGACCGCCATGACCGGCGACGCAAAGAACCTCCTGAAAAAGACCTTCGGCTTCTCATCATTCAGACCTCATCAGGAAGATATCGTGGCGGCGATACTGGACCATCGTGACGTCTTTGCCGCGCTGCCCACCGGCGGCGGCAAGTCCCTCTGTTACCAGCTGCCTTCGCTGCTCCTGCCGAATCTGACCGTCGTGGTGAGCCCCTTGATCGCCCTCATGGAGGATCAGGTGACGGCGGCGCGGCAGATGGGGATTCCCGCCTCGTATCTCAACAGCACCCTCGGTGAGGAGGAGGCACGCTCGCTCTACCGGGAGATACACGCCGGTGTGATAAAACTTCTCTACGTTTCGCCGGAACGACTTTCCCAGCCGAGATTTCGGGAAGCCCTTCACGGTTGGGGGGTATCGCTTTTCGCCATTGACGAGGCGCACTGTATCTCCGAGTGGGGCCACGAGTTTCGTCCGGAGTACCGGAACCTCACGGTTCTGCGATCCGAGTTTCCCGACGCGACGCTCGCGGCGTTCACCGCGACGGCCACACCTCGTGTACAGAATGATGTTGTGTCGCTCCTCTCCCTCCGGGATGCCCACCTCGTTCGGGGTAATTTTGACCGCAGGGAAATATTCTACCGGGTAGCTCGCAAGGAACGGGTCAACCGTCAGATCCACGACTTTATCGTCCGCCACTCGGACGAACCGGGCATCGTCTATCGCGCCACCCGCCGCTCCGTGGACGATACCGCCGCCTTTCTGGAGAACCACGGCGTTTCCGCACTGCCCTACCATGCAGGCCTTTCCGACGGGAATCGTCGGAGCAATCAGGCGGCGTTTGTCCGGGACGAAGTACAGGTGATTGTCGCAACCATCGCCTTCGGTATGGGCATAGACAAATCAAATGTGCGCTGGGTCGTCCACGGCGACCTGCCGCGGAGCGTTGAGGCGTACTATCAGGAGACGGGCCGGGCGGGCCGTGACGGAGAGGACGCCGACACATGCCTGTTCTACGCCCCGGCGGACATCGCAAAGATCCGCTATCACATCGACCGCATGGAGGTCGACCGGGAACGGGAACAGGCGGAAGAGAACCTCAAGGAGGTGCTTCGATTTGTGGACTCCACGGTGTGCCGCCGGACACAGCTGTTACGACACTTCGGGCAGCAGCACGACGGTACATGTAACCGATGCGATGTCTGCACCACCACATCCACCATGGAGGACTGCACCAGGGAGGCACAAATGGTCATGTCCGCCATGGTGCGCACCGGCGAACGCTTCGGTACCCACCACGTAATCGATGTGGTGACCGGCACCACCGGGGATCGCATACAACGGCTCGGTCATGACGGATTGCCGACCTTCGGGGTCGGTGCGGACCGTTCGCGGTCGTGGTGGATACGCCTGACTGCGGATATGGAAGCGGCGAATCTCGTGGAACGTCGCGACGGGGAGCGCAGCGGCCTCCGACTCACCCGACGGGGAAAGGATGTGCTCTCCGGACGGGAACATTTCCGGCGACTTCACCGGGAGGAGAGCGTTCAGCGTGGCGGCACGGACAGGAGAAGTACCCCGTCGCCGTCAGGAAGCGCAGACGCGTCCGACGCGGCGGCGACGCTCGCCGAGGAAGAAGGAGACGCCCTCTTTCTCTGTCTCAAGAAGCTCAGACTCCGTCTTGCCCGGGAAGGTTCCCTTCCGCCCTATTTGATTTTCAGTGACCGCACGCTCCGCTCAATGGTTCAACTTTGTCCGCAGGAACGCCGGCAGCTGCTCGCCGTCCGTGGTGTGGGAGAACGGAAGGCGGACAGGTACGGCGACGCATTTCTGGAGCGTATCCGGGGATTTCTGGCTACCGGCAGCTGTCCCGATTGACGTATCGAAGCGGGGACGACGAAATCATCCTGTTGTTGCTTCAGTGGTCCTGAACCGGGTGACCCGGTGTTCTATTTCCCCGATCGTCTCGCGATTGGCGTTTGACATTTCATTCACGTTTGTGATCGAAATATTGATCTCCCGCGTGCCGGCCACGATCTCTTCCATGGAGGAACGCATCGCCGCCGTTGCCTCACTGAGTTCCGATACGACCTGGAGAATCTGGCGATTGGCGCTGCTCATTTCGGATGCACCAACCTGGACGGTACGGGCAATTTCATTGAGCTCATTCATGGCGCCACGAATTTCCCGACCGTGCTGCCCCTGAAGTTCAATCTCACCCGAGAGCCGGGCAAAGACATCTTCCACCTCACGGATCGTACCGTCAACCTTACCGAGAAGCTCTTTGGTTTGATTGGTACGGCCGACGCTTGTTTCAATATCGGATTCCATACCCTTTATTTCGTCGGCGATACGCCTGGACTGGGTGGACGATTGGTCGGCGAGTTTCCTGATTTCTTCTGCAACGACGGAAAATCCCCGTCCGCTCTCTCCTGCGTGGGCCGCTTCTATGGCCGCGTTCATCGCAAGGAGGTTTGTCTGTGCCGCGATGTTCACAACAAATGAGTTGGCCTCCTGCAGCGACCGGGAGCGATTCGTCATTTTTTCCACGGCGGTCTGCATCTCCTCTGCGGCGTTGTTTCCGTCATCGATACGTTCCCGCAGTGCATGAATCTGTTCACGGGTATTTCCCGAGGTTGCGAGTATTGATTCAACGCCGCCGAGCATTTTATTGATGGTCTCCGCGGTACGGTCGATAGTCGCGGCTTCACGTTCGACCTGTTCATTGAGAGCGTCTATGTTTCGCGTCAATTCTTCAACTGACGCCGCCGTTGAGGTTACCTGTCCGCCCTGGTTATCCACCTGTCGAGTCACGCTTTCGATGTTGGCCGTGATTTGATTGACCGCTGCCGCCGTTTCATTCATATTCGTCGCCAGATCGGTACCCAGGTTCTTCAATGTGCCCACAGACTCTTTCATCCCTGCAATCATCACCTGCAGCGACTCGATAAAGCCGTCAAAACTCCGTGCGACCTGCCCCACCTCATCGGTGCCGTTAACGGGGAGCCGCTGGGTCAGGTCCGCCGCGCCCGCCGCGATCTCGTTCAGCGCTCCGCTGACATGCGACAGCGGCCGCATGAGTCGCCGACCGATGAGAAATATCACGACAAAGAATACGATTACCGCAACCAGGGACGCGGCGATCATTGAATAGACAATACGACTCAGCCGCGTGCGATTGGCGGCGTCGATATCCGAGAGAAGCACCTCGATTTGATCGATATAGTTGCCCGTTCCTACCACCCAGTCAAACGGTTCAAAAAGAAGGGAGTACCCCCTCTTCGGGAACGCCTCTCCTCCGCCACTCTTGGGAAACCAGTAGTCTGTGTATCCGCCCCCCGGCTGTGACCCCTTCTCGATGATCTCCCGTATAATGTACTTGCCGTTTACGTCCTGCAGATCCATACGATTGGTTCCCTCCGAGTCGCGCCCCAGCAGTACGACGTTGGTGCCGTCACTGGTATCCACCCAGAAATACCCCTCTTCACCGTACCGCAGGTCCCGCAGCGCGTCGGCGGCGTCGCGCCGCGCCCGCTCCATCGAGACTTCACCCTCCCGGGCACGCTGATAGTGATAGTTGACGAGACTTACCGCCGTCTCGACCTGGGTTTTGATCATTTCATCGTAGTCCCTGAGCAGCAATTCCCGCTCCGTCATTTGAATCTCTTCAAAGATACCGCGTATGGAAAGTGCGATCACTGCGGTGAGCGAGGCCATTAAAAGGGCCGCCGTTATTCCGGCAGCCAATGCTATTTTTGTACTTAAGTGTTTCAAGAAAAATTCACCCTTTTTTCGATCAAGCCACGGCACGGAACGGCCGTATGAATTGAGGCGTCAAATTGTAGCGGCAACTCAGGAGGAACGCAAGAAAAATCTACGTGTGCGCGTGATGCCGGGAAATCGATCGTCGGTGCTTGCAGATCGGGCCATCTTCTCCTACTATCCTGGAAACCCAAAATGAAAAGTCGGTTGTCTGCTCGTCTACTTCTCATGGCTGTTCTCCCTCTCGTTGTATCCTTTGCAATGTTCGTTCTCGCCCTCGGCGCCTTCAACCGCGTCAGGGGAGTCGTGGTGGAGGTTCAGGAAGAAAAGATGCAGCAGATGGTGGCGCTGGCGAGCAGTTCCATAAACCGGCTCTGGATCGCTCCCCGGATCTACGCCGCTCATTCGCTGAGTCAAAGCCCGACCCTGTCCGAGCATCTCGCCCGGGGTGACCGGGCGGAGGAGCTCTACGAGGAATGGTCATCGGCGCGTTCAATCCTGGAGGGGACGTTTTACATCTATTACGCCCTTGAAGACGGAAGCATTCTCCACTATCCCCCGGTTCCGCTTCCCGAGGGATTCGACCCGCGGACAAGACCGTGGTACAAAGCGGGTATCGCCTCTCCCGGAGGGACGGTCTGGTCTCCGCCCTATGAAGAAGTCGTAACCGGAGAAACCCTCGTCAGCGCGGTAACGCCCCTGTTCGACGACGGGGGAAATCGGATCGGTGTCTTTTCAATGGATGTCGTTCTGGAAGCGGTGGAAACGTCCCTTGAAGGTATTGAGCTCCCCCGGGATGGAGAAGTCTTTCTCTTGAACCGGCAGGGGCTGCCATTCGTAGGAACCGACGAGCACATCGTCGAGGCGGGATCCCTGCCCGCTCCGACGGACAAACTCATCGTGGACATCGGGGATCCTCTCTCCAGCGGGTGGCGCGTTGCGGTGGTCGTGCCGAGGCAGTCTCTTACCGACCGCTTTGCCCGCGTCCGGCAGCCGATGGTCTTTTCCTTCGGGCTCCTGGCGGCCCTCTCGGCCATCGTCATTTCATGGCTGGTTGGCAGTCTCGTATCAAGGACGCGACGTCTGGCAGCGTACTTTGACGATGTGACTCGGGGTGACACGCCGATTCATCTCGTTTTTCGGACGAGAGACGAGTTTCATTATCTCAATAAACAGTTCAACAGAGTCATTCTGGACGCGCGGCATATGGAAGAGCGGAGACTATCCCAGGAACGACGCTTTCGTCTCCTTGTGGAACGAGCTCCCATTGGATTCTTTCGAACCCGTCTCGACGGTTCCGTCATCTACGCAAACGACCACCTCGCGCGATTGCTCGGCAGGAACCAGGAAGAACTGTACCGGCTCCCGACAATCGCTCTGCTTTACCGAAATCGGAAGGACCGGAACGACATTCTCACCGCCCTGGAGTCCGACGGGGAAGTGCGGGACAGACGGATTCAATACGTGCAAATGACCGGAAAGATCATGTGGCTGTCCATTAACGCCGTTTTAACACCCCCCGACGAGGGAGAATCGGAGCGCCATATCGAGGGGTTTGTTGTAGACGTCACCACCGACATGGCGGAACGGGAAAATCTCAAGCGGCTTTCCGAGACCGACCCTCTCACGGGGATTGCCAATCGGCGATCCTTCAACGCCGCGACGGCGCGTCTCATGGAGCGGAGCAAGACCTTTGGAGATCCCGTCGGGCTGATTCTCTTCGATGTCGATCATTTCAAACGCCTGAACGACAATCGGGGTCACGACCTCGGCGACGCGGTGCTGCGACTGGTTTCCTCCATCGGAACCCGGATCATCCGCCGGTCGGACCTGTTTGCACGGATCGGAGGCGACGAATTTGCCATTCTCCTCCCCGGCGCGACGGAAGAAGATGCCTATCACCTCGGTTGTGAACTCAGAAAGGAAGTGGAAGCAGCCCGGCATTCTCTCGGCCTGTCACACAAGGTGACGGTGAGTGTCGGTGTAGGATGCTCCGCCGGCGATGAAACAGATCTCCGTGAGACGATCAAAATCGCCGACAACGCCCTCTATGCGGCGAAGAACGCCGGACGCAATTGCGTCCGGCGCGCGTCGGAGTGCTGCAGGTAACGAAATAACGGCAATTTTGCATTCCGTCGTCTGCCGGGTGACACCTCCCGGTCTAGCTGACCTGTTCGATCGCTTCGTCGGTAAAAACGTTCTCGATCCGGAGAAGCAATACGAAATCGTCACCGCCCCGTACCATACCGTAAAGCAGCTGAGCTTCCACAGGCGCCCCCATTTTCGGCGGCGGCTGTACTGCATCATTTTCGACCGTCAGAACCTCGGCGACACTGTCGACAAGGACGCCGATCAATGTGTCCGCTGCACTCCCGGGACGCTCTACAATGACCACCGCGCTGTTCTCCGTGGGCGGCTCCTGCTGCATACCAAGCTTGACCCGCAGGTCGACCACCGGTACCACCCGGCCGCGGACGTTCATCACGCCCAGAAGCGACGAGGAAAGGCGTGGAATCCGGGTGATCCGCGGGAGCTCCAGGATTTCCCGTACCGAACGGACGTCAATTCCGTAGATTTCTTCGGCAAGTCGAAATGTCAAATACTGGGCAGTCGCCAGGATGGTATCCATATCAATACTCCTCAAAGCTGGCGTCAATTTCGTCGGGAGCCGCGATAACAGCGGTGTGAAGACGATGGCTGTTGCCGGAACCATTGGACCCGATCGTCCGGGGGAGCCCTTTCCCCACCATTCCCCGGCTGCCCAGGACGAGGTCCGTCCCGCCCCTGGTTCGGAAAAACGCGATGCTTTCCTTGAGGTGCTCAGCCTGTCGGGCAAGTTCCTCACTCGTCGCGGCCATCTCCTCGGAAGCGCTCGCATTCTGTTGAATCACCTGGTCAAGCTGGAGAATAGCCTTGTTTATCTGCTCGACACCCTGGTCCTGTTCGTTGCTGGCTGCGCTGATCTCCTGAACGAGGTCTGCCGTGCGTTGAATATTCGGGACGAGCTCTCTCAACATCGTGCCGGCGTGGGCCGCGACTTCAACACTTGAACTGGAAAGGTCGCCGATTTCCGCCGCCGCAGCCTGGCTGCGCTGGGCAAGCTTGCCGACTTCCGCCGCAACGACGGCAAAGCCTTTGCCATGCTCGCCGGCGCGGGCTGCTTCAATGGCAGCGTTCAAGGCCAGCAGATTTGTCTGACGGGCAATCTCTTCAATAATTGTGATCTTTTCCGCGATTGCATTCATCGCCGTCACGGCTCTCGTTACCGCTTCACCGCTTTCCGCCGCGTTCTTCGCCGCCTGTGTTGCGATTTTCTCCGTCTGGAGGGCGTTATCCGCGTTCTGTTTCACATTGGAACCCATTTGCTCCATAGAAGCGCTGATCTCTTCGGCGCTGGAGGCCTGCTCGGTTGCACCCTGAGAGAGTTGTTCCGCCGTTGCACTGAGCTGCTGGCTGCCGGTGCTCACGTGGTCACTTGCACTCTGGACATCGGTAATGACTCGCGCAATCTCACCGACCATCCCGTCCATCGCATCGAGGAGCCGCGCCGTCTCGTCCTTGCTCACCACTTCAAATTCCACGGTGAGATCCCCTGCGGCGAGCTTGTTTGTCACATCCACCGCGATTGTCAGGGGTTTCAGCTTGCGATAGAGAACGACTACCATGAGGAACAGACTGAGGACGATCGCGATACTTCCGTAGAGGATCAGCGTTTCCGCAAGCTCACGTGCATTCTGGATGAAATCGGAAACCGGCATGATTGCCACCGCATTGAAGTCGAACTCCTCATTGCGGACTGACGTGAGAATCCGGTTTTCGCCTCCGAAATTGTATGTGATGTCGGTCCCTGAAGGGGCGGCGAGCATCTGCCGGCCCCACTCATACTCGTTGAGGTTGAGGCTCAGTACATACTCCTGATTCGGATGGGCGATCACCAGGCCGTCCCCGGTGGTGACGGAAACATATCCCGTCTTCCCGACTACCACATCGTCTACGAGAGCGGACGAAACTTCATACAGACTCAGGACAAGGCCGAGACCGGCAACAATTTCGCCGTCGCTGTAAATGGGCGCCGTCATGACGACGATGGGAAGGCCCGTTCGGGGCGACGGCTCGGGTTGGCCAAGGGCGATCTCACCTTGCAGGGAGAGGAGAGCCGCTGCTCTGTCGCCTTCAGGAAGGACGATTCCCACCGCGCCGCCTCCAACTCCGTCCGCCACCACCGTCGGTTCCTGCTCGGCTGAAAAGACGATGACATTTGAATATCCCTCAAAATGGTCAACGTATCCGGCCAGATATTCCGATACGGCGGAGTAGTTTCCGACGGCCACATTGGTTGCAAGGACCGGATCATCACTCATGAACTGAGCAATCTCTCTCTGATCGCGGAAATACGCTTCCAGCCGCGACGCGGTGAGACGGGAAACGATCCTCATTTCGTGCGTCCACGTCTCTTCGAGGAGCCCTGCGGCTCTCGTATATGCGGTAATACTTAATAGTGTCACGAGCGCGAGTATCACCAATCCGGTGAGTACGCTCAGCGAAAGCTTCATACTTCCGTACTTTTTCTTCCGGTTCATCGCTCTGAACCTCCTGCTGTAAAATCCGTCGCCACGTGCGTGGGACGTATATGGTTCCTTCAAAGCAATCACCGTGCCACTTTCTTGAATCACTTAATTGTTTATATAAAAATGATTTACACACTGATCACGACGGGGACAAATGTCCCTGCCCGCTCCAAATGTCGCTATTTCATTGCCGAAAGAACTGCAGCGGCCATCGACTGGAGTGATACAACCCTGGATACGCCACCCCGTTCCATCGCCTCTTTCGGCATACCGAAGACGACACACGACGCTTCATCCTGTGCATAGGTGACCGCCCCGGCCTCACGCATTTCCCTGAGGCCTTCCGCTCCGTCGTCTCCCATTCCGGTCATGATGACCCCCACGGCGTTTCGTCCCGCCGCGGATGCGGCGGAACGGAAGAGAACGTCCACTGAAGGCCGGTGGCGGTTCACCTGCTCTCCGTAGACGACATTCACGCGGTACCGGGCGCCGCTTCTTCGCAGAAGCAGATGTTTGTTTCCCGGCGCGATCAGGGCACGACCACGCAGGACGGCGTCGTTGTCCTGTGCTTCCTTCACCTTTATCGCGCAAAGACCATCAAGACGTCTGGCAAAGGTGCGGGTAAAGTGCTCCGGCATGTGTTGGACAATCACAATACCCGGCGCGTCGCTCGGCATCGCTTCCAGAAATACCCGAACCGCCTCGGTGCCTCCCGTGGATGCGCCTGCCACGACGACCCGCTCCGTTGTCTCGCGCAACCCCTTCGGCGCGGTCCGTTTCAGTACTGCGTCCGCATTGAATCGGGGTACCGGCGTGCGGCCGTATACCCCGGCTGCACGGAGATTGGCGAGGCTCGCCGCCCGTATCGCGTTTGCGATACGGAACCGAGACTCCTCCAGGAAGTGCTTTGTCCCGATTCTCGGTTTGCCGATCACCTCCACCGCCCCCAGTTCCAGGGCGCGTATGGCAGCTTCCGTTCCTTCTCCGACGAGGGACGAGCATATGACGACCGGCAGGGGGTCGCTCGTCATGATTCGCTGGAGAAACTCGAGACCGTCCATTCGCGGCATTTCAAGGTCGAGAGTTACCACATCAGGACGTTGGTTCTTCATGATTTCCATAGCGATGACCGGGTCCCGTGCGGTACCGATCACTTCAATGTCTCCGGTGCTGGAAAGGAGTTCCGTCAGGGTTTGACGGACGAGGGCCGAGTCGTCGACGACAAGGGTCCTGATCTTTTTCATGAGGAGAATTTCCCGGCGAGCCGCCGATATACCGTCGGCCGAACAAGTTCCAGTGGCAGATCCATATCAAACAGCGCTTCCGAGTGTCCCACAAAGAGGTATCCGCCGGGGCGAATTGTCTCGACTACCTGAGTGACCACGTCCACCTTCTCTTCCCGGTCGAAATAGATAATGACGTTGCGAAGAAAGACAATGTCGAATGTACCGGGCCGGCCCCCCCGCGTCTGTAAAAGGTTGTGCCGGCGGAACGTGATGGAACCCCGGATTTCGGGTGTAACCCTGAACATCCCGTCATACGTCCCTTTTCCCCGTCGAAGGTATCGCCTGCGAAAGGTGTCGGGGATCGGTGCAACCCGCTCCTCCGGGTAGATCCCTTCCCGAGCCGCATTCAGAACACGTCCCGACAAATCGGTCCCGAGAATCTCGACATCAAAATCGGAACGGTTCCGACGGTAATCGTCCAGAACCATCGCAATGGTATAAGGCTCTTCGCCGGTGGAACACGCCGCACTCCACACATTCAGCTTCCGTCGCGGAGCCGGTCCGGGGGTATGGAACATTCCGGGCAGGATGAGATCGGTGAGAACACGAAAATGCTCGGGCTCCCGGAAGAAATCGGTCTTGTTCGTCGTGATGACGTCTATCATTTCCGACAGCTCGTTCCGTATCCCGTCACTGGAAAAGAGATATTCGACGTAGTCACCGTGAGTGGTACGGCCCGTCGTTGCGAGCCGCTTACGAAGCCGGAGTTCCACCATCACCCGTTTTGCATCGACTAGATTGATCCCCGACCGTTCTTTTACCAGGCTACGTACCCGTCTGAAATCATCGTCGGAGAGATGGGAACGTCCCGTCATACAGCCTCCACCGTCGTTTCCCGTTGACCCGTTTCAATGTCCGCAAGCAGTTTCGGCAGATCCAGAATCAGCGCGACGGAACCGTCACCGAGAATCGTGGCGCCCGAAACACCTTCGACCCGCTCCGGCAGCGCCCCGAGCGATTTGATCACCGTCTGCTGCCGTCCCTTCACCTCCGAGACGAGAAGACCGATGATCGTGCCGTCCCAGTGAACGATCACCACATGTCCCCTGCCCGCTGTGTCGGAACAGCCGTCAAACAGGTTCTGCAGGTTCACCACCGGGAGACGTGCTCCCCGGACGTCCATGAGCTGAAGGGGACCGCCATGACCGGTCCGCGCTGGTCGGTACTCGATGAGTTCCCGGACCGCACCAAGTGGCAGGACGTAATGCTGGTCACCGACGCGAACAAGCAGACCGTCAATTATCGCCAGCGTAAGGGGAAGTCGCAGCGAAATTGTCGTACCCGCACCGATATCGCTCGCAACCTCTATTTCTCCCCCCAGTGTGTTGATTGTCTGGCGAACGACATCCATGCCCACCCCGCGACCCGACACGCCCGTCACCTCCGTGGCGGTAGAGAAGCCGGGGGCAAAAATCAGTTCACGGATCTGTGCGTCTGAAAGGTGGGAATCGGTGTCTATGACACCCCGCTCGACGGCACGATTCCGGATCGCAACCGGATCAAGCCCTCGTCCGTCGTCGGAAACGGAAATCACCACCGTCGCACCCTCGTGGACCGCACGGAGTGCAATCGTACCGATCGGATCCTTGCCGGTGTCGTGTCGTTCCGACGCATCTTCAATCCCGTGGTCGATGGCATTTCTGATGAGGTGCATCAGGGGATCACCGAGGCGTTCAATAACCGTTTTATCGAGCTCGGTTTCGACACCTTCGGTTGTCAGACGAATCTCCTTCCCCAGCCGGGACGAGAGATCGTGAATGAGTCGCCTGAGCCGGGTAAAGGTATTCCGAATCGGGACCATCCGCAGCCCCATCGCCGTATCACGCAGTTCTCCGGTGAGACGTTCAATTTCCTCGGAGATGGCCGTAAAGGCGGCATCACCGTTTTCAATGACGTGATCGCTGAGTCGCGCCTGAACGGTGACAAGTTCCCCGATCAGATCCACAAGTGAGTCAAGACGCTGGGAAGGCACCCGAATCGTCCGGGAGGCATCCTCCCCTGCCGCCGGTATATCTGATGACGGCACACCCGACGCCGGTCCATCCGACGCCGGTCGGGTCTCCTCAATCGAAATCTCCGATGATTCGGCGACAAACTCAAAGACACCTGCTATCTCTTCCCGCGGTGCCGCCGTTTCTATTTCAATACGCCACGAGAGATAGCACAGGTCGGGAACGATGGTGTCCAGATCGGGAACCCGACTGGTATCGGCGACGATACGACAGGTGCCCAGAGACCTCAGTTCATCCAGGAGCATCACCGGATCGGTCCCCCGTTTCATGAGATCCGGCGGCGGAGAAAAGCTGATGCGGTAGCGCTTTTTCTCCGGTTTTTCCTCGGGCTTCGGGGTATCCGGAGAGTCGATCAGGCGGTGAAACTGATCGAGAATAGCTGCGGTGGCTGCCTCCCTGACAACGGGTTGCGAGCCCTCCCGGCCGATCATAATGCGAAGCTCATCCTTCGCCTGCAGGGTAAGAGCGATGACCTCCCCGGAGAGTGTCATCCTCCCCTTCCGTACCCGGTCAAATACGGTTTCTATCTCATGAACAAAGGTGCTCATCTCATCGTAACCGAACATGGAACCTGAACCTTTAATGGAATGGAGAGCCCGGAACGACCGGTTGACGAGCTCAGGGTCGTCAGGGCGACCTTTCAGGTCAAGAAGCGCCGATTCAAGATCATCAAGGTGCTCTATCGCCTCGGCGACAAAGGCCTCCCGGAGAGCAGCCATCTGCATGTCATTCAGCATCGTCAGGCCTCACTTCCCCGTTTCCGATCGCGAGTCCCGCCCGCTTCAGCCAGTGGGAGATTTTTTCCGGCGGGTCTGCCACTACGATGCGTCCTTCATTGCCTCCCCGGGTAGCGCGGCACGCCGCAATTAATAGCTGCACACCGGCGACGTCTATCGTCTCTTCACCTCCGAAATCTATGGTGGTGGCTGCAGCAGATGAGCGGCCCTGCAGGAGCGTTCTCCTCAGTCCCTCGGCGTTCCAAATCGTCAAATTACCGGCAACGACACGCCGTACCTCTCCGTCTCTTCCATTCGTTGTATGAAACCCCGTTGCGGGGACGTCGCTGTTCCTCGTCATATGTCCAGGCGAAGCAATTGCCGTGCCAGTTACTACCGGAGGAGGTATTTCGTTATAGAACAGTGATTAGGTGAGGGAGGTGAAATGCAGCGCCGCCGGGACAAAAGTCCCTTCAGTTGAATCGGCGTTGCCGAATGTCCTCATCTATTGCCGTCACGGCGGTTCAGTCGTTTGTTCAGGGCGCTCCGGGTCATTCCCAGCAATGCCGCTGCTGTTGTCTGATTTCCGTCTGCGCGCCGGAGGGCTTCCTCTATGAGATCATCAACGGCGCTCTTCAGTGTCGGGAGGGTTCCCAGATCGGAAAAGAGGTCGTCGGCCCCATGCTGTCCACCGGCTCCGGACGGTATCATCACCGGACTCCCGGAAACGGCACCGTCACTGATCGCACCGGCGGTGAGCGTTCCCGTCCGGTCCCGGACTACGGCATCAAGAATCATTCCTTCAAGTTCCCGGACGTTGCCGGGATAATCGTAGCGCATCAGCGTGGAGATAAACCCGCGGGACACATCGGGAAGGGGTTTTCCTGTCTCACTCACCGCGTGCCGGAGAAACAGGTTCACCAGAAGTGGTATATCTCCACGTCGTTCCCGGAGTGGCGGAATACGGACCATATGTGAACGCAAGCGATACCAGAGGTCGTGGCGAAACTCTCCCGTCTCGACACGTTCCGGCAAGTCACGATTGGTGGCAAAGACAAATCTCGCGTCGGTCCGGACAACGTTGTCACTTCCAAGGGGATAGTACTCCCGTTGCTGGATGAGCCGGAGGAGCTTAATCTGGGACTCCGGAGAAAGATCACCGATTTCATCGAGAAAGAGCGTTCCCTTGACCGCCTTTCCGATGACACCTTTGCGATCAGTGGTGGATCCGGTATAGGCACCCTTCACGTGACCGAAAAGGGTATCCGAAAAGAGCTGATCGTCCAGTCCCGCCGTATTGACCGTCACCAGCTCGCCGGTACGTCCGCTCGCCCGGTGGATGGCCGTAGCGATCAGTTCCTTTCCCGTTCCCGTTTCTCCCGTGATGAGGACGGGGAGAGATGTGGGAGCGATCGCCTCGATATATCCAAAGATTGAATACATGACCTCGTCATGTGTGGTGATATGCTCGAAAGCGTCCGGCCGTTCCAGCGTCGGATTGAGGAGATGCCGCCGGAGGGCGGCGTTCTCCCGCTGCATCTCAAAGTTCTCGATTGCCCGACGAAGGGTCGTCACGAGCCTGTTTGAATCGACGGGCTTCACGATGTAGTCAAACACGCCCTTCCGCATCAATTCGACCGCCGTTTCGACATCACTCGTACTGGTGACGACTACCACCGGCGTATCGGGCAGTTGTTCCTGTACGATACCGAGAAGTTCAACGCCTCCGATGCCGGGCATGACGAGATCAAGTGTTACCGCCGAAAAACGTGTCGTACTGACGAGAGATGCAGCGCTTGTACTTTCACTGCAGGTCACCACGTTGGTGATGCCTCCCAGCTCCAGTGCGATTTCCACCGCCGAGAGAATGGCCGGTTCATCGTCGACGACGAGAACAGGATCGGCAGGGTATCCTGAGTCACTCATCACCGGCCTCGACTATCGGAAAGCGCACAGTTGCCACCGTTCCTGCACCGGGAACGCTATCGAAAGAGAGTGAACCGTTATAATCGGACACGATCCGTTGGGTCACGGCGAGTCCGAGTCCCGTTCCGCCTTCACCCCGACGGGTCGTAAAAAACGGATCGGTGCTGTGAAGGACAACATCTTTACTCATACCCTTTCCTTCGTCCTCAACCCGAATTTCCGCCCATTTTGCGTCCCGGTTCAATCCGACGAAGACCGCAATACGCTGGCTGCGGTCGGTCAGGGCGAGACAGGCGTTGGTGATCAGATTCATACATACCTGCTCAAGGCGATGCTTCTCACCCACGACGAGCACCGGCCCGTCGTGGAGGGTCGTCACAAAGTTGGATGTGTAGTGGCGGATCGTTGATCCGACAATGGAGAGTGCGGTCTCCATGGCGCTCCGTACATCGGTAACCATCCGTTTCCCGGTATTGCCTGTTTTTGCATAGTCCGTCAGGTCCCGCACGAGAGCGGCAATTCGATCAGCGCCCTCACTGATCCCCTCCATGGCGGTGCCCACCATTCCCCTGGCACGATGAAAGGGGATTCCCCCGAGGGAGACGGCCCTGCCCTTTCCGGAAATCTCCTCGAGCACTCTCTCAGCGTCCCGCCAGAAGTTACGCATACTGTCGATATTCATGCGAATGTAATTGTTGGGGTTGTTGATCTCGTGGGCAACGCCTGACAGCAGAGTACCCATCGTCGCAAGTTTTGCCGCCTGGTAGAGTTCCTCCCGCTGCACACGCTCCCGGTCCTCGACGGCACGCTGTTCCGTCACGTCCATCAGCTCAATCGTAACAGATTCGACATGTCCACGTAAAAAAACACGATGCCGGCGCCCCTCCCGGGCATAGAAGGAACGTCTCGTTCCCTCACGCGAAATAAACTGGAACTCCGCCGCAGGAACGGAGTTTCCCTCGAGAATGATTTGCCAGCGCTCCTTAAATATTCCTGCAAATTCCGGGGCGAGAAGGTCGTCCAGTATTCTGCCGACAATCTCGTCAACTCCGAACCCGAGGGATTCGACGACGGTGGCATTGATCTCCAGGATGGTCCGATCGGGTGCAAGTGTAAAGATCGCCGCAGGACTGTAGGTGAAGAGCTCGTGGTATCGCTCCTCAGAGCGGGCCAGCGACTCCGCCGCGCGTATTCGGTCGCTGGCGTCGCGACATGTGAGGATGACCCCTTCAACCATCGGATCATGAAAACAGCGTGAGACCCTTGCCTCCAGATTGCGCCAGGATCCGTCGGCATGACGCATCCGGAGCATGATCGGCGAATCGTCGGGGGTCATCGTTTCCCCGGCCACGACGCGTTCCCAGAAGTCCGCGTAATCTTCGTGAAGATACTGGTCAAAGAGAAAACCGACCCGTTCCCCGTGGTCGTACCCGAGAATGGACGTCACCGCAGGGTTTTCATACGTTATGTGGCCATCGGAACCGACAACCGTTACAAGGTCCTTCAGGTACCCGAGAAGGGAGGCACACACATCGTCTTCAGGAAAGACCAGGGGCGCATGTCCGGCGGTGTCTCCTGGTCGATCAGGTGCCGATGAATGGATGTGGGAATCGGATTTTCCATCGTTCCGGGCCATTTCAAATACCGTCTGCTTCCCTGCCGCCTACCTCGTCCCGACGCGCTCCAGCTCCCGGGAAATCACCTCACCCAGGGTGCCGACGGCCTCACCGATCGTCTTTTCATCAACCATGGTGAAATTCAGCCTCATCGTCGATACGCCGTCGGCGGGGTCGGTAAAGAAAAACCGGCCCGGAACGTAGGCAACTCCGGCATCGATGGCCCGTTGGTACATCTCAACGGCGTCCAGCTCCGGCGGTCCTTCGGCCCAGATAAACATGCCCCCCTCCGGCTCCGACCACCGCATCGGCGAGGGAAAGGATCGCTTCAGGGCGGCCAGCATCGCCTCCTGCCGGGGGCGATAGAGGGCGATAATTTCCGGAAGATGCCGGCTGAGTGCGCCCGACTCGAGATACGCCGCAGTCAGCGCCTGATTGAAGGTGCTTGTGTGAAGGTCCACACCCTGTTTGGCCGTGACCAGCCACCGCCGGATCAGCTTCGGCGCAACGACAAAGCCGACGCGCAGGCCCGGCGCAAAGATCTTGGAAACGGTACCGGTGTAGACGACGTGGTCCGGTGCCAGCGACTTCATCGACGGCGGTGCGCTCCCGCGATAGCGGAGATCGCCGTAGGGATCATCTTCCACCAGAAGCACGTTGTAACGCACGGCGATCTCCGCGATCTGCCGGCGCCGCCCGGCGTCGATGGTGCGGCCCGTGGGATTCTGAAAGGTGGGTGTCAAATAGACAAACTTCACCGCCGTCGTGCGGACCACCTCTTCAAGCGCATCGGGAATCACTCCGCCGTCGTCGGTCTCAATCTTCACGTATCGCGGTTCATAGGGATTGAAGGCCGAGAGCGCGCCGAGGTAGGTGGGAGCTTCCACGGCAACGGCGTCGCCGGAAGAAATGAGAATCTGTCCCAGCGTCGACAGCGCCCCCTGGGAACCGGTGGTCACGATGACCGTATCGGCGTCGGTGGAAATCCCCTTTGCCGCGAGGTACGGAACCAGCTGCTCCCGGAGCGGCATGAACCCTTCGGTCAGATCATATTGAAACGCCCCGGAACCGTACCGGCCCATCACCTTTGCGGTGAGCTCCTCAATGATCTCCATGGGAAATGATTCCGGCGCGGGAATCCCGCCCGCAAGGGACCGCATACCCGGCTGACCTACCACTTTCAGGATTTCCCGTATGGCGTTGGCGCCCATTCCGCGAGTCCGCGTGGCCAGAAGATGTGAAAACGCTCCTGAATCCTTCATTGTGGAATCATAGGGGAAGGAATCTGTCGGTGCAAGATCGAATATTTCGCGGTGTATAGATACGTGTTGCACCTTGACGATTTGTCATCACCCGGAAAGGAGTTAGGGGATCAACGTCCCCCGGTCGACGATAACTCCCTCCTGCAGTGAACATTGCACCCCTCGGTGCAACACGATTGTGGATACTACAGTCAGTTCCTGTACAGAACCGGATAGTCGGTGGACCGGGCAGCGGTGTGCCACGCTTCGGGTACCACCGTCCAGTTGTGGTCAACCGCGGGGGTGACCACTTCCCGGGACTCGATCCACTTCTGCAGATAGAAGCGCAGATCGATGTCGGTGGAGGAGAGCGTCGCTTCGGCGATCTCCTCATCATCAAGACCGACGCCCCTGGTCAAATGACCGCCGCCGCCGCTGGCGCGATAGGAGTTGATCGCCACCGTGTACATCTCGTCGCCGTCAAAGACGGAACCGTCACTCAGTGAGTGTATCGATACCCGGTCACCTTCCGGTCGCGAGACGTCGACGACGTAATCAATACCCGCAGCGGAATCGTAGTTGTAATACCGGGTGTAGGTATCATAGGAGTTGTACCGTTCATTGAAGACGAGATTTCCGGCGTCATCCTTTTTGAAGCGGATCAAATGGTCCGATGGGTCGTCCATCGTGTCAAACCACCCGGCGTACGAATACTCGAGGAATTTGTCGATCTGTTCCCCCGTCAGTTCCATCGTATACAGCAGATTCTCGTACTGATAGAGCTTGAACATGTCCCGGACAAAAACCTGTCCCTCTTCAATTTTCGCGTCAAAGGATAGGGGCGCCGCGAAGGAGACGTCCGCACCCGTTATCTCCAGCTGAACCTGATGGATGAGATCGACAAAAGGGGAGTCGTCAAACATGGCGTCCCTGGTGGTAATCGTTTCCGTAAAGGTTCCGATGGGTTTATCGACGTAATCAACAACCTCCTGCTGAAGTGACGCAAAGTGACGCATGAACCCGGAATCGGGCTGCAATGAGGCGCCATCGATCAGTTCCCCTTCGATGGCGATATTCCAGGAATCGGACGCCTCCACGTAGTCCATGACGATTTCCGCAACGGCGATCGTCCTGGCCGCATTGATTCCTCCCAGTACGAGCACCTCCTCTCCGGCGACATTGGTGACCATATCGTTGTGCGCCTGATGGTCATGACCGGTCAGCACGAGATCAAATCCGGGCACGTCCCTGGCGACAAGGAGTGCTCCGTTGGGGTTGAGACGGTCATGCTCGGCGTACCCATCGTAGGTAAAGTCCGTTCCGGCGTGAAAGAGCCCGATGAGCACATCCGGAGCTTCCTCCGCCATGATTCGCGGAACCCACTCCTCCGCCGTCTCCACCATACCCTTGAACTCCAGCCCCTCCCAGAGGTTTTCGGGAAGCCACGTCGGCACGCCGGGGGTGCACATTCCCAGGACCACCACCTTGGCGCCGTACTTTTCAAAGACGGCGTAGGGCGTAAAGTAGGGTTCGCCCGTCGCCGCATCCACAACGTTGGCGGCGAGCCACGGATAGTCATATTCGTTCATCAGGCGGTCGTAGACCGCATGACCCGCTTCGACGTCGTGATTGCCCACCGATCCGGCGGCGTACCCCATATAGTTCATGACCTGACTGGTGGAATGGGGCTGATCGGGAGCTTCAAAGTTGGAGTAGTAGACGATCGGCTGTCCCTGGAGAATGTCGCCGTTGTCAAGGAGCAACACCTCCTGCCTCGGCACGGAGCGCTCCTGCCTGACCAGACTGTAGACATGGGCGAGGCTTGTCGCCGCCTCTTTGCCTGCGATGAAGTCATAGGGAAGAATCGCTCCGTGAGTATCCGTCGTCTCGATCACCTTCAGTACGAAATCCTGAGCAGGTTCCGCCGACGCAATGCCGGCAATCAGCGACAGACACAGGACAATCGCACCAAACCTTACCAATACAGTATTAAATGCTTTGCGTACCATGAAATACCTCCTCGTGGCATGTATCTTGATTATACTCCCGTTGTCCGAAACTGGATGAATAAATCATGCTGTGGAGATTTTTTTTAGAAGGCCGCGGTCTGTGTACCGGAACCGTTACCCCGCACGTTTGCGGAAGCGTGCCGCCGCCAGGGCGAGGATGGCGACGCCAAAGAGAAGGAGCGCCAGCGCCTCGTCCCAGAGCGTCGCCAGCCCGGCGCCTTTCAGAAAGATTCCACGGATGATGACAAAGAAGTAGCGCAGGGGAAGGAGGTATGTTACGTACTGGATCGGCACGGGCATGCTCTCAATGGGGAAAGCAAAGCCGGAGAGGAAGAACATCGGCAGCATGACAAAGAAGACGGAGGTCATCATCGCCTGCTGCTGGTTCTGGGAGATCGTTGAAATGAGAAGACCGAGCCCGAGGGTCGTGGCAAGAAATACGACCGACATCGCCAGGAGCAAGAGCACACTGCCGCGGAAGGGAACGTCAAAGAGAAAGCGGGAGACTCCGATGACAAGGAGAACGTCCACAAAGCCGATGATCACAAAGGGAATGAGCTTGCCGATGATGAGCTGTACCGGTTTGATGGGGGTCACGTTGAGCTGTTCGAGAGTCCCAAGCTCCTTCTCCTTCACGATCGCCAGCGAACTCAATAGCATGGTAATGACCATGAGAAGAAGCGCCAGGATACCGGGAACCATGAAGTTTTTGCTTTCCAGCGCGGGGTTGTACCAGACGCGGGGTACGAGGCGGATCGGAAGCGACGGCGCGCCGACACCGCGATCGCCGATGGAGCCGGCGGCGGTGCGGCGGGCGAGTAACTCCCGCTGCTTTTCCTGGATGATGACATTGGCGTAGTTGAGAATGGCGGTACCTTCCGTCGAGTTTGTACCATCCACCAGAAGCTGTACCGCCGCCGTCCCTCCCCGCAGAAGCGCTGCAGCGTAATTCTCCGGTATCACCAGCACCGCCGATGCCGTCCCGGAGACGAGGGCGTCCTGCGCGCCTCTATGTCCCTCCGAAGAAGGAACCCGGTCAAAATACTCGGTGGCAAAAAAGGCATCCCCGAGGGAACGGCTCTCCTGCGATCTGTCGTAGTCAACGACGGCCATGGGAACGTGCCGCACGTCGAGGTTGGCCGCATACCCCAGAAGTATCAGCTGAAATACCGGTGCAATAAGTACGATGGGCAGCATTTTCCGGTCCCGTCGCAGCTGGAGAAACTCCTTTCTAATCAGAATTGGAAAGACACTCACGAGAACACGCTCTTTTTGAGCCGCGCGACACCGGCCCCGATCGTCACGACGGAAAAGACGGCGAGAAAGACCACGTCCCGCCAGAAAACCGCAACTCCCGCACCTTTGAGCATGATAGATCGCAACGCCGACAGATAATAACGGGCAGGTACGAGATGGGTAACAATCCGAATCGGGAGAGGCATATTCTCTATGGGAAAGACAAAACCCGAGAGAATAAATGAAGGGAGAAACGTCGAAAGTATGGCGATGAGAAATGCCACCTGCTGTGTCTCCGCGATGGAGGAGATGAAAAGACCCAGGCCGAGACAGGCAAAGAGAAAGAGCAGAGTCACCCCCGAGAGCCAGGCGATGCTTCCGGCAATGGCCACATCGAAAAGAGCGTAACTGGCGCCAAAAACCGATGCGGCAATCACGGCGGATATGACGAGATACGGCAGGGTCTTGCCGATAAGAAGGTCCATCGGTCGCAGGGGTGACGCGGCAATCTGTTCCAGCGTTCCCAGTTCCTTTTCCCGTACCACCGAAAGCGCCGTGGAGATTACCGCGGTGACGACGAGGATAAAAGCTACCAACCCCGGCACGAGGAACTGGTTGCTCTCAAGTTCAGGGTTGAACCAGACCCGCGGTCGGAAATCCAACGGCAGGATTTCGGTTGTCGTCACGCCGAGGCGTGCCTCGGAAATCCGCCGGGCGTAATCTCCGACCACCGCCTGCATATACCCAAGGAGGGCGGACCCGACGGTACCGTTGGTTCCGTCGATGATGAGCTGCACGTCGACGGCGTCACCTCGTAAGAGATCACGGGAAAATCCACGGGGAATCACAAGGGCGCCCTGGATCCGCTCCTCCTGCAGCAATGTCTCAAGCTCTCCCGGATCCTCGGGATATGCCACAAGATCGAAGTAGTCACTGTGGGTAAATCCGGAAATAAGTTCCCTGCTCTGTCGTGAGTGATCACCGTCAACGATCGCGATGGGTGCGTCGGTGACGTCGAGACTGATGGCGTACCCAAACATGATCAGGAGGAACAGGGGCACAAACAGCAGGACACCGAGGGTCCGATAATCCCTGACGATCTGACGAAGCTCTTTTTTTACGACGGCACGAATCATTGCTGTCCGGCCTTTTCCCCCGCACGGGAGATGACGTGAATAAAGACATCCTCGAGGGAGGGCAGAATCGGTTCAATTCGTTCAAAGGAAATGCCGCCCCCGTTCAGTGCCGCGGCGATACGCTCCTTTGTCTCCTCGTCGGGGAGTGAGGTTCCTACATGGACCGTTCTTCCAAACAATGAACACTCATCGACCCAGTACTCCTTCTGCAATACCTCCAGAGCGTCCGTAACGGCCCGGCAGGTGACCCGCCACATCGTCTCCGGGATCTCCTCGTTTTTCAACCTGGAGGGACTCCCCAGGGCGACAATCCGACCGGCGTGCATGAGGCTCACCTCATTGCAGTATTCCGCCTCGTCGAGGTAGTGCGTCGTGACAAGGACCGTCACACCCTGGTCGGCAAACTCGTTGATGAGATTCCAGAACTCCCGGCGTGAGAGGGGATCCACGCCGCCGGTGGGTTCGTCGAGAAAAACGATGCGCGGCTCGTGGAGTACCGCACACCCCAGGGCGAGACGCTGCCGCCATCCTCCGGACAGATGGGCGGCGAGGGTATTCTCCCTGTCCCGGAGCCCCGCCATCTCGAGAACCCACTCCTTCCGTTCCTGAAGACGCCGCCGGGACAGGCCGTAGACCCCGCCGAAAAAGGATATATTCTCCGCCACCGTCAAATCGCGGTAAAGGGAGAACTCCTGGGACATGTAGCCGATGCTTTCCTTGATCTCCTCAGGTTCCCTGTTGATGTCGTAGCCGGCAACCTTCCCCTCTCCGGCGGTTGACCGCAGGAGACCGCAGAGCATCCGGATCGTCGTGGACTTTCCCGCGCCGTTTGCCCCGAGGAGACCGAAAATCGTTCCTTCCTCGACGGCGAGGGAAATGGCGTCTACCGCGGTAAAGGTACCGAAGGTGCGGGTCAGACCGGTCGCCTCAATGGCAAGACTCATCGGTTCCGGACCTCCGTCGCCCGGTCCCCGGTAATGAGGGAAATGAACAGGTTTTCGAGGGTTGGCGGACGCTCCCTGACGGAACTCACCGGCACACCGGTCCGGGTAAAAAGCTCCCGAATGTCCTGCTCCGCGTCGGTGTCGGCGTCAAATCGAAGATGGAGCTTATCGCCCTGGGTCTGAATCTCAAGGAGATGCGGGAGTCCCTCCTCCCGGACAACTGCCCGGGCGCGCCGGGAGGAAGGCGTTACGACTTCAAAAAGGCGACCCGGAACCTGCCGGACGATCTCCTCGGGTGCTCCCGACGTAAGGAATCGTCCGCGATCAAGAAGCCCGACCCGGTCGCACCGCTCCGCCTCATCAAGATAGGGGGTGGCAAAAATGATGGTGAGCCCCTCGTGAAGGAGCTCCCCCAGAATCACCCAGAAATCCCGCCGGGAGACGGGATCGACCCCCGTCGTCGGTTCATCGAGAAGAATGAGTTCCGGCCGGTGCACGAGGGCGCATGCGAGGGCAAGTTTCTTCTTCATGCCGCCGGATAGCGCACCGGCCGGCCGGTTTCGAAACGGACTCAACCGGGTGAACTCCAGAAGCTCATCCCGCCGACGCTCAAACGTTGTTACACCGTAAATCTCCGCGAAGAAAGCGATATTTTCGTCCACCGACAGATCGCGATAGAGCGAGAATCCCTGGGAGAGATAGCCGATGCGTCGCTTCAGCTGCCTCGTCTTTCCGGGCAGCACATGTCCAAGGACCTCCACACGACCCGTGTCATGGGGAAGAACCGCCGCGAGTATCCGTAACAGCGTCGTCTTTCCGGCGCCGTCGGGACCGACGAGGGCAAACATTTCGCCGGCATGCACCGATAGGTCGATCTCCCGAAGCGCGTGCAGGGATTCAAAGGACTTACTCACACCTTCCAGCCGCACCGCCGCGGTCATGGAGATTCCTCCATGACAATACGCGCGTCCGCGGGCATGCCGATCTTGAATATCCCCTCGGTGTTATCCAGGGTGATCTCGACGGCAAAGACGAGTTGTGCCCGGGCGTCCCGGGTCTGAACGTTTTTCGGGGTGAACTCCGCTTCCTCGGCAATGCGCGAGACCCGGCCGGCAAAGGAACGGTTCGGCATGCCGTCGAGGGAAACTACCGCCTCCGCGCCGAGGGAGAATCGACTGAGCATCGGTTGGGGAACGTAAATGGTGAGATAGACCGAGGAAAGGTCGGCGATTGTGAAAAGAGGGGTACCCGGCGCGACGTACTCCCCCGCTTCACGGGCCCGTGTTGTGACGACGCCATCCATCGGAGACCGCACCACCGCATCATCCGCCCGTTCCTCCAGCAGCTGGATGCCCGCTTCCGCCTCCGCGACCCGTGCCCGGGCACTTCGAATCTCCTCGGGCCGGGTAATACTCCGTACCTTTGCGAGTTGTGCCTCCGCCGCGGCAACGCGGGATGTCGCCTGCCTGAACTCCGTCTCAAGCCGGTCACGTTCACTCTCCGTCGCACTTCCCGCATCATACAACCGCCGGACCCGCTCATACGATTTCCGGGCGAGATCGAGTGCGATTCGGGCCTGTGCAAGCTGCTCTTCAGCCTGCATGATATCTTCCCGCCGCGCCCCTGCTGTGAGCAGATCGAGCTGTGCCCGTGCCATTTCAACACGCTGGCGCTGCTGTTCCAGCTGGAGGCGTATGTCCGTTGTGTCAATCTCGGCCAGGACGCTCCCCGCATCGACGCGGTCACCTTCATCGACATGCACCGAAAGAAGTTCCCCCTGAACCCGGGCGGAAACGGTCACCTCCGTCGCTTCCACCGTCCCGGAGCCGGTTACACCGTCAGCTTCATCGCTGCAGGCGGAAAGGATCAGGAGCACCGCCGCCACGACCGCAGATAGAGCCGCTACCCTGTTCCTACTCATGGCCGTTTCCCGTTACCCCCGCGGCGGCATGCGTTGCTTCCAGACGGGACCATCCCTCGGGGGTGAGAACTCCCCGGGTAATGAGCATACCCATGTGCTGAATTACCTTCTCCGGGTTCATTTCGGTGTGAACGAAATTGTCGGGAATCAGGAGATTGTTCGCGACGGTCGCGATAATCGATACCAGGAGTCTCGGATCAATCTCCGGGCGGACCGTCCCCTCCTCTTTGCCCCGGAGAATGACCTTTTCAAGGCGCGAGAAGACCCGTTCGTGGCGGAATCGCTCAATTTCCTCCCACACAGCGGGAGCGTAGCGGGAAAGGTCCGACAGAAATGGCCGCCCCAGGGTGCCAACCATCCTGGTCGCAATCCGTAATTGCGCACCGAGGCGCTCAATGAATCCCCGGTTCCCGTCGTCAAATACCTCCGCAAGCTCCCGTTCCACCGCCCGAAGCTGCTGCAGCACGACGGCCCGCACAATCTCTTCCTTGCTTCGAAACTCCCGGTACAGCGTCTTCTTGCTGATTCCCAGCTCCCGGGACAGCTCTTCCGTAGAGATACGGCTGAATCCCTCGGTGAAGAATCTGGGTCCCGCATATCGTATGACCCGGGCCCGCAACTGACTTTCTTTTTCCATTGTCGCTCCAGTCTACCAGGGAAACTAATGTAGTATTATAAGTTTCCAAATTCAGGATACGACCGGATTACCACTCGGGTCAACTATTCCGTCGTGAAACGGGATAAACGGCGCGAAAGATCGGTTACAACCTGATCCAGGACGCTTCCCGCTTCTATGAGCCCCTCTGACCCGTTCACAATCTCCGATACACGTCCGTCAATCTCCGAGAGGCCCTGTTTGGTCTGACCCGACACGTTCTGCAGTTGTGTATTTCCGTCGATGACCCGTTTCACCTCCTCCACAAGGGCGCGAAAGGTCGTCGAGACATCGTGAATCGCCTCCCTCAAGCGGACGGTGGCCTTTGTGATATCATCGCCGCCTGCGCTCATCTCTCTTATGCTCGCGCCGATTCCTGACAGTGCTTCTCCCGTAGATTGCGCTTCGGCCGTAATGGTATCAAAGACCGCGGCAGATGCGTTCATTCTGGTCGAACTCTCCGTAATAGAGACGGATATCTTTTTCACCGTTGTATTGATGTGGCGGGACGATACGGCGGCCCGTTCCGCCAGCTTTCGTATCTCCTCGGCGACGACGGCAAAACCACGCCCCCTCTCACCGGCGTGAGCCGCCTCAATGGCTGCGTTCATGGACAGCATGATTTGTCCGGGCAGCGATTTCATGTATCACACCGTTCATCTCTTTTATGGAGGACAAATCCTGTACCGCGGCGGTTATCGCTTCATCTCTGTGGATGGGAAGGGCCGCGGTGAGGGAAATCACATCTCTATCTGTGACATCGTATTGGACGGGTTCTGAAAGATACGGTTGCGCCGTGGCCAAAGGCATACGGTACCACGATTGGTTCCGGTAGTCGTTCAGCGGCGCGATCTCCAGGGAATTACCGTCGGTTCGATACAGGTACGACGCAAAGTGCCCCCGCTCGGTATAGGGTGAAACGCCGGCGAAGGTTCGGTCTGCCCCGTCGTAGGCGTTTGGCTCCCAGGCGACCCAGACACCGAGCACACGTTGCTGATCGGCGACGGCACTACCCATTATCTCCAGAACTTCCGACCGGGAAGCCCCGCGTTCGGCGAGATCGACAACAATACCGCGGATCATCTCCACGACGGCATAGGCGTTTTCCGGAACCCGCAGATAACTCTGAACCCCGTAGGCGTGAATCCAGTTGATCTGTTGTTCCAGCTCGTCGGACAACAAACGCTGTGTTCGTATCGTATTAATCGTCGCGTAAAGACCTATGATCGAGAAAATCATAATCAGGATCGGCAGGATTACTTTGGTGCGTAGTTTCAACGCGCTACTCCTGTAAGGACACTAGTTCCGGCGCTGTATTACTTTCTCGTTGGAGGGAAAGATCTGTGCCGCCCGGGAGAATGCATCGTCCGACTGGTCGACGGCGCCGAGTTCCCGGTGTATATCCGATAAGAGGATCAATGCCTCAAATTGAACAACTTCCTCAACGGAGCGACGGGCTATTTCCACGTGTTCAAGCGCTTTGGCTGCGTCTCCGCCCAGCGCTGTCGGGGCGTTCAGATAATACCGGGCAAGGGAAATATTGACCCTTCCGTCAATGGGGTCCAACGCAACAGCCTCGGTCAGGAGGCGGCGCACATCGCGTATGATCCGCATCCCATACAACTTTCCTTTGTACTCTCCCCGGGCGATGTACGCATCCGCAAGGAGTCTGGGGACCTCCGAAGTTTCGATTCCCTCATCGATGAGACGTTCCATGTCATCTATAACGGATACGAACTTTTCTTCCGCCTGCTCATTGTCACCTCGGTCATATGCAACTTGTCCCTGGAGATACTCAATCGAGGCGATGAGAAACGTGATTTCGACGTCCGTCATTCCCTCGTCAGCCTCCATGGAGGAACAGGCGAGCAGTCGGTTTCTGTAGGACTCCAGCGTTGATGCTACCGTCTCGAGTGATTCCCTGTTCTGATACACCATGGTATATGCCGCATCAACAAGAGGCGCACAGTTGGTTTCCGCGGCAGCCACATTGTCCGCGCCGCTCCAGGCAGTGAGAAAGATGACGGCAAGGACGAGGCGATCCGAACCCCCTCCTTTGAAGATCCTCCAAATCGACATGTTCCGTG
Organism: Alkalispirochaeta sp.; assembly: GCA_965242725.1. Lineage (GTDB taxonomy): Bacteria > Spirochaetota > Spirochaetia > DSM-27196 > Alkalispirochaetaceae > Alkalispirochaeta. Next base: position 87,748 of record CBDESZ010000001.1, read on the forward strand.
CCGTCTGCTGCAAACATTTCATAGCTAGTCTCCTTTCGTGTGAAAAAAACCCGGCTCCGGAATGTGGGGACAGGTCCGGAACCGGGCAGCATATGAACGCGTCGTCCGCGTTTTGACCTTTTTCTCATCCGGCAGGCGGTGGACTACCGGATATCACTCATTCCCGTCGGCCGGATCGTATTACACTCCGCCCCAACTGTGGGTGAAGCGAAAGAACACGCCGCCGTCCTGATTGGCACCGAGGGCGTTGATCGCACCGGCTCCGTAGCCGTCGGAGAACCAGTACCCTGTCTTGAAATTGCTTGCTCCAATGTCCAATGACGCCCCGACTTCTCCGCCGGCAAGTCCGTCGATATTCTCAGCAGCAACATCGACCGCTTCATAATCGGTGAAATCGAATGCAACGCCGCCGTAGACGCCGATGTCCCGACTAACCTGATACCCGGCGTCAAAACCGAGGATCGCAAAACCGTATGCTCCATTGGTATCGTCCTCGACGCCGCCCTTGTAGGAGACACCGAGATCCGCTCCGGCGATACCAAACCTGGCGGAGGCGCCCCAGACGGCCTGTTCCGGCTCGACGGAACCGACTGTTTCTTCGGACGCCGTATAGTCATCCGCCTCGGCGAGATTCCGGACAAAACTGCCGCCGAGGTCGACCGACATTCCCGCATCGGCCAGTCCCGGAACAAACTCGGCAAGAACGATCTTTGAGGTCACACCGACGGCACCACCGGATGTGCGGTTTGTGGTGTAGTTTGCCGCCACGTGTATACCGGATATCGCGGTTGACGCTTCCACGAGGAGATCGGGAATATCGTCTTCGCCCTGGGCGTTGTCCCATCCCCACGCCGTCTTTACCGTCACCATCTCGGCGAACCCGACGGTCACCTCGGAGATCCACGCGTCGTCGATCGTCACCTCTTCCGAATCGGTAACTTCATCGAAACCGTAACGGGTGCCCGCGGAATATATTGCACCGTTTGAGTCGTCGTATCCGTTACGCCAGTTGAAAATCACACCGAAGTCGCTCAATCCCAGATACTTTGCCACATCGGTCGTCATATACGCCTCGTCAAGCAGAACCGGATTGTCACCGCCTTCCGGCGCATCACCGTAGTACTCCATCAGGATCTTGAAGGTGTTGTACTCGTCGGTATTTCCGGTGAAGTAAATATCCGCCCAGTCAAGAACATCGTCGTACTGTGATTCATCAGGATTCGCGGTAAATCCCCACGTTACGTGTCCTCCTGCCTTCAATGTCGGTTTCACGTCCTGGGAGAACGCCGTTCCCCCCATCATGACCAACGCCAGTCCCAGCATGAACATTCGCTTCATTCTTCGTTCCTCCTCGAATGATATGGAGCGCGGATATGCCTTCCGTCTCGCTCCGTGTTGTTGAGACGATTATCGATTTGGTACATGAACCCGACCTGAAGGCGAACTGTAAAGAATCTGATCTGCCCTACAGGGATAAACCATTTCCCCCACAGCGGCGATTCAGGCGCACCGGATATCCTGATTTCAATCAAAGAAACCCGATTGGAAGACCCTGTCGGGAAGGAGAAACGGAATGGATCGAAAACTGAGTCAAAGACTGTTTATCGGATTGGCACTGACGGTAACCGTCGTCGGTATGGCGGGCGCGATAACGCCGAAGGCAAAAAATGCGCCAAACGCGGTTGCAGTGCCCCCACCGGAGAGAATGATCTCCTACTTCGAAGAACTCGGGGTGGACATGTCCACGTTCCGGGTGACAGGCGACGTGAACGACGCGGCGGCCGAACAGATGTATCAACTCTATGTCGTCGAAGATCAGCAGGGAGATCGCGTCCATAGCGGTCGGATTAACGGCATCGCCATGGCAGCCCTTGCGGCAGAGTATTCGGAGGTACAGGCACCGGTCTATATCGAGTTCGGACCTCTGTACTGGGGGAGCTGGCGGGAAAAGGACGGCTTGTCTGACGATTAAACCACATCATGGAACAACCCGACGCCGTAGCGGCGCCGGGTTAGTTTTCCGCTTCGGTGCGGCGTTCTCCGAGAAATTGATATCCAAACCCCCGGACCGTTTCAATCCACGGGAGATCGCCAAGTTTCTTGCGCAGGTTTTTTATATGGGCATCCAAAGAGCGCAAATAGGGAGCGGCATCGTCATACCCCATCGACTCATGGATAATTGATTCCCGGGCGCAAATGGCACCGGCCCGGTATGCCAGGTAATGGAGCAGACGCCATTCCGTTTCGGTCAGCCGAATATGCTCATCGTTTAAAAATGCTTTATGCATGTCATCGTCGATAACGAGACACCCATTGCCAAGCGTCCACATTCCGTGGTCGGGGATGTAGCCCCGTTCGGCTCGCTGCAGGGCGAGGAGACGATCAATTCGCAATGCAATCTCCCGGACAGGAAGGCTGTTTTCTATGATCGCCGTCGCGCCGTTCCTGAGAACCGTCAATCGATCCAACTCGCCCAGCGGCGCCGTAACCAGGACCACCGGTTCATCGGTTTCCAAATCGATCCGACGGACTATCTCCAGAAGGTGTTTATTGTGTAACCGATCGGCGACGATGACGATGCAGCCGCCGGTACGAGCGGTGAGTTCCTGTTCATTCGTCGAAAAAAGTTCTCCCGCCGAGGAGGCGGTTTCCACCCGGTACCCGAGGCGGGTCAGCTCCCGTTTGATACGAAAGCTGTGATGAACGTCAAGGAGCAGAAGCTTGAGTGATATTGCCATTATTCGTCGTTCCTTTACCAACATAACGACTCCCTGTCACGTATCGATGTAACGGTTTCCACGATGTGTTCGACGCGATGTTCCAGACTGTGGGTTGATAGCGCCAATCCGGCGATTCCCCGTTTGATGAGTGAAATCTTTGCGTGTCGTGACAGGACAATCGGTATTTCCGGACTCACGTCCGACTTTCGGAGACGATGCAACGACAACGGAAAGGCGCCCGTTGCAAAGGCGCAGGTGGAAACATTTTCGTAGATACCACCATTGGATTGGGAAATGTGATGGTCCGGCAGGACGAAGGAACGTTCCCGTCCCTTTACCCGGCCATATGGATCAACGTCTCCCGTCAACGCGTCCGCCCTCCGAAGATTTGTCTTTCTTTTTTCGATCAAATGGCCACCGAGGACGGACACCACATCTACCCATCGGGACGAAACGTGGTCATCAGGGTCGAGAATCCAGGTAACGTCCGGCGGTGACTCGTGCGTCAGCAATTCTACCGCCGCGGAGGCAACGCTGCCCGGGCGACCTGCAAGTACAACCCGGTCCGAGTGAATTACATCCTTGCATGGTCCGGATCTTCCATTGACCGTAACGCCCCGCGTATCTCCGTGCAGTAAAACGCGCATGGGTAACCGCATCGAAGTTCCGTCGTCAAGTGCGATATCGATCTCCCTGTCCCGGTGGCTGAGCAATCTGCCGTAGAGGACGGTACCGTGCTTCAGGACGTCCTCCGGGCGCAGAACAAGTCTATCAATCGGGAATCCGGCGGCCACGGCGGCCGGTACGTAGGGGTCTACGGCAATGGGCGATTGCGTTAAGAGGACGGTCCATGTGCTCTGTTGGAGCCTCACGGCCCATTGGAGGGCCGCGAGGCTCCCACCGACCACGACGCACGGCGCTTCATCGCGCAGAGTGTTCATCATTCCTTCCATGGCCATGCTCCTCTCACACGTCGCCCGCCCCCCCGGGGAAGGGGGGCCGAGGTAAGAATTAACCGCCCGGCTGAACCGGATGGTTCTTTGTAAACAATGATCCGAGATCGTCCATGACCGAATAAAAGACGGGAATGACGATCATCGTGAGGAACGTCGCCGCGGTCATGCCGCCGATGACTGCCACCGCAAGGGGTGAAAAGCGCTCCGCCCCGAGGGCCCATTCCATCGCCAGGGGTATCATCCCCACGATCGTGGACAGCGAGGTCATCATGATCGGACGAAAACGCGCCTCCACCGACGACTCGATTGCCCGTCGGCGATCGTCACCGGCCTCCCGTCGCTGCTGAATGAAGTCGATAAGAATGATCGAGTTGTTCACGACGATTCCGATGAGCAGAATGAGTCCCACCAGCACGGGCATCGAGACGGGCATTTCCGCTATCCAGAGGGCCGCGGCTATACCGATGAGGCTGAGGGGAACGGCGACCATGACGGTAATGGGGTGGGCAAATGAGCGGAATTGCGCCACCAGCAGGAGATAGACTGCAATGAAGGCGATCCCCAGTGCGCCCGCCAGTTCGCCCCGGGACTCGGCCATGTCTTTTTCTTCTCCCTCCAGGGTAAGGCTGTACCCGTCGGGCACGGTCATAGTAGCAAGTGCCGTTCCCACATCCTGAGAAACAAAGTTCAGGGGCCGCCCCTGATGCAGTGCCAGAATATCCAGGGTCGGCTGGAGGTTTTCCCGTGTTACCAGTCCCTGAACGGTCACTTCCCGTCCCTGTGTGACGGCACCGACGGGCACCGTCGTCCCCGCCCGTCCGGCAAAGGCGCGCACCTCGAAGGCGTCGTCCCGGTCCCGGCGATACTCCGGCGCGTAGCGTACGCGTATAGGTGTATCGGCAGTGCCCGTTGACCCGCCATCTTCACCCCGGTAGACGCCGGCGCTGACGCCGTCAAGGGATTGGACCAGCTCGCGGGAGAGGTCGCTGGGGGGGATGCCGAGCTCCCGGGCGCGGTTTATGTCGACGGTGAGGGTGACACTGCGCTGGTCCAATCGCCAGCTCCGGTAGGCGTTCACCGTACCCGGGACGCCTGCTACCGTCTCCAGCACCTCGTCGCCGAGGCGGTCAAGGATCATCGGATCAGGCCCTTTGAGACTCACGACAATCGAGGACGCCGTGGTCGATTTTGCGGTACTACCGGACTCGCGAACAACAAAGTTCTCAATACCGGGTACCCGGGCAATTCGCCGGCGCAGCCGGTCCTGGATCTCCCATATCGTTTCCTCCCGCTCGGTCCGGGGTGTCCACGTCGCCGTTATGTACCCCTGCGTCGGTCCCTGGACGCCGCCTCCGCCGAAGGAGGTCATTCCCGGTTCAAATCCTATTTGCGAGGAAAGCCGTTCAAGTTCGTCTTCACCGAGAATGATCGCTTCCACCTCCGCCACCACCCGTTCCGTCTCCTCCAGAGAGGAGCCGGAAGGCGTCTCGATGGTGACAAAGGTGTCACCTCCGTCCATCTTCGGCAGGAGTTCCATTCCGAGGGACAACAGGATACGGGCACCCAGGACAAACAGGATTGCCGCTGAGAGGAGCACCACCCACCGGTGTCGGAGAGCCCACTTCAATCCGTGGACGTAGAGGAAGCGCAGTCCGTCCATCATCACCCCCCAGGGGCGCGCGGCGATCTGCGCCAGGCGCTCCATTCTGCCGCCGCCGGCGGTGACTTTCATCGTAAGAATGGGCACAAGCATGAGCGCCACCAGCAGAGACGATACAAAGGCGATGATCATCGTACCGGCGAGGGGTCCAAAGGTCTTTCCAACAAAGCCGTAGAGAAAGAGGAGAGGGATCAGAACGGTGATGGTCGTTGCGTTGCCGGCAAAAACGGCAAACTGTATCTCCTTTGCCCCTTCAAAGGCCGCCTGGAAGGGCGTCATGCCGCCGGCCCCCGGAGCGTTGCCCTCCTGATAGTGACGGGTAATGTTTTCCAGCACGACGACGGAGGCGTCAACGACCATTCCCACAGCGAGAATGATGGCGGTAAGGGTCACCAGGTCCACCTGAATCCCGAAGAGCATCATTCCCGCAAAGGTGAGCAGAAAGGACATCGGCATCGATATGGCCACCACCAGTCCGCGGCGGAAACTCCCGAGAAAGAGGAAAATGATGATCGTCGCCAGGGCGAGAGCCTGTCCGACGGCGCCGAGCATGTTTCCCACGACCTGTTCCGTAAAGGACGCACTCTCGTCGGCGACGACGGCCTCCACGTCGGGATACCGCTGGGAAATGGCGGTAAACGCCTCCCCAACGAGACCGACAACCTCCACGGTGTTGGCGTCTTCCTGTTTGAATATCTGCATGGCAACGGCATTTCGGCCGTCCACCCGGAAGCGGGAGAGATCTTCACCCGAGCCTGTTTCGATCCGGGCGAGATCACCCACGAGAACCCGTTGTCCCGACGGGGTGGTCATCGGTATGGAGGCGATGTCCTCAATCGTGCGGCTCTGCTGATCGACGCGAAAGCTGTACTGTCGCCCTTCACTGCGAATTTCTCCGGCAGGGAGACTGACATTGTGGGATCGGATCGCCTCCACCACCGCCCCAAGGGGCAGGTTGTGCGCTTCCAGTCTGGTTCTATCCACTCTGACCGAGAGTTCCGGCTGATAACCGCCAAAGACGTCTACCAGGGCAACCCCGTCCACTCTCTGCAGCTCCGGGGCAAGAATATCTTCAGCGAGATTTCGCACCGCCACCATGTCTTCCCCAATCAGCCCCATGGTGACGACCGGTCGGTCGCTGGTGGAAAACTTCAGGACCTGGGGCTCCGCAATGGTACCGGGAAGGCGCGCGCGAATACGGGAAATGGCGTTCTGCACATCCACCGCGGCGAGATCCACCGACGTGTCATATCGAAACTCCACGGTCACGAGGGAGAGTCCGTTCTGTGAGGTGGAGGTGACGCGGTCGACACCTTCCAGGGAGGCGACCTCCTCCTCAATGGGGTCCGACACCAGATCAGCCACGTCCTCCGCGGCGGCGCCGGGATAGGAGGTCAAGACGTTGACCAGGGGAGGCGCCGTATCGGGGAAGAGCTGAATCGGCAGGTTTATATATGAGAGAATTCCAAAGATCACCGCTGCGATAAAGAGGGGGTAGATGGTATATCGATTTTTCAGGGAATAGTCGGAGAGTGCCATTATTCTCCCCCTTCCGCCGTCACCGCATAGACGGCGGCACCGTCGCGAAGACTGCTTACGTTGGTGACGGCCACCGGATCGATGCCGTTCCAGTCAAAGACCGCGGCGATCCAGCCGTCCTGAGAGATTCCCAGGCTCACATCAATCCGGCGTACCCGGTCGTCGGATACCAGATAGATGTGGGGCCGACCATCGCGATCGGCGATTGCCCTCGTCGGAACCGCCACCGTCGCCTTCTGACGTTCCGCGATAAACTCCGTCCGAATGGAGGCGCCCTTCCGGGGCAGGGCCATCGCCCCGGAGTCCGCCCCGGCTGACCCGGCCCCGGTGTCCGCCGCAGGCGAGGCGGCCGCGGGAGCGCCGGTCGCCGGAATAGGTATGGTCACCGAAAACGTCCGTGCCGGACCGGATGACGTTGGAGAAATTGCCGCTACGGAGGAGTCCACCCTGCGTCCCGGGGAAAGCTGCAACTCCACCGCGGTCCCAATCTCAATTCCTCGGCCCAGATCCTCTTCAATAACGTCTACCCGGATCTCTCGCGTCGCGTCGCCGATGAGGATCAGCGGCTGTCCCGGCATCACGGGCTGACCGATCTCCGCCGGCCAGTCGAGGACCGTTCCGTGAAAGGGGGCGGTAACGACCGTCTTGGCAAGCTGAGCCTGTGCTTCCGCCAGACCCGCCCGGGCGGTACGGTACGCCCGTTCGCTGGAATCCGCCTGTTCCGGGGCGAGCGCTCCCTGGTCGACGAGGCGGCGATCGGTGTCGTAGCGCCTGCGCCAGTAGTCCACTTCCGCCTGCAGGCGGCTCACCGCCGCCTCCGTCTCGGGAGAGTCCAGACGGGCCAAGACGTTCCCGGCGGAAAACGCGTCGCCTTCCTGCACCGGAAGTTCCACAAGGGTGCCCTGAATCCGGGCGATGATTTGCACTTCCTGCCGTGCAAAGACGGTACCGACGTAGGGTATGCGGCGTTCCAGGGTCATTTCCCGTGGCATTTCCGCCCGTATTGCCACCGGTCGGGGACCCTGCTCCGCGTCGGATCCGACGGAGGGACTCCGCCCGGCGGAACACCCGGAGACGGCAAGAACAACGATAAAAAGGAACACAATTCGTACTATCTGTTTCATATGGATTACTCCTCGATTAATGTCTGCGCGAGAGCGGGTGAAAGATTTCCCGCAATTTCGTGGTAGGAGATGTACGAAAGAAGCTGCTCATACCGCAGACTTCGTTCGTGCATGTTCATTTCAAGCAGGGTTGCCTCCGCGGCCAGGAGATCACTCAGGGATGAACGCCCTTCTTCGTAGCGCTTCTCCGTTGCCGCAACCGATATTTCCTGACGTGCCACAGCATTTGACAGCAACTCCCGCCGCGCTTCGGCGCTCTCCCAGCGACGAATTGCCGTCCCGGCTTCGGTCCGTTCCGATGAAATGGCGGCGTTCAGGGTATGCAGCGCCGCTTCAACGTTTTCTTCCGCTGAACGAACGCGAGCGTTCCGTTCGCCTCCCGTCGCCAACGGCAGCGTGAGGTTCAGACCGACGGACCATTCGGCGGTGAAATCGATGTCGGCACCGGACCGTGCGGTCTGTGCGGCAAATCCGCTGATCCGGGGGGCAAAGGAGTAGAGCGCCCCTTCCCGGCCGGCCCGTGCCGCCTCCAGACGCGCCTCCGCGGCACGGCCGGCGGGCCCCGTGGCGGGGAGCTCACCGGTAAGATCAGGAAGGACAAAATGATGGGGCTGCGGAACCACCGGTGCCGTGCGACCAAGCAGACGGGCAAGGTGATAGCCCAGCTCGTCACGACGCCGTATGAGTTCCAGTCGGTCCGCCCTAATGGAGTTCAAAGACGCTTCCACCTCGGCTACGGACGCCGGTGGTACCCGCCCCTCTCCCGCAAGGAGCTTGAGCTCGGTGTGCCGGCGCTCCAGCGCCCGAATGTGTCCGTCCATCAGCGTCAGGTTGTCTTCAAGCTGACGGGCCTGCACAAACAGTTCCAGGATTCCGCCGACGATCTGTTGCTCCGACTGCGCGTTCTGCGCCTGCTGTGCACGGACGGTATGTTCCGCCGCGTTGACACCGGATAACGCCGGTAGGTTCAGGACCGGTACGTCGAGGCGAATCGAGGTTGTGAATATCTCTTCGTCAAAGACGAGGGGGTCCTTTGGTGTCGGCGTCCCGTGCATCGGATTCACCAAGGTCGGCTCCTGGTATCTGGTATAATCACCGACTGCAACGACATCGGGCAGGAGCGAACTTCGTGCTTCCCACACCCCCGCCTCGGCGCTGCGGACGTAGGCTCTGCCCGCCGCGAGCTGCGGGTTCTCGTGAACAGCCTCCGTTATCGCATCGGGAAGGGAAATGACCGACTCCTGTCCAAAGAGCGCACCCGGTATCAGGAGCATCGCCGCAAGAGCGACTACCGTCGATGCCCTCACCGTGTGTATTGGATTCTTTCTCATCTCTTGTCTCCTCGTTAATAGTTAATACTAACTAACTTCTATTCCTAAAAAAGGGGGACGTTTCCCGAAAACGTCCGCCCGTCAATGACCCGGTATCGTGACCATCACGACGACCGAATCCGCCAGACGCAGTCCCTCATCGTATAAATTGAAGTGGTACCGTCCCAATCGCCAGCGGGTCACCAGAAGCCGCAAGGCTCCAAGGGTCGAAAGCGCAAGGTGCTCCAGGGGAACGTCGGAACGAAAAACGCCGCCGTCAATACCTTCCTGAAGTATCTGTCGTACGTATCCTTCCGCGACGCCCATAATACGTATCATCGCCTGTACCAGTTCCTGGCGATCCTTAAAGATCTCCTCCGCAAAGAGAACTCCCGAGGTCGCCGGGGACTCCATAAACCGCGCAGTGTGTTCCCGAATGACCGCCTTCAGCTTTTCTTCCGGCGTCCGATCAGACTCGACGATGTCACGGAGAATCGCGGCACTCCATTCGGCAAAGTGGTCGAGAATTGCCACGAGAATCGCCAGCTTATTCTCAAAGTGTCTATACAACCCCGGTTCCGTGATCCCTATACGCCGGGAGAGCTCTTTGGTCGTCAGATGCTGAATGCCTTCTTCCGCGATGATGTCGATTGCTGCGTTCACAATTTCCTGCTGTCTGTCGGTCATCGTCATTACTCCGTCCATGTTAGTTAATACTCACTATAATACTCGGACGACAAAACGTCAAGGAAAATAAAAAAATTGGCCCCGACGTGCCGATCACTGCGGCAGGCTCGTCGGGACCAATATCGAGAAAGAATCCGTATTGAAGCATATCGCTCGTCCGTGAATCACAGATGAACGGCAGCTGAAGGTTCGCTGAGGATAACGAGCTTCCGTATACTTGCGTCAGTAGCACGGTCACTGCGTGTCGCGAAGGTACCAGATAAGGTTGGACACATCGTTGTCCACCCCGTGGTCGTCAAGTACCTGGGCCATTTGCCCGCGATGGTGGGTCTGGTGGTTGAAAAGGTGAAGCAGTATCTGCCAGAGAGGCTGGGTGTACTCGTCTCCCCGGCTGGTCCGGTAGGTGATATGTCGACGTAACGCTTCATCATCCAATGACCTCGCGTACTCCATGAGAAATTCATCAAGACGACGGCGGTACTGCACCCAGGAGTCGAATGTATCGAAGGGATTGTCCCGGAGTGTTCGGAAGGAAATGTCCGGTACAGGATTACCGTGAGTCGTGGTCGCACCGATTCGACGCAGCCAGGTGACATCTGCAATGACGATATGGGCAAGGAGGTCAAGAAGCGTGCCGAAATAGGTGGTCTTCCTGTGAAGAAGATCATCCCGGCGGGCAAGGAGCTCCGCGATTTTTTCATTTACCTGCCGGTTATACCGGGACAGGGTCCGGATCACATCGGTAAGTCCGTTGTTCATGATATCTCCATCATGATACGCAGCGGGATGGCAGTGCAACCGCGCAGGTTGTACACTATCCACGAGGAAGGAGTAGCCCCAATGGCGCAGAAACCATCAAAAGGCGGTAAACCCATTCCGCCTGTTATCATAGATCGAAATTTCACCCCCCCGCAAATAGAAGAACTGCTCGTGACACTGCAGGAGCGATTTGAGACCAATATGTCCCGCCACGACGGTATTGCGTGGAACGAGGTCCGGTCCAGAGTGGAGGCGAGTCCCGACGTTCTGTCGACGCTGTTTGCGATGGAACGGACCGGCGGCGAGCCTGACGTGATCGGGTACGACGCCGCAACGGAGAAATACCTCTTCTACGATTGTTCTACCCAGAGCCCTCAGGGGCGCAGAAGCATTTGCTATGACGGACCGGCCCAGGCGGAGCGGGAAAAAAGCGGTGTATACCCCGGCGGGAACGCCGTCGACATTGCTGCCGCAATGGGTGTGGAACTGCTGAACGAAGAGGAGTATCGCCTGCTCCAGACTCTTGGGGAGTTTGACACGACGACGGAGAGCTGGATTGCCACTCCCCCGGAAATCCGGAAACGGGGCGGGGCGATTTTCGCCGACCGGCGTTACGGGCGGGTATTTGTCTTTCACAACAGCGCACCATCTTTTTACCGATCCAGGGGATTTCGCGGTTCCGTGAAGGTCTGAGACAATGGATTTGTTGTTGTACTACCTGGATTTGGCGGGAGTTGCCGTCTTTTCGGTAAGCGGCGTTCTCGCAGCCCGGGACCGCGACCTCGACCTCCTCGGAGTTGTCGTCGTGGCCGCTATCACCGCCATCGGCGGCGGAACACTGCGGGACCTCCTTCTTGATCGTCACCCCATCTTCTGGATCACCGATACGCGGTACCTCCTCGTCATTTTTGCAGCCGCCCTCGGTACCGTGGTGTACCTGCGTATCCGGCCACGTCCGGGTATCACCCTGCTTGTGGCCGACGCGGCGGGCCTGGCGGTTTTTGCACTCTCCGGTGCCCGACTCGCCGATATCGCGGGGTATACCTCGTTGATAGTCGTTCTCATGGGTACCATGACCGGCGTCACCGGCGGAATTCTTCGGGACGTTCTCACCGCCCGGGTTCCCCTGGTTCTGCGCAGGGAAATCTACGCCACCGCCGCAATCGCCGGATGTACGTTCTATCTCCTTCTTCAGTGGGCCGGCGTGCCCGACGCGGCATCGTTTTCCACCGGAGTTGTCGTCGTCATGTTGCTCCGCCTTCTCGGTATCCGATTTGGTCTCCACCTGCCGGGAATGGGCGGATCATGAGAATCGGATTCAATTCACCGCGATCGACATGAAAATACGTGACACAAACGACGGTCTCCGTGATACTATTCCCCGAAAACATGAAGGCAGCACACATAAACCCGTTTCTCGACGCTACAATCAACATGTTTCGACAGACCTTTGGAATCGTTCCTGAGGCGGGGAAACCATTCATCGTCAAACACGCAAGCACACACCGCTGGGACGTGTCGGGCGTCATGGTACTGACGGGAACGGTGGTAGGCGTTGTCGTCATAAGACTTACCAAATTTCTCACCGTCAAACTCCTCACGCGGGCCAACATCGACTGCGAGACGGAAGAGGAGCGGGAGGACCTGGTTAACGGTCTCGTCGGAGAACTTGTGAACGTCATTTCCGGCAGCGCCGCGGCAAAGCTGCAGGGGTTTGACATCAAAGTCTCGGTGCCCTTTGTCGTGCAGGGCACCAATCACTCCGTCATGTGGCCGGAACGTTCCCCGATTGTAGGTATTCCCTTCAACACGCCTCACGGCCCCTTCCTCGTAAACGTCAGCCTCCTCGAGCCCAAGTCGCACGGTTAGACAGTACGCCTCGCTGTGGCGTCGTCCCGATAAACACAAATTGCCCGATATCGGGGCCATCCGGGACCGGCGGGTGTGACGGGGCTCCTCCAATGTCGAATTTCACCCTGTTTGTATCCTATAAGAATACTCAGAAAATCATTGACCATATGTTTCCACCGGATTTAGAATAAAATTATTAAAATGTGTCGTGTTTTTCGAGCAATCCGACTGCGACACAGGTAATGAAGTAGAGGAGTAACACAGATGACTCAGTCCTTTTCTCTTAGAAGGAGCTGTGTCATCGCACTGCATTTCTTATTGTACCTCCTGTTGGCGATGACCATTTCTTGTCTCAATCCGACTTCAGATGAAGGTGGTGGAAGCGAGCCGACAGGTTCTCTCACGCTTTCGATCTCCGACGGAGTCAGCGCACTCGACGTTACGCTGGATATAGATATGGATCCCGCGTTTTATAACGTCAGCGGCGTCGGCCCGGGGAACCGTTCGTTTCGGGTGACAAACGTGCAGCCGGGAACCGACGTCGCTGTTGATCGACTTCTCGCGGGCTCCTGGACCGTTACCGTTACCGCGCTGAATGAAGACGCCGTCTCCATCGGCTCCGGGACGGCAACGGTAACAATTACCCCCGGCGGGCAGACGGGAGCGTCCGTCACGGTCCGGCCCTTTGACGGTACGGGCACCTTCAACCTGACCATACGCTGGGAGGAAGGTGTCATCTACGGTGACACCCAGGATGCCGAAGCGACCCTTACCAGTTCCGGCGGAGAATCCGTCACCGACGTCGAAATGACCCAGAACGGGGCATCTTTTACCGGTACGGCTGCGCCCCTGGAGGCGGGATACTACATTCTCTCCATGAAACTCCTGGACAACGGGTACGAAATATGGCCGGGTGCCATCGATACGGTGCGAATCGTGAAAAATGGAACTTCAACCGGCGACTTTCTGCTCACGCCGGATGATGTCGATCCCATCATCGGCGACATCGACGTGGGAATCATCAACGAGTTTAACGACCCCCTTGATGTAAGTCTGACCGTTTCCGATTCTCCGGTAAACGCGGGAGGAGTCGACCCGGCGGTGATCACCTCGCAGGTCACTACCGAGGGATTCGACCCGGAGTCGGCGTTGTATACGTGGTTTGTGGACGGCGATCTCCAGGAAGGCGCGGGGAGCGACAGCCTGTCGTTGTACCCCGATGATCTTGTAACGTTGAAGCCGGATCAGGGCCAGGGGGCACGGGTATTTCGCGTCGATCTTGTCGTAACGGACGGGACGGCGTTGAGTTCCGCCACCGCCACCATCGTCCTGGTCTATCCCGATGTGATTGCCCACGATGATTGGGTATGGGATGGTGAGGTACCGGAAGGTCAGGTGGCGGCAATCGCCGCGGATGAAACGTATCCCGGTGGGGATACCGATCTTAACGGATGGAGTTTTGAAAACATCGGTGACGATGAGTGGGTGCAGGGACCGTTGACCGAGGGATTCGGGACCAAGATCAACTGGTACTTTTTTGGAGATGCAACCCATTCGGTGAAAGTATCGGACCTCGAAACTTATTGGGTGGAGCTGCAGAACAGATCCGATACCTATGGGGACGGCGAAATGTGGATTCAACTCTATACCCATCCTGAAGGCGAAGGTGACGGAGGCAGCTGGTACCGCAGCACGGCGCGATACTATCTGACAAACGAGAATTTTCCCCAAGGAGAGAAGACTCTCTTTTCCGTCGGTTCCGTATCACCGGATGCGGCGCGATTCGTCGGTATCGACGGGACTGAAAACGCTATTCATAAAGACATCATGTCACCCGATAGTGGAGAGGGCCCCTATGATCCCGATAACACAGACTTTGCCGACCAGACGATTTTGGCGATTGCCCTCGCCACAAACAGTGCCGCCGAGCCAGGGGTATTGGAGTTTACCGCCCTCGGCGCCGGATACAAGATCTCGGGAATGGGTCAACGCGAATTCATTACCGTCGCGGGCGAAAGTGAGCCTGTACGATAGCGGCAACCTGTCCCTACCGGTCGCTGACGGGTGACATAGATTTGAAGCATCCCCAGCGGTGGTTTGTTCCGTAGCCCGTCGGACGATCACTGCCGGCGCTCCCGGCCCAGCCACTGCGTCCACACCGACGCCGCGGCGCGTTCCGACAGTCCGGCATCCCCGATCGGTGTCGCCGCGATTCCGGCGGTCGCGGCGGTAGCTGCGTTAAGGTCGGTCGCGCCGTCGTAATCGAGAATTCCCGTGTCACGCCAGATAGCGGATAGCGGATCGGAGTTCAGTGTATTCTCCCAGAAGTAACTGTAGTCAACAAGGGAAAACCAGACGACAAACTCCGCGTTCAGATTGTCTGCCTCCGCAAAGAGCGCCTCGGTAAAGGCGGCCTGGGCGGATTCGTCGGCGGTTCGCGCCAAAGAGTACGCGGGGATCGTCAGATCCTCCGCAATCCACCCCGTCTCCGTAAAGGCAACCGGCTTTCCGCCGGACAGTGAGGTGATCTGACTCACCCAGTCCGACGGCAGCCCGAACGGAGCATGTATGGCCGGATCAAAGAACGCATAGGGATAAACGCTGATACCCAATACGTCAACGTAATCGGTAAGGGCCCCGATGTTGTACCGTATCGTCTGCATGTCAGCCGAATCGGGGTGCTTGAGGGCGATGGAAACCATGAGCGGCAGCGAGGGATACTCAACCTTCAAAGCCGTATAGACTCTGTCGACAAAAACGAGAAACTCCCCGTACTCCGTTGCATCATGGAGGAGAAGATCGCTGATCTCCGACGCATAGTTGAAATAGGCGATTTCAAGTCCCCGGCTGTTGAACTCGTCAATCACCGCACGGGCGTAACTCACAAAGGCATCGGCCACAACCTGGTCGGCAAAGGTCGCCGCGCTCCAGTCAATCTCCTCCGTCCCGCCGACATTCGGGTCCAGCGCCGTATTGTTCGGCCGGGGCTGCTGCTCGGTGCTGCCGTCATCGTCGTAGTCCTCACCATAGTACCCGATGAGATCGTCCCGCCCGGTATTGGTCGTATCTATGGCGAGATAGACTCTATCGACGACGTCGGTCTGTCCCGTTCGCAGGTCAATCTCCGCATACACGAGGGAGTGGTTTGTCCCGTCCGAGTCGTCACCATCGTACCCCGGCAGCCCCGTCGCAACGGGACTACCGCGCATCGCATACGCTTCGGGATAGGGAATACCCTGCTGAAAATGGTGGGCGACAATATCGCCGTAGTCCTGAATAAGATCGTAGGTGTACAGGATCTCGTTGAAATCTCCGTCCATCCGGTAGGGCCACGGGGTAAATCCCATATAAAAGGAGCGGGTACTCACGTCGTCGGGACCTTCCGGTGCGTCGGTGCCGGAGTTCACCGGCGACTCACAACTCGTCGTCAGAAACAGAAAAAGCACCATCAGTGCCGTAGCGGTATACCGCCGGCGGTGATTCACAATCGTCATACCGATATAATTCCTCGTCTTTGGGTGATGTATAAAAATCCTGAAGGCAAAGTATCGCGTCCTGTACGAAAATTCACCGGCAAATGGATTCTATCGACAAATTTTATATATTGAACGCCGGCGTTCCGCGATGCCGCACCTCCCGGCCCGCGGGAGCAAGACCGCTCCGCACGCTCACGGTACCGTGAGAACAACCGTTTCCGACGGATCGGACCATATCTCTTCATTAAACACCGTATCGTAGCGCCATGCGCGAACGCGTATGCGATAATCACCGGAGCTGATGGCCGCGCCGATTGATTCGATATCGGGACCCGTACTGAAGAAAGGCTGAAAATCGTAGGGGTCTGCCGTCGAGGCGATTTCAACGCGATAGCCCGTTTCCACATTGCTTTGATCTTCCCAATAGACATTCAGGGATGGATGTGGATCGGCACCAAAGAATCCCCATTCAACGCCGGTCAGGACGGGACGGTTGGGACGGGGAAGTGTGTACCGCCCGCTTCGCAGCAGGTCATGCCCGTACATCTCCCACTGGTTCCGTTCGGGGCGGTACGGGGGATCTGCGATCCCGGGAATGATCCATTTTCCGATAATGGCGCCGTATTTTTGACTTACCACGGGTGCCAGGAGGTCGGCGTGGCCGTCACCGTCAAAGTCACCCAGAACGGGGACGATTGCATAGGAAGTCTCCCCAAAGAGTACCTTGGGAAATTTCGGTGCCTCCATCTCGCTGCGCAGGCTGAAACCCCGTATACCGGTGACGCCGATACCGCCGCTTATTACCGTCAGTACGGGACGACTATGAAAGCTCGTTTCACCCACGATCGCCGGTCCCATGTAGGATTCGCCTGCGAGAAAGTCCAGAGGATTTATGTCGTAGAGACCCGGGTCGATCGTTGCACGACCGTGCCATGCGACGTTTCCGACGATCACCTCCAATCCGTTTGTACCGTCCCCGTCAAGGTCGGCGATGGTCGCCGAAATCCCGCCGTCCGCACTGGCGAGCACAAATGGAGGAACCGCCTCTACCACCCCGTTCTCGTCTATGACGTTGGGCCCAATCACCACTTCCAGGACACCGTCGCCGTCGATATCCCCGATGGCCGGTTTTGCGAGTCCCGAACCGCACGCCCCCGTCGGGAGGGCCACCTTGGCAACATTTTCGACCGCGAGGCCGATACCGTCCTGGGTGCCGCCGCGACCGGTGGTCGTCCATCCCGGAAAGGGGACCCACTGTCCTCCGCTCCGTCCGCCGCTCTGGTAGGTGAGCGCGTATGCACGGGTCATTGTGGAAAAGACGATCTCCACCATGGAATCACCGTCAAAGTCGGCCGCCGAGGGGGCGTGGCACACGCCCGACGGTGCGTCGTATATCAGGACCAATGCATCACTTCCGGGATCGTAGGTAAATACGCGGCCGTCCATTGTGGTGAGGACAACCTCGTAGTAATCATCGGTATCGAGATTCACAAGCAGGGGAACGGCCTTCGCCACATCGCCGGAGGACGTTGTCGGCACCTCCACCGACTGCTCAATGACAAGAGTGTCCTCGCCCGTATCGTAGGAAACGATCAATAGATCCGTGGAAGCCGTTCCGGCGGGCCAGACGATTTCCGGCCGTCCGTCGCCAAGGACATTCCCCACGGCTACTCCCGCCCGGGAACCGGTAATCACCGGCAATTGCCGGGACGTCGTTCCCTGATTGTCCCAGACAACCAGGCCGTCCGTTGCCTGATATCCGGCAAAGATGATCTCGGCGCTGCCGTCCAGGTCCAGATCGGCAGCGGCGGCGGACCGTGCGGTCGGTCCGTGGAATTTCGGCCATCCGCTTGCCGCCGTACGGTCAATTATCACTTCGTTATTGAGGTAGTCAAAAACGTCTGTTCCATTTTCGTCGTAGCGTACGGTAAGGCGTATATCGATCTGTGTTCCGTCGGGGATTCCGGCGATGTCCCAGACGGCAAGCGTGTCGCTCGCCGTGCCGTCGACGGGGGTGGAATACCACCCCTTACCGAGAACGGGATCGTCCTGATCGGGATCTACAAAGGCCCATTCCGAAAAAGCGCCGACGGTCTTCCACTCCAGGGTGTACCCGACAAAGGCCTCGGAATCATTAAGGTTGTCGTCGTAGGCGGTCCCGGTTATCTCTACAACCGACATCTCGTCGATATAGGCGGACGACGAGGGGTAGGTCACGCTGTTGGGGCTGACATCATAGGTCAGCTCCGCAGTTGCCAGCAGATTCTCGGGCTGGGATTTCCAGTTACAGTCCGCAACAGAGTTCTTGCACACCCCAATGGTAATCGTAACCGGTCCCGGTGTACCCGGCGTCCAGACGATGAGGCCGCCGACGGAATCGATGGTAATTTCAGTTTCGCCGCCCTTGTCGACGAGGACCCAATTCGAAGATTCGAAACACAGTTTGGGGCTGGGCGATGCCGACGCCGTTCCGCTCACTTCAAAGCCCACATGAGGATCAAAGGTCGGCGGCGTAATCGTATACGTCGCGTCCGGGTCCGGGCAGTCCGCAAAGAGCGGGAGTCCCCAGAACATTCCCGCCAGGATCCAGAAGGTGACCATCATTCGCCTTTTCATAGCGCCCCACCTTATTTCTTAGTTAATTTCTAAGATATCTCCCGGGCGCTCAATAATCCAAAACGATCCTACTCTCCCCGGGGAAAGCGGTTTCGTTCTTCAACCACGTTCAGGTCCATGTGGTTGCGCATATAACGGTTCGTCCCGTCCTTCACGGGCTGGAAGTCCCACGGCGTATACTCGCCCCGGCGGAGCGCTTCATAGGCGGTCAGGCGGCGCTGCTGGCTCGCCCGTACGTCGGCGTCAAACTGTGTCAGGTTCCACCGTTCTTCCGCCTGCCCGGCAAACCGGCGGTGGATATGGGCATACTCCTCATTTCCGGCGAGATTGTGCAGTTCATGGGGGTCCGCCTCCAGGTCAAACAACTGATCCGGGTCAAGTTCACAGCGGTTGAATTTCCATCGTCCCTGCCTGATCGAGACTACCGGGGCGTAGCTCGCCTCGGCAGCGTACTCCATAATTACCGGTTCCTCCCGCGCCTCTCCGCGGGTCAGCGGGAGAAGACTCATACCGTCGGTAAAGGGAGTCACCCCGGACATATCCATACCGACGAGATCCGCAAGCGCGGGGTTTACGTCGATCAGGGACACCGGCGTGGTTATACGTCCCGGAGTCAGGCCCGGCGCCGAAATGAGAAGGGGAACCCGGGAGGAACCGTCATAGGGTGACATCTTGAACCACAGTCCCCGCTCGCCGAGCATGTCGCCGTGGTCTGAAAGAAAGACGACGATGGTATTCTCTTCCTGCCGGGTATCCCGTAACGCCCTGAGAATCGCGCCGATCTGCTCGTCCAGATAGGAGACATTGGCAAAGTACGCCCGCCGGGAACGGCGTATGTCCTCCTCCTGTATGGTGAAGTTGTGCCGGTCGTTTGCATCCAGGATACGCCGGGAATGGGGATCCTGATCCTCGTAGGGAATCGCCGGGATCTCCGGCATCAAATGCTCGCAATCTTCGTAGAGATCCCAGTATCGTCTGCGTGCGACATAGGGATCGTGGGGATGGCTGAAACTCACCGTGACCATCCACGGGCGCCCGTCGGTGCCGCGGGCAAGGTCATAGATCTTCGCCTTTCCTTCATGGGCGACGTCGTCGTCAAACTCAAGTTGATTACTGATCTCCGCAACACCGGACCCCGTCACGGAGCCCATGTTGTGGTACCACCACTCCGCCCGCTCTCCCGGTTTTCGGTAATCCGGCGTCCACCCGAAATCGGCGGGGTAGATGTCCGTGGTCAGCCGTTCTTCAAAACCGTGCAACTGATCGGGTCCGACAAAGTGCATTTTCCCGACGAGGCACGTCTGATATCCCGCCCGTCGAAGGTGATGGGCGTAGGTCGGGGTATCGGAGCGCATTTCCGCACCGTTGTCATAGACTCCGGTACGGCTCGGCAGCTGCCCCGCCATAAAGCTTGCCCGGGCGGGCGCGCACAATGGGGAGGGGGTATAGCAGTTGGAGAACCGCACAGACCTCTCGGAAAGGGCGCGGAGGTTTGGTGTGTGAAGCCAGTCCACGGGGCCATCGGGAAAAAGCGTACCCGTGAGCTGATCGACCATGAAAATGAGAACGTTCGGTTGTGCCATGGCACCAAGCATAACAGGCGTCGCCTTCACAGAAAACCTGATCTGCTGTCCACAACCGTGCGGGTGGAAGCGAGTGGAAACTCCCGAAACTCGGTCCGGCTCTCTATCGCACCTGTCCCTACTTCAATGAAAACCGCTGAAGGTCCGCCCGCAGGTCCGACAGGAACTCCTCGGGCGGCCCGCCGACGGCGCCCCCGGTGCCCCCGGCGCTTCCCAACAGATTGAATCGCTCCTGCGGGTCTTCGCGGTAGTCAAAAAGTTCTTCATGCAGAACGCGACGATCTTGGTCAATGTAACAGGTATAGCGGTAACGGCCGGTACGAACGGTGTGCGCCTCCGCGTATGCATGGACACGGTCATGCCACATGTGACGCCGATGGGCGTAGACCCTGTCCTTTGCTCCGTTTCGAGGGGAGGACGCCGGCGACGCGTCTCCGTCCCGCTGCCCCGCCGCCTCCGACACATCGCCGCCGGCGGTCAACAGCCCGTCAAAGGCGGCACCGTCCACATGGTCGGGAACGGGAATCCCCGCGAGCCGGCAGAGCGTCGGAAAGAGATCAACATGCTCGGTCATTGCGTCTACCCGCCCGCCCGGTCGTCCGGGAACGCCCACAAAGAGGGGCACTTGCAGGGACTGCTCCCAGAGATTGTGCTTACCCCAGTAGCCGTGGTGGCCGTCGTGAAATCCATGGTCCGAGGTGATGACGACGATCGTATCGTCGCCGTGTCCCGACCGCCCCAGGGCGTCAAGAATAATTCCGATCTGGCGATCCGTATAACTCACCGTGGCATAGTGTCCGTGGAGAAGCTCCCGGGACTGCGCCTCATCGGCGTGCCAGGGCTTTGTGTATCCGTCGGTCGTGTAAAACTGTGACGGTTCGCTGTCTCCCTCGGCCCACTCGGTCGTACCGACAGGCGCCTTCCGGTACGGCGGCAGCGTGAGTGCCTCCCGGTCATAGCGGTCCCAGTCCCGCGCCGGCGCGCGGAACGGCGTATGGCCGGAGACAAAGCCCACCGCGAGAAAGAACGGCTCGGAGGACGCCTCGTTGGACAATCCTCGCCGCCCCAGAAGCCACTCCGCGGCGGCATTGGCGGCGACCCCGTCGGGATATCCCGTATCGGGGCCCTCGTACCGCTCCACCGCCGGTCCCCGGGCACGCCGCTCCGTTGCCGGATCGTCAAGCTGCTCCTCCGTGACGCCCGCCGCCTGCAGCGCCCGCCAGCGCCGGACGATCACCTCTTTGGCTTCCTGAGTGCGCCACCCCAGACGCAGGCGTTCCGGTACGTCATCGTAGCCGTCATTCTCATCGGCCCATTCCGGCACCTGCCGGTGCCCCGCATTCCACGACGGCCCGTCCACGGCATCGTGGTAGACAAACCCGAATGCCCTGGTCGTATACCCGGCGTTGCCGAACGCCTCCGGGAGCGTTGCGGGCTCATATCCCGTACGCCGCCGAAACTCGTCAAAGAAGGGCCTGTTATCGTAGCGCTGCGTCGTCGGGGGACGGCAGCCGGTAAAGAGGGAGGCCCGGGAGGGACCGCACAGCGGCCATTGACAGTAGTGATTGTGAAAATGAAAAGCCTCCCGGCAAAAGCGGTCGATATGGGGCGTCATTGCCTCATTGTTGCCGTATACGGGAAAGCGTCGTCCGATGTCGTGGGATATGAGGAAGAGTACGTTTTTTCCGTTCCGTCCGCTCATGGGTGCGTCCTTTTCTCAATGGAGGAGTTGCGCCGTCGTCTCGATCACGCGGTCGATCAATTCATCGGCAATGCGTTCATGGATCGGGTCAAAGGAGATTCCCGGCGCCCGACAATGCCGTGTGGGATAAATACCCTGGCGCTGAAGGAGCCGCTTGAAGAAATAGATCGAAATGTCGAGATGCTGATTCGAAAACGCGAGAACCGGAACGATCGAATCAAAGAGACGCCGGGCGCCGTCCCGGTCGCCTCGTTTGTAGCGCCGGACAATCTCCGTGTAGATTTCATGCATTCCCGTGGGCATGAGGGTGTCCACCCCCCTGTCGAGGGCTTCTATCATCTGTGTGACCGCCCAGCCCCCGGCAACGTGGATGTTCCGGTCACACGCGTCAAGCACCCGGGTATACTTGTATCCCGCCGGTACGACTTCGATCTTGATCGACTGAAACGTCGGAAGCTCGGCAAAGAGGCGCGCAATGGACTCCACCGGGGCGCCGTACCCGCGGGCGTCCCAATCCTGGATCATCAGCGGGGCGCCCGCCAGGGCAACCGCCCGGAGCTCCCGCTCCCACGTCGGGATGTCGTAAAAGGGAATCGCCACAAGCGCCGCGTCGCTCCCGGCGTTCATCACCCGGTCGATCCACCGGAGGCGTTCGGCGGTGGTCGGTGCCGAGGCGCCGCCGATGACGGGGACTTGACCTGATACGGTCCCGACGACACGCTTCACGATCTCCTCCCGCTCAGTTTCCGTGAGCGCATCCACCTCCGACGCCATCGCAGGCACCAGAAAGCCTGCCACCCCCGCCTGAAGGGCGCTCTCGACGTTACGTTCAAGGGCGCCCAGGTCAACCGTGTCGTCGTCGGTAAAGGGAGTATTGAGAACGGTGACAATTCCGGAGAGCCGCGATTTGAGGTCGACCATCGCCGGTCCCTATATCGCCAGCTTCAGGTCTTTTGCCACCTTGCGAAGCGCAGCGATCTCGCCGGAGGTGAGATCGTGGGCGGCGATATGCATGCGGTGGTTGCCCCGACCCTGCAACGCCGCGGCGCTCTTGATTGCGGGGAGGACCTTTCCGTTGCAGGCGGGAATGATCCGCGCCAGATCGTTGATGCGGCGCTGGCACTCCCGGACCGTCTCCCAGTCGTCGTCCTTCACCGCCGCATACATCCTCACGTACGGCGCTATCTCGACATTTCCGAGGCCGGTGACGATCGCCGGTGCTCCCATGGCAAACGACGGCGCATCCAGAAGGTCTTCACCCTGGACCCAGGCAAACCCGTTGCGCAGGGTGAGTATCCCCTGGGTATACCCCTTGAAATCGCCGGAACTGTCCTTTATACCGACGATGTTTGGATGGTCCGCGAGCTTGAGCACCGTATCGACGTGGATCGGGTTGTGGGTGTTCTGGGGGATGTTGTAGAGCATAAACGGCACGGGACTCGCGTCGGCGAGGGTCCTGTAGTGGGTGACGATCCCCTCCTGATCGGTGGGCATGTAAAAGGGCGTTACCGAGGCGACGTAGGCGACGGCGGTCCCTTTCAGCGTCTTGAGCTCCTCAAGTGTCTGATGGGTTCCGGGCCTCGCGATCACGGCGTACATGGTCACCGCCTCCCCGACGATGCGCTCCACCGTCTCGACCGCCTTGAGGCGTTCGTCCATGGTGACGTAGGCGCCCTCTGCAGTGGTACCGGTCAGAAATACCCCGTTGACGCCGCCGTTGACGAGATACTCGATCTGCCGGGCAAATCCGTCGTAGTCAAACTTCCGCTCTTCGTCAAATACGCTGATCGGTGCGGGAATAATTCCTTCAATGGGTCGCTCCGTACGTTTCATCACTCCTCCTTCGTCACGTTGTAAGCCTGTTATCCAACTGGTCTGCGGGCCCCGGTCTCCTTTCTCCTCCCCGGCTGGCGGAGTTACGCTGTTCCTTCAGGAAGAACCATTCCGTGAGCCCCTCCGTGAGGCGGAGCCGCGTCTCCCCATACTCCGGGTTGTCAAAGAGATCATTCAACTCCTGCGGGTCGGCGTGGAGATCGTAGAGTTCGCCCTCCGGTGATTCACCGTGATACAGGGACAGCTTGAACCGTCCGTCGCAGATCATCGTTGCGTCGATCGGCGGATCCCACGGTTCTTTCCCGTCGCTGATGCCGGAATTTCGGTATGCGGTGACCGCGTAGTCGTGTACGCGGTGTACCTCCCCCTTCGTCAGCGGGAGAAGGTCCCGTGAATCGGGCATGAGATAGTCGAATTTTGCCCGCGGCACTTCCGCAGCGGAGAGGATCGTCCGGGCGATATCGTGGGGTTGCACCGGGGTGTCGATGACCGTCCCTTCCGGTACGTGTCCCGGCCAACGCATGAGGAAGGGAACCCGGGAACAGGCGTCGTAAAAGTACGCGCCCTTCACCACCAGATCGTGATCCCCCAGCATATCTCCGTGGTCGCTCACAAAAAGTATGAGCGTGTTGTCGGCAACTCCTGCCTCCTCAAGAGCGTCCAGCACCCGTCCCACTTCCAGATCGATCAACGCAACGGAGGCAAAGTATCCCCGTCGCATCGCAGCGATCTCCTCATCTGAAAACTCCTCAAAGGCGCCCAGATAGGAGCGGCGACGCTCCCACTCCACCCCCGCCGGTCGGTTGCGACGCTGATCGGAAAGCGGCGGCGGCATGCGGCTTTCGTCGATTCGATCAAGCATCTCCGGTGGATAGTCCTCATAGGGATTGTGGGGGTCAAAGACGCTCATGCAGACAAAGAACGGATTGTCCCCGACGCCGTCCCGGACTGAACGATCGATGAAATTGACCGTGCGTTCCGCCGCCCAGTGGGTAAAGTGCGCCTCCCGCGGGTGGTGCAGCACATTTCGCCCCCGTTTCTGGAGATCGTCGTAAAAGTCGGGATGGTGTTCCTTCAGCCAACGGCTGTATCCATTAAAGGGGGAATCGAGATGGATCGCCGCCTCGATCGCCCACTCATACTCGTCAAACCCGTCGTTGCGATGTCGCTGCTCCGCCTCAAAGAGGCGGCTGCTTGTGTGGAGCTTTCCAAACAGCGCCGTCCGGTATCCCTCCTCCTGCAGGTGCCGGGGGAAGAAAACGGCGTCTTCCGGCATGAGATCGTAAAGGCGATAGACGCCGTGATCGGGCAGCTCCCGGCCGGTCCAAATGGAGGCGCGGCTGGGCGTGCACACAGGATTGTTCACGTAGCACCGGTCAAAGCGCACTCCTTCCGCGGCGAGACGATCGAGATGCGGCGTCTGCACCCAGTCCGCACCATAACACCCGAGGGAATCCCACCGCTGCTGGTCGGTGAGGAACAGGACGATATTCGGTCGCTGCCGTACGCTCATCGCCTCTCTCCTCGCGGCCTCATTCCCCGTTTCACCTCTCGCTCCGGCATGCCTCACCCCCACAGCAGATTGGGCAGAAAGAGAACGATCCCCGGCACATAGGTGATGAGAAGGAGCACCCCGATCATGACCACCACGATGGGAATTGCCTCACGGATCACCGCCTTGAGAGGTGTGTCGGAAATCCCGCTGACGATAAAGAGGAGCACCCCGAAGGGCGGTGTGGAAAGACCGATCATCATGTTGAGGACCACCACAACTCCGAAATGAACGAGATCGATTCCAAGGGTCTCAACAAGGGGCAGGACCATTGGTATGAAGACCACCGTGATCGTCGAGGTATCAATAAACATCCCGAGCACGAGAAAGAGGATGTTTATGAGCAGGAGCAGGACGTATTTATTGGTGGTCATGTCGAGGAGAACCGCCGCAAACATATCGGGAACGTTCTCTATGGCAACGACGTAGGCGGTGGTAAAGGCGCTGCCCACGATAATTGAGACCGCCCCGGTCCGGCGCACCGTGTCCATGACGATCTTCCACAGATGGCGGACGCCGAGGGCACGATAGACCAGCATGGAGATAACCAGGGCGTAGAGCCCCGCGAGAGCTCCCGCTTCCGTCGGCGTCACCACGCCGGTATAGATACCCGCCAGAAGAATGACCGGCGTCATCAGCGCCGGAAAGGAGCGCAGGGTGATGCGCAGAAACTGCCTGAACGAGACAACCTCCCCACGGGGGTAGTCCCGGCGACGGGCGACAAAGGCGACGTAGCCCATGAGGGCGACGCCGAGGATGACTCCGGGCACCATACCCCCGAGAAAGAGCGCGCCGATGGAGGTCCCCGAGAGCATCGCGTAAAAGACCATGGGAATGCTGGGAGGAAAGATGGGACCGATCGTCGCGGACCCGGCGGTAATTGCACAGCTGAATCCGTCGTCATAGCCGTACTTGCGCATCGCTTCGATTTCCATCATCCCCAGGCCCGACGCATCGGCAACGGCGGAGCCGGTCATCCCGGAAAAGATGAACGACGCCACGACGTTCACATGTCCCATCCCGCCCCGCATGCGTCCCACCAGTCCGTTGGCAAAGCCGAAAAGAAGGTCAGTAATCTTTCCGCTGTTCATGACGTTGGCGGTGAAAATAAAGAGGGGCACGGCGATAATGATGAACTTCACATAGAGGTTGGACATCATCGACTCCGCGACGAGACCGATGTCGCGTCCGGTGATGAGCATGTAAATAATCGCGTTTGCAATCAGTCCAAAAGCGATGGGGATACGAAGCACAAAGATCAGCACAAAAAAGACGGCGAAAATCAGCAGGGGTATGTTCATACGATGATATCCTTTTCGTCGACCTGGTCGCCCGCGCTGGCATCCGGGGAATCATCGCCCCGGAGCCATCCCCGGATATCGATGACGATATCGTACAGGGAATGCCCCGCAACGAGGATGAGAAAGGGAACAACCGGAAAGTAGCCGATGCTGAAGGGAATCTTCAGGTTGGCCGTCGCTTTGAAATCCATAAAGAGGACCCAGTCCAGACTGGCAGGTATGGCGACGACGAATGTCAGCAGAACCGCCGAGTTTGCCAGAATCCGGGAGAGGCGCTGTTTGCCCGGAGAGAGGGAATCATAGACGAGGGTGAACTCCACATGAGCGCCGATACGGCGTACATACGTTGCGGCGAAGATCGCGGTCCAGACAAAGCTGAGGGTGATCAGCTCGTAGGGCCACGTGAGCGGTGCGTTCAGAACGTAACGAAAAAAGACGTTCAGCACAAACAACAGAAAAAGCATGACAAACGCCGCCATCGGCAGATAGAGCTCGACAACGTCCAGAAGAAAAAGGAGTACCCGTCCGAGGGCGCTTTGGCGAAACTTGTTACTCATTGTATACCCGTTGATAATTGGGAGCCCATACATAAACGGGGACCCCGATGCGGGCCCCCGTACCGTTTGCTACCGGCGATAGCGTCGCTGCCTACTGCAGAGATTCGCCTATCTCCTGAATTCGTTCAAAGAGATCCATGTCCCAGCTTGCGGTCATCTCTTCATTATTCATAACCATGTTCAGGGCATACTCTTTGAAGGCTTCCTGATCGGGCTCTATGATCTCCATGCCTTCACCCTCAAAGAACTCAAGGAGCTCCGCCTCGTTCTGGAGATTGGTGGTGTCACAGAGCTCCCGTGCGGCGGCGATACCTTCCATGACCCATTCTTTCTGCTGTGCCGACAGGGACTGCCACTTGTCCTCATTGATCACCGGCATGACGGGGTTGATGTAGTGGTTGGTGAGAATGATGTATTTGGTCACCTCATAAAACTTCGCATTGTAGTCGGTGGGAAGGGGATTATCCTGCCCGTCGATCGTGCCGGTCTGGAGGGCAAGATATACCTCGGAGAAAGAGAGGGGAGTCGGATTGGCACCGAGGGCGCGTCCCATGAACTGCCACGTTTCAGTTCCCGGCATCCGGAGCTTTACACCTTCCATATCTTCAGGCGTACGGACGACCCGACCGATATCCCGCAGGTTCAGTTGACGTGTACCGAGATAAAAGGCACCAAGGGAGCGGACGCCGAGTTCCGCAATGATATCCTCGTTGAGGCGGTCAGCAATATCCCCGTTGAGGGCGGTGGACATGTGCTCGTAGCTGTCAAAAATGTACGGGGCCGCAAACATCGAGACGTAGGGAACAAACTGGGCAAGCCAGTTGGGGCCGGCGTAGGCGATATCGATATTGCCCCGACGCACCGACGGCAGCAGCTGGTCCTGAACGATCAGCTCACCCGCGGGAAAGACCTCAACCTGTATCTCTCCGCCGGAAATATCTTCCACAACTTTCTCAAACTCGTACATCGCCTGGGTATGTGCGTCATTTGGGACGCTGACGGAGGCCCAGGTGAGCGTTACCGGTCCTCCCGATGCCTGGGCGCCCTCCTGGACACCGGAGGCAAAGACCATCGCCGCGGTTGCGAGGGAAACGATCAATACCAATGCAATTTTTTTCATACTGCCCTCCTTCGGTAAGTATTCTTAACTCTAAAACGGCTTTCTATATTCGTCAAACAAAAACTTCATTGACGTCTATCGTTCTACATTATAGAATATTTACCGATGATACAGTCGATCATAAAGGCTTTCGACATCCTCCGGCAGTTTTCCATCGATCGCCCGGCCCTCTCCCTGGGAGATATCTCAAATGCCACGGGGTACCCCAAGACCACCTTGCGGACGATCCTGGCGACACTGGAGTCCGGCGGATACGTCGTCAGAGTTAACGGTATGTATGCCCTTGGAACTGCGGTCATAGGATTGTCCCAGGCGACGTGGGTCAACGTCGAGATACGGGACCGCGCGGCGCCGGGTCTGCGGGAGCTCGCCGATGCGGTGGGCGAGTCGGTCTACCTCACCGTCCCCGACGGCAACAGGCTTCTGTACATTTACGCGATCGAATCGTCGCACCGCCTGGAAGCGCGTTCCGCCATCGGAGACCACGCCTACTTCCACTCAACGGCGGTGGGAAAGGCGTTTCTCGCCTTTATTCCGCGGGAGGAGCGGGACCGCATCATTAAAGAAACGGGGCTGCCCTCGCGGACACCCCAAACGATCGTCGACCCCGCCGCATTTGAGGATGAAATGGAGGCCACCCTGGCGCGAGGCTACTCAATCGACCGCTCTGAAAATGAACCGGTCACCTATTGTCTCGGCGCACCCCTCCGCGGCGCCGGCGGCAAGGTCGTCGCCAGTTGCAGCATCAGCGGCAACAACATAGACGTCATCGAAGGACGGCGCGACGAGCTGGCGCACCACCTCATCGCCGCCGGCGACCAGATATCCAAACGTCTCGGCTACGTGCCGTCACGGGTACGGGTGCCCGTCGACCGGTAACGCCCCCTCGTCACGTTATCGCGTATCCTGCGAACCACGGGACTTCCAAGCTCGGCGAGGGAACGGCGCAACGCTCTCTCCCGTTCCGCAGAACGCGTCGCGGCGCCGTAATATTCGGCCTGAACGGCAGAAATGATCGCCTGAATCGGTTGGGTCCGATCGGGTGCCGCGGCGCTCAATCTGCGTCCATACTCACCAAGGGATTCGCAGGACCTTCTTCGCACTCCCACGTATCGTCCCCAGCGGGTAAGCAGGAAAAATGCCTCGACCGTCGGCGGGAGATTTCTGTTTCTCGGAAAAATCCTCACGACGATCGTCCGCGCCCCCGAAATCAGACGGATCAGGTGACGCCTCATCCAGGAAACGACGAGTCCCGGCACGTCCCGAATCTTTGGAAAAGATGACGAATCATCGGGGCGTCGCCACAGAGACTTGCCGAGCGCAACGAGTCGGACCCCCAGCAGCCACACGACGATCACGCCAAGGAGACCGACGAAACCCCATGCAACTATGCGCCCCATGAGCGAAATGAATGCCCCCGGCTCCACATACTGTTCCACCGCCATATGTGGTGCCTGCCCCTCCGCGGCGGGGACGGCACCGGAAGGCCCGGTATAACCTCTGCCAAAAATGGCCCGAAGTATCCGGGTTATCCACGGTTCGGAGGCGGCCAACCCTCGGCGCATCGACCGATACGCGCCTCCGGCCGCGCGCGTCAGGAGCGGGTACAGCCCATAGATCGTCCCGCCGAGAACGATGCCTGCCGTCACGACGGAGATGAGGAAACCGGCGGAAGAGCGACGTTCCCTCGTCCAGCCGTCATCCCCGCCATCCCCGCCATCCGCGGCGCGTCGTGCCAGCGAAAGGGTCACCGCGCCGACGGCGACATAGAAGATAGCCGTTTGCAGGAAGTACGGATCGGTCAACTGGAATCCCATACGAACCAGCGCCACCACCGTGACCACACCTATGCCCGTATCAAAGCGCCGGACCGTCCGTGGATACGAGAGTTCGGTATCCATCCCCAGACGAAAACCCTGTATCCAGAACAATGTGGTGATGAGACCGAGAAATACCGCGGCGACCGGATTATCCCGCAACCACCCCGTTGCAGCCGCGATGGACCCGGGAGAAAAACCTCCGTAGGTCGCAAAGGAAAGGTGGAGCGAGAGCAACAGCGCCGCAATTGATGCACCGAGGGTGGTGAGCCTTCGTACCCGCACGGTTGTGGACAGCCGATAGAGGACGAGAGGCATAAAAAGTGCGAGGAGCGCTCCCCCCGCCGGGACGGGCACGGAGCCGACAATGAGAATGACCAGAGATGCGCCGACGTACAGGCTCGTCCACTCCATCACCGCCGTAGAAAACCGGAGCGTCTTCATCACCCGCCGTCCTCCCCGGGTAAGTTCCGGAGCAGATCCGCGACGACGTAGGCCGGGTAGACATCGGACAGATGGGGCGCGAGGTTTTCGGGGAGGCCGTCCCGGGGTGTTCCTTCACTTTGGGAAAAAATAAAAAGGATGCGTTTCCGTTGTGCCGCGGGAAGTCCAAAAAAGAGCTTTGTCCGGTCGTCCGGGGAATATCCCACATAGACAAATCCCGTTCCGCCCCTGCCGGCACGGGGCAACAGCTCTTCCAGATCCTTGTCCGCTCCGATCGTAACACGGGCGAGAAGTTCCAGAATCATCCCAAGCTGTTCCGGACCCCGGCCCAGGGGTATGTAACGGAATGTACCTCCCGCTATTTTCCCGTTGGTGACAATTCCGATAGAGGCACCGCTTTCCATGTAGACCGAAGCAAGAGAAGCTATCACCTCGAGGGCTGTTTCAAATACCGCCGTTCCACCGTCACGTCGATACCCCCTCACATCCAGGACAAAGAGAACTTTCCGGTGAGATGTCGGTTCGAAGATCTTCTCCTGAAGAACACCAAGCCGGGCACTCGCTTTCCAGTGGATATGGCGGGCGGGACGATTGCCGCTATATTCCCTCGTTCCGGCGTACCAGGCGGGATCTTCAATAGGACCCTTGGCCGCATGGATTCCGAAGTACTCCTGAAACGAAGTGTCCGGCGTGATCATTGGCCGGACTCTCGGATATACGACGACTTCGACCGCATCTGTTCCTTTGGAAGACGCCTCCGACAACCCCGGCGCGTCTCCGGCGTATACGACCGCCGGTCCTACGACGTATATCCCTCGCTGAGGTGCGCTGAAACTTTTGCGATACGCATAACCCTCGAAGGGATGTATGTATCGCGTCAATTCCAGTTTCCCCGTTTCCGGCGATGAGGAAGGGACAAGGCTCTCCCCCGCTCCGTTGAACCCGCTGAAGGAGAGGCATATCCGCGCCCGCAGCGGCAATATTCTTTTGTTATGAAGGGCAACCGTGACGGGCAGTTCCTCGCCGGGGAAAACCCTGACCTCTTCCACTGAGAGCGATATATCAAGTCCCCGTGCCGCCATACGTGCCCACAGACGCGTACCATGGGCGAGGAGAAGAACGGCAACGGCGGTTCCCGCCAGGCCTGCGTCAGCTCGAACAAGTCCGATAAACAGGAAGAGCCAAAACAGGGCGACCACCAGTCCCACCGAGAGTATTGAGACCGACGCTCCCCTCGCCCCGTCGTCGTCGCCCGTGGTGTCGGGAGTGTAATCTCCGCTCATACCTGCGGGACGGGGACAGCAATGGAGGAAATAACCTCATCCAGAACGGATCGTGCGTCGGCGCCGCGCGTTCGTTCATCGTGATGGAGGATAATGCGGTGTTCCAGAACCGGCAGGAGCAGTTCCTTGATATCGTCGGGCACAACGTATGTTCGCCCCCTGATCAAGGCCAACGCCTGGGATGCTTTCATGAGCCCAAGAGAACCCCGGGGGCTCGCGCCGAAACGGACCTTCCTGTGAGTCCGCGTGGCCGCCACAATGTCGGCGATATAGCGTTTTACCACAGGGGAGATCATTATCTCCTTCCGCGCCTCCTGAAGAGCCACAATATCTTCAGGAGTCGCCACTGCGGCAAGCTCCATCAATGGTTCCCTCGATTGAAAACGGGTCAGAATCTCAACCCTCTTCCTCGGGCGACGGATACCCCAGATCGATACGCATCAGGAAGCGGTCGAGCTGCGCCTCCGGAAGGGGAAAGGTCCCGTCCATTTCTATGGGATTCTGCGTGGCGATGACAAAAAACGGCCTGGGCAGTACAATAGTCGACCCGTCCACCGTCACCTGGAACTCGCCCATGCTCTCCAGCAGACTCGCCTGTGTGCGGGGAATGGTCCGGTTAATCTCATCGGCCAGCAGCACATTGGTCATCACCGGCCCGTGGTGAAAGACAAACTCGCCGGCACGCTGATCGTACACGGAAAAACCCGTCACATCCGCCGGCAGGAGGTCGGGGGTAAACTGAATCCGGCTGAAAGTACCACCGATACTCGCAGCGATCGCTTTTGCCATCAGCGTCTTTCCGAGCCCCGGCACATCTTCAAGGAGCATATGGCCTTCCGCCAGAACGGCGACAAGCATCAGCTCAAGGGCGGATCGTTTACCGACGACGACCCGCGCCGCGTTGTCCACAATGGCGATACAGGTGCTGTGATTCATGTGCCGCCATTGTATCGATCTCGATCTCCCGATTCCATAGACCGAACTTCGTTCCGGACAGGCGCGATGAGGATGCAAACCGGGTTGTGAAGAATTTTTTTTCTTGTAATAAAAAATATCAGTTGTCTATAATTCAGGGTAAATCATGCTATATTTCAGAAGAGGGGTGTGGCATGTCAGTGTATCGAAAAGCTGAACGTTGGCTGCCGTCTCTATTCCTGCAGTCTCTATTTCTGCCGGTGCTTTTTACCGCGGCTTTTTCAGGCTGTGTAAGTATCTATACCGCCGGACCCTTCGGGTACGAAGTACTCCCGGTTCCCCCGTTAGGCAACATTCCTGAAGATCGCGAATCTCCGGTCATCGGAGAAAGCAGTCTTCACCTTCACCTGAACCGTGCCAGCAGTTCCCTGATTACCGAGGATTACTCCCGGTTCGCCCAGGCCGGAATCGGACATACACTCTACCTCCCCCTCGGACGATTTCATCAGTTCATAGTCGCCGCATCCGGTTCCGGATGGTACGGGGAGGCATCTTTTGAACGTGAGAGAAAGGCCGCGACGAGCCGGAATTTAATCCCTGGTACCTATGCATTCTACGGGACGAGCGGACAGGGCAGCGCTTTTTATCGTTTCGGTTCAAAAGTCGCGCTTCGTCTGGGGATATCCACCCTGATCTCCTGGGAAGGAGGAGACTATTATTCTTTCAGAAAGGAAGTCGCCGCCATCCCGCGGGAGGAGACGGATGAATGGTACGTGAATCTTTCGCCCACGCCGTGGTCGCACAATTACCTCACCCAGATAGGACTGGATTTCAGACTCCCTGAAGATACGGTGGTCCTGTTCTATATCGACGGCGGCGTCGGCTTTCCAGAACTGGGTGCGGAGGAAGAAAAATACATCCCCCTCTCCGGCTACACCCTGCTGGTCAGGCAAAGGCGAATTTCCGTGTATGGAAGCCACCGGATTATGTCGCTCCTGAATAACAGCATCAATGTGGGAATCATTTTTCACCTTTTTTAGGACGGCGAAGAACCGACACCGCAGACACTACCCGTCCGCCTCTTCCCGCAGAAACTCCCGGTCGAGACAGTCGATGAGCGTGCGAACACCGTCGGGATTGAGGGCGTAGTAAAACCGGCGCCCCTCGGCGAGGTCCAGGCGTACGAGGTGAGCGCCCAACAGCTTGTCCAGATGGTAGGAAATCGTGGCGGCGGAGATGCCGAGTTCATCGGCGATCTCCTTTCCGTAGCTCGGCCGGTGCCGGAGCAGGCGCAGAATGGCGAGACGTTTGGGGTCCGAGAGCGCCTTTACCAGTTCGTCCGTCCGCTCCGCCAGCCGCCCCGGCGCGAGCTCGACATCGAGGATGTGGTCGAGGAATGCGGTGCCCATGACGGCGTACGCCGTTTCCTGAAGCATCATGCTGTGCTCGGCGCCGGCAAGATGGACGGGAAAGATTTCGATGGTATCCCGCACCGACAGGAGCGTCTCGTAGTTGCCGCCGGACAACGCGTCCAGGGTCCTGACCGGATCGCTCTCGATTCGTTGTCGGAGCCGTTCGATTCTGCCCTCCACCTCCTCGCGGACGCGCCGGGCGTTCGGTGAGAGGTAGCGACGGTGAAACCATTCAAGGACGTCCGCCATTTTGGTTCGAAACTGCGTCGGAGCCTGAAGCAATGCGACAAGCCGCGTCGCTTCCTCGCGAAAGGGCATGCGCTCACTGGCGCGATCAATTTCGAGGGCGTTCTCGATGATGTCGACGTTGATCCACCCGTCGGTTGCCTGGTCGATTTGCAACAGTTCCCGAAAGTGGTTCAGAAAGACCGAATCGTCGATGGACCTGAGATAGCCCACAAGCGACGCCGGTTCGTGATACCCGTCGCGGACAATCCCGTAAAAAAGCAGCAGCATGACCGTCGGCGTCGAGAAGACAAGCTCAAGATCGGCCCGCGTTCAAAGGGGGTCATCTCGTCCTGGACGCGCTTTCGCCACTCCACCACGTCGGAGGGAAGGGACAATTCAGCGCTTATCTTGTTTTGATGCGCCCGCATCGCTGAAGACGAGGTGGCGACGGCAGCCGCCAGCTCAAGAGCCGGATAGTAGGCGATTG
>CBDESZ010000002.1:0-37605 GCA_965242725.1 Alkalispirochaeta sp.
TGATCGGGGCAAAATCGATGAAAGAATAATGACAGCGCTTTCATTATTTTCCTCCATCACTCCGATTTTATTTCGGCTCAGACATCCAGATACCGGAGAAACACCGCTTCCGGCCCCATTTACGACGTAAATCTCCATTTGAAAATTGCGCGTTGATTGCAAGCGCTTTCCACGCATGGTATGGTGAAAATCTCACGTACCGACAAATTGAGGAGATACCAATGAAAGCATTTGTACTGCATGGCAAGCGAGACCTGAGACTCGAAGAACGGACGGAAGGCACCCCCGGACCGGGAGAGGTCAAGCTGGAGGTGCGGCGGGTCGGAATCTGCGGTTCCGACATCCACTACTACGAAAATTACCGCATCGGTGACTTCATTCCCCAGGCGCCCCTCGTCCTTGGACACGAGTTTTCAGGAGAGGTCATTGCCCTGGGCGAAGGCGTAACGTCGCTGAAAATCGGCGATCGCGTCACGGCGGAGCCGTCGATAGAGTGCGGCCGTTGCCGGTATTGCCGGGAGGGACGTTACAATCTCTGCAACAATCTGAAGTTCATCGGTACCGCCGCCACCATTCCCCATATCGACGGCGGATTCGGGGAACGCCTCGTGGTTCCCGCGGACCATTGTTATCTCCTCGACGAGTCGCTGGACTGGGGCGCCGGCACGCTTGTGGAGCCGCTGGCGGTGGGAATGAATGCGGTCCGTCGCGTTGGCAGCGTCGCCGGCGCCAGAATCCTCATCACCGGAGGCGGTACCATCGGTCAAATGACCTCCGCCTCCGCACGGGCGCTGGGTGCGACGGATATTACCATCGCCGATCCTTCCCCATTTGCCCAGAAGTTTTCCCTGGAACACGGCGCCCGCGCCGTCGTTGATCCCCGGGAAGAGGGGCTTGCGGAGTCTCTCTTCAGGCAGGGCGGATTTGACATCGTCTTTGAGGCGTCCGGAGCCCCCGCGGCCCTCGCCTTTGGATACCGGGCCGCCGCAAAAGGGGCACGAGTCGTCCAGATCGGCACGCTGCCGCCGGCGGTGGAGCTCCCGGCAAACCTGGTCATGTCCAAAGAGCTGACCGTCTTCGGCTCCTTCCGTTACGCCCACGTCTACCCCATCGTCCTTGAGATGATGCGTACCGGCCGTGTCGATGTGGCAAGCATGATCTCCGCGGTCTATCCCTATGACGATTTTCAGACCGCCATGGACCGCGCCGTCTCCCGGGACGGGGTGATCAAGGTGCAGGTCAGTCGGGACTGATCCGGGTGACACCGCCGGAACCGGCGTCCCGATCCGGACTGCAACCTGGATCGCCGGTATCGGCCCGGCAGAACGAAGTTCAGAATGAATTAAAAATTAAAAAAAACGGCGACGGATCAGATCCGCCACCGCCCTGTTTGAGAACGCGTTTATCGCCACCGGCACGTTCAGCGCGGCAGGATGTTGGCGTAGTCGTTCATCGTTCCATCGCTGAGACAGATGTCGATGATCGCCTTGCCCAGGGGATCAAGCTCCTTGACGCGGAACTGCTTGAGCTCCTGTTTGAAGAAATCGGTGAGGATTTTTGCACCGGCGTCGTACCCGTCGATGCCCACCTCAACCTGCTCATGCACGCGAAGGAGTCCCTTGGGTACGAGCTGCCCGGCGACCTTGAGCCGTTCCAGTCCGTGGCCGAGGAGGGGACAGCGGGACTCGATGAGCTGCTCCGGGCGGAACTTGACGCTGCCCCGGCGTGCCATATACTCCCGGCCGATCCATTCCGGATTGAATCCCACTTTGTAGGCACCGATGTACTGGTTGGGAATGAGGACGTATCGCGTTCCCGGAGTCTGCTGAATCAGGCGCAGGAGCAGGTTGGCCTGAGTGACACGCTTGCCGGTGGCGAAGGGCCAGTACGATCCGACACCTTCACTTGAAAGCCCTTCGGTGGTGACGATACTCGGATTGGCGTGTCCCCTCGGTGCAACGAGGCGCCAGAGCCACGCCAGCGCCGGCGGCAGGATGTGAAGCATACCGATAATGCCGTAATTTGGCTTTTCCCGGGTCGTCGGAGGCGTCCGGACGCCGAAGCTGCGCACGTCGATTCCGACCGGTTTGTCTACGACACGGGGGATGAAGTGACGCGGCATGATAACCCGCGGATTGGGGCACCGCTTTCCGGGACTGTCTTCGATGTGATCCCAGGGCAGTACGGTAGCACCCGCTTTTCCCTCCAGATTGAGGAAGATCAGCGGCTCGGGCGGATTGATGCACAGTTTTTCGATACTCGGTTCCTTCCCGTATTCGTCCAGATGGTCAACCCGGAGAAACCACCCCGCCTCGGCGTCTTCTATCATGAGACGCCCGGTGGTGCTCGTCTGAATGGAGGGATGGGCCAGCGCCATATCGTCGGTTACCGGCCGCAACTCACAGGGGTCCCGAAGGTCAAAGAAGACGTCTTCGTCGGTGACGGTGTTGTAGGCGAGACGAATACGTCCGTCCGGCTCCCGATGAAAGGCCTGGGTCATTTCACTCTTGCCGCCCCCGCTCGCCCCCTCATGCATGATGACGAATTCGTTGTCATAGGGGGTGATGAGACGGACCGCCGAGCTGTGCAATGTCACCCAGTCCTCTTCCTCACCGATGGAGAGCAGAATTCCGTAGACACCTTTCTTTGCGCTCGGTCCGGGATAAAGATTGTAGGAAAAGAGCTCGTGCATCCCCGGCAGCCGGTTGTGTACAACCACCTGTTTTCCATTGAAATGGGTGTGGCGGAAAGGGGGTGCGAGGTATATCACCGCCCGGGGAGAGAACCCGACGGGCAACTCTTCGGCAGGATAGAATCCCTGGAGGTCCGCAAGACCGGCGACGAAGAATCCGGCGTTGGCCGGCGCGATAAGCAGCGTCGGATATCCACGTTCCTTGTCCCCCGAGAGGAACGGGAGGACAATGAGCCGCCCCTGCTTTTTGAACCAGTCAAACGTTGCCGTTCGCACCTCATTGAATTCACCTTCAAAGCGATCCTGCCAGCGTGATTTGTCGGTGGGCTTGTTATCGGCCACGACCATTGCCTCGGGATCCCGTCGGCGCATATACGGCTCCGGATAGTTTACGGCCGCTCCGTTGCGGCAGCGGGTCACCGTTGCCTCGACGATCCTGCCCTTGTCCGGTACTTCGTATGCGACTTCCACATAGTCTTCTTCGGACTCCATATATGCCAGATCCAGCAGATGCTCCCGACTTTCCGGAAGAATTACCTCTACATTGGTCAATATGTCGCGCAACTCATCGGAGAGTGCGAGACGATCAAACGGGGCTGTTCTCATGGGGGAACCGTAATAAAAAGTGTATATTTATGCAATACGGGAAAGCATTTGACAATGGAATGTTCATTGGGCACAATAGGTGTGTCGTTACGACAAAAACCACACGAGGAGCCACTACTATGAAGACCAAAGTAGATCCTGATCTCTGTATCAGCTGCGCAGTTTGCACCAATATGGCACCGGATCTCTACGTCATGAATGATGACGGCGTCGCTGAAGCGGTTGCTGAAACTGTTCCCGCCGACATGGAAGATCTTGCCCGGGAATGTGCCGAAGAGTGCCCGTCAGACGCGATCATCAACGAGTAGTTCTTTTCAACCGCGACCGTATACGGTCGTGAGTCAAGATACTCAACAGCCCTCGCCGATATTTTCCGGCGGGGGCTTTTTTTTGCCGGACGTACCGGCCTGCCCGGCCGCCGATGGAACCGCCGATGGAACCGCTACCGGTGACCACCGATCCAGGCGCCGGGCGGTCGGAAACGCGGGCGCTGCTATCCGCCGAGGCGAATTCCCCGCTCCAGAGCCTCATCCTGCTCAGGTATTGTCAAATCATTAAACACGCGCAGATCGCAGGGAACGGGAAGATCCGAGCGCTCCAGATCCGCCCGAATCGCCATGAGCGTATCGGGGGCGGGTTCCGGCGGCTGGACCAGGACCAGCTCGAGCCTCCCGCCTGCTGCATTCCGGCCTGGCTCCGCTGTGGTACTGCCGGCGGATTCCGCACCGGGATACGCGCCGGGATCAGCGGCGCCGCCTGCGTCCTCAACGAGAGGCCCCCACACCACCACTTCACCGTCGGGATAGTATCCCCGGATTATCCGCAGGACGATCCCGATCCACCGCTGGGAGAGATGGGCCATACGTTATTCCTCGACGTCCGTGAGGAAGCGGGCGAGTATATCCTGTTTGAGTGTTCGCAGCCCCCCGGGATACGGCGACCTTGTATATATGCGGGTTGATGAGACGGGTGTACGTTTCATCCAGGTTCTGGAGATTTGATATCGTCCGCTCCCGTATCGCCTCAAGGGACGGTGCGGGGATCGTCCGTTTGCCCCCCTCCATATGACGTAGCAGAAGCGGTTCAAACCGCGTGTAGTCGTGGAGCCGAAACTTTCGGTAGTCGCCGGAAGGGTGATAGAAGGTGTGGGGCTGACCTTCCACCGGGGGATCGTCGTCCAGGGTGATGAGGTCGGCGATCGGATAGTCCCGCTCCCCGTAAAACCGGTAAACCTGTTTTACGCCGGGGTTGGTGCTCTTTTCGGGGTTGTCGCTCACCTTCATCGTGGGCAGAAAAGATCCGTCGGCGCTCTCCTTGGCGGCGAGTTTGTATACGCCGGTCAATGAGGGGTCGCCGCCGCCGGTGACCAGCTGTGTACCCACCCCCCACAGGTCAACGGGGCTTTCCGCGCTCACGAGCTGATGGATAATATGCTCGTCCAGTTCATTGGATACCGCGATAAGGGCGTCCCGCAGCCCCGCTTCATCGAGGCGGTGCCGCACCTGCTTACTGAGATACTGAATATCGCCGCTGTCCAGTCGAACGCCGATACGCTTCCCCCGTTCCTTCAACTCCCGACCGACGGCAATGGCGTTGTCTATCCCGCTCCCGAGAGTGTCAAAGGTATCGATCAGCAGGATGGCCTTGTCGGGATAGAGGTCGGCGTACTTCTGGAAGGCGTCCCGCTCGGAGGAAAACGCCATGACCCAGCTGTGGGCCATCGTTCCGGTAACGGGTATACCGTACTTCTTTCCCGCCAGGGTATTGCTTGTTGACGAGGCTCCTCCGATGTATGCCGCCCGGGCCGCGCTGAGTGCACCGTCCACCCCCTGGGCACGGCGCAGGCCGAACTCCGCGATGGAACCGCGTTCGCTTGCCATATAGATACGTGCCGTTTTCGTGGCGATGAGGGTCTGAAAATTGACCGTATTGAGGAGGAGACTCTCTATGAGCTGCGCTTCCAGTATCGTCGTATGCACCCGAACGAGCGGTTCGTGAGGGAAGACGAGAGTGCCTTCCGGCACGGCCCAGATATCGCCTGAAAAACGGAAGCCGCTGAGATAGTCAAGGAAAGATGCGTCAAAGAGCCCGAGGGACTCCAGATAGGTGATATCCTCGTCCTGAAACTGCAGCGACTCAATGGCATCAAGGAGATCATCCAGCCCGGCAAATACTGAAAATCCGCTGTTGAATGGTTGCCGCCGAAAAAACATGTCGAATACGGCGTGATGATGCAGACCATATCGATGGTAGCCCTGCATCATCGTCAGTTCATACAAATCCGTAAGGAGCGCAGCATTCCGAATCATCGCAACATGATAGCACGCGCCCCTGATTGTTGCATACGAATCAATGTATCTGCATAATGCCCCTCATATGGGATATGAACAAACGTACGTAATGTTGAAGCCCGGTTCTCTCCAGCGGAGAATCGTTGGCGATGTGTTGAACAGGATTGAACGCAAGGGGCTGAAGATTACCGCCCTCAAAATGATGCAAATTCCCGAGGAGGTGGCCCGCCGGCACTACGCGGAACATGACGGAAAAGCCTTCTTCGGCGATCTCATTGAATACATTACCGCCGGACCGGTAGTCGCGATGGTCGTCGCGGGGGAAAGTGCGATCAGCCGCGTCCGTTTGCTTGCCGGCGCAACAAAGGTTGAAGAGGCGATGCCCGGAA
This sequence comes from Alkalispirochaeta sp., assembly GCA_965242725.1. Classification (GTDB taxonomy): domain Bacteria; phylum Spirochaetota; class Spirochaetia; order DSM-27196; family Alkalispirochaetaceae; genus Alkalispirochaeta. The sequence continues at coordinate 5,979 of CBDESZ010000002.1, forward strand.
CGATCCGCGGCGACTACGCCGCGGTGACGACCAAAAATATTATTCACGCCTCCGACTCACAGGAGAGCGCCGCCCGGGAGATTGCCCTTTTCTTTGAGAAGAACGAAATCGTCGATTGGAGCGATCCCAACGAAGCGTGGACGATATGAGATGAACGACGCCGTACCGCGCTGGTCCCTTGAGAGGATCTATTCCGCTCCGATGAGTCGCGAGTTTCTCGATGATGTAGCGGCTTTCAGGGAATCGGTTGCGACGGCGGAACGATCCCTGGACGACCACCACGCCCAGGATCAGGAACCGGCCGGCTGGTTGCGGCACTTCCTTCCCCTCTACAATCGGTGTCTCGATGTATATGAACAGCTTGAAAGTTACTCCTACGCGGGCTATTCCGTAGATACTACAAACACCGACGCCCAGAACGCCCTCACAACGGTGGGCAGCCTGACCGTTCTGCTGTCGGGACTTACCGTTGCGTTTCGTACCGCCCTGGCCCGCCTGGGCGACCTCGATTCCATTATTGCAGATGATCCGGAACTTGAAGGATATCGCTACATCCTTGGTGAAGAGATCGTCTTTAAGAACCATCAAATGAGCGTCGATGAAGAGCGTCTGGCCACGGACCTCGGCAGATCAGGCGCGGAAGCGTGGTCCCGCCTCCACGGAACCATTTCCTCGTCACTGAAGGCGCGATGGCAGGACGACTCGGAAAAGACGGTTGTGGAGCTTCGCAGTCTCGCCTTTGATGGTGATCGTCACGTTCGCAGGCGGGCGTGGGAGCTGGAGCTGGAAGCGTGGAAGCACGTTGAAACGCCCCTTGCCTTTGCGCTGAACGGCGTGAAGGGTGCCACCGTCACCGTCAACAGCCGTCGCGGCTGGGACTCAACACTGGCGCGCTCGGTCAGACAAAACAGACTGAGCGAGACCTCCCTCCAGACCCTCCTCGACGAAATGGAATCATCGCTGCCCCTCTTCCGACGGTACATGCGCCTCAAGGCGCGGTCACTCGGCCTTGAGGCGCTCTCCTTTTACGATCTCTTTGCGCCGGTGGGTACGTACAGCCGATCGTGGACCTATGAAGAGACGATGAACTTTATCTCGAAAGCTCTCGGTCGGTTGGACGGGGAACTTCCTTCATTTGTCCGGACCGTTCAGGAGAAGCAATGGATTGATGCCCAGCCGCGGGCCGGCAAGGTGGGCGGGGCGTACAGTATCGACCTGCCCCTGACGGGAGAAAGCCGGATACTGGCGAATTTTGACGGCACCTATGAGGGTATGAGCACCCTCGCCCATGAGCTCGGCCACGCGTGGCACTCCTATCTCGTCAAGGATCTTCCGGCGATGCAGCGGCGGTACCCGATGACCCTTGCGGAAACGGCGAGCATATTCAACGAAACCTACCTCTTCAACTGTGTTCTCGAAGAGACACGGGATGACGACGAGGCCTTCCATATCATCGAGCAGTACCTCCAGAACGCATGCCAGGTGGTTGTGGATATCCTGTGTCGGTACTATTTCGAACGTTCAATACTGGAGATCCGTCCCGACCGGGAACTGCCTGCCGCGGAGTTCTGCGAGCTTATGGTTGACGCACAGCGTCGCACCTACGGTGATGCACTGCGGGAAGATGAGCTGCATCCCTATATGTGGGCGGTAAAAGGCCACTATTACCGTGCGGACCTCGCGTTTTACAACTTTCCCTACGCCTTTGGACAACTCTTCGGACTCGGTCTGTACGATCGCTTTGAAGAAAACCCGGAAACCTTTTCCGCCGACTACCGTGCGCTCCTGCAGGAGACGGGACGAAAATCCGCAGTTTCCGTTGCCGCAACCGTCGGCTGTGATATTGAATCGCCCGACTTCTGGCGGCGAAGCATTTCCCGCATTGAAGGGGTCATTGATCGCTTTGAAGCGCTCACGGAGCGAGACTGAGAACGCCCGGACGACGGGCTTTACAATTTCCGCCGTTTCTCCTATCTTTCCTATCTGATTGGCGCCGTACCCAAGTGGTAAGGGAGAGGCCTGCAAAGCCTTCATTCGCCGGTTCGAATCCGGCCGGCGCCTATTCCTTTTCCCTTTTCAGGTATTCTTCATAAAAACGCAACGCCACATGCATCATCGCGTGGTCAAACTCGCCGTTTCGGCGCCCTTCAATGAGCTCCGAAGGGCGGACAAGTTCTACATCGATGATTTCATTTGGATCGAGATCCTGAGACGCCACCGCCCGGCACTCTTCCGCGAGATAGGTGTAGCAGCGATTCCCCATTAAGGCGGGGTTTGGATTTACGGCGCCCAGCAGCGTCAACGACCCCGGGCGATACCCCGTTTCCTCTTCAAGTTCCCGCGCTACCGCAACGGCGGGATCCTCTTCAGCCTCCACGACTCCGCCGGGAAACTCGAGGGATACCTTCATGCTGCCGTGGCGAAACTGCCGTACCATGATGAATGATGCTTCTCCCGCGGAATTCCGGGTGAGGGCGACAACATTCGCCCAGTCGGGAGAATCCATGACGAAGTATTCCGCCGCACGGCCGTCCGGCGCGTGTCGTACGCTCTTCACGACGGAGAAGACTCGGGCGTTCAGAACTGTTTCACTATTAATGACCGTCCAGTGGAGATGGTCGTCTTGCTTGGCTTCCTTCATTGGCGCCATGGTACTCCAAACGGAGCGATGCAGCTACCGACGGGACGTGCTTGACAGGGAGTCGAGAAAGGGAAAGATTAGGAATATGCATTCCCAACGTATTGATCGCCTGATATCTCAACTCGGCTCAGGCCTTGAGGAGAAGGAAGAGCTCATTCGCCTCACCCTTCTCGCCGCGGTAGCGGGACAGAACGTATTTTTATACGGTCCTCCGGGGGTCGCAAAGAGCATGCTCGCCCGGCGTATCGCCAGAGCATTTCGCGATTCCCGATCCTTTGAGTATCTCCTCGGTCGATTTACAACTCCCGATGAGATTTTCGGCCCCGTATCCATCGCGCGACTGAAAGACGCGGACCGTTTTGAACGTGTCATAGAGGGATTTCTGCCGGACGCCCACATCGTCTTTCTTGACGAGATATGGAATGCATCTTCACCGATACTCAATACCCTGCTTACTGCAATCAATGAGCACCGTTTCAGAAACGGCAGCGATGAGTTGATCATCCCGCTGCGAACGGTCATAGCCGCTTCCCGGACGCTCATGCCCGCAGACATCGCCCTTGAAAACCTCTGGGACCGATTTCTTCTCCGACTGCCCGTTTCCCCTGTTGCGTCAAGACGGGCGTTCAGCAACCTTCTCTCCGGAGGGGATACCGAATACGATGACCCCGTCGAAGATTCGGATAAAATCACGATGGACGAACTTGATGAATGGTACGACTCCATTTCCTCCGTGACAATTCCCGACGATATTGAAGAGCTCATCTTTGACATTCGCGAGCGTATAAGCCGTCACAACAGCATGGCAGACGGTGAGACCGAGGGCGAAATTTCGGTGAGCGACCGGCGGTGGAAGCAGGCGGCTCGCCTCCTGCGCACAAGTGCCTTTCTGAACGACCGCAGCGAGGTCGATGCCGTTGATTGCCTCCTCCTTCGCCACTGCCTCTGGTCACGGGAGACCGAGCAGGAGACGATACAGACGATCGTTGCCGAGGCAACGCGGAGATATCTCAGTTCCGGTATTTTTGATCCCCAGGTTCTCCGGGAAGAGCTGCAGCGGATTCTCATGGACGCCGGTTCCTCCCGTGCGGATGAAACAAACAGGCGCATCGATCGGCCTGTCGCCTATCGGGGTGAATACTACCGGGTAACCAATTTTGTGGACGACCATCTCTCTCTCATCTGGATCGGTGACTTCCAGAATCTCCGGGAGGACGAGGCGATAGAAACGGACCTTTTCTTTTACGGTGACGAGGACGATTACGCCTACTCGGAGCGTTTTCAGATTCGTCGTACCGGACCGCGCTCGATCGAGATCGACGAGGTCACCTTCGACCTGGAATACGAGACGGTAACCCAGACCGTTCGGGACAGAACAACCCTCTCGGCGAAGGAAAAGGAGGAGCTCCGCTCCCGACTGACGGAGTTTCTTGCCCGCGTTGAGACCGTGGAGGAACGGGCCCGGCAGTATCGCGACACCTCCACCGGCGAGGCGCTGGAACATCTTTTTGTCCATCGCAGCTACGGCGAGATCGTCGTACAGGGTATGGATTCGGTTGCGGCGGAACTGTCGCTCATCAAGGTTGATATCGGTGAAGCAATCGCGGAGCTCGAGTAACCTGTCACACTCCTCCTCCGACGACCACGGGTCCGTGGAAGCCGTACTCTACCGCGAGCTCTTCCGATTTCTCTCGCCCCACGACACCGGAGGCGACGCCCGCCTCGGTGGGCGCGGCACCATGGCGACGGCAACGGACCTGCCCAAGCCCCTCGCCCGAAGCCTTGTCCATTTTTACGAGCTGTTGAAGTCACAGACTCTGGCGGAGATGACCGACGATCTGGCCGACCAGATAGCGGCGTCCATTGGACACTGGTTTGCCCAATTGTGGCGGCAGCTGTTGGAGAATGTGACAGGCGATGATGACGAGGCCCAAGGATCGGCCGACCACGATGACGCTGAAGCACTCATTGCAGACCTTCGCCGGCGATGGCCGGAAGGGAACGCCGAATGGACACGGGGAATGAGGGCGTTGGAGACGGCCACCGATCGGGGAGTGTACCGTTCTCTAATTGCCAGGCTCCTGAGCCATCAGGAGTCATTGCGTATCGCCCGGCGCGATCTCCGACTTGAACGGGCGCTCCGCCTCGTCACCGCCCCTCTGGCGGACCACCTTAATGACAACGTCCCCGTAGTGGTGAAGATCGAAGAAAAGCTGAACCGCATCTTCCGTCGTCCCGGCCGCTGGAATATTTTTCAGAACGCCTGGCAGGAAATTCTCTGGGACGAATTTGAACGGCTTGTTCCCTTTGTTGAAGAAGACGACGACCTTTCGACGCTGGCCCACCGCCTTGTCAGGGGAATCGACCCACTGGGCGAACGAAAGGTGTGGCGGAAGCGCCTGGAGAGTCGGATTTCCACCGTTGAAATGGAGAATGGGTACGGTGATGCCGTCGGTCTCTCCCGGACACCTTTCATCCAGCTCGCGATTCCGTCGGAACGCGCCCTTCTCGGACACCCGGAAACGGAAGACCTGTTTTTTCATTACCTTGCAGAGGGAGGCGTCGTTTCTCTCGATATGGAGCGGATACACCCCCTCCGGGTACACGAAACGGTACCGCGATGGGACTACATCACCGCGCCACAGCGTCTCGGCCCGGTGATACTCTGCGTCGATACGAGCGGCTCCATGCAGGGGGAAGTTGTCACCATCGCCGGTACGGCGGTGCTGTCCTTCGTCAGGGAGGCGCTGCGCTACGGACGCCCGATCGACGTCATCGCCGTTCACAATTCGCTCCACGTGGCGTCCTTTCTCGCCGATCCGGAAAGCCGGACCGATGACCCGCCGGAGGGTATGTCGGAAGGGCACGATTTTCCCGCGGGAGAGCCGGTACGTATCGATCCCGAACCAATTGCGGCGCTGCGGGAAATTATCGCTCCCGCGGGAATGGCCGGGGCAGACGTCTCTCCGGCCCTGGATGAAGCTCTGCGCCGGGTGGAGCGTCGTTCCGATCAGGAAGGTGATACAACGGATATAGTCGTCATCAGCGACATTCACTTTCCCAAGGTCGGACCTGACCATTTGAATCGCATGTACCGACTGCAGAGCAGGGGGTGGGTCCGCGTTCACGCCCTCACGATAGGCAGGGACCCTATAGAAGATCCGTTGAACGTATTCGACTACCGCTGGCACTACAACACGGCGGAAGAGCTTGATTTCCGCCGTGCCGGACGATCGCGGCGGATCGGTATAACCGGAGCGGGAGTCTAGGACTCTTCAAGGATTCCGTACCGTCCTTCGAGGTTCATGCGACGAACGACGCCGTTCCGGTGGTCCCGCAATGCCGGCAGTATTTTTTTCCGTCCTCCGCCGATCTCCCGTTGTTGAATCGCTTCCCGCCACGCTTCATCAAAGCGGGTCACGTCGATACGCGACGCCGATTCCTGACGAAATTTTTCGCGCTCATCCATCGAGAGCCGTCCCGGGGTGTATCGCCCGACAAACCGCCGCGCCAATTGGGTGTAGCGGGGGTCTGAGAAGGTAATCGTACGCAAGGCATCGACTATTTCAGTCGTCGTCGATTCGGTCAGCTCCGCAAGACGGCCACGGTCAGATCGGGGGAAGAATCCGTCGTAGAGGCGGGCGTCCACATCACGCTCCTCCCCTCCATGGCCGTCCCCCTCGCGGGAAAACGCCGCGATGAGCCGCGCCGCCCACTGCGACAGATTTCCCTCTTCGCTCACGCCCACGTTATGCCGAAGGCGGTCCCGGTCCAGCCCCAGTTCATCCATACGGTCCACCTGTCTTGTTGTTGCGGGCAGAATACAGGGAAAGCGCCGTGGATTGACTCTTTGCAAAAGACGAAGCTCCTCGGGTCGCTCCTTTGTATACCACCTCTCGGCAACTTCTTCCGGATTGAGTTGAAGCAGCGCCTCGGCGCTGCGCGCGGCGTCCAGAAGCCACCACTGCCCCGCCGGGCCGTCCTCCCTTCCAAGCACGACAAAAAGGGAGGACGATCGATTCTTTTCCTTCAATCGCGGCGAAGAGTAGACCACGAGCCGTTCCAGGCCATGCCGTCCCCGGCGTGCCTGTTCAAGACGGTTGTGAACGGTCTTCTTGTCAAAGAGTGACGGCAGGCTCTTCCAGACGTCGGGTAAACGCTCCTGTATCACTTTGGTCAGATTTCTCAGGGCGAAGGTATCGGAAAGCGCTTCATGACTCGTTCCGCTCAGGGCGTCATTGGCCTCGGAAAGGGCTTCCAGGCGGAAGTCGGGCAGGCCGTCGGCGGTACGGGGCCACATCAGCGCCTCCCGATGAAAGTCGAACAGGGCCGGTATCACCGTAAGGAGGTCCATCCTTCGGTTTCCGTTGGCAAAATGCCATTCGTAGGGATCGAGGAAGGTACGATAGAAAAGATGGCGAATGAACTCGTCGTCAAAAGAGGTGTTGTTGTATCCGAGAATGAGTGTTTCCGGATACGTCGTAAACCACGTGTGAATCTTCCGTGCAAAGTCGGGCTCAGGCAAGCCGGTCTGGAGTGCCATTTGCGGGGTAATTCCCGTCGTAAGACACGCCATCGGATCAGCCAGATAGTCGGGCGGGGGCAGGCACCGCAGCTCATAGGGTTGCTCCATCAGTTCCAATGCGTCGTCGGTAAGGATACCGGCAAATTCCGCAATTCGATCGTGCGCTGCCGATAGACCAAAGGTCTCAAGATCATAAAAGATGGTGGGCATACGGGCTATCGTACCACGTGTATCGATGCGATGCACATCGATGGGGACGAACACGGCAGTTTGGGTCATTTTGATACGGCGGTATGTGTCAATACAGCCCGGTGTGGCAAAAAGAGCATCGATCGGAGGAGAGAAAAGGTACTATTTTTTGTAATTTCTTTTCTCACAACGATTTAAAAAACACGCGATATGCAGCAAAAGTTGGCACGGTTCCTGCTTATACATTAACAGCGGCAGCAGATGGGTATGGAACGACGCCGAAAGGACCGTCCGCCCGATCAAATTACACCTGCCGGAGAAACGTTCATACAGGAGGTATGATATGAATTACGTAACACTCCATCGACCGACCAATGGCCTGACTCGTCGTGGCGACGGCTTGAGTGAGTTTGACCGACTCTTCCAGTCCGTCTTTAACGCGATGCCGTCATGGAACGACACGAAACCGGCGGTAGACATCCGTGCGACGGAGAATGAGTATATAGTCGACGCCGACATCCCCGGTTTCTCGGAAGATCAGATCGACGTCCGCGTGGAAAACGATCTGCTCGTGATTTCCGCGAAAGACGAGCAGAAGACGGACGAGGAACACAATGACGATTCCTACATGGTACGGGAACGTCATATGAGATCCTTTTATCGAAGTTTTGCCCTTCCGAAGGATGCCGACGCGAATGCCGTAGACGCGACATACCGCAACGGCGTTCTGACGCTGAAGGTCCATAAGAAAGAAGAGGCAAAACCGCGGCAAATCAAGATCAACCGCGGATAACAGCAGGAGTTGCTGTGACGGGAACGGGGGCCGCATGCGCGGCCCCTTTTTTATTCTGCAAGAAATGAATATCGTTCTTCACCAGTTCACAAATCTAATAGTTTCATTTATGTAATTTTTACACTCCAGAAGGACGGATTTTTTTCATCCCTGCTCCAAAAATCACCGTCCGACCCGATTGGATCAAAATATTCTTGCAAGAAGGCGCGTCCGTTTGTAAGAAATCGGTAATGAACGTTCTCTTTATCGGCGACCGCCTTTTCATGAAATTCCCCGATCTTGCCTATTTCAGGCAACGGCTGAAGGAAATCGGCGGTACCGTCGTGTCCACGGAAGGCATGACGGACGAACAAATCGTCGAGAAGGCGCGGGATGCGGCGGCCCTGGTCGTCATCGGCCGTCCAATCACGGCGTCAATGATCAACGCATGTACCGATTGCAGGCTCATTATGACCCTGTCCGTCGGCTACGACGTTGTCGATGTATCGACCGCCACCGACAAAGGAATTCCCGTCTCCAACTGCCCGCTCTATTGCAGTGAAGAGGTCGCCGAGCACGCCCTGACCCTTGCGCTGACCGCATCCCGCAGGATCCATCAACTCCATGACCACGTACGGAGTGGAGGATGGGATTACAAACAGGCGCGTCCCATTCACGCGTACAGAACGCGCACATACGGGATATACGGTCTCGGCAGAATCGGACGACATGGTGCGCGAAAGGCGGCCGCACTGGGAATGCGTGTTGCCGCGTATGACCCCTACGTCGATGATGATATTTTTCAACTGCTCAACGTGGAGCGGATATATGATTTCGAACCCTTCCTGCAGCAGTGCGATATCATTTCCATTCACAGCCCCCTCACGGACGAGACGTGGCACGCATTTGACTCAACCGCCTTTGGCCACATGAAAGACGGCGCCATTCTTGTCAACACGGCACGTGGACCGATCGTGGCACAGGATGAACTTGCCGACGCACTTGAAACGGGAAAAATCGGCGCTGCCGGTATCGACGTACTGGAAACGGAACCGCCCACCGGAGATGAACGGTTGCTTTCCCTTCCCAACGCGATCGTTACGCCCCACATCGCATGGTATTCAGAAGAGAGCCACGCTCAGAATGTTCAGGACGGTATGGATGAACTGGTACGGGTACTCCGGGGCGAAAGACCTCGGTACGTTGTGAACCCGCATATTTTTTCGCGCCGGTAACGGTGCATCACGCCCACACATGTCGTTGGCGAGGAGGTCATATGAGACGCATTCCAGTGGTGGTAGTGGCCCTTGTCGGGCTGGTTCTTGTCACGTTTTCGGCTTTTCCGTCGGGAACGGAGGAGGATCCACAGCAGTATCCCCGGAGGGCAATATCCTATGTGATACCCTTTGACCCGGGCGGGCAGTCCGATGTGACCGCTCAATATCAAAAACCGTATCTTGAAGAGTTGCTGGGGGTGAATGTCGTCATACGACATCAACCCGGCGCCGGAGGCGCTCTGGCGTGGGCCAATCTCGTCAAGGCGAAGCCCGACGGCTATACCGTCGCGGGGAACAATATCCCCCATATCATCATCCAGCCGATGGTCCGTGAAGACGCCGGGTATGAAACGGCGGAACTGAAACCGGTATATCTCTTTCAGACCACACCGATCGGTCTTGCCGTTGCAAAGGACAGCCCCCATGAGACGCTTCAGGATCTCATCGAGTTTGCCAGGCAGAACCCCGGGAGAGTGACCGTCAGCGGATCGGGCACCCATTCGGGCCACCATCTGGCGATACTGCAGCTGCAACACCTCTCGGGAGCCGAGTTTACCTACATTCCCGCGACAGGAGCGGCTCCGTCGGTATCAAACTTCCTCGGTCATCACAGTGAGGTGCTGGTTGCCAACTCAAACGACCTCCTCGCCCATACCGATGAGATGAAGATACTCGCAATCGGAACGGAAGGTCGCTTTCCGGCTCTCCCGGACGTCCCGACGTTCATAGAATCGGGATACGACATGACCGCCGGCATCGACCGGGGAGTCGCGGTACCGCCGACAACTCCGGATGCCGTCGTGCGACAACTGGAGAGCGTATTTGACGAGGTAAGCTCCAATCCCGAGTTCCGTCGACAGATGGAGGAGCTCGGTTTTGTCGTCCACACCATCGGTGCGGCAGAGTTTGCGGAATACATCGCCCGGAAAGAGGCGGAAATAGGCACCATTCTCCGGGAACTCGGGGAAATTTAACGGTTCACCATGCCGCAGATGCTGCTGAACGCGCTGGCCGGTGTACTTGATCCGATCAGCCTCCTGCTGATCATCCTGGGCGTCGGCGCCGGAATTATCGTCGGCGCCCTTCCCGGTCTCACCGCAACCATGGCCATCGCCCTGCTCGTGCCGTTTACTTTCGGCATGGCACCGATCCACGGACTGGTACTCCTGGGCGCGATCTTTACGGGCGCGATCTATGGAGGATCCTTTTCGGCCATACTTATCAATACGCCGGGAACCCCGTCGGCCATCGCCACGACCTTTGACGGTTTTCCCATGGCACAAAAGGGTGAAGCCTATCGCGCCATCGTTACGGCGACACTCTCCTCCGTATTCGGCGGAACCGTTGGTGTCGCCTTTCTCATCTTTCTCGCGCCGCCCCTCGCCCGGGCAAGCCTCACCTTTGGCCCTCCTGAGTATTTCTGGCTTGCCGCCTTCGGCCTGACCATTATCGCCGCCGTTTCCCCCCGGTCGACGCTGAAGGGACTCATGGGTGGTGGAATCGGGTTGTTGATTTCGACAATCGGAATCGCTCCGATAGAGGGTGCCGTTCGCTACAATTTCGGGACTCTGGCGCTGCAGAACGGTATATCCCTGATTCCCGCGCTCATCGGATTCTTCTGCATTCCCGAAGTCCTGCGCATGGTCGAAGAAAGCTCCACCACCGCGAAGGTCGTCCCGTACAAACGGCAGCGCAAGATGGTTGCCCGCGTATTTCACGCCCTTCTGCGGAAGCCGTGGCTCATGATTCGTTCTTCGATCATCGGTACGATCATCGGAATCATTCCCGGGGCGGGCGGGAATATTGCCGGATTGGTGAGTTATAACGAAGCGATCAGGACGGGTAAAAACAAGGAGAAATTCGGAACCGGCGTCATGGACGGTGTCGCCGCGTCGGAGAGCGCCAACAACGCGTCGGTCGCGGGCGCCCTGATTCCCATGCTGACCCTTGGAATTCCCGGCGCGCCGCCGGCGGCCGTTCTCTTCGGCGCCCTTCTCCTCCAGGGCATGCGTCCGGGCATGGAACTGTTCACCGCCCACGGAACAATCACCTATGCATTTCTCTTTTCTCTCGTACTCGCAAACCTCGCGATGCTGCCCCTGGGATTGATTCTGGGCAAGGCGGTTTCTTCCCTCATGCAGCGCACTCGGGTACAGACGATGGCTCCGGTGATCATCTTCCTTTCCATGGTCGGGTCATACTCGATTTACAACAATATTGCGGACGTTTACACGATGGTGGCCGTCGGGATCATTGCCCACGCCCTCCGCAAGGCCGGTTTTATGCCGGGCCCGATCGTCCTCGGTCTGATACTCGGGCCCATAGCCGAGCGCGGCCTCACCCAGTCTCTCTTGATGGGCCGCGCCGCGGGCTCGATGTTCACCGTTTTTTTCGGCCGACCGTTGTCAATCGTGTTGATCCTGCTCACGTTCGCCTCCATTGCCGCCCCGATGGTGGTACAGTGGCGGGAACGCCACGGCAAAGGCGGGGCATTGCGGGAAATTCGCTCTCTCGATCGGGGTGACCAATGAACGAGAAAACACGCAACCTGTTGGCGTCCCTCATTGTCCTTGGCGTTTCTGCATACTGGTTTATGGAAAGCGGTACCTTCCGTCCCCTGAGCAGACTCTTTCCGCGGGTGATCGCCGCCGTCGTCTTTGTGTTGGCGCTGCTGTTGATTGTACTCACCATGACAGGGAAGGGTCCCAGAATCAGGATTGTGCAGGGGAACCCGGAGGTCCGTCACCTGCGCTCGGGGACGCTCATCGGCGCGACGATCGTCTGGACCGTATTGATTCCCCTTACGGGGCTCCTGTCGGCAAGTATCGTCGGAGTCGTCTCAATCGGAATTCTCACCTTTCGCGCCCATATCGGGACGGTGAGGGCGATTGTCATCGCCGTTGTCGTTGTCGTTGCGTTCTATCTGCTCTTTGCCCTGGTGCTCTCCGTTCCTTTTCCCCGGGGCGTACTGATCTGATGAAAAAGGGTCAGTGAAGGATTAGTCAGAAGATATTTACAGGGTACAATGGGTCATGCTTCGCCGGATCAACATGTACCGCCATCTCCGCCACCTGCTCGGACGGGCGGGTCCGCAGCTTGCATCGATACCTCCCGCGCCGTCGCGAATGGTCATGGCCATGCTCCGCTGGATCGGTCCGATCTACCTTCGTTTCGGCATGAACGTGGGGCGGGTCATCGTGGAAGATTCGGAATCGACGGATCTCTTCGGCAGCGGTGGGAATCGGCCCCCGGGACGGATTTTTATCGCCTTCCGTCATCCATCACCGGACGACCCGCTCGTTGTATATTATCTCCTCCAGAAGCGATGTCCGTCGGCGGGGACGTATCCGGTCTTCCTGTACGGCAGGGATGTGCCGGTGTGGGCGGGACCGGTGGCGGGGTGGCTGCTGCCCCGCATCGGCGGTATCAGTGTTTTCCATGAAGAAATGAGACGGGACAGCCTCGACGAGCTCTATCGAGCGGTCTCTTCCGCATCCGGTCCGATCGTCCTCGCGCCGGAAGGCCAGGTCACCTATCACAACTACCGAACGGCGCCGACCCAAAGGGGAACCGCCCACCTCGCCAGGTGGGCGGCAGCACAAACCGGGAGTCCGTCGCATGTCGTGCCCCTCGCCCTTGAATACCGCTATCCCGACGATAGATCCAACACGATCTTTGTCCGCCTTCTGGGGAGGGTGGAAGCACTGACAGGGGTGAGCTCCGCCGTGGACCACACAGACGGCCCCGATTCCGACGGCACCCTCGTGACAAGGACGTGGCGCGCTGCAGCCGCACTTGTCGACACCGTTGCGAATCACTATCGGGTGGCGGGGTGCGGTACACCCGATGGACAACGCATTCCCGACACTGAAGATATCAATGCGGCGATGCAGCGAATTATCATGCAGGCACTCAGCGAAGGCGAACGCCACGCCAATGTCACGGCCGGGCACGATCGGGATCCGATATCCCGGGTTTTTCGGTTACGACGTATTTACTGGAACGCTCTCTTTCCCGCCCACCGCGGCACGGGAAAACTGGGGCGGGCCCTCGACGACCTGCGGGCGACGGAGGCGCGTATCGTCGCCCGACACTTTCAGACGGTGGACCTCCTTGCATATCTCGATTTCACCTATTTGAGCTCAGTCGGCATCACGCCGGGAACGTCCATGCCGGAAGCGGGCAGTGCCGCTCATGCGCGTCTCGTGGAGTATCTTCTTGCGATGGACGATCTTTCGCGCCGCGTGATGGGCCACACCATCGGACGAAGGTACTCATGGCCCCGCCGAAGATGCACGTGTCGTTTCGGCCGGACCATTTCCGTTGAACCTTCACGTTCGGCGAGAAGCCTCCACGGGGAGATTGAAAATACCCTCGATGAGCTCAGTTCTCTCCGATAGGGAAAGACAACTCCTATGGAGCGTTCACCTGTACGGAGAGGTCACCCGGTCGATCGATGTCGTAGAATATGCCGCGATTGTCCATTGTCCCGGGAAAGGCAACTTCCCGGACACGGCGGTTTTCAAGGAAGGACCGCATCGAATCGCAGGAGCGGAACTCCCTGAGCAGGTCACCGGTCGTTCGGGATGAAATAAGCACCGGATGACCCCGGCGACCGCCGACAACGGGAAAGACGGCGTCGATGATCTCCGCGTCGAGGCGGTTTCCTCGCCCGTCAGCTTCTCCCGTGGTACGGGCAAGGGATGCAAAGACGTGAATGGGGATCTCCGGCATGTCTCCGGGAACGACAAAATACCACTCCCCCTCCACGTGACGCGCACCGGTTGCTATTGACCCGATCATGCCGCGGGCATATTCGGCGTTGTAATGGACACGGACTCTTTCAAAATCGTGTAAAAAGCGGGACAGTTCGGCGGCGTGGTGTCCGGTGACGACGTGAACAACGGGGCAGACCCGAAGGGCTTTCTGTACGACGCGGCCGATCAGCGGTTCACCCTTGTACGGCAGAAGCGGTTTAAATCGACCCATCCGCGACGAGTAGCCCGCCGCCGGAATGACGCACGCGCACCCGGTCATTTCCGGGACCTCCGGATTCACAGACCCGCTATTCGGCGTGCCGTTTTCAATTGAAGCCATCGCTTGTTTGCGATAGAACGGACGTGTTTTCCCCGGCCGCAGAGTCCCGATTCATCGGTAATCTCTATGGTCACCACAAGGTGGTATCCATCAAACTCGGAAAGTGTCGCGGTGAGAGAAACCGTCGACCCAACAACGGTGGGTGACTCGTGGACGACTTCACAACTCTTTCCTATGGTGAGAAAACCGTCGGGAAGCTGGGGATCAATCATTTCCACTGCCGCTTCAATGATGAGAGAGACGATAGCCGGCGTCGACAGGAGTTTTTCCATGTCGTCGGGCAGATGATTTCCGTAGGTATACTCTTCCGTCACCGTCCGCTGAATCGTCCGGGACATTCCTACCTTAATCCCTGGAAATTTCATGTAAGCCTCCCGTCCCGCGCGACGATTTGACCGTTGTAAATCACTATGCGCGGATAGTCGTGTTCCGCCAGCATCTCCCGCACCGTCGTCGCACGATGGAGGACGAGGGACGCCGGCGCGCCGGCGTGAATGCCCCAGTTTCCGTCGCCGAGGACACGGGCGGCGTCACTTCCGATCATATCACAGAGCTCCTCGAGCTGCACCGTCGCCGTCTTCCACAGGATATGGGCGGAGAGAAACGCGACCTCAAGCATGTTGTTCCGTCCGAAGGGATAATATGCATCTGCGATATCGTCCTGTCCCAGGCCGACGGGGATTCCCGCCCGCCGCAGCCCGTCGATATCGGCGTGCAGCGGGCCTGTGTGGGGATCACTGATGATCCCGATACCGGCCTGTCGCAGAAGTTCAAAAAGCCTCCGGCACGACGGCTCCGCGTAGGTAGCCATCGCCCGGGCATGCTGGGCGGTTACACGCCCCTGCAGACGGCGTTGGATCGTCCCTGTGGCAAGCATTTCAAGTGTACGGAGTGCTGGATCACCGGCGTCATCGACGAGCATCGATACCGGCTTGCCGAACGCCACCGCCAGATCAAGCATTTTGTCGATGTGCTTTCGTGCGAGGACGTCGGTATGTTCGATCCAGGGAATTCCGCCGACGACGTCCGCCCCCTCTTCAAGGGCGGACCGGACAATTTCGGCCGCTCCGTCGTCCTTTTCCACGCCGTCCTGCGGGAAGGCCACCACTTCGATGCGAATCCGGTCACGGTACTCATCACGCACCTGCATCACCGCACGGACTCCCTCAAGACCCGCGGCGGTATCGGTATCGGCAAAGGCGCGAATCCAGGACGTTCCGTAGCATACGGCGCGCTCGACGGCGCGGCGTATACCGGGGACGAGGGTGTCCCTTTTATAGTGGGCTTTCACCGCCCTTGCCAGTTCTATCGCCGTCATGGCACCACCCATGCCCGCGGCGTGGTATTCCCTGAGGGCACCATCTCCAATGAAATCAAGGGTGTGTACCTTGCAAAGGTGCAGGTGGCCGTTGACAAAGCCTTCCGTAACGAGCCCGCCCTCGGCGTCGATGTAGTTCGCCCCCACGGCGGGGCTCCCGTTCTCCTCCTGCGGCGAAACGTCGGCAAGGACGCCGTCCTCAATGGCGATTGAATGCAGTCCCTGCCGCCCGCGCAGGCGGGCGTTGATTATGACCACCAGCTCACTCAGTCGCAGTCATACTTCTGGATTTCCGGCGCGGACTTGCAACTGCCGTAAGGACTCTTGGTAATCCAGTTGTCGACAGGTTCCTTGCGGTTCAACGCCCGCCATACGTCCTCGAAACGAAGAGGCATGTGGGTCACTTCAGCTCCCGTGGCATGCTGTATGGCGTTTCCGAGAGCTGCAGCGACGGCGATCATGCTGTGCTCGGCAATTCCCCTCGCTCCGTAGGGACCGTCGATCTGCGGCGTCTCGACACCGAAGGTTTCGACTTCCATGGGAATGTCCTTTGCCGTAGGAATCTTGTTGTCGGTGAAGCTCGGGTTCAAGAGGTGGCCCTTCTTGTCGTAGATATAGCCCTCCACCGTCGCGGTTCCGAGTCCCTGAATCATTCCGCCGATCGCCTGACCGCGGAATGCATCGGGGTTAATGACCCGACCGGCATCGAAGACGGAGGCAACCTTCAGTACGTCGTATTCTCCCGTTTTCGGATCCACCGCGACGATCATGCCGTGGGCACCGTAGGTCCAGTCTATTGCCGGAAGGCCTTCACCGGTCTCCTTGTCCAGATTGGTCAGTCCCTGGGCGATATAGCGACCCACACCGACGAGGGGGCCGCCGATTGCATTGCCGTTGGGATAGGCGTAGCCGATTGCCAGCTGCCGGAAGAGCACCTTGTGATCGGCGTGGTGGCGCACAAAAATCCCGTCTCCGTCGTGGTCAAGGTCACGGGGATGGGCCCGCAGCACCTGTGCCGCGTCGCCGTAGGCTTTCTCCAGAAGATCGTCGGCGGCAAGGATCGCCGCATTCCCGCTCAACAGCAGCCCTTTTGAGGCAACGGTCTGCCAGTCGTAGGGATCGCGGTCGGTATCGGATTCAAAGGCGACCTTCACCCGCTCCAGGGGCATGCGCAGCCGCTCGGCGATCATCTGGGCAACTGCGGTGTACGTTCCCTGTCCGTAGTCGGTAAGGGTGAGGTTGGCCGTCACCGTACCGTCTTCGTTCATTTTGAGAATCACCGTCGTGGCGGTGAAGGAAGGCATCGCCGGGGCCTTGTGCAGCCCAACGACGGCCTTACCGATCTTCTTCCCTGAAGCCGCCGCCTTTTCCTCCTCTTCTTTGGTGATGGTTCCATACCCGACCATTTCCGAGGCCTTCTTCAGACATGCGTCGATATTACCGGTGCTTTTGGTAATTTCCTCGCCGGTGAGCGTCTTCGCCCCGGGCTTGAGGGTGTTCTTCAGGCGGAACTCGAGGGGATCCATCCCGATCGCCTCGGCGACGAGGTCCATGTGACGCTCCAATCCCCAGAAGAACTCCACATGGCCGAAACCGCGATAGGCGGTCCCGAAGGGTTTGTTCGTATAGATCGTGTAGGCATCGACGTGAGCATTGGGAATCTCATAGGGCCCGCCTGCACTGTATCCGGACGCACGAGTAACGTTCACGGCGTAATCGGCGTAGGCGCCGGCATCCCAGAGCATAGTCATTTGCTGGGCGACGATCTTTCCGTCATTGGAAACGCCCGTCTTGATCCGGTAGGTAAGCTGACTCCGGCAGGGGAGAAGACTGAACTCCTCTTCCCGTGTAGCGGTAAACTTCACGGGCCGCCCGTTTGCCTTTTTGCTCAGGACCGCAACAAGCGGCTCGATGCCGATTCCCGCCTTGCCGCCGAAACCGCCGCCGACATAGGGCACCTCCACCCGGACATTCCGGTGGGAGAGGCCGAAGGCGATGGCAAAGAGATTGCGCAGTGTATACGGCGACTGGGCGCTCGACCAGATGTGGACATTGTCGTTCTGTCCCCATTTGACGATGGCTACATGTGTTTCCATGGGGACGTGCTGTACCGATGGGTTTGTGTACTCCCGCTCTATGATCCACTCTGCACGGGCGAATCCCTCTTCAATGTTGCCCTTGCGCAGTTTGGTATGGTTGGCGATGTTGGTACCGGGGACGGGGGTGAATGCCGACTTCATATAGGAATAGGAGCCCAGATCGGGATGGACCAGCGGCGCGTCCTCCTTGAGCGCCTCCTTGGGGTGGAGGATCGGCTCCAGCTCCTCATAGTCCACGACGATGGCATCCACCGCTTTCTGGGCGATTTCGAGGGTGTCCGCCGCAACGGCGGCGACCGCCTCCCCAAAGTGCCGTACTTCCTTCCGAGCAAGAATATCCTTGTCTTCAACGTACAGACCGAGCTTGAAGGCCAGGTCCTTCCCGGTTATGACTGCACGTACACCGGGGATGGATTCCGCCGGGGCGGTGTCTATTGATCGAATTTTCGCACGAGCGTGGGGACTCGTTTTTACCCGGGCGTACAACATGCCGGGAAGAACCATATCGCTTACATACGTCGCCTGACCGGTCACCTTCTCAACGGTGTCGATACGGCGCGTTGTCTTTCCAACTGTCTTCAGGTCCGATGCCGCTACGGTGTCAAGCATTGCTCTCTCCTTTCGGGCTTCCCGCAGATCCAACCTTCCGTGAACGTGAACTCTCTGCATCCCTTTTCGCTATCTCATCGGCCGCGCCGTTGTCGGCGGCGTCGATGATAGCCTCAATGATCTGTTGATAACCGGTACAGCGGCAGAAATTGCCCTCAATACCTTCTTTCACCAATTCCGTATCGGGGTGAGGATGACGGCGCAGGAGATCTTTCGTCGTCATCATCATACCGGGGGTGCAGAATCCGCATTGCGCGGCGTGATGCTTGTCAAACATATCCTGAAGGATGGTGAGTCGTCCGTCCTGCGCCTCTCCTTCAATGGTCTCGATCGTTCCGTTATCCGCCTCCGAGGCGAGGACCAGGCAGGAGTTGACCGCTTTCCCGTTAAGAATGATTGTACAGGCTCCGCATTCCCCGGCGCCGCATCCCTCCTTGGTACCGGTCAGACCAAGATCCTCCCGGAGGAAGTGGAGCAATGTCTTATGTTCGGAGACCGCCCGTTGGTAGAGCTCTCCATTTATCGTACAGCTGATATTCCTCATACCTTTATCCCCTCCATCAGACGGTGAATGAACTCATTCACCATAAAAGCGCGGTACTCCGCGGTAGCCCTGACATCATCGATGGGGCTGATCATTTCCTGTGCCTTTTTCGCAATTTCCTCGGATTTCACATTCGGGGCGAAATCGGGCAGCAGAACCGGTGTGGGTGCAGCGGAACTGATCGCACAGCGAATCGCCTTTTTGTGCTTGATCATCGCGACACTCACGACGCCCAGGTCGTGTCCCTTGATTCGCTTCAGCTTTTCATATCCTCCGGCTGCCTTTGTCCAGGTCGGAGGAACGACAATCCGGGTGACAACCTCGTCGGGGCGGATGATTGTCCGCTTGACGCCGGTGATAAACTCACCCATCGGTATCCGTCGCTCCCCTTCCGCGCTCTGCAGAACCACTTCACCACCCAGGATATACAATGGACCGGACATGTCGCCACAGGGACTTGCGGTAACGATGTTCCCGATGACGGTCGCCCGATTGCGGAGTTGATACGTTGCAAGTTCTTCCCCCGCAATCCGGAGAATGGGGAAGTGATCCGCCACCTGCGGATCTGAAACGAGTTCATTCACCGTGACACAGGCCCCGATGGACAACCCTTCAGAATCGGACCACGACAGCTCGTGCAGTGATTCGATGCCCTTTAAATCCAACACATATGCGGGTTTGAGAAGACCCGCTCGTATGACGACAAAAAGATCCGTACCCCCGGAAAAGACCGCCGTTTCGGGTCCGTGCGCGGCGAGAAAATCCAGCGCCTCCGTAAGTGTAGCGGGTCGTTGATACGAAAAATCATGGAGCATACAACGCCACCTTTCCTCCTCCCGAATTGAAATAACCGCGGGGTCGCAGAAAATAAGAAAGCATCTCATATGGAATCGAGATGCCTTAATCCCGCCTGGTTCCCGCGATTTTTCGAGAGGTGAGTACCTCTATTTTCCGGCCACCACCTGAGGTTGTCAAGAAAAAGAAAGGGCTACAAAATATCTCAATGATGCAGACAAAGTCTCACAACGTGCTTCCCCCCGCAATCGCGTTGCTTACGGCGATGATCCTTCTGATGGCCTCACAAACTCCCGGGATCGGTGCAACGGGTATTGCCGAGGTTCCCGGCTCGACGGAGGTACCGACGAGGATCGTAACAGATGGGCTTGACCGGACGGTGGCCGTACCGGCAGATGCGCGACGCATCGTCACGGCAGGCAGGGCGGTACTGATGACCGCCGACGTACTCTACGCCTTTCCCGGCGTCCCGGAACGAATCGTCGGTATCGGACGGATAAGCCAGGGAGCGGGAAGTTTTCCGGAAGCGCTGGACGATGAGTATGGAGACAAGGTCGTCTTTGAACGGAATGTCGGCCCCGAACAGGTGGCCGCCGTCGCTCCGGACCTGGTCATTCTCAAGTCGGGCATGCGGGAGAACCTGGGGCGTCCGCTTGAACAACTGAACATTCCCGTTATGTACGTCGACCTTGAAACGCCCGACCAGTATGAGCGGGATATCATGCTCATCGGTGCCGCCCTCGGCAGAACGGAACGGGCGAAAGAACTTGTCGAGTTCTACCGGAGCCGACGCAGCGCCGTGACCGACATTACCGGCGATGTGGCCGCCGGAGATAAGCCGTCGGTGCTGCTCCTCTACTATCGCGCAACCGGCGGCGACGTGGCGTTTCAGGTACCGCCGGAAGGCTGGATCCAGACGCAGCTTGTAACGGAAGCGGGAGGTACCCCCGTCTGGACCGCATCCGTCGGCGGCGGGGGCTGGCAGACAATAGGATTTGAACAGATAGCCGCCTGGGATCCCGATACCCTCATCATCATCTCCTACAACGATGATCCGGGAGAAATCCGAAATCGTCTGATGGGCGAGGGACGCTGGCGCCGACTCAAAGCCGTTGAAAGCGGAAGGTTCTACGCCTTTCCCGGAGATTATTACAGCTGGGATCAGCCGGACACGCGCTGGATTCTCGGGCTGGAATGGCTGGCGACGCGCATTCATCCGGAACGCTTTGCCTCGCTTGACATCGACGTAACGGCGCGCTCGTTTTTCCGCGAAATATACGGCCTCAACAATGAAGCGTACGACCGGATCATCGTGCCCGTACTGACCGGCGACCTCCCCTGACAACCGCCGTGAAACCTGTACAATCGGGATCGCCACCGAGAAAACGACCGCCGACGGAACGGCGCCGCCTGATGGTGTTGACCGCAATGACGGCGGTCATCGTCGTACTTGCGGTGTATATCGGTCGGTACCCGCGACCCGGTATTGTCTGGCCGGGGTCCTTTCTGGATGATCCCCTGGGGATGCAGCTCCTCCTTGAACTGCGGTTGCCCAGAGTCATCGCGGGAGTGCTCCTTGGTGCGGGGCTCGGCGGCGCCGGCGCGGTCATGCAAATGCTCTTTGCCAACCCCCTGGTGGAACCGGGGCTCATCGGCGTCTCCCAGGGCGCCGGATTCGGCGCAATTCTGGCAATCGTCGCCGGCGCCGGCGCCGCCTGGCAAGTCCAGCTCAGCGCCGCCTTCTTTGCCCTTGCCGGTCTTGCCGTCGCATATCACGTGGCGCGACGCATCAGGTTCGGCGGCTGGATTTTGCGCCTGGTTCTCTCAGGCATTGCCGTTTCGGCCCTCTTCGCGGCGGGAATCGGCGTCCTGAAATACGTCGCAGATCCGCTGAACCAGCTTCCGGAAATCACCTTCTGGCTCCTTGGCGGCATATGGAACTCAAACTGGCCCGCCCTTCTGCGCATGGCCCCCCCGGTCTGCCTCGGTATCGCCGCCGTCTACGCCGGGCGACGGAGACTGGATCTTCTCACCCTCAATGACCGCGTCTCCTTTTCACTCGGTGCACATCCCGACCGGGAACGCCTCTTTTTCCTCCTCGCAGCCACCATCCCCGTGGCGGCGCTCGTCGCGTACGCCGGAATCATTTCGTGGGTGGGTCTGCTGGTCCCCCACGGCGCGAGGCGGATATTTCGTGCCGACGCGATTATTTCGATACCCGCCTCCATGGTGCTGGGAGCCGCCTTTGTGGTCGTCGCCGACACCGTCGCTCGGACGGTCACTGCCGGCGAAATACCGCTGGGTATCGTCACCGCCCTCGTTGGTGCCCTGAGTTTTATCGCCCTCCTCATGACCCATGGGATCGGGATGACACGATGACGCCGGCGGTGGACGTACTGAAGGTGACGTGCTCCTACGACGGGGGACCGGCGGTTCTTTCCGGTTTCTCCGTTGCCGTAAAGGAGCGCTCCGTGACGGCGATTCTCGGTCCCAACGGTGTGGGCAAGACGACACTCCTCAATACGATTCTCGGGTGGATGGTTCCGGAATCCGGTACGGTCCGAATTTTCGGGCGTCAGTTGCGTGAAATGAGCCGAAGCGAAGCGGGACGTACGGTCTCCATCGTCCCCCAGGACGAACACGTTGCCTTCGAGTACTCCCTCCTCGACTATGTCATGCTCGGCCGGAGCCCTCATATGGGACCCCTCGCTCTCCCGACGGAACGGGACGCGATGATCGCGGGGAACGCCCTGCACCAGGTTGGTCTCTACCATCGCCGGAACGATCCCGTGACGGAAATAAGCGGCGGAGAAAAGCAGCTTGTCCTGCTCGCCCGGTCCCTCTGCCAGGAGCCGAAGCTTCTCCTGCTGGACGAGGCGTCGGCCCATCTGGATCTGGGAAACAAACGGCGACTGGCCGATCTCATCACCGCATTGAAACGAGACGGCGTCACCATTCTCTTCACCACCCACGATCCCGATTTTGCATCGATGATCTCCGACGAAATTATCCTCCTCTCCGATGCCGGACTCCTCGCCCAGGGCACGCCGAGGGAGGTGATGACCCCGTCGTACCTTTCAACGGCGTACCGACTTCCCCTCTCGGTCCGGTGGCTCGAAGGGAGGCCCCATATTCTGTGGTAGCCCTTCCGGGGGAGGCGCGCCGTCGGACGGTCATTTTCGACGGCCGTGTTACACCGGCGTAATTCCGGTGGCGCCCCAGGTGGGGCAATGCTACAATGGCCCGATGACAAAGCACCCGATAGACAGCGACAATCTCGCGGTCGTAGCCCTCGGCGGAAATTCGATACTTGCAAAAGGGCAGCGCGGTACCGCGGCGGAACAGTTTGCCAATGTGCGACGCACCGTTGCACCGGTCGTTCAGCTCCTGAAAAAGGGTTTCAATTTCATTATCACCCACGGCAATGGACCCCAGGTCGGTAATCTGCTCCTGCAGAACGAACTGGCCAAGGATGAAGTGCCGGAAATCCCCCTCGGAATGCTTGATGCAATGACATGCGGTTCCATGGGATACATGATCGAGCAGTGTCTCCAGAATGAAATGATTTCCCAGGGCATCTGGCGCAACGTCGTAACCGTCCCCGCCCAGATTATCGTGGACCGAAACGATCCGGCCATGGAAAATCCGACAAAACCGATCGGTCCCTTTTACACGGAAGAACAGGCTCGGAAACTGATCGCCGAAAAGGGATGGCTCCTCAAGGAGGATGCCGGCCGCGGGTGGCGGCGGTTTGTTGCGTCACCCTACCCCATCGACATCGTGGAAAAGGAAGCGATACGCAATCTGCTCCGTGAACGATACGTCCTGATCACCGGCGGCGGCGGCGGCATTCCCGTCTGCCATACTCCGGAAGGAAAGATCGACGGCGTTGACTGCGTCATAGACAAGGATCTGGCGAGCATGAAGCTGGCGATCGCCGTTGGCGCCCGGACGCTGGTCATCATTACCGGTGTGCCCAAGGTGACGCTGAAATTCGGGACTCCCCAGGAACAACCTCTTGAACGAATCACCCTTGCCCAGGCGCGCCATTACTATCACTCCGGCGAGTTTCCTCCCGGTTCGATGGGTCCAAAGATGATGGCGGCGATAGAATTTGTTCAGGCAGATCCGGCCAACAAGGTGATCATTACCGACGAGGAAAATCTACTGGAATCAATTGAAGGCCGGGAAGGGACCCACATCGTCGCGTACTGACGATCGCCAACCGACGACCGCCTATTGATCGTCCCCTGAAAGCGACCGGTCGATCGATTCGTAACCGGTGCACCGGCAGATGTTGGATTGGAGCCAGTCGATCCGGGTCTCCCGATCCGCATCGGGCCGGATACGCAACAGCGCATCCGCATTGGTTATGAACCCGGGGGTGCAATACCCGCACTGGAAACCCTGATGTTCCGCAAAGGCGTGCCGGACGGGACTCTCCGACAACCCCTCGATCGTCGTAATTGCCCTGTCCGAAACGTCGACGGTAAGGGTATAACACGATTTGACCGGTATGCCGTCAACCTGCACGGTACAGGCGCCACAGTCTCCGTTTTCACAGCCCAGTTTTGTGCCCGTCAAACCCATCGTATGTCGCAGCGTATGGAGGAGGGTATCGGCGGGGTTGATCCATATCTTCCGGGCCTCCCCGTTCACCTCCAGAACCAGTTCCGTCATTGAATTCCATGTTTTCATTTCTGCACCACCGTTTCGCCGAGACGTTTCACGCCGGCGACGATACTCTGCACGGTCATCTCCCTGCGGTAGGACGCGCCGCCTCGCATATCGTCCTTGTATTTCAGCCCCTCCGCATCAAGAACCTCTTCGGCAAGGCTGCGCAGATCGTTACCGCCCGCCGGGATTCCGCCCTTCGTTCCAGGCCCACCGCCGAGAGCGCTGTTCAGCACCTCTTCCGCCTTGTACGCCCGAAGGGGATATCCAAAGGTACCGGTGAGGGCGAGACGGTAGACACCATCCACCTGCGCCATGAGAAGCGTGACCAGGGGATAGTCCACCCGGGGTTCCTTTGTCCTTCGCGCGTAAAACCATCCCCCCCGCGGCCCCGAAGCCCACGCTTCCAGGGGGCCCCAGCTCCTGCCTGACCGGGTCACACCCTTTTCTTCAAGGCCGCGGACAACGTCCCGGTCCAGATCGAATGAGACAATAAGCTCGCCTCCCCGCAGATTCATCTTCTTTGCAAACTTTTTCGTCACCTCTTCACGGGTACCGCTGCCGTCGGGACCGACCGTATTCACATGTCCGTCCAGGAGAAGAAAGGGCAGGACAGCCTCCCGATAGGGAAGCATGCCGCACATGTTTCCGCCGAGGGTGATGGAGTTCCGTACCGTCCGGTCGGCAATCCCTGCGCAGCAAAGTCCGAGGAGGCGGCAATCGCCGGCGTCTGCAATTTCATTCAGACGAAGGGCGCTCCCCCATGCGGCATTTCCACCGTCTGGCCGGCGTCTCGCTTCGGGAATATGCTTATAGTCGATAAACATATCTGCCCGGAACTTGTGTTCCCGGGAGAGTGTCACGATTTCCGTACCTCCGCCGTAGTAGACTGCCCGGGAACCGGAATCGTCGGCATCCTTCCAGGCGTGGACCGCTTCATCCGCCGTCTCGGCGCGAAGGTAACGTACAGAATAGGGTATCATTATGCATCCTCCCCACGGAGAATCGACCAGAGATATTCCGGAGTAATGGGAAGCCTGTTGATTTGCCGTCCCACCGCCCGGGACGCGGCGGAGGAGATCGCCCCGGGCATTCCGATAATCCCCTGTTCACCAAGTCCACGCGCGCCGAACGGCCCGTCACCCTGGGGAGTCTCCACAAAGTCGACGATGTATTCGGGTTGTTCACCGTACCGTATCAGCTTGTAGTCCCGCAGCTTCCCGTTAAGGACACGCTCCCGCGAGTCAAAGAGAAACCCCTCCCGGGTGGTATACCCGACGCCCATCGCCATGGCGCCGACGACCTGACCGCGGGCCAGATCGGGATTGATGACGCGCCCCACATCCATGGAGCACACACCCCGGACGACACGAAACGTACCGTCCCGTCGATCCAGCTCGATTTCCACGCCCATGGCACCGAGGGTCCACTCCAGACCGGGACGCCCCTTTCCCGTCTCCGCATCGATGTTGCTCAGGTGACGGGCTATGTATTTACCCCGTCCGATGATCGGGCCGCCGATTGCGTTTCCGTTGGGATAGACGTATCCAAGGACCACCTCCGCGAGGGAGAACCCCTGTTCCGGATCATCCCGGATATAGACACGCTCCCCTGAAACCTCGAGGTCTTCCTCGGGCGCCCGCAGCGGTGCGGAGGCGACGCGTTTGATCTGGGCCACCGCGTCGTCGACTGCGGCAATCGCCGCCCTGCCGACCATGAAGAGCGTACGGCTTGCAGCGCTCGTCCAGTCGTGGGTGGAGCGGTCGGTCATGACCTCCCGGACGACGTGTACCCGGGCGGGATCCATTCCCAGCCGCTCCGCCACGATCTGGGCGACCCCTGTGTGAATGCCCTGGCCCATTTCAATGGCGCCGGTGACGACGTTGACCGAACCGTCTTCATTGAAGGATACGATCGCTCCCGCATCGGTAAAGGTGGGAATCGCCGGAGCCTTCCAGTAGCAGGAAAATCCTCTGGCCCGTACTCTGTGCTCGTCCAGAGCGACCACATTGGGATCGGCGCCGTCGGCCGGGTCGGAACCCTCGTCCCACCCGATGTGACGGGCAACACGGTCTATGCACTCCCGCAGATTACCGGTATTCCCGTCGAGCACATCCTGCGCCGGTGTCCTGTCACCGGCCTGTATGGCGTTCTTCCGTCTGAGCGTCACCGGATCGATGCCGATCTTCTCGGCGAGGATGTCCATGGACCGTTCCACGGCATAACTCATTTCGATATGGCCGAAACCGCGATAAGCCGTGGCAAAGGGATGGTTGGTATAGACGCAATAGCTGTCAGTTTTGACGTTCGGAATATTGTAGGGCCCGGTGGAAGCGTATCCCGCCGCCCTGCTGACGTTCACGGCGTAGTCGGCGTACCCGCCTGAGTCGAAGAGAAATTCGATCTCCGCGGCGACGAGGGTGCCGTCGCTCTTCGCCCCGAGACGGACCGTCGCCTCAAGGCCCGGTCCGCCGGGAGACGCGACCATATCCTGCTCGCGGCTGTTGGCGACACGCACAGGCCGTCCCCCCAGTGCACGAGAGAGGAGATACGCCAGCGGCTCCAGCTGAATCCCCGCCTTCCCGCCGAAACCGCCCCCTATTTCAGCAACCTGCACCACAAGCTTTCCCGGAGGAATACCGAAAACGCCGCTCATGATACTGCGCACGCCGTAGGGACTCTGGGTGGATGTACGAACGACGACCGTCCCGTCGCCCCGGATTTCCGCGACGGCGACGCGTGGTTCCATCGCCGTGTGATCCCGGGGCGGGAAACCGTAAGATCCCTGGATGACCACGTCGGCATCCGCAAAGGCCGCTTCGGGATCGCCCTTCCGTATCCTGGTATGGTGGGCGACGTTCGACCCCGGCTCGGGCAGGATTGCGGGGATGTGAACGTACTCCGCCATCTCCGGATGGAGGATCGGCGCGTCGGGACTCATGCCGTCCCGGGGATTCTTTATGATCGGAAGTTCGTCGTAGGTTACGGTAATTGAAGCTGCCGCCTTCTGCGCGGTCCGTTCATCATCGGCAACGACGGCGACGACGGGCTCGCCGAAGTATCGGACGCGGTCAACCGCAAGGGCGGGTTTGTCACCCAGGTAGAGGCCGACGCGCTGGGGGAAGTCCTTTCCCGTAAAGACTCCCCTGACGCCCGCCATCGCTTCCGCTTCGCCGCTGTCGATCGTCCGGATCATTCCGTGGGCGGTCTTGCTGTTCACCACCGCCGCGTACAACAGGCCCGGTACGGTAAAATCGTCGGTAAAACGCGTCTTACCCTTCGTCTTGTCCTGTGCGTCCTGCCGCGGAACGCTCATACCGAGGGACGTTCCAGTACTCCCGTGGGCCATATCAATCCTCCTCCCTGGGAGTAAAAAGATAGTCGCAGCGACGGTTAACCGGCAAGGGAAAGGAGGACACCCGCCGCGACGGCGGACCCGATCACCCCGGCGACGTTGGGCCCCATCGCATTCATGAGGAGGAAATTACGGGGGTTCTCCTCCTGCCCCACCTTCTGAACGACCCGAGCCGCCATGGGAACGGCGGAAACACCTGCGGCACCGATCATCGGATTGATTTTTTTGCCTGAAAGGAGATACATCACTTTGCCGAGAAGAATGCCGCTGGCAGTTCCGATTGAAAATGCGATCAGTCCCAGGGCGATGATAAAGAGCGTATCGACGGTGAGAAACTCTCCGGCGGACATTTTGCTCCCCACGCTCACCCCGAGGAGGATGGTGACGATATTGATGAGTTCGTTCTGGGCGGTCTTTGAGAGACGTTCCACGACACCCGCTTCCCGAAAGAGATTTCCAAGCATGAGCATACCCACCAGGGGCGTTGCCGCGGGGACAAAAAGGGCGATGACGATCGTCGTCGCTATGGGGAAAATGATTTTCACCCGCTGGGAAACGGGCTTGACGTCGCTCATTACGACGACGCGTTCATTTTTGGTCGTCAGGAGCCGTATAATCGGCGGCTGTATCACCGGCACGAGGGCCATATAGGAATAGGCCGCCACCGCGATGGGACCGAGAAGATGGGAGGCCAGCTGGGATGTGAGGTAGATCGCCGTCGGTCCGTCGGCACCGCCGATAATGGCGATTGAGGCCGCTTCCGCAAAGGAAAAGCCGAGCGCCCGGGCGCCGAGCAGCGTCCCGAATATGCCGAACTGAGCCGCCGCTCCCAGCAGAAAGGTGTTCGGTTTTGCCAGAAGGGGTCCGAAATCGGTCATCGCGCCTACTCCCAGAAAGATCAGCGGCGGGAATATCCCCTTATCGACTCCGAAATAGAAATAATGGAGAAGACCTCCCTCGGCAGTCAGGTCGGCCAGGGGAATATTGGAGAGAATCGCACCGAAACCGATGGGAACGAGGAGAAGAGGTTCATATTTTTTGGCAATTCCCAGATAGACCAGAAGTGATCCCACGGCGATCATAAGCAATTCCTGCCACGTGACGACGGAAAAGGCGGTGGATTGCAGAATATCTATAAGCAAGTTCATGACGACGTCCTAAGCGATCGTCACGAGGGGCTGCCCCTCTTTGACGCTCTCGCCGGCCTTGACGGAAACGGAAACGACGGATCCCGAGACGGGTGCCATCACGTCGATATACATTTTCATCGCCTCCAGAATGATGACCTTGTCGCCCTCATTCACCGACGCCCCCTCCGTCACCAGCACCTGATCGATCACCCCGGTCATAGGCGAAAGAACCGCACCCTCACCGGCGGACACGCCGGCTCCCGACGCGGGCTGCGACGGAGAAGGCCGCCTGGGCGGTGTCGATCTGGAGGTCGCCGCCACCTGGACGGAACCGGTCGGCTGTCGTGATGCGGCCTGAATGCCCACAATAGACTCCGAGAGGATACGGACCGAGTATTCTTTCCCCTCCCGTTCAACAATAATATTGTCACCTTTCCGATCGGCGGTAACGGTGACTTCATGTCCATCTATGTTCAATGTCAATTCACGTTTCATGTTTGCCCTCTCTGTGTCCATATTCCGGCATGGGGGGTATATTCCTGTTCTTCCACCAAGATGTACGCCAGCGCTCCCGCAACGACCCAGTGGGGTATTCCGTGGGAATCCACGGAATCGCCGCCGGTTTCCGTCTCTTCGGTGCCGCCCGACCGCGCCGCCGTTCGACCTGCTTTGACGCCGGGGGCGGGGGTGTCAAAGATTCGGCGAATGACATGCATCATGACACTCAAAAAGACGAGGAAAAAAAAGACGACTCCCATGCCGACCACGGCAGTCACCAGCACATAAGAATAGGATTCGACATTCATAGCGGTATATTCCCGTGTTTCCGCGCCGCCCGATGCTCCTGTTTGTGTACGAGCATCTCCAGGGAACGCACAAGTTCCACCCTGCTATGAACGGGATCGATGACGTCGTCGACAAAGCCGTACCCCGCCGCCACAAAGGGATCCATGACACTCTCCTTGAACTCTTCTATTTTGGCCTGCCGTGCCGCGTCGGGATCGTCCGCTTCCGCTATGTCCCGCCGAAAAATAACGTTTGCCGCACCTTCCGCACCCATGACGGCGATCTGTGCAATGGGCCACGCCAGTACCCGGTCATATCCGAGAGATTTGGCGGCCATCGCGATATAGGCGCCGCCGTAGGCTTTGCGCAGGACGAGGGAGATCTTGGGAACGGTCGCCTCTGCGATGGCGTAAAGGATCTTGGCACCGTGTCTGATAATGCCGCCGTGTTCCTGTGTCACCCCCGGAAGAAATCCCGGGACATCCACGAGGGTCACGATGGGAATATTGAAGGCGTCGCAGAACCGAATGAATCGCGCGCCTTTGTCGCTGGCGTTGATATCGAGTGCCGCTGCGTACACCGCAGGCTGGTTGGCGAAGATCCCGACGACTCGACCCGCCAGGCGGGCAAATCCAACGACCACGTTTGTCGCATACTCGCCGTGAACCTCCATGAAACTGTCCCTGTCAAAGACGGTGGCGATAAATTCCCTGACGTCGTACCCGCGGCGCTCCTCGTCGGGAACGATGTCCAGCACTTCCGGCACGCTTCGGTCCGGTTCATCCCAGCCGTCGTCTCCCGAGCCGATCCGCGGCGGCATTTCGCCATTATGGAGAGGGAGGTAGGAGAGCAGACGCCGTATCCCATCCATGCACTCCTCTTCACTTGAAAAGCGGAAATGGGCGACGCCGCTCTTTGTCGCGTGGGCTGCCGCGCCACCCAGTTCTTCATGGGAGATTTCCTCACCGGTAACGGCTCGTATGACGTCGGGGCCGGTGATATACATGTTGCTCACGTTATCGACCATGAAGATAAAGTCGGTAATACCAGGTGAGTAGACGGCACCACCGGCACATGGTCCGAGGATGACCGAGATCTGCGGCACCACCCCAGACGCATCGGTATTGGCCCGGAAGATCTTCGCGTATCCGTCAAGGGAGAGTATCCCTTCCTGAATACGGGCTCCGCCGGAATCGTTTATCTGAATGAAAGGCGTCCGCGTCCTGATGGAGAGATTCTGCGCCTCCGCAATACGTGCGGCGTGCTGTTCCCCCAGCGATCCGCCGAGGATTGTGAAATCCTGGGTCGAGACGAAGACCTGGCGGCCGTCGATCAGCCCGCTCCCCGTTACCACGCCGTCGCCGGGAACTCTCTTGTCTCCAAGACCGAAGGCTGTCGACCGACCCATAATGTATGTCTGGTGTTCCACGAAGGATTGTGGATCAAACAGTCGTTCGATGCGCTCCCGGGCGCTGAACTTACCCTTTTCATGTTGTTTCCTGATCCGCTCTTCACCGCCGCCCCGATGGACCTCATCACGACGGTTTTTCATGTGCTGGATCGCCTCACGCATACTCACGAAGCACTCCTTGATTCCCCCAGGGGAAAATATAAAGAAAAACGGTACGCCGACTTATGCGACCTGTCAAGGAATTGGAGAGATAGGAAGGCGTTGGGACTTGCAAATCGTACAAAGGGTAGTACACTGATTGTCAGGTTTTTTTAAACAGGGCCGTTGGCCCTCGACACCACAAGAGACAAGGAGTTTCATCTATGTCTGACGCAATAAAGCAGGAGGGAGTTAACGGCAAGACCG
>CBDESZ010000003.1:0-145523 GCA_965242725.1 Alkalispirochaeta sp.
CCGGGAATTGACGTCGATAATTGAAATCATGAAAAAAGTCATCGCCTGGTTTGTGGGAGCATTCGTCATGCCCCCGGTCGTGTGGCTCCTGACGGCGTGGTTTCTGGGACTGTGGGATTTCCAGGAAATGCTGTTGATCGTCCTTTCACCGGTAATCTGGATCTATGTCGGCCTCTTTGTGGCGGGACTCTTTTTCGAGGTGCGGCGGCGGCTGAAACCGGTATCGGTATGCGTCGCAGGGGATCACGATCCCGACTGCATCCGGTCGGCCCAGCGTTCCATCGCGCGGCTTCCGCGCTTCTTTCTCATCATGATGACGATCTACACGGTCTTCGGTACCTACGTCGTCCTGTTGGGGCAGCCCTTCATCGATACGCTGGAATATGTCTTCGCCTTCATGCTCGGTGTGCCGATCATCTTTCTCTTCGCCATTCTCTTTTTCATTCAAATGGTCGCCGCCCTTGATGAGTGCTCCCGGGAAGTCCCCCTTCCGACGGACATTTCCGGAATTACCCTGAACTTCAAACTGGTGAGCATCTTCCTCTTCAATGTGCTCGGGTTGATCCTGGTGTTCATAACCGGTGCGCTCTCGACGGTCTACAAGACGCCGCCGGAGACGCTCTTCGCGGTCATGGTCAACCGGTTGAGTGTTATAGGTGCGGGCGGAATCATCTTTACCGCAGTCAATCTCTGGCTCCTGAGCCGGCAGATAACCACCCCCATAAACAGGACGAGCCGGACCGTCCAGGTCCTTGCGGAAGGCGATCTTTCGCGACAGATCGAAATCCCCTCCCGGGACGAGATCGGCTTTCTCGGGCGCAGTTTCAACCAGGCGATGCACTCCCTCTCGGGGATGATCAGGGGTATTAAAAATCAGGCCGATGTGGGGACCGGTATCGGCGAGGAGTTGAAGGAAACGTCGGAAAACGCGGCCATGGCGCTCAACGCCATCAGCGAAAAGGTCTCCGTCATTCAACGGGAAATACGGAGTCTGGGAGAAGAAATCCGTGTATCCGGCAAGGGTGTGGAAGAAGTGCGCACCTTTGTGGAACGGGTGGAGCGCCTTATCGAAGACCAGAATACGACGATTCAGGCGTCCACGGATACGATCAGCACGATGATTGAATCGATCGACGAAATTGTGAATCTTGTGGGCAACAACCGCAGCAGGACGCAGGAACTGGAGTCCTACGCCAGCCGTGGAGAAGCGGAGATGAGCGAGCACCACAAGGCGATAACGATGGTCGTCCAGTCCGCGGGGTCGATCATGGATATGCTCACCGTCATCAACAAAATCGCCGCCCAGACCAATCTGCTTGCGATGAATGCCGCCATTGAAGCCGCCCATGCGGGAGACTACGGCATGGGTTTCAGCGTCGTTGCACAGGAAATCCGCACCCTTGCGGAAAACGCCGCGGAAAATGCAAAAAAAGTAGGACTCTCCCTGAAGGAAGTGATTGAAAAAATCAAGGTTTCCGAGGAGAGCGTCGTGCGGACCGAAGGAATTTTCGGTCAGATCGTCTCGGAGATCGGCTCGACGGTGGAGGGGATTTCCCGGGTCTATACGTCGGTGCAGCAGTTGAGTGATAACAGCGGCAGCGTGAACCGCGCCCTGGAGGAGCTCGTTTCACAGACGGGAGAGGTCACGGTGGGTGCCCGCCGGGTGAGTGAACAGATCGCGTCCGTCTCCGCGGCGATGGTGAATGTACAGACCCTGACGGGAACGGTGGAAACGGGGACGACGGAAATAACGCAACGGGTTGAGGACCTGAATGAAACGGTCAATACCGTTGCGGAAGCGGGGAGACGCAACGCCGCGACGGTGCGTGAACTGGAGCAGCTGGCGGGACGATTCGTCGTAAACGGTGAAGGAGCCTATTGATCCGATCCTATGTCGATCCGCCGACGGCAAGTTTGCGGTCTTCCGTATCGATGTGGTGGGCGAGCCAGTTGGCGCAGCACGCGACCAGCTGAGCAACCGGCGCCGATGCCGCGCCGTCGGTCGGGGAAGACGCCGTTGTCCGCGTGCGCATGCGGGCAAACTCATTGAGAAAGGTGCGATGCAGCCTCATATGCGTTTCCGCCTCGGGAAAATTCGCCTCCCGCATGAAGCGCTCCTCCTCGGTAAAGCTGCGCGTCGTGTGTTCCTCGATAGCCTGTACCAGTGAATCCGCCCGGGCATGTTCCTTTCCGTCGAGGGCGACGACATCCTGAAAGAGTCCAAAGAGGCGTTCATGGTTCCTGTCGATTGAGGAGATGCCCACCATGAGGTGCGGCCCCCAGGCGGTCCCGGCGAGATCTTCAAGCTGCAGCGTTTCGGAGGTGCGAAAGTGGTGCAGTTCCGTGAAGGCCGTATCCATTGTTGATCTGTTGTCTCCGATGAGCGCGGTCATCGCCGAGGCGTCGTCGTGTATCGTTTCCGCCGCACGCTGGATGGTCGCCGTCTGCTGTGCATTCTCCCGGGAGAGGGTGAGGAGCTTTGTCATCGCCTCACCGATACGTTCACCCTCCCTCTTGACCGTCTCGGAATCCTCCATGATCGCCCGGATATCTCCGATCAATTTACGGGTGTGTTCAAGCGCCTTTGCCTGAACGTCAGCGGAGGTCTTCACGTCGGTGACGATCGTTTCAAAGGCCGTTTCCATTCGGTCAAAATCGCGGGTGATCTCTGCAAATGCGGCGGCGCTCTCGTTGCTCGCCTCCCGGGCGTCCCGCAGGGCATCCGTCGTCTCCCTGAGCATCCCGTCAATGGTACCTGCATTTTCCCCCGCGGCGTTTGCCAGTTCCCGGATCTCGCCTGCCAGGACGGCAAACCCGTGCCCCTTTGCCCCGGCCCGGGCCGCCTCGATCGCCGCATTTATGGCGAGGATGTTCGTCTTTTCCGCGATTTCCTCGATATGGGCCACCGTGGACGCCATCGCGCGTATACGGGAAGCCACTCGCGTCACCGCCTCGTCGGTGCGGTGCACCTTCTCGCCACCCCCGACGGTGACCTTTCGGACATGATCAATTTGCACTCGGTGATTGGTGGCGACCTCTATGACGCGATCGGTCTGTACCGAGACGCTTTCAAGGTCGCGCGCCGCGGACTCGAGTGTCTTTCTGCCGTCACGGCTCCGCGCGGCAAGACTCGTGGCGTCCTTGACGACGGAACGTCCGATTTCCGCCACTTCCGTGGCGGTGCCGTCCAGAAGTCCGCTCCGTTCGGTCTGGACGGAAATACTCGTGCCCACCGCACCGATCTCGGAGAGGGTGCGGCTCGCCTGATCACTGAGTCTGAAAATGACGCTCTGATTGCGATACATGGCGCGCTGAACGGCGGAAACAAATGTGGATAACCTTGAGACGAGACCGTTGAAGCGGTCGGCCATGATTCCGATGGAGTCATCCGAGTTGATGCCGATCGCGGAGTTGAGAAGACCGTCGCCCTCGCCGATATTTTTCAGCTGTTCACTGACCCGACGGACGGCGCGTTCCATGGTCACCTTCCCGATGAGATGGGCAACCACGCCGACGACGATGCCCGCGGCGACGCAGCTTGCGGCGAACAGGGGCGGGGGGAATCCGTTTTCATAGGGAATGAAGAGACCCGTATACCATGGAAACACGGCGCCGATGGCAACGCCGAACGCGAGAGTGATGTACAGATTACGCCGAATAATGCTCCGCTTTTTCGTCACGTGACCAACCTTTTTAGTGGAATAGACAACCATACTGTACAATACATTTCCCCGTTCTGTCGCCTTTGCCGGGGAAAAAGGTGGTATTATGACTCCCTGGCCGTCCTGTTTCGTCCTCCCGACTTTGCCCGGTACAGCGCCGTATCCGCTCGGTGCAGCAGCGACTCGAGTGATTCCCCGGCGTGATACTCGGCGACACCGAGACTGACGGTGATCGCCGTCTCCTCCGTGACCGGCGACGAGGCGACGGCGGCACGTATCTTCTCGGCCATCGTGACGACGTCTTCCATGATCGTATTGGAGGCGACGACGATAAACTCCTCCCCGCCCCAGCGGGCAAGGAGGTCTGATTTGCGTATCACCCCGGAAACGCGCTCCGCCGTTGCCTTGAGGACGCGGTCGCCCTCGCTGTGGCCGGCATGCTCGTTGATGTATTTGAAGTGGTCGATGTCGAGAATGATGATGCTCAGGGGCGTTCCATACCGCTGGGTGCGGTCAAAATCCCGGATCAGCGTCTCCACAAGGGCGTGTCTGTTGTACGTGCCGGTCAGCTGATCGATCCTGGCGATGCTCGCGATTCGTTGACGATCGGAAACGATGATCCATGACAACACGCCGGCGATCAGGAACCCGACGACGGCACTGACGATCATACCCGCAGTCTGTCTCCGCAGCGCCTTGTCGGTTCCGTCGGGATGGACCGAGACGATGTAGCCGATATTCCCGCCCCTGATATTCCTCATCGCGTTAAAGAGGACCCGGACATTCTCCCGTCCCCTCCTCACAAAAAAGCCGAAACTCTCCCCGTCGCCCAACTGCCCGTCAATCACAGGCGTGTAGTCGACGAGGAGCCGCTGAAGGTCCGCCGCCGCGGGCACCGAGCGGTTAATAACGAGGCGGGAGGAGAAGACGCTCTCTTCATAGGTGTCCAGCAGTTCCGGAAAAACGGCCGATAGCACAACCTGATCCCGCAGCGCGGAGATGTACTCGCCTCCTTCGACGCTCTTCAGAACCTGGAGAAATGCATCCATCGAGAATGAAACCTCAACGGTTCCGACGTGTTCCCCTTCATGGGCAAGGGGATAGACAAAACGATATCCGCTCTGAACGCGCCCCGCTTCAAAGCCCCTCGTACTCCGTTGTTCCCTGTTGGCGACGCGGACGCTCTCCCGTATATCGCCGAGGTAGTCCCCGAAGCGATCGGGACGGTTCATGCGGAGAAAACTCATTGTGTCGGGAAAGTGAAACTGGATCTGACTTGACCGGAATCCGTTCACTCTCTCGTAGTAGGGAAGCATGTAGTCGTAGAGCCGGGCCCGGATCACCTCACGGTCGTCACCGGCCCACGCGGCGCCAACCAGTGCCGGGACAACGCCGTCCCCGGTGAAGGAGTCGAGGGTATAGCGGGAGAAAACTTCCAGGTCGTCCGCCGACGCCTGGAGACGCAACTGAAACCGATCGATCTGATCGGAGAGGTAGTCGTTCCGCCTGTCATGGTACCGCCCCACCAGAAACGCGACGGTAAGAAAAAGCAGGATGCCCCAGACGGTCGAAACAAGAATACGTGTTTTCATTGTGTAGTTTCAGTGTACCTCAAAATCCGCGGATGTGCGAAAAAAGGATAATCTTCGTAGCGCCCAGGGCTCCGCTCGCCTATCATGTATCCATGGACGACCCAACCATTTCATGGCTCCTGGAAGGCGACGTCGCCGTCCGGTATCAGACCTGTCGCGACCTCCTCGGCGAGGATCGGCCGGATCTGCAGCGGAGCATAGCCGAAGAAGGCTGGGGCGCAGCGCTTCTGGCGCGCCGGAACGTCGATGGTTCGTGGGGACGGGGATTCTACCAGCCCAAATGGACAAGCACTCACTACACCCTCCTCGAGCTCCGGGGGTTGAACGTCTCCCCCGACATCCCCGCCCTGCAACAAAGCGTCCGGTCCATCGCCCGCGACGAAAAGGGGCCGGACGGCGGCATCAACCCCTCGGGGACGATCAACAGGAGCGACGTCTGCATAAACGGCATGTTTCTCACCTATGCGTGCTACTTCGGCATCGACGCCGACGCACTGACGTCGGTGGTGGACTTCATCCTGGAGCAGCGCATGGCCGACGGCGGATTCAACTGCCGGTTCAATCGCAGCGGCGCCACCCACAGCTCCCTCCACTCCACGCTCTCCGTGGCGGAGGGTATCCTTGAGTACCTGCAGCGGGGCTACAGCTACCGGGCGGAGGAGCTTGCGGACGCCGCGGCGTCCAGTCGGGAGTTCATGCTTCGTCACCGGCTCTACCGGTCCGACCGGACGGGGGAGGTCATCCACCCGGAGTTCCTGAAGTTCACTTATCCGCCGCGCTGGAAGTACAATATTCTCCGCGCTCTGGATTACTTCCGCGCCGCCGACCCGTCCCCGGACACCCGCCGGGACCCCCGCATGGACGACGCCCTTCATGAAATCCGCGTCCGGCGCCGGCCAGACGGCCGCTGGAACCAGCGCGCCGCCCATCCCGGGGCGGTACATGTCGTCCTTGAACGAGCGGGCCGGCCCGGTCGCTGGAACACCCTCATGGCGTTGCGCGTTCTCCGTCATTTTTCATATTGAACCCTCCGGTTCACCGCGGCGCATCCCGCCGCCCATTCCCACACCCGCCTCGTTGGGGTACCTTGGCCTATGGACGGACAGAAACGCAGTGACATCAAACCGGGGCTCACCGTCTCGGTCGTGCAGAAACACCATCAGGCCACCGGTGAACTCACCGAGGGTGTTGTTGACCGCATTCTCACCAAGTCGCCCTCCCATCCCTACGGCATCAAGGTGAGACTCACTTCCGGCGTGGTTGGGCGGGTAAAGAAAATCCACTCGCCGTCGGTATAGATGCCGGGCCGGACC
Organism: Alkalispirochaeta sp.; assembly: GCA_965242725.1. Taxonomy (GTDB): domain Bacteria; phylum Spirochaetota; class Spirochaetia; order DSM-27196; family Alkalispirochaetaceae; genus Alkalispirochaeta. Next base: position 6,568 of record CBDESZ010000003.1, read on the forward strand.
GTGTCGGAGGCGTTGCCATTCCGGCTGCTGCTTGAGCTCCCGTGGATCTTCCCGTATTGTTAAAGAAAGGCAGGGAGTGATTGTGGGAACGCGCAGACGTGTTGACGGCACATACATCAGAAATCTTCCGCCCTTTCGGATCATCAACCCCTATGTCATGCGGGGTCGGAACGAATCGGCAATTTACTATACCCAGGTCATCGAGATAGAAGAGACCCATCGCTTTCTGCGGGAGTACAATCGCGGCCGTACCCGGGAGCGTCGGCTCACGCTCTTTCACATTCTCCTTGCCGCGATGGTACGGACGATCGCGCTGCGGCCAAAGATGAACCGTTTCGTCTCGGGACAGCGCATCTACCAGCGCAATCAGATCCAGGTCTCGTTCATCGTGAAAAAGGAGCTCACCGACGACGGTGAAGAGACAAACGCAAAGATCACCTTCGGCGCACGGGATACCCTGGAGACGGTGCAGCGTCGCGTGCAGTACTACGTGGAAGACGCACGTCGCACAGAAGGCAATGAGAGTGACCGGGAGATCGCCTTTTTCACCAGGTTGCCCCGTCTCCTGTTGAGAGGCGTCGTCGCCGCATTTAAAACGCTTGATTACTTCGGGATCGCTCCAAGTGAAATGATTCGCCTCGATCCGCTGTACACAAGTGTCTACGTCGCCAATCTGGGAAGCGTCGGGCTGGACGCGCCATTTCACCACCTCTACGAATGGGGTACGGCGAGCGTTTTTGTGGTGATCGGACGGCCCAAACGGATATGGATGGCCAACGGCGACGGCACCTTTTCAAACAGGCTTGCCATCGAACTTCGATATACAATTGACGATCGGATAACGGAAGGCATCTACGGTGCCCATTCCCTCCAGCTTTTTCGTGACCTTGTCTCCAGCCCCGAAACACTTTTGGATCCGCCGGAGCTGTCACCGGAGATCGTTGAAGAACTGAATCTCTCTGAAATTGATCCATCTCTCCCCGACGACTGCGGCGACGCGGACGATCTCGGGGGGTGCGATGATTACGCTGCAACTTAACGACAGTTATAAGCCCGTTACCGACGGGGTGGCGGTGTGCGCCGAGAATTACGCCCGCGGTCTCGCCCGCCGTAACGTCCCGGCGGCGGTGGCGGTTCCCTCTTCACCGGGGTATGTCGACGACGACGAGTTTCCCGTCTTCCGATACCTCTCCCTGCCCGTTCCCGGCTGGCATCCCTACCGTATGGGGATTCCCCCCGCGGACATGCCGTTCCGGCGCCGGATTCACCGTTGGCTGGACGGCGGCGACCACCGGCGTGACGCCGTCGTACTGCACACCCACGCTCCCTTTGCCAGCGGCGTTCTGGGACGGCAGCTTCGCCGTCGGCTGCGCGCATCGGGGCGACACGCGGCCCTCGTCGCCACGCTCCACTCAAAGTACCACGAGGATTTTTCACGGGTCCTGCCGGAGTTCATGGTGACGCAGGTGATCGCCGTGGTTCGCCGTCATCTCGAGGCCGCCGACGCCGTGTGGGTTCCCAACAGCGGAACGGCACGGACGGCGCGTATCTATGGATACGAGGGTGAGGTGGCGGTGATACCCAACGGATCGGATCTGCCCGCGCCGGAGGACGGCGAGTACGGGAGGCTGCGGAGAGAGGGCGGCGATCTCCTGCGCGTCCCGGCGGATACGCGGGTCCTCCTCTTTGTGGGACAGCAGCGGCGGGAGAAAAACATCGGGCTCATACTGGATGCCCTCGCACGCCTGATCCGTTCTTCTTCGGTCGCCGGCGGTCAGCCGGTTGCGACATCTGTGCCGTCCTGGCGGATGGTCCTTGTCGGCGACGGTCCGGATGCACAGGAGATCAGGGAGGAGGTGCACCGCCTGGGCCTGACCGGTGTCGTACACTTCTACGGCCACGTCTCCGACCGGCGCACACTCCGCGCCCTCTACGCCCGGAGCGACCTCTTTGTCTTTCCCTCCCTCTATGACAACGCCCCGCTGGTTGTGCGGGAAGCGGCGGCGCACCGCACCCCGTCAATTCTTGCCGAAGGAAGCGACGCCGCGGGGGAAACCATCGACGGGCGCAACGCCTTTCACGTCGCGCCTGAGGCGGAGGCTCTCGCCTCCCGGATCCGCGACCTTCTTGCCTCGCCGAAACGGTGCGAAGAAGTCGGCATCGCCGCCGCCCGGGAGGTGTACCGGAGCTGGGATGACGTCGTTGAAGAGGTGCGGGAACGGTACGACATATGGCGGTGATTCGCGTGAAAGTCGACAAGTTTACCGGATACGGAACGCATGTCCACGTCACGGTCAAGGTGCAGGGTGACTCATCGGCCGCGGATGCGGACGCGGCCACGGAACGGGTCATGAAGTTCCGGCGTCGAGAAACGGCGCTGCGCTGGGTGCACCATCTCGTGGAAACGGAGTTCGACCCGGAGGAAGACACCATCATCTGGGACGACGAGCCGACGCAGAAATGGTTCTACGGAGAAGGGGACTGACGGCGTTTCCCCCTTGACGCATCGTCGGGCTCCTGCTATTGTTATCGAACGATGTTCGAAACAATGTTTCATACAACATTCAACCAATAGACAGAGAGTTTCAGAATGAGCAAAGACGAAGACAATGTGAAAGAACGCATCCTTGCGGTGACGATCGATCTCATACGGGCGGAGCGGGACACGGACCGGATATCCATGCGTCGCATCGCCGACGCCGCGGGTGTCGCGGTGAGCATGGTGAACTACCACTATCAGACAAAGGCCAATCTCATCGAACGGGCTGTTCAACAGTATGTGGGGAAGGTGATCGCCTCATCCGAAGAGATCGGCGGGGCGGAACCGGCCGCCCCAAATTCAGCGATCGACATCATGCGTGCCCACCTCTCCGGGGCGGCGCGGTTTCTCATTGAAAACCCGGGAGTATCCCGCGTCTCCATCCTGCGGGACATGCACGACCCCCGTCGGGACGACAACACCTCGCAGGTGGCGGCGATGGTGCGCCGCCAGCTTGAAGAAATTGCCGCAGCGGCGGGGTCGGCGGAGGAACCGCCCCCGGAATACCTGGCCGTCCTTGCCGCGGTCCAGGTAGCGGCGATACAGCACCTCTTTCTGCGCAGCGACGTTGTCCGCGACCAGACGGGACTGGATTTTCACGTTCCGGAAGAACGGGAACGCCTTATCGACATGGTGGTCACGACGACTACGGGAGGGATTTTACCGTGAATATACTTGCAATTATCGGCAGTCCGAAAGGGAAGGGAACGGGATATCGCATTGCCCGTCGTATCGAAGGGGCGTTACAGACACATGAACCGGTATCCATGGAGTACCTCTTCCTGAAAGAACGTGACCTCCGGCCGTGTCGCGGCTGTTTTCTCTGTGTCACCAGGGGCGAGGAGCGCTGTCCCCTGAAAGACGACAGGACGGCTCTTGAAGAGAAGATCGACGGCGCCGACGGAATTATCCTCGTTTCGCCGTGCTACGTGTCCAGCGTCTCGGGACTCATGAAGAACTTCATGGACCGCATGTGCTACACCAACCACCGGCCCCGGTTCTTCCGGCAGAAACTCTTTCTCGTCGCAAACGGCGGCGCCGGCATGGAGGAGACGTTACAGACCCTTCGCCGCACCCTGGGATCGGGGCCGCGGGTTGCGGCGGAGCTCGCCTATATCACCCCGCCGTGGCCGCTCGCATCCCGGGTGGAGGCAAAACAGGAGCGCCGCCTCGTCAGGAAGACCGCCGCCTTCCACCGGGCGATACAGCGTGATCGGGCGCGGGGCGGTCTCCCGCTGAAACCCTCGTTTTCGGAATATCTCACCTTCAGATTCTTTAAAAAGATCTCCCTGGACACCCGGGAGTACCTGACGGCGGACCACCGGTACTACCGCGGGCTCACCACCTACTATCACGACGCACGCATCGGACCGCTGAAACGGATCGCCGCCTTCGTAGCCCTGGCGGTGGGGATGGTTATGATGCGTGATCTGTCGCCTGCGCCTGCTGCGTCTCCCGCGTCTCATGCACCGAACACGCCGGCGTCACATCGTTCGTGACGACCGCGGGAAGGTGATACAGCAACCGGGAGACACAGCTGCCGGTAGAGACAGCTACCGGTGGACCAGCTCCCATATCTTCCCGGTGAGTTCGGCAATCTTCACCGGCTTGGGAAGGAAATATTCGACACCGAGCTCCCGCACGGCATCTTCCGTGACGGTGGCGCTGAATCCCGAGGAAAGGATGATTGCCACATCCGGGCGGATTCGCAGCATCTCCCGGCTCATATCAAAACCGGAGAGTCCCGACATGATCTGGTCGGTGAAGACCACATCAAAAGAGCCGGGGTTGCGCCTGAAACTGTCCAGGGCGTCCGCGCCGTCGTGATGGAGTTCCGTGGCATACCCCAGCTCCTTCAGGGTCGCCTCATAAAAGGAGGAAAGCTCCGGGTCATCTTCGACGATCATGATGCGGGCGCTCCCCGTCCTGAGGGACGATCGCGGCATCGCCTCTTCGGCCTCCTCCTCGTCGATCCGGGGGAAGCGGATCACAAATTCCGTGCCCTCTCCCGGCGCGCTCACGACCTCAATCGTGCCGTGGTGGCCCGTCACGATACCGTGAACGATCGAGAGGCCGAGACCCGATCCTTCGCCAACCTCTTTGGTGGTGAAAAAGGGATCAAAGATGCGGTCCCGCACCTCCTCCGGGATTCCCGTGCCGGTGTCGCGCACCCGAAGGACGACGGACCGTTCACCGGGAGACGCGCCCTCATCGCCGGCGGGTTCCTCCCCCAGTGAAACCTCAAGCCGCCCGGATCGTCCCTTCATCGCGTGAACTGCATTGGTGCAGAGGTTGACGACCACCTGTGAAACCTGCGTCTCGTTCGCCATAATGGCGCCGCAATCGGGATCGATCGACTGAATGAGATCAATCGAGCGGGGCAGGGTCGTGCGGACCATGTGAAGGGTTTCGCGAACATGGGACTGAATGCGCTGCGCCTTCAGGCGCTCCCCGTCGCCGCGGCTGAACGTGAGGATCTGCCGTACCAGAGCGGCCGCGCGCTCGCCCGTGCGGTAGAGTGCCTGCAGGTACTCTCCCTCCCGGGTGTCGGCATCAACGCGGTCGAGAAGGATCTCCGTATATCCCAGCTGTGCGCCGAGAATGTTATTGAACTCGTGGGCGATGCCCCCCGCCAGCGTGCCCATGGCCTCCATCTTCTGGGACTGAATGAGTTGGGACTGCGTCTCCCGCAGCTGTTGCGTCCGCTCCTCAACCTTCAGTTCAAGCTCCGTCGACAACTCCTCGGCGAGGGAGAGGGCGCTTGAAAATCGCCTGGAGAGCATAAAGGCCTGAATGAAGACAAAGAGAATTGTCCCGATCGGTGCCACATGTATGCCCTGAATCCACCCGTTCTCCAGAATGATGTCGTGGGCGAGGGTCCCCACAAGAATGATCGACCCGAAGGCCACCATGCGGGCGCCCTGACGATGGTGAGCCACGGCGCGTACCACCGCATAAATGGCGTATATCGCGACGACGAGGGTGATCGCCTGATAGAACGGCAGGGTATGGGTGAAAAAGAGCGGGGGCGTGATGAGTACAACCAGGGAAAACAGGGCACCCATCGCCATATCCGCCCGCGCCACCCGCCGGGAGAGTTCGGGAAAGAGACTGCGCAGAAAGAAGACGAACACCGGCGGTCCCATGTAAAAGGTGAGGTACTCAATGCGGTTGAAGAAATCCCAACTCAGCGACGGGACGAGATTATTGAAGATACGCTCGCCGGTGACGACGATTCTCAGGGCGATGAGAATGCAGAAAAGACCGAAGTAGAGGGCGGTCCGCTCCTTCCTCCTGAGGAAGAAGAGTCCCAGGTGGTATATGCCGATAATCCCGATGCTGCCGAAGAGGACAAACTCGACAAGGAGGTTTCGTTCCCGCTTCTCCTCGATGAGCGATTCCGGACCAAACTCCCACGGCAGCCACATGCCGCCCCGACGATGGACAAAATTGGAAACGTGAACGACAAGCTCAATGACCCCATCGGGGGCGGACAGATCGGCCGTTCCCGTGCGGTATCGGGGAACCATGGAAGCGCGGTCGGTCCCCACCGTGCCGCTGACAAAGAGGGGTGTGCCGCCCGCCCAGAGGGCGTATGCATTTGCCGCGTCCAGAATCTTGACGGCGTACCCGTCACCGGGCGCTACGAGAATCACCAGTCGATACGTCCCGTAGCCGCCGCCCTCCAGGGTGATGCCGTCCACTTCAAGTCCGTTCCATACCCGCGGTACGGGGATGTGGTTTCCGGGAGTGGAGGGGGCGTCGGCGCCTTCGGCAGCAGCTTCGGAAAAATCATCGGGCGACAGGAGCTGATTCCAGAAAAACTCCCACTCACCGTTGAGGGTTACCGTTCCGTCCCGTTCAAAATCCCACTCCCGCAGGTCGATGACGCCAGCCCGCGCCGTCGGCTCCGGGGGCGACGAGCGGGCCACACCGGTCCGGGCAATCGCCTCATGGGAGACGATTCCCTGGGCCGCCGTAACGCCGGGGAGGCCCCACAGCAACGCGACTGCAAGCAGAACGAGACCGCACCTTCCCGCCCCATTGCACGTTATCCTGCACGTCATCATCGGCGGCGGCCGTTATCTGGCATGTTCATTGAGGGCGGACTCCACGGCGTCCAGAAGCTGCCTGCGGGTAAAGGGTTTTTCCAGAATGGTGGTAATTCCAAACCGGCGGATAAGTGATTGCACCGGCGGAGCCGTGACGGGGACGCGACCGGAAATCAGAACCCACCGGAGGGACGGCTTTTTCATCGACGCCTCCATCGTCAGCTCCACACCGCCCTGCTCAGGCATGATGATATCGCTGACAACAACATCAAATTTCCCGTCGAGAATCTTCTCAAGCCCTTTCCTGCCGTTCACCGCGTCGGCAACCTCGTGGCCGGCGTCTTCGAGAAAAGTGCGCATCACCGCGCGGAGATCCGGTTCGTCATCAATGATCAGTATATTCGCCATGCCGTCCCCATCCCATGAGATGTACGGGAAGTATAAGGCATTGGCCGGGAGTTGGAAATGTTATGTGCCGCACCGGCCACATCCGTGCCGTGCACAACTGAACGCTGCTCGTCCGCACCCTGTACATCCGCACTCTGTACGTTCATACCGGGAAAAAAGAAGCGCGCCCCCGGACCTCCGGAGGCGCGCTTCCACCTGACGTCGAAAGGGCTCAGGAGACGGAGAAAAACTCCCTGTCCTGTTCCCGTCGGAGCTTCCAGAGGATTGCGCTTCCGTCGATTTCAAGCATCTCCTCGGTAATCATCGTACCCGGCTGCACCTCTTTCTTGAGGGTTGTACCGTCTACGAGGAAATAGGGCAAATGGTTTCCTTTGGTCAGCGGCTCCGCCGGAAGGAGCAGCCCTTCCAGCCCGTCGATGACGTGATGGTGACCCTTTGCCTGAAATTTTGTTCCCGCCGGGATCGATCGCTCCGCCCGGGCGACCAGATCGTAGCGTGGCCGGGGCTCGGCCGAGCCCGTAGGCATCCCCAGCACCCCGACGGAGAGAACGCTGAAGAGCGCCTCCAGACCGAGATAATGGGCCGGATAGTAGAGCATCGCCGTCTTCCCGTTCCTGCTTGTGGGAACACCCTTTTCCTTCAATACCTCCCACGTTTCGTCGTCGTCACAGGCCACGACGATCCACTCGCCTCCTTCGAGACTTTGCTCGTCGACGCGGCGGAAACAGTTGACCACGTCGATTCGCGGTTCACCGTCAAAAATTCCGCCGTACTCGGTCGGGCACATGACGTCGGGTATCTCCAGCGTCCGGGCGATGGGTGTGTGAAGGGGGGCGATATCGGGATGGAATTCCGGCAGGTGGTTGCAGACGATTCCCATTTCCGCGAGGTCGGGAATGTTGCGCTGCTGAAAAACCGAGAGGAGCTCGGCCCGTCGTTCCAGGGTTGCGGAAATATCATCCGAGAGGTGCCAGAGCGACCTGATCTCCGGTACGGCAATCGTCTTGTCCAGCACCTGCACCGTCCCCGCCTCTTCATCGAAGACAAAGTCGTATTCACTGGACTTTCCCGCCGCCAGAATTTTGAGTCCCACCGACTGGGCCCACGTGACCAGTCCCACCAGAAGGGAGGGCTGATCTCCTTCAGCGAGGGAGTAAATGAGCCCTTTCTGTCGTGCCTTTCGGGCAAGTATGGGGCCCACCACCGAGTCGGATTCCTTGGTGACCATCACAATGTGACGGCCGTTTTCTATCGCCGCCAGTGCGTGGAAGGCGGACGCCTCGGGATGACCGGTACCCTCAATGGCGACGTCGAAAGGTATCTTCATGGCCAGCGACACATCGTCAAAAATCAGGTACTTCCCCGCATTAAAAGCGTCGATACCCTGCTCAAGAGTCGTGCAGTGTACAATCTTTTCCGCCGGGACGCCGACGGATTTGTATCCATCGATGCATTTTGCGATGTTTCTGCCGCAGACCACCCGGATGCTGAAATTTTCACTTCGGGAGCCGTAGACGAAGAGGGAGTGGTTGAATCCACTGATACCGATGACACAGACTTCAACCGGTCTTTCCCGATTTCCAAATAGTTGTTTGTAGTTCATTTGACATTGCTCCTGGGACGCCGTTTTTTGAAGTGCATGATCACGGGAGTGATAAGGAAGATCACCGTAGCCGCAAGCAGAACGGCAGAGATCGGTTTCTCGATGAAAATCATCGGACTGCCGCCGGAAATGGTGAATGCCCGGCGAATGGATTGCTCAAACCGCGGCGCAAGGACAAACGCCAGGAGGATGGGCGCAATCGGATAGTCGTGTTTCTTGAGAATGAATGCGACTACCCCCGCTCCGATCATGAACCACACGTCAAACATGTTGTTATTCACCGAGTACGCGCCGACGATGCAGATCATCACGATAATCGGAGAAATGACGCCCCGTGGAATGCGCAGGACCGACATCAGAAATGGAATCATCACCAGTCCGGCAACCACACAGGCGATATTGCCGATATACATCGAGCCGATCAGTCCCCAGACAAACTCCGTCTGCTGGGTGAAAAGGAGAGGACCCGGCTGAAGGCCCCACATCATCAGTCCGCCCAGGAGGACGGCGGAGGTGGCGGAACCGGGAATACCCAGACACAACAGCGGGGCAAAGGCGCCGACCGCTGCGGCATTGTTGGCTGATTCCGATGCGGCCACTCCTTCAATGGCGCCTTTCCCCATCTCGTCCTGGTTTTTTCCCGTCTTCTTTTCCAGGATATAGGCGAGAAAGGAACCGGTGGTGCCGCCCGCTCCGGGCAGAAAGCCGACAAAGTTACCGAGGACGGAGCTTTTCAGCGCGGTGGGAACGATTCGCTTCACCTCATCCCGATCCAGGAGGCTTTCCCTGATCGTCAATCGTCGACCCGTCACCAGTGAGTCGTTCTCCCTGTCGCTCATCAGTTCCATCACCTGGGTAAGACCGAACATGCCGATCACCAGCGGAATGAACGAAATGCCGCCAAGGAGATTGACCGTACCAAAGGTGTAGCGCCCCATGCCGCCGGCCATCGTATCGATTCCGATTGTGGACACGAGAATGCCCAGCGCGGACGCGGCGATTCCCTTGAGGGGATCATCGCCGAGGAGCCAGCCGATGGAGGTCAGGGCCAGCAATATAAGGGCGGTTATTTCCGCAGGTCCAAACTTCAGACCGATCTGCGCCAGAAGCGGTCCAAAGACGGTCAGCGTGACGATTCCGATGGTCCCGCCGACAAATGAGGACATGTTGGCCGTAAAGAGTGCTTTTCCCGCCTTCCCCTTCTGGCTCAGAGGGTATCCGTCAAGCGCCGTCATGACGGCCGGAGAGTCGCCGGGAATATTCAGCAGGATCGCGCTGTAGGCGCCGCCGTACATATTTCCGTAGTAAATTCCGGCGAGCATGATGATCGCCGCAGTGGGATTCATCTTGAACGTCAACGGCAAAAGGAGTGCGACTCCCGTCACGGCGCCGATTCCCGGCATGGCACCCACAAAGAGGCCGAGAAAACCGCCGACAATGGCGAGGGTAAGATTGGTAAAAGACAGGGCCGTACCAAACCCCTGCATTAGAAGGTCAAAATTCTCCATGATGTAAATGCCCCTTATCCTATAACCATCCGAAGACGTAACCACTGGGAAACGGCACCCGAAGCCACCACCTGAAGACACCCACGATGAAGAGGGTGAATAGTGCGCTGGCAAAAACCGACTTGAGCCAGGTGTACTTGCTCAAGTACCGCATCCAAATGGTTGAAAAGAAGAAGACCGCCGCAGCAATGCCCAGTACCTGAATCATGAACGCGCCACCGATGGCGCCGATGGCGGGAATATAGTTGACCCCGTGCAGCGCCTGAGACGTTCCTGTCTTTTTCCTGCCGATGAAGAGCCGTATGAGTACGACGATGGAAACGACGAGGACGATCACGGCAAAGATGATCGGTACAAACCCGCCCGCGGGTTTCCTGTCGACCCAGAAGCCGTATTTGACAATTCCCTGTTGAATCCAGATGATCGAAACGATCAACTCAATAATTACGATCGCAAATTCCATGAATGCCCTCTGTCGAAAATTGGGGTACGGTGTGGTAAAGGGCGGAGGTTTGCACCTCCGCCGTCGGAATAAAATCAGTTAAAGAGACCGATCGCCATTCCCTGCTGATAGAGGCGCTCGGAGTTTTCGCGGTAGTAGGGACCAAACCGCTGGGCTTCCATAAAGCTGCCTTCCAGCATGTTTTTGCCGATGTACTCGTTCTGCCACTCGTCTGTTGCGGTAACCTGTTCAAAGACGTCGGTCCAGAACGCCACCACTTCCGGTGACATGTCGCGTCCGCCCATGATGCCGCGGAACATCTGGAACTTGATCTCCGGATATCCAAGCTCCGCAAAGGTGGGTACGCTGGAGAGCGTTCCGTCAAGGCGTTCCTCGCTGTACGCGGCGATTCCCTGCATTGAGCCCGCTTCAATCTGGCCGAGACATTCATTGGGGTTCATGATGCCGAAATCGACGTGGCCGCCGAGCATGGCGCTGGTGATTTCTCCCGCGCTGTCAAAGTAGACGCTGGTCAACTCAATACCCGCCTCTTCGTTAATGAACTGGACGCTCAAACGATCGAGATTGTCTGCGACACCGACGGATATGCTGCCGGGGTTTGCCTTGGCCGCGGCAATGACGTCGTCAAGGCTCTGGTATTCCGAGTCGGTCGTGCCGACGAAGAGCACGTTGTCCATGGCGAGGGCGGCGATGGGGGTGAGCAGCGAGGCGTCAACTTCGGTGCTTGCCCGCAGTCCCAACGCCTGTGCGCCGTTGAGGGCTACGAGGGTGTAATCACCGGCGCGTCCGGCATCCGTTGCATACGCGACGCCCACGGTTCCCCCTCCGCCCGGCTTATTGACGACAACGATGTTTCCGTCGACGAGGTCATTGGTTTGAATGATGTCCACGATCAGGCGGCAAAAGGTGTCGGTACCGCCGCCGGCGCTGGCGGGTGCCACCAGTTCCACAGGCCGATTGGGATAGGCGGCGCCTCCCTCCTGCTGGCCGCTCGCCGCGGCAAATCCAACGACAAACATGACCAACAGCGCAAAAACTACAGCTCTCTTCATTTCTCTCTCCTTTAAGAAGGTGATATGGACGAATCATAACAGCGGCATCTCCCGTCGCCCGGGATTCGACGGAAATCCGACGTCATCGCTTCGCGCGGTAATATTAGCAACACCTGTGCCAAAAACAGAAACGGTGTAATTATTTGTAAAAAGAAAGTATATCTTGAGAAATAATATACAATTAGGATTCGTTGCGCCGGCGACGGAAATGGGTGCGGCCCGCCGGCCGTGTCTGTAGTTGATGCATCAGTTGCAAAAATGCATCTAAAATGTTGCGGCAATGCAACAACATGCACCGCCCTCGGAAACGGCCGCTCACATTTCAAGGGTGATACGGATATCCGCGATATGCGCCTCCATCGCGCGCCGCGCCGCTTCACTATCACGGGCAAGAAAAGCCGCGAGTATCGCCTCGTGGTGATCCAGGGAGCTCCGTACCAGTTCGGGATGGTCGTGAAATGCACCGGCAATAAATTTCCCCATGAGGCCGCGCATGGTCAGATACATATTGATCATGTAGCGGTTCCCCGATCCCCGGGCGATCTGCCGGTGAAACGAGAGATCCTCCTGCAGATAGCGCCGGATCTCCAGCCCGGCCAGTGCGGTGCGCATGCGCCGTACCGTCGCTTCAAGCTCCTCCACATCGGAAGCGGACATCCGCTCCACCGCCAGGACGACCAGCTCAGATTCAATGATCCGGCGCGCTTCAATCAGCTCCCGGACCGATGTCCGGTCCCACGGCTCCGGAGTCCGCGGCCGGTCGACCCACAGCTCCGGATCGTCACAGAGGAGGATAATGCCCCGTCCGGGCCTCTGCTCGATGACACCCAGGCGACTCATGTGATTGAGGGCTTCCCGGAGACTCGGTTTGCTCACGCCCAGCAGCTTTGCCAGATCGTTCTGGTTGGGAAGCTTGTCGCCCTCCCTGACCGTCCCCTGCACCACCATGTCCCTGATCGCGGCAATGACCAGATCGGCAACACTTGACCGATTTGCCGCAAGGCGGGGAGTGACGGCCCTGCCACGCGCCTCTCCCCTGCGTGCTCCGTTCCGTTCGTCGTTCATCATGGGACCTCCTCGACACATTTTCGTTGACACACCGCCATCACGTCGTACAATAATCAACTTGATATAGTTAATCTATATCAATCGTTCCGACATAAATCGCGCCGCCACAAACCGCCCCGACAGGAGGAGCCATGGACGCCCACTATTTTTCGCAACTCCACAACTCCACGGACAACCGGCTGTGGATCAACAATCCCACCGCGGCCGAGCTCGCCATGGCCCTCGACACCGGAGCGGTGGCGTGCACCACCAATCCCGCCTACTGCGCCAGACTCATCGAGAAAGAACCGGACTACCTCAACGGTCTCATAGACGACGTCCTTGAGATCACGGCCGACGCGGAAGAAGCGGCGCCCCTCGTCTACCAGCGTGCGGCGAAGCGCGTCATGGACGCCTACCTGGGCCGCTACCAACACAGCGGCGGCACCGAGGGATTCGTGACCATCCAGCAGGACCCCCGCACCGACGAGGACGCCGCCACCACCATCGACGAAATCCGCCGGTGCCGCGCCCTCTCGCCCAACTACATGGCCAAAATCCCGGTGATACCCGGCGCCTTTGACGCTATAGCCTACTGCGTCGCCGAGAACATACCGATCTGCCTGACCGAGGTCTTTGCTGTATCCCAGGCGCGCACCGCCTGCGAACTCTACCTACGCGTCTCGGAGCGCACCGGCAACCGCCCGCCCGTCTACGTCACCCACATCACCGGCATCTTCGACGAATACCTCGCCAAAGTCGCCCGCCGCGACAGGATCGACATCAACCCGGAAATCCTGCGCGACGCGGGGCTCGCGGTGGCGCGCAAAGAGTACCGCATGTTTGCGGACAACGGCTTTCCCGTGACCATGATGGGCGGAGGCGCCCGTGAAATGCGCCACTTCACCGGCCTCATCGGAGCCAACGTCCATATTACCATCAACTGGAGCACCGTCAGGGAGATCATCGACGCCGCACCGCCGGTCACCTCCACCATCGACGAGCACATACCCGAGGAGGTCATCGACGAGTTGCGCGCAAAGTTCCCCGACTTCCGCCGCGCCTGGGACAACGACGGCCTCCTGCCGGGGGAATACGCCGCGTGGGGGCCGGTGCAGCTCTTCAGAAACGCCTTCCTCGCCGGCTGGTACCGCCTCCTCGCGCAGATCGCCGCGCGCAAAAACGCCCTGGCGAGGTGACCATGACCGGTCCGCTGAGTCTGAACACCGCCACCATCGCGGAAAAGGACGTCTTTGCCCAAATTGCCGTCGCCGCCCGTGCCGGGTACGACGCGATCGGGCTGTGGATATCCGATCTTCTTCAAAGTGAACTTCGTCACAATCGGCGGGGAGCCCCGCGCCCCGGCGTCACCCCGCCGCCGGGCGGTCCCTCCGGAGACTTCCTCACCGCCGTACGCGCCGCCGTGGACGAGGCGGGGCTCGCAGTCAATGAGCTCTCCTTCGTCAAACTTGCGACCTCGGCGGGCCGGACCCTTGATGACATTACGCGCGCGGTAGACGAGGGAGCCCGCATCGCCGCCGCCCTGGAGTGTCCCCTCCTCGTCGCCACCGTGGCGGCGGCGCCGGGTGAAGAGGACGTGACGGCCCGACAGCTGGGAGAGCTATCCGCCCTTGCCGCCAGCCGGGGCGTCCGTATCGCCGTGGAGTTTTCCGCCGGCGCGTTGCGATACAACAGCCTGGAGCGGACGCTTCCCCTCGTCGACGACGGAGGGGCGCTCATTCTTCTGGACACGTTCCACTTTTTTGTTGGAGACTCAAGCCTCGATTCCCTGTCCGCCCTCGATCCGGGGCGGATCGGGCTGATTCATATTTCGGACGCAGAAAAGCACTCAATACGGCGCCTTCGAGAAGTGAAACACGATCTGAGAACCTACCCGGGAGACGGGTTCCTGCCGATCGTACCGTTTCTCAAGGCGCTTGAGATGATCCGGTACCGCTCCTCCATCTCCCTGGAGATCTGGAACGGGAGGATACACGGTGAAGAGAGTGATGCCGTCGCGACGCGGGCACGAAACGCATTGCGGCGTCTGCTCGACGATGTCCTGTCGTAAGATTCACCGGACGCGCCCCACGGGGCGTACACAGACTATACTGGAGGCACACATGGCCGTAGAAACGCGAGCCGCCCTGCTCAAGGGCCCATACGATATCGAACTCATCGACCGCACCCTGGAGTGCGGTCCCGATGAAGTGATCGTGAAAAACCACCTCGTCGGCATTTGCGGAACCGACAAGAACTTCTACCGGGGAATCCTGCCGGAAAAGACGGCGGAGTTCCGCCAGGACCCCACCTTCCCCTTCTACCTCGGACACGAGAGCGGAGGCGTCATCGTGGAGGTGGGCGAGAAAGTCACCGACTACAAGGTGGGCGACAAGGTTATCGCATTCGGCTGGAACAACAACTTTGCGGACTACTTCAAATCAAAGACGTGGCAGCTGCAACCGGCGCCGGACGGTCTGGACATGGACTTTGTCGGACTGGGGGAGCCCATCGCCTGCGCCATGTACTCGGGACTCAACTCGGGGGTGCAGCTCGGCGACGTCGTCGTCGTCATGGGCGCCGGCTTTGCCGGACAGATCATCGCCCAGGCGGCCCGCAAGAAGGGCGCCCACAAGGTCATCGTCGTGGACGTCCTGGAGGGCAAGCTGAAACTCGCCCGTGACCTGGGTGCGGACATCACCGTCAATTCCACCCATGAGGATCCCATGGAGGTCGTCTCCCGGGAGACCGGCGGCGTCGGTGCGGACGTCGTCGTGGAGGCGGCAGGTTCGGCGGAATCCTTCAACACCGCCTCGGAGATCATTCGCCACAACGGAAAGTTCGTCTTTTACAGCTGGGTGACCAAGCCGATCACCCTCAACATCAGCCGCTGGCATGACGACGGGCTGGAGTTCATCAACACCTGTCTCGTCCACCACTCCTGGCGGGAGCGCTACGTCTGGACGCCGGGAACGTTGCGTCCCGTCATACAGGGCCACGTCGACGTCAGGTCCCTCATAACCCATGAGTTTCCCTTAAGCGAAATCAAGGAAGCCTTTGACCTGGCGGACAAGGACGACACGGCGATCAAGATCATCCTTCGGCCATAGGAAGGGGAGAAGACTCGTGCATGTTTGACGTCGATTTCATCGTACCCTACAAAGAGTTCAAGAATGTCGTAATTCAGGCGTTTCACGAATTTGAGGAACGCTCGAACTTCAATCTTCACCTCAATGTGCTGGGTTATGAAGAGGCGCAACGGCACGAGTTCTTCGGCGACATCGTCATCGCCCGGGGCCTCACCGCCGCCTATGTAAAAAACCTCAACCTCGACATCCCCCTCGTGGAAATCCCCATGACGAGCTACGACGTCATCAAGGCGGTCCATGTGGGGGTAAAGCAGTTCAGGCCGCAGCACATCGCCTTTCTCGGCACGCCGGACATGATCTACGGTGCGGAGGTCCTGGAGCTCTACTTTGAGACAAAGGTCTCCGCCTTTCCGATCAAGCATGACAACCACACCCGGGAGGTCATAGACGCAGCCCACGCCGCGGGGGCGGACCTCTTTATCGGCGGCGACTTCGTCCATCAGGTCGCATCCTCGGCGGGATACCGCTCGGTGCGGATAGACTCGGGGAAGGAAGGGGTCCGGCAGGCGCTCAATGAGGCGCTGCGTACGATGCACGTTCGCCATCAGGAGCGGGAGCGGACGGAGCGCTTCCGGACGCTTGTGGAAAACGTTCACGAAGGAATCGTTGCGGTGGACCAGCTCGGCCGCATCACCGTCATTAACAACGACGCCAAGCGTCTGTTGCGGATACGGTGCATGGACTGTGTCGGTCGCTACGCCGCAGAGGTGATACCGGAGATCGACTTCGTCACCCTCTCGCGTCTCAAGGAGCCGGTCTTTGGAGAGCTCATGCAGATCCGGGGCACCTCCCTGACGGCAAACCGCATACCCATATCGGTCAATGACGCATTGGTGGGACACCTCATCACCTTTCAGGAGGTCTCCCACATACAGGAGATCGAGTCGCGGATCAGGCAGAAGGTACATCAGAAAGGTCTCATCGCCCGCTACCGATTTGACGACGTCATCGGCTCCCATCCATCCATTACGGAAACGGTCGCCCTGGCGCACGAATACGCCCGGGCGGGTGCGGACATCCTCATCGTCGGTGAAACGGGGACGGGCAAAGAGCTCTTTGCCCAGAGTATTCACGCCGAGAGCGAGCGGAAGAACGGCCCCTTTGTCGCCATAAACTGCGCCGCCCTGCCGGAGTCGCTCCTGGAGAGTGAGCTCTTCGGCTACGTGGAGGGCGCCTTCACCGGCGCCGCCAAAGGCGGCAAGATCGGCCTCTTTGAGCTCGCCCACAAGGGAACGATATTTCTTGATGAGATATCGGAACTGCCCCCGGCGCTGCAGGGTCGCCTTTTACGGGTCATCGAGGAACGGGAGCTCATGCGCCTCGGCCACGACCAGATCGTTCCGGTGGACATTCGCATCATTTCCGCGACCAACAAGGACCTCAATGAACTGGTTGAGGCGGGCCAGTTCCGGGTGGACCTCCTCTACCGGCTCGACGTCCTCCGCCTCAACGTACCGGCGATCCGCAACCGGGGTAACGACATTCGCCTGCTCATAGAGGCATTTCTGGACCGCTGCGACCGGGCAACTCACGGGCGGTCGCGGACCATTGAGGAGACGAGCTGGCCGTTTCTGCTTAGCCGACCATGGAAGGGCAACGTCCGTCAGATCAGGAACTTCTGCGAGCGTCTCTCGGTGATTGCAAAGGGATCGGTTATCACCACCGATGAGGTGGTCCGCGCCTACGGCGTCTCGCCCCACAACGACCGCTCCCATGGAGACGACGGCGGCTATGACCGTTTTGACGGATGTGAGGATGTAGAAGCCTTGCAGCAGCTTGACGGTAGGCCGTTGGAGGAACCCACCGCCGGCCCCGATCCGTGGGAGGACAAAAACGCCTCGGAGCGGCGCACCATATCCCGTGCGCTGGAACTCGCCGGCAACAACCGGAGCATCGCCGCCCAGTCACTGGGAATCGACCGCTCCACGTTGTGGCGAAAAATGAAAAAGCTCGGGTTGGGGTAACAAACCCTTATCGCAACTGTTTCACTTCTTCATCGGTCAAATAGCGGATACCCCCGGCACCGCGCATAAGACAGTAGAGCTTCGCCGTCTCCTCAAGTTCCTCCGCCAGATCTACCGCCGCCTCCAGCGTGGCGGCGACCACCACCGGTCCGTGGTTCTGCAGGAGGAAGGCGTTTCGTTTTCCCGCCCATGCGGCGATATCGGCGGCGATGCGCCCGTCACCCGGCGGATAATAGGGAATAACCTGCAGGGTGCCGATTTTCATGACGTAGTAGGGGGTAAAGGGGCGGACGGGCTCATTCACATCAAGATCGTCCCGGCAGGAGAGCATCGTCGCCCAGGTGGAGTGGAGATGCACGACGCTCCCGCACCCGGGATCGCCCTGATAGAGCGCCATATGAAAGCGCATCTCCTTGGAGGGTCGGTCGCCGGAAACAAGCGCTCCCGTCGCGTCTACAAGAGAGAGACGCTCCGCATCCAGACGGCCCATGCACGAGCCGGACGGCGTGGCGAGGATCCGGCCGTCCTCCAGCTTTACGGAAATATTTCCGGCACTGCCTGCGACATATCCCCGGTCAAAGAGGGAACGTCCCAGATCCACCAGCTGTCGTCGCGCTTCCGATTCAGTCATGAAAAAACTCCTGGGCATGGGCAAAAAAGTCGTCGGAGCCGAAATTCCCCGATTTCAAAGCAAGATACACATCCCGGTCGGTGGCCCTGGTCCAGGGTACGCCCGGGGCGATCTGCGGACCGATATGAAACGCCTCCAGACCGAGAGACTGGACCACCCGTCCGGAGGTTTCGCCGCCGGCGACGATAAAGTTGGTCACCCCCTCGTCCATGAGGCGTCGCGCCAGCTCCCCGAGGGTGGATTCAATGGCGTTGCCCACGACGCTTCTGCCGAACTCCGCCTGCGTCTCCGCCAGGCGTTCCGGCGGAGAGGTGGCGTAGAGCATGCACGCCCACTCGTCGGAAAAATGTTCACGCGTCCACGTTAGAAGCTCCTCAACGTAGTCGCCGTCCTCCACGCATCGTCGGGGATCCACATAGCGGGAGGCGGCGAGGGAGCGGTAGCGTTCAACCTGCCGGTTTGTCGCCACAGAGCAGGAGCCCGAGAGGACCACCGTCGGGCCAGGCCGGGGGCGTCCCTTGTTGGTGGGTGCCGCCGCAGATCTCCCGGCGTGCACCGCCGCCAGTGCGCCGCCCAGACCGGAGGCGCCCGTCACAAAAACAAAATCGGCAACCGCCCGGGCTATCGTCTCAAGCTGGTCGTCCCGCACCGTATCAAGGACGGCGTACCGGAACCCCTGCGCCTTCGCCTCCGCCAGGCGGGCGCGAAGCGTCTCGGCCCCCCGGTCGATCACATCGGCGTGGATATCGGTGACCGTCCCCGTCGTCTGGGGCGAAAGGAGGCGTTGCAGCTTTGAATCCCCCATCGGCGTGACCGGGTGATTCCGCATACCCGACTCGTGAAGGAGCTCGTCATGGACAAAAAGATAGCCCTGGTAGACGGTGCGCCCGTTCACCGGGAGGGAAGGGCAGACGACGGTAAAAGACTCACCCAGCTTCTCCAGGAGGGTGTCCGCCACAGGGCCGATATTGCCTTCGGCGGTGCTGTCAAAAGTGGAGCAATACTTGAAGAAAAACTGCGTACAACCCGCCCCCTGCAGCCACGTGAGCGCCTCCTGTGAGGCGGCAACCGCCTCACTTACCGGGCAGGAACGCGACTTCAGGCTGACCACAAACGCATCGGCTTGCGCCTGCCCCTCCACCTCGCCCCGGGGAACGCCCAAAAGCTGGATCGTCCTGAGGCCATTCTCCACCAGAAAACCGGCAATATCCGTCGCACCGGTAAAATCGTCGGCGATAACACCCACTTTCATACCGATGGAGCCTATCGGAATACCCGGTCCGGAACAAGCAGAATGGCGGTCGAAAAAAAACTGATATATTTGCTCCGGATCGTTGTCGTTCCGTATTTTTTGTGCATATAATTCTCCAAAAGGATTTATTATGTCGCCAAAACAAAAAGTCAGGGCCATGCATGCAACCATCATCTTACTTATTGAAATCGTCATTATCGGTGGATTTTTCGTTTCCGCGTCGGTCATGTAGGTCATCCAATCCTCTGTAAATTGAACCATCCGGTTCCGCCTCGTTTCATTCCCTTCCATCGGTACCACCCGCCTCGCCGGGGCCTCGCAGTCCCGGGCAAATTGGTATATCCTCAATAGGTCAAGACGTAATGACATTGAGGAGAGCCGCCATATGGACAAACCCATCGTCATCGCCGAAATCGGCTGCAACCATATGGGCGACATGGAAATCGCCAAAAAAATGATTCGTGTCGCCGCCACCTTCTGTGAGGTCGACGCAGTCAAATTCCAGAAACGCACCCCCGGAGAACTGCTCTCCCGCGAAGAATACAACGCACCCCATCCGGTCCCGGAAAACAGCTATGGCGACACCTACGGTGCCCATCGGGAATATCTGGAGTTCAACACCGACCAGCATCGGGAGCTCAAGGCGTATTCAGAAGAGGCCGGTCTGATCTACTCGACGTCCGTCTGGGACCTTACGGCGGCAAAGGATATCGTTCCCCTGCAGCCGGAGTTTCTCAAGATTCCCAGCGCCTCAAACCTCGATTTCGAACTCCTCGGCTACCTCTGTGACAGCTATGGACAACAGATTCACCTCTCCTTCGGAATGACCACCCATGCCGAGGAAGAGAAGATTGTCTCCTTTCTGGAAAGCAGGGACCGCGCTCGGGACGTCATCCTCTACGCCTGTACCTCGGGGTATCCCGTTCCGGTTGAGGATATCCGCCTCCTGGAAATCACCCGTCTCATCAGGACTTTTGGAGATCGTGTCCACGCCATCGGCTTTTCGGGCCACCACAAGGGCATCGCCATGGACATTGCCGCGGCTACCCTCGGTGCGGCATACATAGAGCGCCATTTCACCCTTGACCGCACATGGAAAGGGACCGACCACGCCGCCAGCCTGGAGCCCGACGGCATGCGTCGTCTCGCCCGGGATCTTCACGCCCTCCATCTGGCACTGCAGTACAAGGACAAGGAAATCCTCGATATAGAGGACGTACAGCGCAAAAAACTTAAACGGAAAGTGTGAGGCGGACATGGCCGGTCGCGTAGTCGCGCTCGTCCCCCTGCGGGGCGGGAGCAAGAGCATTCCCCTCAAGAACATAAAGCCCATCGCGGGAAAGCCGCTGTGTATCTGGTCCCTCACGGCGGCGCTGGACTCGGGCATATTTGACGAGGTCATCGTATCCACCGACGATGGACGCATCGCCTCCGTCGTGAAAGAACATACGCCGCAGGTACGTATCGTTGACCGACCCGCGGAGCTCGCCACCGATACAGCCTCAACAGAGAGCGTGATGGAGCATATCGCGGAGGTCGTAGACTTTGACATTCTCTGCACCATTCAGGCGACCTCGCCGCTCACGACGGCAGAGGACATCCGACGGGCATACCGTCGGTTTCAGAATGATGACGCGAACTCCCTCGTCACGGCGGTCCGGGTCAGACGGTTTTTCTGGAATGACGACGGCACGCCCATCAATTACGATCCCCGCCGCCGCCCCCGGCGGCAGGAGTTTGCCGGCACCCTCATGGAAAACGGTGCCTTCTATTTCACCACCCGTTCTCTCCTTGCGGAAACGGGCTCCCGCCTGGGCGGCCGCATAGCCGTCTATGAAATGTCCGAGGAGACGGCCGCGGAAATCGACGAACCCGCGGACTGGGAAATCATAGAGCGTCTCCTCCTGAACCGACTCAGTCGCGGATTCAATGTCGCCGACACCTCGGGACCGGCTGAAAAGGATATGGCGACCCGGGTCCGCACCATCTCCTGGTTGTTTGTGGACGTGGACGGCACCCTCACCGACGGATCCATGTACTACTCCGCCCGGGGAGAAGAGCTCAAGCGCTTCAACACCCGCGACGCCGCCGGTCTCCGACGCCTGCGGGAACACGGCATCAACGTCGGTATCATCACCTCGGAAGACTCCGCCATCGCCCGCGCCAGGGCGGCCAAACTCAGAATAGAGACCGTCTTCACCGGCGTCGCCGACAAGGCTGCCACCCTCCGTGCCTTTGCCGCCGAACACGCCCTCGATCTCAACCAAATAGCCCTCATGGGGGACGACCTCAACGATCTTCCCGCCATGAAGATCGTCGGTCTTGCCGCGTGTCCGTCAGACGCCGTACCGGAAGTACGCGCCCAGGCGCACCGGATCGCCGATGCACCGGGTGGCCGGGGGGCCGTCAGGGAAGTGTGCGAGTGGCTTATCGCGGTTAAAAAACTGCCGGAAAAGCGTGACCCCCAATGACATTCAACGACATTACATACACTCCACCATTTCCGCGATCTTTGAAATTGCATCCGGGAGGGAGACTTCTTCCCGTGACGTCCGCTCCGCTCACCGATATACAAAAGCCCTGCAAAAAGATACGATTTTCGCTGCCGCCCCTTGCAGAATCATTCCCCTGCGATATACTTCACAGCAACAGAACTAAAAGTGTTCACAAATTGAACACCGCCTGCCAGGTATTGGAGTAACGACCCGACATCTTTCGGCGCCGTCAAGCTCTTCCCCGTTGATCGCGTTCCGGCCGACATCATGGGTCCTTCGCAGGTTTCCCGGCAGTTACCCGGCGCCCCGCGCGGAACCGTTCTGCCAATAGCCCCGCTGCGCCCATAACCCGAAAACTCATGTTCTACGCTACAGATCCCGCCGAAATAGACAACGCCACGCACCGTCCCATGCAGGAACGGGAGCTGGAAGTTCTCGCCCACGTGCACCAGGCCCAGGCCGACGCCAACGGAGGAGAAGCCCCTGCGGAACCGTCCTCCACCGCCAGGCCAGGTTCGTCTTCGGCTGGAAACGTCTCCCAGCGCTCCATTGCCAACGCCCTGGGGATGTCCCTTGGTCTCACCAACGCCATCCTCAAGCGCCTCTCGGACAAGGGCTTCCTCATGATGCGCCGCATCAACACCCACAACGTCCACTACCTGGTTACCCCGGAAGGAATCGACCAGATCAGCCGCCGCAGCTACCGCTACCTGCGGCGAACTATCGGCCACGTCGTCCGCTATAAGGAGCGCCTGCGGGAGTTCTGTCGCCATCAGCGCGAGCGGGGCATACGGGAGATTGTGCTCATTGGCGAGAGCGATCTCACCTTTATCCTGGAGTGGTGTTGTGAGAAAGAGGGGATCGGATTTCGGCAGGGGGATGATGACGCCGGTCCTGGAGAAGGGGACCGGCCAGCCCATTCCGAGATCCTCCGAGTCTTCTCGGAGCACATACAGAAAAGTGATGATCCCGACGCCGTGTTATTACACAAAATCGTTCTCGGTTATCTTGAGCCACCTACAGAAAGAGAGAATAAATCATAACAATGAGTGTTTTTAAAAACAAAAAAGTCCTCGTCACCGGTGCCGACGGATTTATCGGCAGCCACCTCACCGAGGCGCTCATCGAAGCCGGGGCCGATGTCACCACCTTCGTATATTACAACTCGTTCAACTCCTGGGGCTGGTTAGACTCCTTCGACAAAGAAAAACGTGACGCACTCAATGTCTTTTCCGGAGACATCCGTGATCCCAATGGGGTGCGGGAGGCGATCAAGGGGCAGGACTATGTGTTTCATCTTGCGGCGCTCATCGGTATTCCCTTCAGTTATCATTCGCCTGACAGCTACGTCGATACAAATATTAAGGGAACCCTTAATGTGCTGCAGGCATCTCGCGACGCCGGCACCCACCGCGTTCTGGTGACGTCAACCTCTGAGGTGTACGGGACTGCACAGTACGTGCCGATCGATGAGGACCATCCATTCCAGGGGCAGTCGCCGTACTCGGCTACCAAGATCGGTGCCGACCGGCTTGCGGAATCGTTCTTCCGAAGTTTTGAACTTCCCGTATCGATTGTACGCCCCTTCAACACCTATGGACCCCGTCAGTCGGCTCGCGCCGTCATTCCGACGATTATCACCCAGCTTCTTGCCGGGGTAACAGAGATTAAGCTGGGAAGCCTGACGCCCACCCGGGATTTCAACTTCGTAAAGGATACCGTTGCCGGATTCCTGGCGATCGCCGGGACGGACTCGACGATCGGGCAGGAAATCAATATCGCAACACAGGATGAGATTTCCATCGGTACACTCGCTCAGGAGTTGATCGATCAAATCAATCCGTCGGCTCGAATAATCACGGACGAAGCGCGAATTCGTCCGAAGGATAGTGAAGTGGAGCGCCTCCTTGGTGCCAACGGGAAGATCAAGGAGCTGACGGGATGGCGACCGCAATACACCCTTACCGAGGGTATCGCGGAGACGATCAAATGGTTCCGGGAGAGTCCCGCCGCCCGCGGGTACAAGCATGATGTCTACAACGTCTGATCCCACGGCAGTCGCCAACCATCTCGTCCGGTTTATCAGGGACGAGCTCTATCCCGGTCGCGACGTGATCGGTCTTCACGAACCGACCTTCACCGGCAATGAGAAAGCGTATGTACTCGATGCCATCGATTCCACCTTTGTTTCGTCCGTCGGCAAGTACGTCGACCGCTTTGAGGAGATGGTGGCCGAGTACACCGGCGCAACCAGGGCGATTGCCGCGATGAATGGAACGGCGGCGCTCCACGCGACACTCCACCTTATGGGTGTCGGGCGTGACGACCTCGTGATCACCCAGCCCCTTACCTTCGTCGCGACGGCCAACGCCATTAAATACGGCGGGGCCGATCCCGTATTTGTCGACGTGGAAGAGGACACGCTGGGCTTGTCGCCGCACGCGGTCCGTCGGTTTCTGGAAGGGCAGTGTGAGCAGGAAGGTACGGACGGCGTAATCCATATTCCGACGGGACGACGTGTCGCGGCGTGTGTTCCGATGCATACCTTCGGACTTCCCCTGCGGATCACCGAACTGGTCGAACTCTGTGATAAATGGTCGATCCCCGTCATTGAGGATGCCGCGGAATCACTCGGCTCGTTTGTGGGAGAAACACACACGGGACGATTCGGAAAAATCGGCATACTGAGCTTCAACGGTAACAAGACGATTACCACCGGTGGCGGCGGGATGATCATTACCGACGACGAGGCGCTCGGTCGCCGGGCCAAGCACATCACCACTACGGCCAAGGTTCCCCACCCGTGGGAATACGTTCACGATGAGCTTGGGTTCAACTATCGTCTCCCGAATCTCAACGCGGCCCTTGGATGCGCACAAATGGAACAGTTGGACCAGAAGATTGCGGCAAAGGCTGAGATCGCTCGTCGTTATCGGGCAGCGACAGCCGAGTCTGTTGCCAACGACGCCCGGGGTGACGAATACAGGTTAATTGAGACTCGGTCGGGTACACGGTCAAATTACTGGCTCAACGCGATTCGTTGTCCCGACAGGGAAGCACGGGACGCAATGCTCAAAACGTTTAACGACGCCCGCATCATGGCACGCCCCATCTGGGAATTAATGTATCGTCTGCCGGCGTTTACCGACGCAATAACAACGCCGTGTCCCGTCGCGGAAGAACTGGTCGACACGGTGGTGAACGTACCGAGCTGGCCGGTATGAAGACACTGATCATTGTAGGAGCGGGCGGGCATGGTCAGGTCTGTGCAGATATCGCCGAACGACTCGCGTTGTTCGAGAGAGTTACATTTTCCGACAACGCTCATAAACGTGGACATCAAGTAGGTGGATGGCGAGTAGATTTCCACGACGACGATCTTTCGGAGCAGGATCCTGATACCTGTTCATTCATTCTTGGAGTTGGACAGGTTGCCAACGGCCGAGCGCGGGAAATGCTGTTTTCTAGAATCATGGGAACCGGGATTGCACCGACCATTCTGGTCGCTCCCGATGCTTCGGTCCCGCGGCATGCGTCAATAGGCGCAGGAACGCTTATCGGATTTATGGGTATTGTAAACATCGGCGCCGTCATCGGTACCAACGTAATCGTCAATACCCGTGCACTTATCGAACACGACGCAGCCGTTGGTGACCACGTTCACGTATCGACAGGGGCCATTGTAAACGGTGGTGCCTGCGTTGGAGACCGCTGCATGATAGGCAGTGGTGCCATAGTGCTTCAGGGCGTTTCGGTCTGCCAGGATGTGACCGTCGGCGCCGGAGCGGTCGTCACCCGTGATATTGTTACGCCGGGGACCTATGTCGGTGTCCCGGCCAGGAAAATTCATGACTGAATACCAACCGCTCCATGTAACGGTCATTGCCGAAGCAGGCGTGAACCATAACGGCTCACTGGAAACGGCGAAACAACTCGCCGCTGCAGCCGCTGCCGCAAAGGCAGACTTCGTCAAGTTTCAGACATTTGACCCAAAGGCGTTGGTAGTTGAAACGGCTGCGACCGCCGAATATCAGCAGACCGGCGGTTACGAAAACCAATTGGACATGCTCTCCAGACTTACGCTGACCCGTGATGAGATCGTTGAGCTGAAAGCACATTGCGATTCAATCGGTATCGCATTTCTGTCCACCGCGTTTGATCTCGGTTCAGTACAGACATTACGGGATCTCGGTCAAACGACGTGGAAGATACCTTCCGGGGAAATCACCAACGTCCCGTTAATAGAGGAAATCGGTTCCATCGCGGACGAGGTGATCGTGTCCACCGGTATGGCGACGCTGGGTGAGATAGAGTCGGCGCTATCGTGGTTGGAGGAAACCGGGTGTTCTCGCGGCCGTGTAACTGTTCTGCATTGTAATACCGAGTATCCCACGCCCTATTCCGATGTACATCTACGGGCGATGGAAACAATCGGTCGGGCTTTTAACGTTCGCGTCGGCTACTCCGACCATACCATGGGTGTCGAAGTACCGATTGCTGCGGTGGCGCTGGGCGCAACGGTGATTGAAAAACACTTTACTCTCGATCGAACCCTCCCTGGTCCCGACCAGAAAGCATCTCTTGAACCGGATGAACTCAGCGCGATGGTGGCGGCCATACGTAACATCGAACAATCGTTGGGAAGGTCGGGGAAACGAGTTACGGAGTCGGAACGAAAGAACAAAGCTGTAGCTCGTAAAGGAATCTATGCGTCTCGAAACATTAAAGACGGTGAGGAATTTTCAACTGAGAATCTCACTACGAAAAGGCCGGAAGGGTTCCTTCCTGCATCCGAGTGGCATAGAGTAATTGGACGCACGGCGCGACGCGTTTATCGTCCAGACGAGCCAATTGAATGGTGACACCATAGTCTGCTACCATTCCACCGCTTACCTGAAGCCCTCCGAGGTATATAGGCTTCTATCATTGTGAAGAATGTTTACATGGAATAGCTTGCACATCATGAAAATCGTACCCATAAAAAGACTACCTGGGTGGGCTCATCTCACCATCTGTAGGAGAACGTTACAATGACGGAAAAAGAAGCGACGCTTCATAGAATACTTGAAAAGGTTGCTAAGAAGCGCGTAGAACCTCAATACATCGAGAATGGTGTTTCTTTTCAGGAAATCGGATTGGATTCTCTCGCTCTCGCTGAGTTGACCGTTCGGCTGGAACAAGAGTTCGGCGTGGACGTTTTTGCAAATGGCGTAATAGGCACCGTCGCGGAAGTCAAAGAACGAATCGGCATAAGTGCGCGATGATCGAATTTTTTGTTGACGGGGAAACCACATATACATACGACGACCTGATAGAAGCGGTTAACCAAACTGAATCGCTGTCAACTGTCGTACAGGAATCGGATTATTTTTCTCTTTTCGTGAACTATGTCGCTGCAATTGTCTATGGGATTGATATAACGGTTATAGACTCTGACCTTTCCGAAGTAGAAAAGGCCAGCTTGGGGCCAATGTCCATTTCGATCAAGACACGTAACGAACCAACGATCGAGTCATTTCAAGATCTTCTGTCTGTGTTTGAATCACGGAAAAACAAATGGCATTTGACACTGTTTACATCGGGGACGACAGGGCGTCCTAAAGCTGTAAGCCACACTCTGGAAAGTCTGACTCGGATGGTGCGCACGGGAGATCGCTACGAGAACAGTGTTTGGGGCTTCGCCTATAATCCAACACACTTTGCTGGTTTCCAGGTGTTTTTCCAAGGGCTATACAATTGTAACAAGATGGTTCGGCTCTTCGGGCGGCAATACGCCGAGGTAGTAGATGCTATCCGCAGTCACCGGGTGACCCACATTTCAGCTACACCTACCTTTGTTCGCGGTTTGACAAACCAATTAGCGACAACCGATGTCGAGCTATCCTCCGTCCGGCGGATCACAACCGGCGGCGAACGCTTCGATGATCGTCTGGTAGGCAGAATTGAAAGGCACTTCCCAAATGCTCGTATAAACAACATATATGCATCAACCGAGGCGGGAAGCCTTTTTGTTGGTCACGGGGATCTATTATCGGTACCAGAATCAATCCGCGGGAAAGTTGCATTCTCGGAACAAAATGAGATTTTAATACATAAGAGTCTCTTGGGCAGGAGCAGCGGGTTGGATATTGAAGGCGACTGGTTTAGTACCGGGGATATTGTTGATGAGCCAAACCCAACCGGTTTTCGTATTCAAGGCCGGCGGAGTGAGTTTATAAACGTGGGAGGCTATAAAGTAAATCCCCATGAGGTCGAAGCAACAATCCGGACCGTTTCGGGAGTACTGGAGGTACGCTGTCATGGAATTAGCAATCCCATAACAGGTAAGATCGTTGCGGCCGATATAGTTGGCGACGGCACGCAATCAGCAGCCGACTTGGAAGCACGGATTGAAACTGTTTGTACGGAGTCCCTCCAATCATTTAAACGGCCGCGAATAATCAATATCGTCAAATCAATTGATCAAACCCATACAGGAAAACTGAAGCGATGAAGTATGCAGTAGTCGTTACCGGTGATTCTGGGAGCCTGGGATCCGCAATATGCCGGGCGATTAGTACGATTATGGGCGTACATGTGATCGGAATGAGTCGCCGGTCAAATGATGTCACTAAAAAGCTTTACCAGGAGCTGGGGGGACGTTACGAGCACCTGACCTGCGATTTGTCTGATCTTGACGCCGTGGAAGAAACATTCCGGCGAGATATCTACGAGGACTATGCAGTAGTTGGACTGGTTAACAACTCGGCCTTTGCATATGACGATCTCGCTACAAACATGCAGATCGATCCGTTGCAACACATGTTTACGGTCAACGTGTATGCGCCAATGGTCCTCTCCAAGCTTGCGATCAGGAACATGCTCCTCAATGAGACTGAAGGTGCTTTAGTGCATATATCTTCGATATCCGTGCACACAGGTTACAAAGGCCTCTCTATGTATGCAGCTACAAAAGGCGCGCTTGAAGCTTATTCTCTTAATGTCGCGCGGGAATGGGGTTCCAGAGGAATTCGGTCAAACTGCGTCGCCGCGGGTTTTATGGACACGCCTATGACGTCAACCTTAACGGAAGAACAAAAGGAACGAGTCTTGCGGCGCAACTCAATGAAACGTATGCTCGACGTCCAAGAAGTAGCTGAAGCGGTTGCTTTCTTAGTCTCACAGAAGTCATCGGGTCTTACGGGACAGACACTGCGCGTTGACCATGGGACTATTTGAATTACATTACCAATGATAAAAGTTGAACCATTCTATTCTTACAAGGTCTTGGAAGAAAACAGGAGTCAGTTTTTCTCTCTGTTTAGCAAAGTTTTTAGTCGACAATACAGTGACTCGGAGTGGGAGCGCTTTTTTCATAAAAATCCCGGCGGAGAACCGTCAGGAGTTTCAGTCTATTCGGACGGTGAACTGGTCGCGTTTTCCGCTTTATTGCCTAGTTGGATACAATCAGCCTCCGGTCCGATTTCGTACGGATTGTATGTGGCCGCAATGGTGCATCCAGATTTCCGAAGTGGCGCGACAACGTATTTACAGATGCTTGCAGTCCTCAAGGATGTTGCTTCAGATGTCGGACACACGTTTGTCATGGCGTTTCCGAACAGAAACGCTTTCTATCCGCTCCGACAGCTTGGTCGATTCACACTATTGGATTCTGCAGAATTTCGGAACGGGCCAATTGACGATGTTTACATAGATTACCTGCAAAGAATGGGTGATGCTCCTTTTCTAACCGACAAAATCCTTGATTGGCGTCTCAAGTTCCCCGGATTAAAAATGGAAAAATTCGTTGTGACCAAGCAGTTCCAGGGTCGACTGAATATTCTTGATTGGCTGGGCCAGCCGAGTTCCTTTTCCGATACGGATTACGACTATCCGCGGTGGTTTTCGGCCGACCATGCCTATGTCGATTCTGAGCCTCGAGACGTGAATCTCACCTATTTGGAAATAGAACCTGGAATGATTGAGTTGAGTACGCTCAGAAGGAGCGTCCTTTACTCGGACGTGTATTGATAACTATGAGAGTTTTGGCATTTACCGGTATTAGATCAGACTATGACTTAATGAGCGGACTGTATCGTGCATTAGATGAGGCGCCGGATTTCGAGGTTGGGCTTGTTGTGATGGGGGCTCATCTTTCTCCCACCTATGGAATGTCTGTCCGGGAGATTGAAGCAGATGCAATAGACATCGTGGCAAGAGTCGAAACTCTGTTAGATTCGGACTCCCGTTCTGCAAGATTACAAGCCATAGGAATTGCCCTGACCGCAATAGTCCCGATCTTACATAACTTTCGCCCGGACTTATTGGTCTATCCAGGAGACAGGGAAGATGTCCTGATCGGGGCAATGTTGTCTGCATATTTGCGTATTCCATCGATTCATTTCTTCGGTGGTGATCATTCAACTGACGGAATTGTTGATAATCCGGTTCGCCACGCCGCTTCGAAAATGTCCTCTATACATTTCGTGACCCATGAGGTTCACAGAGACAGACTCATTGCCATGGGCGAAGCGCCTGAACGGTGCTACCTGGTAGGCAGCCCGGCTCTGGACAAGTTTCGTACTACCAAAACATACACGAAGGAAGCCGTTCTGACTTCTATAGGCGTACATAATTGCAGTGAGTACGCACTTGTTATCTTTCATCCCTTGCCGGGACATGAAGAGTTTGCCGGGCAGCAGTTCGAAGAGATACTGAGGACACTCAAAGAGCTTGGATACTATACAATAGTCAGTTACCCGAACATTGACTCCGGCAGTAAGCGCATTATTGACATAATACAACGCTGGAAAGACGAAGACGGTGTTACGTTTTATAGGAATCTCTCGCGGGAGGTCTTTATCAACGTAATGCGACATGCCAGTTTCATGATCGGCAATAGTAGTGCGGGAATTCTTGAAGCACCGTCCCTGCACCTTCCTGCGATAAATGTCGGCGAGCGCCAAAAAGAACGTTTGTGTTCCAACAACGTTTTATTCGTCGATCCCACACGAGAAGATATTGTGCGTGCCGTAGACATCGCGACATCCCAGGAATTTAGACGGAAATTAGAACAGACGGAATCTCCATTTGGTGATGGTCACTCCGTTGAGCGGTGCGTTCGGCTCCTGCGGGAGATTCCTTTTGATCAATACATTTCGAAAATTGAAGATCCTTTGACCTTGCCGCGAGGTAACCAATGAAACGCCTGTGCGTAATCGCTCCACATCCTGACGACGAACTCCTGGGTGCCGGGGGTACTATTCTCTCCGCGATTAAGCAAGGGGGAGAGGCATACTGGCTTATCGTCACCGGGATTTCCAAAGAATATGGATTTCCCGCCAATCGCGTCTCCCAGCGTGAACAAGAGATAGCCACAGTGGCGGCGGCGGTTCCGTTTGCCGAAACGCGTCGCCTGGATCACCCGACGACGACGTTGGACACGGTTCCCGGTGGGACGCTAATCGCAGGCATAAAAAACATTCTCGACTCCTGGCAGCCCGATACGGTAATCATACCGTGGAAAGACGACGCTCATACGGATCATCTCGCCGTCTACAACGCGGCGATGGCCGCGACCAAAGTATTCCGCGCTCCGTACGTAGAAACGGTTTTGTCAATGGAGATCCTCTCGGAAACCAATTTCCCCCGGTCCGCAGGGTTCACGCCGAACTGGTATATCGATATCAGCGACCATATAGAGAGAAAGATCGAGCTTCTTCGCGTCTTTCAATCTGAGTTTGCGCCCCATCCGTTTCCCAGAAGCGAAGACGCAGTTCGTGCGCTTGCAACGCTCCGAGGCAGTGAGTCGGGATACCGAGCTGCAGAAGCGTTTCATCTTATAAGGCACCGTTATGAATAAACGACAGGATTTAACAATTGAACTTTCAACGACAATCCGTGACGCGATGCAACGGTTGGACCAGACAGCAGAAAAATGTCTTTTTGTGGTGGGTGAAAATGGAGCCCTCATTGGGGCGCTCACTGATGGTGATGTTCGGCGGGCGATCCTGAAAGGGCGCAGCCTGGATGAGACCATTGTGGGAATCTACAATACAAAACCAATTACGATTGTTGAAAGCGATGGCCGGGCGGACAACGAGCAAACATTCGTTGAAGCCACACAGCTTATGATAGAGCACCGAGCCGAAGTTCTTCCGGTAATAAACGATGCCGGAAGGATTCTTCGATATGTGACCTGGATCGATCTATTCGGCGACGAAAGTGGCGCCGAACGGCCGGCTCTCACCTCTCCGGTGGTGATCATGGCCGGTGGATACGGAACTCGCCTCGAGCCTTTTACCAAAGTTTTACCCAAGCCGCTCATACCGGTTCATAACAAACCGATTATTGAACACATCATCGACCGGTTTGTGGATGTTGGAGCGAAAGATTTCTGGCTCACGGTGAATTACAAGAGTCGAATAATGAAAGCGTACTTCGATGACAGGTCGCCGGAATACTCGGTTACCTTCATTGACGAGCCCGAACCAATGGGGACGGCCGGCAGCCTTCAATTCATGCGCGATAAGATGGAGGGGCCATTCTTCGTCACAAATTGCGACATCATTATCAACACTGACTACCGCAGTGTAATGGATTTTCACCAGGAACATGGACACGTCATCACCCTTGTTGGTTCTACAGTTCACTACCAGATTCCCTACGGGACGTGTGTATTAAATGAAGCCGGATCATTGGCCCGGGTTGACGAAAAACCTCAATACGATTTTTTGGTCAATACGGGTATGTACGTGGTCAGCCCGAAAGCGCTTGACCTCATTCCGACGACAGGTGTGTATCACATGACTCACCTCATGGAAGCAGCTGTGAGCGCGGGACTCACCGTAGGAGTATTTCCGGTAAGCGAAGACGCCTGGATCGATATCGGCCAGTGGAAAGAGTATCAGCGCGCGGCAGATCGATTATGATCGAGGGTAAAAAAGTTCTCGGGCTCATTCCGGCCCGCGGCGGCAGTAAAGGAATTCCGCGTAAAAACGTCCGCCTACTCGGCGGTAAACCACTTATCGCGTGGACGATCAATGAAGCTGAAAAATCGAATTATATCGATCGACTAATAGTCTCCACCGACGACACCGAAATAGCTGAAACGGCACGAAATTGGGGAGCGGAAGTCCCGTTCATGCGGCCGGCCGAGCTCGCCTCGGATACGGCCCGCGGGATTGACGTGGTACTGCATGCTATACGTGAGCTGCCTCGATATGACGTCGTTGTGCTCCTTCAGCCGACATCCCCATTCCGTACGGTCGAGGATATCGACGGTGCTATTCAACTTTGGACAAAAACCGGCGACTCCGTCGTCGGAGTAACGGAGTCGTCAATGTCGCCCTACTGGATGTATTCTCTGGGGGGTAACGGGCAGCTCACGGAACTGTTCCCAAAACCACCATCCGCCAATCGACAAGACTTACCTTCAGCATACGTGCTCAACGGCGCGATTTACACCGCATCCGCCGACAATGTCCGTAAGTATGAGAGTTTCTTACGCCCCGTCGCCCGCGCCTATGTTATGCCGGTTGACCGTTCCGTCGATCTGGATAGTCCTTTCGATTGGGAATATGCCGAGTATCTGGTATCCAGAAAGCATTTATTACGAATAAATATCCAATAAATTTTCCGTCCCCCTTGAAGTATCTCACTACTGCGCTATACTTCTCAGCAACAGCACGAAAAGTGTTCACAAAATGAACACCCGCCTGCCAAGGATTGGAGCCGTGTGCCCGTCGGGCGCCGCCAAGCTCCCCTGTTGATTGAGTTCCGGCCGACATCATGGGGCCTTCGCAGGTTTCCCGGCAGCGGTCCCGCGCCCCGCGCATGACTAGATTGCCACTACCCCCGCTGCGCCCGCGGTACTCCTAATCGCGACGCGATCGCGCATCACATACGACATGTTCTACGCCACAGACCCCACCGACATAGAAAACACCACTCGCCCACAGATCCAGGAACGGGAACTGGAAGTCCTCGCCCACGTGCACCAGGTGCAGAACGGCTCCAACGGCGACGAGTCGCCCGCGAACCCGCCGACCGTGCCACAGACCGTCACCCCACCTGCGGCAAACGTCTCCAGCGCGCCATAGCCAACGCCCTGGGGATGTCTTTAGGCCTCACCAACGCCATCCTCAAGCGCCTCTCGGACAAGGGCTTTCTCATGATGCGCCGCATCAACACCCACAACGTCCACTACATGTGTCACCCCGGAAGGGATAGACCAGATCAGCCGCCGTAGCTACCGCTACCTGAGGCGAACCATCGGCCACGTCGTCCGCTATAAGGAGCGCCTGCGGGAGTTTTGCCGCCACCAGTATGAGCAGGGCATACAGGAAATCGTCCTCGTGGGCGAGAGCGATCTTACATTTATCCTGGAGTGGTGCTGTGAGAAAGAGGGGATCGGGTTTTGGCAGGTGGATGGTTCGGGAGCGGATTCAGAAGGTATAATCGAACCCGAGGGCTCTCCGGGGCCCGGTCAGGACATTGGCACGGGCTACCCCTATCGGGGGGTGAGGCTAAACCTGGAAGTGGTAAGGGTCAACCCAAAGCTGTTAGAACTGGTCAGGAAGCAGGGGACCCGCCCGCCCACCCAGGGATCCTTAGAATCCTCTCGGAGCACGTGCTGGAAAGTGTTGATCCCGACGCGGTGTTGTTGCATGAGGTGGTGTTGGGTTTAACGAACCGATTACCACACAGCGAAGCAGCACAGGAAATTATAGGAGTACAAGGTTGTTAGACGAAAAACGAATCCTCATAACGGGCGGAACCGGTTCTTTTGGTCAGAAATTTACCCGTCGCATTCTTACTGAGTTTAATCCCAAAAGGATCATTATCTACTCTCGGGATGAATATAAACAGTATGTCATGCGGGCCACGTTCGAGAACGAGTTTGGAAAGGATGTTGTAAAAGAAAAACTACGCTTCTTTATTGGTGACGTTCGCGACCGAGAACGTCTTTACCGCGCATTTGACGGGGTAGATGTGGTTATTCACGCAGCCGCGCTCAAACACGTCACCGTTGCAGAGTATAATCCAATTGAGGCGGTGCGGACCAACATTGATGGGGCGTCCAACATCATAGATGCCGCCATCGATCGTGGTGTTGAGCGTGTTGTAGCGCTTTCGACGGACAAGGCTGTCAATCCGGTCAATCTCTATGGGGCTACAAAGCTCGTTTCGGATAAGCTTTTCGTGTCGGGCAATGCCTACGCAGGCGGAAAGAAAACGACTTTTAGTGTTGTTCGATATGGAAATGTAACCGGAAGTCGTGGTTCCGTTGTTCCTTTCTTTGCAAAGCTCATCAAAAGAGGTGTCAAAGAACTCCCCATCACGGATCTGCGGATGACCCGATTCTGGATCACCCTCAATCAGGGAGTTGATCTGGTCTTTCACGCCTTGGAACATGCACTGGGCGGGGAGATATTCGTGTCCAAGATCCCTTCGTACACGGTAGCCGATCTCGCACGGTCGATGGCGCCGGATGCAGATCTCAAAGAGATCGGTATCAGGGAAGGAGAAAAACTTCATGAGGTGATGATCACTCCCGAGGACTCCCGGCTGACCTACGACTACGGAGATTATTACATTATCTATCCTCACTTTGAATGGTGGAACAAGGACTGCCATTTCACACCCGGGGGGAAGCTTGTCGCTGAGGGCTTCCGATATTCATCAGACGAGAACGCACAGTGGCTATCAGTTGAAGAGATGCGCGCGCGTCTCAAGTCTATTGAGCTGGTGTACTAAAGGTTAATTCGAAAATGAGCGATATGCCCTTCCTTCCTTACGGAAGACAGTCTATTGACAAGGATGATATCGATGCGGTGAGCCGCGTTCTGCAATCTGATTATTTGACAACAGGACCCGAGATTACAGCATTCGAGGACGAACTGTGTGCTTACACGGGGGCGAAGTATGCGGTAGCCGTGGCGAATGGTACGGCGGCACTCCATTTGGCAGTTCTGGCTTTGGAGTTGCCGGAAGGTTCAACGGGGATCACTTCTCCAAACACCTTTGTCGCCACAAGTAACGCACTGATCTACGCAGGACATACGCCAGCTTTCGTCGATATCGACCCGAGAAGTTATGCAATGAGCCATGAGGCGCTTGCCGAAGCAATGAAGCGAGATAAGGCCGAAGTTGTGCTACCTGTACACTTTGCTGGTCACACCGCCGGTGTGGAGATGATCTCTCGTATTGCCCGCAAATACGGGGCAAATGTGATCGAAGACGCAGCACATTCAATTGGTGGCCGCTATCTAGACGGTTCGCGAGTTGGATCGTGTAGCCACTCGGACATGACGACATTTTCTTTTCACCCGGTAAAGACGATGACCACCGGAGAAGGTGGAGCGATAACAACGAACGACGTGGGCTTATACCGTCGGCTCATGACGTTGCGTACACACGGGATAACCCGGGATACGGAACAACTCACACAGAATCCCGGACCGTGGTATTACGAGATGCAGATGCTAGGATTCAATTACCGTATGACCGATATGCAAGCAACGTTGGGACGAAGCCAACTCAAGAAGCTTGATCGGTTCGCCTCGCGGCGGCGTGATCTGGTTGCTCGTTACAACGACGCATTTAGCGATGTTCCTTGGCTGATGACCCCCTGGGAAGAACCGGGCCGCGAAACGGCTTGGCATCTCTATGTGTTGCAGTTTGACTGGAATGAAATCGGTATTGATCGTCCTACGGCCATGGAACGACTGCGGGGGCAAGGAGTAGGCACACAGGTTCTCTATATCCCGGTACCGGATCAGCCTTATTACCGGGAACATTATGCCGTAAACAGTACGGTAATACCTCATGCTCGGAGATACTACGACCATGCATTGGCGATTCCGCTTTATCCTGAATTAACGGAAAGCGATCAACAAAGAGTTGTTTCTGCCATTCGGAATCTCGTGTGAAAAATCTTTGTGTGATCCCCGCTCGCGGTGGTAGTAAACGAATCCCTCGGAAAAACATCCGGAAATTTGCGGGAAAGCCGATTATCGCGTGGTCAATCGAGGTAGCCCAGAGGGCTGGCTGTTTCCAACGTATCATTGTATCGACGGACGATAAAGAAATAGCAGATATTGCGGAAATACATGGAGCAGAAGTTCCCTTTCTTCGTCCCGAGGAATTATCCGACGATATGACGGGGACCATTCCTGTCGTTGCCCACGCTGTAGAAGAAATGACTAAACTAGACGGCGCGTACGAAGCAGCATGCTGTATCTATGCAACTGCGCCTTTCACACGGGTCGGGGATCTTCTTACCGGTGAAGAACTGATTCAAGAAGGATGGTCTTACGCTTTCGCCGCTACTGAGTTTTCAGCACCAATCTTCCGGTCATTTCGCAAGTTGCCAGCCGGTGGTGTCGAGATGTTATTTCCTGAACACTTTCAGACACGATCCCAGGATCTGGAATCCACATATCATGATGCGGGGCAGTTTTATTGGGGTACAGTAGAGGCATGGAGATCGAACAAAGCGCTTTTCGGTGCGAAATCGGCCGCGATTGAGATACCACGACGATTTGTCCAGGACATCGATACGGAAGAGGACTGGTATATCGCAGAGAAGATGTTTCAACTGGTGCAGCCCACGATAAAAGACTGATGCACGCTACGTTCCTTACGGTCGCTGATCCGCATATTGGTCTCGGCCACCTCTACCGTTGCGACGCTCTTGCAACAGCTCTTAATGATCGAGACATAGAGACAACACTGGTTGTTGATTGCCGCAGTGGAAGAGATTGGCTCAATTCCCGTGCGCCGGAAACGCGATGGATCGTTGCCCACTGGATGGAAGGTGCGACAACAACCGATGCGGTAATATCAAACGCCAGTCAGGTGATCGTTGATGCGTACGGCATTACGCAGAATGTTCGCCTGGCGATAGACGATTCCGTTGAATTTCCGATCTATTTTGATGATTACGGCACAAATGTCCCCAAGTCGGGTATTGTGATCAACGGTAGTCCTGGCGCTCAATTGGTCGGGTATCCTAAGCGCCCCGGCCTCAAACTGTTGTTGGGTACTGATTACCAATTGCTCCGCAAACCTTTTTGGGACCCCACAAATCGAACGATACGAACGGATATCGAGTCTGTCGGTGTATTGCTCGGCGGAACCGATCCCCGTGGTATTACCGAGAAAGTACTGGAAATTGTACGGGACGCCACTCCTAAGAATGCGCGTGTTTATGCAATTGGAGTTGATTCATATACTGTTAGTCACACGGATATCCATGGGACTGGCCGTCTGACGGCAAGAGGAATGAAAAACCTTTTCGATCAGCTTGATCTGCTTGTAACGGCGGCAGGACAAACCGTCGCGGAGGCAGTGTCATGTCGACTTCCGACGGTGATGATTCAGACGGCAAATAATCAGAGATATAATGTTTTAGGATGGACTAAGGAGCATACGGCAACTTTTGCGGGAACAGATGCCGAGATAAAAAGCTCTTCACGATTATCGGATACTGTGATTTCCCTTCGAAGTTTTTCCAGACGAAAGAAATTGTTAGACCAAATGAAGAAGCATTTCGTCACTCAAGGAGCCTGGCGGGTTGCTGACTGGATTATTGATCAAAACGCAGATAAATAAGTGAAAAGAGCGGGGGTAGACACCTGAAAATCGTGTTGTTTGGACATGGCGAACTGGCAGTATCGGTGTTCACAAAACTGAATAGTGAAGGTATTTCAGTCCTATCTGTAGTCGACTCTGAAGGAGAAAACGGTCAACTTTTGTCTTATTCAAGAGAATGTAATATACCGGTAACGTCGGTACATCCCAGAAAAGACGAAGAGCGTCTATTCGCTTTTCTTAAAGAATCTGCTGCAACCGCAACGGTATTGCTGAGCGTCAATTTCCGTTACATTGTGGGGAAATCTATTCTGAACCGGTTTAGGTGGCCACTGAATATACACGGATCGCTTCTGCCGAAATATCGCGGAAGAACACCCCACGTCTGGGCGATAATCAATGGCGAGACGGAAACGGGTGCAACACTTCACGTCATGGACGAAGGGGTAGACACCGGGCCGATTGTCGCTCAGAAGAGTATAACAATCGGACCTTATGATACCGGTGCGACTATCCTTGAGCGGTTTAATAAATTGTATCCAGAACTAGTGGTCGAAGGGCTTCAGCGTATTATGAACGGTGGGCATCTCATCGAACAGAATGACGCGAACGCGACCTTTTTTGGTCGTCGAACTCCTGAAATGGGATTAGTGGATTTTCGAATGCCGTACGAGAAACTTCATAATTTCGTTCGTGCGATTGCACCGCCGTATCCGGGCGCATATTGTTATTTGACAGACGGAAAGCGAATTGTTGTCGAGAAAATCACGCTCCGTAACGATCTTGCTATGCTAGGACTGCCAAAATACTCGCCAAGGGTGGTTGCAGATATGATTTTGGTTCGTAATGACGATGGTGTCATCCAACTTCACGAGGCTAAGGGGTAGTTTTATGGGAGTTTTCATAGTCGCTGAGTTGTCAGCAAATCACCGTCATCAAATCGAGACGGCACGATCAACAATCAAAGCAATAGCGGAAACGGGAGCCGACGCGGTCAAACTGCAAACCTATACCGCTGATACCATAACTATAGATCACGATGGTCCGGAATTTCTGGTCGCTACCAAAGGTACAATTTGGGAAGGACGTACACTCTACGATCTGTACCAAGAGGCGTATACACCATGGGAATGGCATGCAGAATTGAAAGAACTTGCCGAGTCGCTGGGTCTCACCTTCTTTTCGAGTCCCTTTGATCCGACGGCTGTCGATTTTCTTGAAGACCTCGACGTCCCGATGTACAAGATTGCTTCGTTCGAAATTACCGATATTCCGCTAATCGAGTACACTGCTTCCAAAGGTAAACCGATGATTATTTCTACCGGTATCGCTGATGCAGGAGACATACAGCTTGCGGTGGATGCGTGCCGCAAGATGGGAAACAACGACATCACACTGCTCCAGTGCACCTCAAGCTATCCGGCACCGGTTGAACTTGCCAACCTGCGTATGATCCCTAATTTAGCGGAAACGTTCGGTGCGAAGTCGGGACTGTCAGATCACACGCTTGGTTCAACCATTGCTGTCGCTGGTACGGCATTGGGCGCCTCGATGGTTGAGAAGCATTTCATCTTGGATAGAAATCTCGGAGGACCTGACGCAATGTTTTCGATGGAACCAAATGAATTTAAGAATATGGTGGATGAGATCCGTGTTGTTGAGAAAGCATTGGGCAAGGTAGATTACAGTCTCACGTCCAATAAAAAGACAAGTCGAAAGTTCGCTCGTAGCCTGTATGTGGTACAAGATGTTCCCTCTGGATTAAAACTCACACACGAGAATGTGAGGTCAATTCGCCCCTCTAATGGAATACATCCGAAGTATTTGTCGGACGTTTTAGGAAGACGGGCCACACGGGATCTGAAAAAAGGTGGGCCGTTAAAGTGGAAGACAATTGATTGATCATTTCTTGCACTGGGTGGATTTAACTAAATGGTATTATTGTGACTCTTCCGGAACCTTGTTCAGGCCGCTGGGTAGCTTTTTGAAGCAATTCGATTAGTTGGGGACTAACTCGTTGGGACAGATGTCTTTTTTGGCGAGATTAGACTCACCCCATATGGCGTTGATTAATACCATGTCTCAAGGACCATCCTCTACATACAGGGTGACGCGTATCAGGCGCATGAACAACTGGTAAAGGAGGAACCCGGCATTACGCGGATTGGGTGCTTCGCCCATTCCCGAAGGAAGTTTCACGAGGCTGCGAAGGGGAGTAAGAAAACCGACGCTGCCCATGAGGGGATGAAGTCCATCGGCCAGATCTACCGTATTGAGACGGAGTTGCGTGCATCGGGTCTCTCGGACGGTGAGTTCTCCTAAAAGCGCCTTGAGCCGGCAGAACCGATCATGGAGAAGTTTCATCAATGGCTGACCAAAAAGCAGTAAGCCGTGGTTCCTTCAAGTCTACTGGGAAAGGCAGTGAGCTATACGCTCGACGAATGGCCGGCGTTTGTTCGTTACCTCGATCACCCGGCACTCACCCCGGACAATAATGCCGCATAGAACGCGATCCGCCCATTTGTTCTGGGCCGGAAGAACTGGTTGTTCTCCGGAAGCCGGAACGGTGCTACCGCCTCATGTGCGATTTAATCATTGATCGAGGCCGCGAAACAGAACGGCCTGAACCCGTTTGCGTATCTGAACTATGTCCTTGATCGGGCTCCACGGATAACTGCTGATTCCGAATGGGATGATCTACTTCCCGGCAATCTCACCGAAGATATGATCTCGGGTACCTATCCCATACCAGGGCGGTTAATTTGACGGATACGAATGGGCTGAACGGAACGACGTTCGGTTGGAGTTCATTCGACCCGGAAAGCCGACTCAGAACTCCTATGTAGAACGATTCAACCGGACCTATCGGGAGAAAGTACTCGATGCGGTTTTTTTTTCTTAACGTTGGATGAGGTTCGATCACTGACATGCGATTGGATCTCTCAGTACAATGGGGAGCGTCCCCATCGAGCGCTCGGTAGAGTAACCCCGCTGGACTACCGAGGTGCTCATACTGGATCGATCACGAAGTTATTGGCTGCACAAACAGCGGGATGATTACAGTACTGGCCGACGAAAAATGAAAAATCGTAGTGAAAATGACATTGTAAACGGTGTAATAAGTATAGAATTCGCTTGCGGTTGATCTTTCATAAGTATAGGAGGCAAAGATGCCGGGGTTTTCGGCTATTTTTCATTTCGACAAATTACAGAGACGATGGTTGCTAAACTCGGTATCACTGGATAGTCCCGATGGTTTTCAAGAGACACGAATAGACGATTTAATTATTTTCTACAAATCTTCTTCCGCTTGGGGCGCTGGTGAATTACAGAACGTCTTCAATTCGTGTTCCGAAGACTGGAGTTTTCATCGTGATCTTATTGCGATTGCATTGGAC
This sequence comes from Alkalispirochaeta sp., assembly GCA_965242725.1. Taxonomy (GTDB): domain Bacteria; phylum Spirochaetota; class Spirochaetia; order DSM-27196; family Alkalispirochaetaceae; genus Alkalispirochaeta. The sequence continues at coordinate 48,704 of CBDESZ010000003.1, forward strand.
CAACGAAGAGGTATTTTGTCCGTACTTAGGGATCCGAGCGGTCGACAATCATTGGCTTACTCACAGATTGGTTCCGAAGTCTTTGTAGCATCGACCGCGTTCAATGTCGCAAAGCTTTTGCCCAAGACTCCCCCCTTTTCGGAATCGGCCTTAGTAACGTTCCTTAACTATGAGTTTTTAAAGGACCCTGATTCCCTTTTTGAAGGAGTGTCGTTTTTGCGCCGAGGATGGGAAGTACGTTGGACCGATGCTTCGATTACACCCCGCAAAATACAAAGATATAGTTCCCACACAATAAATCTGACCAACGAAAAAGATATTGATCGTTCCCGCATATGGGAATCCCTCATCATGGCTCACAAGGAAATCCAAAATCATCCTACGACATTGATGCTATCCGGAGGAATTGATTCTGTTCTTACTGCAGTTGTTGCTCACGAACTGAATTCAGACGATCTTACGGCAGCAACTTTTAGAGTTAATGGAGCAGACGACGAGACGCCTTATGCGAAGGCGGTTGCCGAGACGCTTGGGATTCGACATTCTGTTTTCGATGTCGATCCATATGAAGCAGTAGACTTGTTTCCATTGGTTTCGACGTTAGATTTTCCGTATACATCTGGGATGCTCGTTAAATCCATTATAGATCATTCAGATTTTGCCGGAAACCTTTTTGTCTATTCTCAAGATACTCGGCTTCACACCCCTCACATAAACGTATTTGACAGAATCGCACTTTTCTCCTTGTTACATAGTCGCTATGTGGGAGAAGTTGCGGAAAAGTTCTTTCAATTCGCACAAAAACTTGTGCCGGGTAGACTGGGTTCGGAGATCAAGCGAAGAGCAGTTTTTTCGGACCCAGTAGAGTATTTTCTTAGAACGAAATTTCATGAAAAAGCCGTGCGGGTTGGACGAGTCGATATCCTAGATCTACTTCGGTCAGAACTGAAGAAAAACATTGAAGAAAAGCTTTCCAATACGACAAATGCACGATCCGTATTCAATAGTATTGTCGATCTCAATTGGGATTGGCAATATACCTGTGATATCACTCATTTAACAGAAGCTACACTTTTTGGAGGAGGAACAGCTTTTTTCCCATTTTATGATGTCCCTCTGAACAGATTATTTTCAGAGTTAAAGTTCGACGACGTCGCACGACACGTACGTGGAGAGGCCGGTTTCGGCAGACGAACGAAAAATGTTGATAAACCGGTTGTGAGGGAACTCTTGAAAGGACGGATACCCGAATGGGTGCGTATGCGAGATAAGGCTGTATCCGTTAGCAACCATTTGATATTGAATGCTGTTTATGAACGGTACAGTAAGAATATCAAGAGAAGTAGGTTTGCCACGTCCAAGACGGCACGATCTATGAAGCTAGGCAATCTTTATCAGCTATTGCACCAACGAGGTAGTAGTTGGCATCGTAAGGATTACGAAACAGTGGTTGTTTTACAGAACCTACTTTTTGTTGATTACGTGGCTTCGTTGTTAGGAATTGAATGAAGACGCAAAAATTCTTGATTATTACAAGTAGCTATTTACCGGTGAAGGGTGGGCTTCAGAATTTTTTAGCAAATTTGTGGGACGGCCTGGATTCTCGTGGGCACCGGGTCAGTTTATTCTCGGGTACAGAATATATGACACCGATGCAAAAATTACGAGTATCTCAAGGAGAAGTAGAGATATCTGCTCGATTTTATAGGACGCGAAGTATAAAAGGGTTTACGTTCTTTACTAGTATACGTTTTTGGTGTGATTTGCTACGAAAGTGTGATAACGGTACGATAATCAATTTGAACGACGTGCGATTGACTCCAGGAATAATATTGTTATTCGGACGCCTTAAAAGGGCCCGTATATCGATTACGTCACATGGTTTTGTATTCCACACACAAACAAATTTCTTCTTTAAGAAAGTCTTTATGATATGGCTGGGCTTTCTGAGTAACTATCTCGAGAAAGTAATCTGTGTTTCCCCCCAGGATTTAAACACCGCACGACGTTTTCGACTCAAGAATGCAGTTTTGGTCCCCGAGGGAATTGACGTGGATGCTTTTCTTGCAAGCCCAAGGATGCCCAAGAACAATAGACTTCTTTATTTCGGACGTATCGCGCCGAACAAGAATCTCGAAAGCATTTTTATCGTTCTGGATAATGATAAGCAAAAGTATGTTCTTGATATAGTTGGAAAAGGTGAAGTGGTTTATATACAACGATTGAAACAGTTGGCTGACAAGTTAGGCATTTCCGACCGTGTTCATTGGTGGGGGCCGCTTCCCCATGCCGACCTACTGAAACGTTTGCACAAATGCGATGCCGTAACACTACCATCAAGTTATGAGGGATTCGGTCTAACTTTTGTTGAGGCTATAGTGGCCGGTTCTGCGGTGTTGGCCAACGACATCGCAAGTTATCGTTGGATCGCCGAAACAATTCACGCAGAAAATTGCTTGGTTGAATTCGAACGGACGAATGCAGCTCACATCGACAGATTGTTGAAGTCATTTACTGGACCCGGATTATATGCAATTCAGGCGCGTGCGTGTGAGTTTTTTTCCAAAGAGGCATTTATTGATCGAATTGAGAAAGAATTGGTTGGAAACTAAACTTTCAAAGATTACTCTTTCAATGATCTTAATTGCTAGTGTTCTGGATAGTGCGCTGAATATTCAGATTGGAGGATATAATGTAAGAGGATACCAGATCGTCTTACTTTCGGTTTTTCCTTTGGTTGTTGCAACGAAGATATTGACCGACGGTCTGTTTGTGCATGTTAACAGGAATGCTTTGCCATTGTTATTGTGGTTTGTACTTCTTTTCTTTGGGGTTCTGTGGACACCCGAACCGGACCGCGCCGGACTTCTCACATTAGTATTCTCAATTGTGATGACTTGGACAGTTATGTTTCAGTTTGGTAAATCGCTGTCGACAATCTCTTTCCTAAAAATAGGAACAATGGGGTTTGGGTTGTTATTGTTGACGGGGTTAGTACAATGGATAGGCTATTGGGTCTTCGAGTTCGATTTTAATCCTACATACGAGATCAAGCAGTCTACTATCGGCAACATGAGAGGGTTTTACTATGAGTCAAACTGGTTTAGTCTTGCTGCACTAACAACAGGTTTTCTTTTTTTGGGTTATATAAGATCTAATTATTCAAGTAGTTTTAAAATTATTATTTCAGAAATTATCGTCTTTGGTATTCTCGTCATCGCCGAAGCGAGAGGTGTGATGGGCGCTTACCTCATTTTTCGGATAGTAGACGTTTTCCGGCGTCACGGTTTCACCGCCAGCCTACTAGTGAGTCTATTAATTATTTCGGCCTACACTGGCATGAGTGGTATTCGTGCGTTGACACTGCCAACGTCATTCGAAGACCCAAGCGGTGTAAGTAGATTTGTAGCTTTAGAGTCTTCTTTGAGTTTTCAACTTCAGCGACCATTTTCGATATCGACTTGGTTTGGTCATGGTATTGGTTCGTGGAGGCAGTACTATAAAATTTTAGACATAAATGCTTGGCGCGATATCTCTGATTTGCGTTTAGGGTATACAGGTTCAAGCTTTTTGGCTTCGACTCTCGTCGAGCAGGGAATAATAGGGATCCTCTTATGGGTTGCGAGTCTATTCTACGCTGCGCGAGTTTCGGATTCCGTACCTAAGATCTGGATAACCTATAGTATAGCATCATTTTTTGTTGCCTCTGTGTTTTATCCATCATTCAATCAACTACAATATTTTGTATTTTTACCCGCTGGATTTGGGGTCCTTTTTGCTGGTAAGAATGAGAAAACCGAGACATAGATCCAATACAATTAGGCATCAAACTCAGTGAGTTGATACCGGGAGTTACGCTTGAAACTATCGTATCCTGATACGAACAAAGAATCTCTTTGGAACAATAAGTTTGTTTTTGTGTTTGTAACCTATATGGAAAAGGGCTTAGGATTCATCTTGCCGGTTTCGGTGCTCTACTTTTCTAGATCACAAGAACTATACAATACAATCGAATATTGGTTTGCCGCATCACTAATTGTTTCTAGCTTTTCCGATTTTGGAATGAGAACACTGTTTCTTTATGCCTCTCGAGGTTCGGAATACTCTTTGCCGTCGATTGTTTTGATTCAGCGAGTCTTCGTTACCCTGACTATACTTTGTATTCCTTTTTTAATGATAGGAGGGCTTGTCATCGGGCGACGAGGTTTAGATTCAGCATTGTTATTTACAGGTCGTACGTCTTTCTTAGCAGTCTACGCCTTTTTTACTGTAGTTTGGAGATTTAGGAATAGACCGGTTCTTCCAGCAGTTTTCGGCGCGGTATTTATGTCAGTTTCAATCTCGGTGGTAGGAGTTTTTTCGGCAGCAGCTTTCGTAGACATGATTCCGACGGCTTTGGGAGTATTGTTTTTGTTGTTTTTTTTTATTGCCATCCTCGGTGAAGGACGGCCAGTAATATGTAATGCCATGAGTGAATTACGCTTCGTGACGGTGAAAGCACTCTCAGTTGGTTGGCCGATTCTTATAAATAGCCTGCTATCAGTCACAATTCGCAATTTTGGTAGAGTCTATGCATTCAATCAACTTAGTTCAGAAGATATGTTCACGATATCGATCTTGCAGCGAATAACGTTAGTTGTCCAGGTGGCTCACGTGGCACTCGCTGGATATGTCATGAAGACCATCTTCACTTCTAACTCAGCACGGATTCATCTGATGATATTTCTTAAATACATATTTGGGATTGGGGCAGTAACTACCTTATCGTGGATTAGTTTTTATATCGCTGGCGTATTTTATCCGAAGCTACCGGCTGCAGGTTCGATTGAAACTATACTATTGTTCGCGTACGTCGTTATTTGGGTTGTTGGTGCCTACTTCGAACAATATTATATTCGTTCCGGGCGAACAAAAACGTTATTGATTAACGCGATCGGTTCTACCGTAGCGTTCCTTGGCATGATTGGTGTATTCGCAGTTCGACAAAATATGCAAGTCAAGACAATTGCAGTATCCATGATAGTGTCAGCCGCAGTCTTTCTCTTTTTAAACGTTCTTAAAGGGCAAATAAGTGGCCAGTTGGTTCATAATATTTAGAGCTTTGTTGTCTTCTGTTGCTCCTTTTTCTTTGGTCAGGGTAATGCTTTACCGGATCCTATTGGGCTATTCGATCGACCGGAGTTCAAAAATCGGATGGCTTACGATTATTCTTGTTAAAAGGGCAAAAATCAGAAGATCTCGATTGGGTAGGTTCAACATTATTAAGGTTGATCGTATGATTCTAGACAATTGTGAAATTCGTACGAGAAATCGTATCTTGAATATACGTTTTTTGCGAGTCGGAAAACAGGCAGTTATTGTACGAAATAATCAGATACTAGGGACGCGTACCGGGAGCAACTTGGGCTGTTATTCTGTATTCCGACTCGGAAACAACTCTGAAATTACAACCGGACATTTCTTCGATTGCACAGATTCGATATTTATCGGTAATAATGTTACTTTTGGAGGAATCGGGTCTGAGTTTTGGACCCATGGTTTTAACCTTTCGCGGACTCGTAAGCAAGGTGCTATAAAAATCGGAAGTTTTTGCTATTTTGGCAGTCGATGTATTGTTATTGACTCAGTACATATCGGTGATCATTGTGTCATTTCGGCAGGCACAGTCGTGATGAACTCCATCCCCGGTCGTTCAATTTCACGTGGTAACCCAGCACGTATTGCTCGGATGCTAACAAACTCCCAAGATAAAGATGAATTACAGGAACAAAGCAGAATACCTAATCGTTTTTTACGACGAAATAAATATAGGGCTTTCCTAATTATGAATGATGAATAAATATACCTTAATATATAAATAGGAATATAATTTTGAATATTGCGTTTGTTGCAAATTTTGAAAAAACGAATTTATTTGAAAGTATAATTAAATACTTCGATGATACGACACATGTCTTTTGGTTTGTGCCAAATCCGGAACAAAGCAAGAGACTTCGTGAGTCATATGGCAACGAAAAAGTAATACCAATCGACCGTTCTACTGTGCTAAGTAAAACGAAAACGAAAAGGCTGTCAGGAATTGAACGCTTCGAGATCCCAATCGTCGAGTTTGTGATGACCGACAGAGTACAACGGAAAAAACCTTGGAAAAGTTTTGTCTATTTGGCTATGCTCCATAATCAGATTATAAACAGCATTATTGCTCTAGATATCCAGTTGGTCTTTGGGGAACTGACTTGGGCTTATGAGTTGACAATCCGCGAGGCATGTAGGAACGTCACGAGTCTGGAAAGTGGTAGACGTGTCCGATACTTAAATCCTCATACGACGAGAATACCGCGAAACCGATTCGCTTTCTTTACCGACGGGCGTCAATCTATAATGACTGCACCGGTTAATCACCAAGTAAGTATACGTCTAGAAGAGCAAAAGCCCGACTATTTAGAACTAAATGATAGACGGATTAAAAATCGTAACAGCCCAAGTGGTTTAATACGGTCTTTGAGGACAGTTATACGCAGAAGGTCTTATAAAGACGACCCGGCAGTCGAAAGAACCTTGTATATATATATTTTGGCTAGGCTGAAAGAAATAAAAAATAGTTTTTATTATAAGATTTTTGTAAATACAAAAAGATTTTACCAGATTCCAAACGGCAAATATGTTGTTTATCCGTTGCACCTACAACCGGAAGCATCTATCGATGTGTTCGGTCGATACGCCGAAGATCAAATAAAGAACGTGTTTGACCTTGTGCGTAGTGTTCCTTACGGTACGAAAGTGTTAGTCAAGGAACATTCGAATGCTATTGGACAGCGACCGATCAGATTCTACCGCGAACTTAAGGCTATCCCCAATGTTATTGTGATAGATCATCGTGTGTCCATGGCACGATTGATAACCATAGCCGAGCGGATCATATCGGTTACTGGTACAGCCGCGATGGAAGCAAGCTTAAGAAATAACAGCGGTGCTACTCTCGTTCCCACATATTTCAGCCACCCTCAGTTCTGTCCGGTTCTTGAATGTATGAGAACCTCACTTCTCGAGAAAAAATGCAATGCGACAACAAGGCTTGTCAAGCATAACCAAAATAAGGAATATAAAGCATACCTCACAGATTTGCTCCAGAAATTTAGTTTTATCGGAAAGGTTTCAGACGGAATCACTGATCCATCGGTGATGAGAGAAGAGAACCTTGAACGCGTAGGCGCGGCCTTTAACGAAATAATTACTAGCGAAAGTAGTAACTCCAATGTTGACAGTAATAAAACAATATTTAATTGACGGTTATCTAATATATGGATTTCAGTCACTCCGGGATGCTAGTAATTATGTGTCTCAATCACCTGGTGTTGTGGTAAGCGTGAACGGCGAAACACTATTTTCGGACAATGATGAATTACGCAGAATTACCAGGGATGGTATTGGCCACTTCGACGGAAATGGGGCCGTGCTTGCGATAAAGCTTAGGCGCCCGAACGTAAAACTCCGCCGAATTCCTGGTGTAGAGCTGTGGCAAGACTATTTACGTTGTTTTGGAAGACGAGTATTCGTAATAGGCGGGCGCGAAATGGTTAATTTTGCGGTAGCTTCGCGTATTGAAACGGAGTTTCCGAATATAGAAGTCATTGGTAGACGTAATGGTTATTTAGATTTATCAGCGGATTTTAATCGTATTATCAATGAGATGAAAAAAGGAAATGTAGACACTGTCTTATTGGGTATGGGACAGCCTCGACAGGAGTTATTAGCAGAGCAGCTATTTAAGGCCCATCGGGCGACATACTTTTGTATCGGTGGCGCGCTAGATGTTTTCGCAGGTGTCGTTTCCCGTGCCCCATTATGGGTGAGACGATTAGGAGCTGAGTGGGCATATCGTTTATTGAAGGATTTCTCTCGCCGAAGTCGGATATTCAATCTATTTTTCTGGACTCTTCGTCTTATTACCGGTAGGTATTCTCTTCGTATTATTGGGGGCAAAGCCATGTATGATACTTTCCAAAAAAAAGAGGTTTAGAAAATATTTCCAGCTGATATACAAAGCGCTTTCCGTCCGGTGAGTTTTGATCTTACAAGGAGGTCGATATCACCGCCGCGACGGCTGTCGTCGGTCCGGGATCCGATTAGTCGTCCCGTTGCACTGTCACCGAAATGCTTTAATATCGCGGCTTTGATAACCGTCCGGCGGGCTTGCGCCGCCACTTGGACCACGGCGCCGGCCGCGAGCGCCGGTTCAGGATTCATCTAAAAATCTTCGACATGCATTGACTCCCGCGTAAGCGTCCGCTAAACCCCACCCCGTGCAGTAACGGCGCGATGATTCATTTTGCCGGATAGCGTTCGGTCAGGACGAGGTCAACTCGATGAGCTGCGGGAGAAGAGCCCGGTATTCTGCCGGCGTCGAGGCCATGGGAAGGCGCTCAATCACATTGAGCATGTACCGGTGTGGTTCGATACCGTTGGCTTTCGCGGTCTCGATGAGGCTGTAGAGTGTCGCGGCGGCGGTAGCGCCTCGCGGACTTCCGGAGAACATCCAGGCATTGCGACCTACCACGAACGGTCGGATCTTGTTCTCGATGCGATTGGTATCGGGAGTAAGATGCGGGCTATCGAGATACCGAACCAGTTTCTCCCACTGATCAAGTGTGTAGTTCACCGCTTTCCCGATAGCGGTTTGTGGCGGTACCCGCTGCGCCTTGGTATCCAGCCAGGTCTTGAGCTCATCAAAAATTGGTTGCGCCTGCTCACGCCGTGTATCGGTGAAGACGTGATCCCGCGGTACCTCTGCGAGCTCCTTCTCGATGCGGTAGAGCCGGGCGATCATCGCCAGCGCCTGATCGGCGGCTCCCGCTTTCTTGCCGGACCCTTTGGCATCAACAAACTTTCGTCGCGCATGGGCCCAGCACCCGACGTGGATGAGATCGTCGCGGTCACGGGTAAGACGATCGTAGGCTTCATAGCCGTTGGTCTGTATGATCCCGGAGTATGAGTCAACGATCGCGTGCGCCTCTGCGGTTGATCGACTCGGGGCATAGCGATACACCACTGAAGGGTTCTCCGGCGTGCCGTCGTAGGCGCACCACATGTAACTGAGCGCGGTGTTCGGTCTGTTTTCTTCCCCGAGAACCTGTACCGTTGTTTCATCAACGAGAAGAATCGGTCCGGCACGCAACTCGATATACAGTTGCTCCATGACCGGAGCGAGTGCCTCACCGACCGCCAGAATCCAGTCGGCCATGCGCTGCCGTGGCAATTCAACGCCGATGCGGGCGAATCCGGTCTCCTGTCGCTTCAGCGGTAAGCCGTCGACGTACTTGGCGGTGATGATGAACGCCAGAAGGGATGGAGTAGCAATCCCGCGAGGGATGATCGCCGGTGGCATCGGCGCGATGCGAACCGCCGGTTTGTCTTCATCGCCGGAGCCTTCGCAGTGGTGACAGGCATACTTGGGGCGGATAAAGCGGGGCACGATAAATCGCGCCGGAATGACCGTCAGTTTTTCGCTGACCTCTTCGCCGATCCGCACTAGCTCATGGCCGCAGCCGCAGTGCTTGTCCTCTTCAGGAATATCGAGAAGCACCTCTTCCCGCGCAAGGTTCTCCGGAAGCTGTTTCCGTCCCTGCTTCGTTGTCCGGGTGTATGCGGCGACGTTTGTGGTCCGTACCGCTACGTCCGTTTCCGGCGTGTCGGTTTCCTCGCCAAGATCATCAAAGAGCTGTGGTTGATCGTCGTAGTGCTGCTTTTCACTGGAGCGTCCAAAGAGTCTTCGACGCAGCGCCTCGTACTGATCCGAAAGCGCTTCGTACGCTGCGGTCATCTCTGCGAGTTGTCGCTCAAGTTCGACGATCCGGTCGTCACTCACCCCTCAAGCATGCCGGAAACGGCGCGTTTTGTCTAGTATAAATGGGGAAACTACGACACCGAACGGTAATTCAACCGCTAATGAGCGTGCCAGAAGTCGATGCCGGACAAGAGCATTTTCAACTGCTCGCCGGTAATCTCCCGCACCTGCTCCGCCGTGTGCGGCCAGGGAAACCGATGCTTCTCTATGCGTTTCTCAACGAGGCAAAACCCCGTGATATCCCAGAAAAGTGCCTTGAGAATACGTCGCTGGCGGTTGCAAATCAGGAACACAACCCCGTCTTCAAGCTGATTCAGTTCCAGCTCCTGCTCGACGACAACCGCTAGGCCGTTGATTCGTTTTCGCATGTCCGTTACGCCGGGACGGACTAGAATACGAACCCGTTCAGAACGCGGGCCGAACATCACCGGCCGTCCAGCACGGCGAGAACACTCCGCAGCTGATCCGGATCGACCTCACCGCAAACCGTTATGGTGTATCCTCCAATGTCAATATGAAGTTCCGATGACCGTTTGGATTCGATCCCTGCCGTCCGGTCAACCAGAAATCTCGACGAACGGATTATCCGTCTGTTCTTTTACGCGTCGTCGCCACCACTGGAACGTCCCGCGAGAGAGATCGTTCTCTTCACAATACTGGCGTTGCGACAACTCGCTCCGTTTCCAATCGTCAATTCGGGCCACCCACAGCTTCTGTTTTTCTGTCATAGCCAGATTTTCCGCGAGCCGATTCACTATCGGTAGGTTCACCGGACGCTTACACTCCCGCCACCGTCTCTACCCCACCTTCCCTCCGATCTGATACACTCCCTCCGTGTTCCTCGTCCTCATTCTGAAGAACATCTATCGCAGCCTTCCGCGTCTGTTGCCGATGATCGCCATTATCGTCGCCGTCTTTGCGGCGCTGGTGGTGGGCAACGCCGTCCTCGCCGCCTCCACGGACGCCCTCTACCGCACCTACGGCCGCCTCGTCGCCGGCGACCTCGGCATACAGGCGGCCTCGGAGGGCAACTTCACCGTCTTTGGTTCCGACCAGCTCCTGGTCGGCGACTTTCTCATCCCTCCCACCATTTCTGAATATTCTGAACTTCGTTCCGCGGTGCAGGATATCCCTGCTGTGCATGCCCAGGCCGGCCTCGTGACGGCGGTCGCCCGGGTCCAGATCGATAACCGTACCCTCAACCGCACCCTCTTCGGCGTCAATTTTGACGAGTACCGTCGCCTCTTCCCCGACCTGGAACTGATAGCCGGGGACTTTCCCGCGCCCGGTGAGCCGGGGATGGTCGTTCAGGACGGCTGGGGCGCCGGAACAGGAAGCAGCGACGGCATGCTGGGGGAGCCCGCGCTCCTCGCATCTGCCCGGGACAACTCCTTTAGTCTCCGGGAGGTACCCGTCACCGGCGTCTTCCGCTATCCCGTGGAGGATGAACTCCTGGACACGGTGGTTCTTGTGGACGCCGACACCGCCCGGGCGATGAACGGCTATCTCTACGGAGCCGTGGAGTCGGTGGAGCTTTCCGACGATGAGCGGAACGCCCTGGAGGACGACGTGGACGCGCTCTTTGGTTCTCCCCCGGCGGGGAGCGGAGGGGCGGAGGAAGCCGGGACCGTGGACATCGGTGCACTGTTCGGCGGCGGGGAGCCGGACAGCGACGCCGGCGCGGCGAACAGTGCGGGTACCGTCGACACCGGTGCGTGGAACTTTCTCCTGCTGTCCCTCCGCGATTCCGAGCGGCGCGGGGAGGTGGAGGATCGCCTCGAAGAGGCGGGCTTCACCGTGGACGGCGGCTACCGTATCCGGGAGTGGTGGCATACCGTCGGTGGGAACGCCCTCATTCTGCGCTACCTGCAGCTCATCTTTAACGCCGGGGTCGTCTTTGTAGCCGTCGGCGCCGGTGCCATCGCCGCCAACGCCCTGGTCCTCTCCGTCCTGGAACGGACGAGCGAGATCGGCACCTTCCGTGCCCTGGGAGCCACGCGGCTGCGTATCGCTGCAATGATCACCACCGAGACCTTTATCATCGTCACCGGCGCCGCCGCAATCGGCCTTTTCCTCGGGGTGAGCGGTGTCAATTTCCTCAACGACGCCGGCTTCACCGTCTCAAATCAGTACATCCGGATTCTCTTCGGTGGCGGCGCGGTCCGTGGCCTGGTGGACGGCGAGCTCATCAGAAATCACGTAATCGCAGCCATGGTCCTTACCGCATTTGCCCTCTTTTATCCACTCAAGCGCGCCCTCTGGATCAATCCCCGGGAGGCGATCGAGTCATGATCGCCCTCGTTCTTCCCGCCTGGCGCAACTTCAGCCGGAACCTCCGCCGCTACCGCGTCCTCCTTGCCACGATGATCCTCGTCTCCACAGTCTTTACCGTTCTGATCGGCGCGATGCTGGGGCTTCAGGAGGCGGTGCGCGACAAGGCGACCCGCTACTTTGCCGGGGATGTGGTGGTCCTCGGATACGACGGCAGCGGCGACTCGTTGATTGAAGAGGTGGATGCGGTGACCGGCGCGGTGGAGCGTCTCCGGGAAGCGGGTATCGGCATACAAGCGGTTTCTCGGCGGAGTACCCTTTACCGGCAGGAATCGATCGAGCTCTTTTTTGCTGGCTATTCCGTCCGGCAGCGTCGCCTTGTGGGCGTGGAGTGGGAGCGGGAAGGGGATATCCTCGCAGGCTTTCCCTTTACCGCGGGGAAGGTCCCTGCACCCGGGGACCGCGACGCAATCCTCATCTCCTCCGTCACCGCCTCGGATCTCCAGGTGAGTGTTGGGGATGAGCTTCTTGTTTCCATCCCCAGCGCCCGGGGGCGCACCAACACCGCCGAACTCATCGTCCGGGGAATTTACACTGAGTCCAGCTTTTTCGGCTTTACCGCCTATCTCCATAGAGAGAAGTTGAATGCGCTCAGGGAGGTGCCGGCGGCGCGGGTGAATGAGATCGGCGTCTATCTGGAAACCCCCGCCGCCGATGAGAAACGGGCGGCCGCCCTCCTCACGGAGGAGCTCCGCGCCGCCGGCCTCCCCACTTTTCCGGTTCTCGCTGACCGTAACGAGTACGAGACCGCCTCCCGTGCCCCGCGGGAACAGCGAGAGTACGGTGTCGTCACCCTTCAGGCCCAGCTCGCCCAGATCACCGACCTCATCACCGCCCTGACCATTGTCTCCGGTGCGGTGGTCGCCCTCTTTCTCGGCATCGTCATTATCGGGGTGAGCAACACCTGGACGATGGTCGTCTGGGAGCGCACCCGCGAGGTGGGCACTCTCCGCGCCCTGGGCCTCCAGCGCGCAGGCACCGTCGCCGTCTTTCTCATGGAGGCGGCTTTTCTGGGCCTCACCACCGTCTTCTTTGGCGTGTTCCTGGGCGTTCTCACCCTTCAGGGTGTGCACAACTGGGTCCCCTTTGCCCCCAACGCGGCTACCACCCTCTTCTTCACCGAAGGCCACCTCCCCTTTGACCTCCCGCCCTGGACATTCCTTCTCGTCGCTGCCATCGCCGTCGGGGCAAGCGTCTTCGGCGCCCTCCGCGCCGCTGTCCGGGCGGGCATGATCCACCCCGTAGACGCCCTGCGCCACCGGCTGTAGCGGGACGGCCCTTGTTGCCGCACCTCCCGCGGCGTATGATGAAAACGTACGATGAAAGCGTACGACGGAAAGGAAATGAACCGACTGGAAGATCTTCAGCACGAAATACGAGCAGCCCTCGAGCCGTTTGAGAGTATCGCCTTCGCGGTGCTTTTCGGTTCCGCCGTTTCCGGCCGCCTGCGGCAGGATTCGGACCTCGATGTAGCGGTCTATGGAATTTCCGGTCGGCATCTGGAGATCGAAACCGACCGCGAGTTTTCCGACGAAGGAACGATACAGCTTGCGGTGGAACGGGCAACCGGGAGAAATGTCGACCTCCTCGTGCTGAACCGCGCTCCCGCCGTGGTATGCGCATCCGCCGTCACGACCGGGGTCCCTATACTCATCCGGGGCGAGTCTATATATTCCCGTTACATCCTGGCGGTAACCAATGTTGCAATCGATTTTCTTGCAACCGAGCGGGAGTGGCAGGCGATTCGTACCCGGAGTGCTTCGTTGTCTCCACAGGACCGGAACAGACTCGAGCGGATTCTCGCCTTTCTTGACGACGAACTGAAAGACGCGCAGGAGTTTACCGATATTACCCTTTCCCGGTATCAGCGCGACCGATCGTTGCGTCGAAATCTCGATCGCTGGGTCGAGGTTCTCATTAATGGGACGATCGATATCGCAAAGATTGTCCAGGCTTCAGAGGATATCCCGATCCCCCAAACCTACGCCCAGATTCTGGATCTCCTCCCTTCAATTTCCGGCTTCGAAGCCGTACCAAAAGAGATTCGTAATCTCGCGCCGCTGCGAAACGTGTTGGCTCACGAGTATCTGGACCTCCGGTTTACCCGGGTACGTCGATTTATCGATAACGACGTCAACATCGTCCGCGCGGTTATCACCGCTACCCAGGCGTGGATCGAGTCCCCCGCAACATCTTGAGTGGTAGATCGGGAGAAGCAAGAGGGCAAGATCATACTTGTCCTTCCCGGCTCCAGTCAGCGGATGATAGATAGCGTCCACTGTGTTTGCCATATGCGTGTAAAACGTGTATTAGTATATTACGTGTAATACATAGAGAGGTGTATTATGGCCAACGTTACCATTTCCATTGACGATGATATCCTGAAGCAGGCAAAGAAGATTGCCATCGATCACGATATGAGTTTTAACGGTCTTGTCAGATCATATGTTACGGATCTTGTCCGGCGGGAAGAGAAGAGGCGTGCCCTGCGTATAGATACACTGGACCGGCTCTTCGCCGAGAGCGCTGCGGAGGTTGGGCTCGTCACCTGGACTCGGGACGAGCTGCATGAGCGATAAGGTCTTCTTTGATACCAATATTCTGGTCTACGCCAACGACGCGTCGGAACCGGAGAAACAAGAGATTGCCCGCCGACTCATTAAGGAAGCCCTGCTGAGTGAATCCGCCGTAATCTCAGTACAGGTTCTGAGCGAATTCTGGGTAACCGTCACCCGTAAAATCAGAAAACCGCTGTCGTCTGTGCGTGCGACCCGGCAAATCGAACTTCTTGAACTCATGACTATCGTCAGTCTAGATCTGCCCCTTTTTCGCGATGGTTTGTATCTCCAGGAACGGCAGCAGCTTTCTCATTGGGACTCCCTCATCATTGCCGCTGCAAGGTATGCGGATTGCAGCGTGCTGTATTCTGAGGATTTTAACGACGGGCAGAAATACGGAGACGTTACCGTCGTGAACCCCTTTAAAAAAATCCCGGAATAGTGATGATATATCATGGAATGATACAGACTTTTTGTTACGAACCAGACCGCCCCAGTCGGCCTCACGCCTATTTGATATTTCCGATTGTTCTGGCCGCCGTTGCGGTTTTTTTTGCGCTGCCCTCTCCGCTCTTTGCCCAGGATTCAAATTCGGGGAATATAAGCGCCGCCGAGAGCCGCCGCATCCTCTCCGAAGTGGACGCGCTCGTTACCTTTGGAGATGAGGACTTTTCCGCGGAGTACACCGTCACCGACGTCCGTCCCGGTGAGGGGACGCGACGCACCGTCTTTACCCTCTTCAGACGTGACCGGGCCAATACCTACACAATTGTCATCCAGGATCCCCGGGCGGACCGCGGCAAGGGCTATCTTCGCATTGACGACAACCTCTATCTCTACGACCCCGCGGCACGGCGCTTTACCGTGGTCAACGCCTCCGAGCGCTTTCAGAACACCAACGCCCGTACCGCCGACTTCACCACATCCACCCTCGCCGAGGATTTCCGAATCACGGGCGAGTCCGCCGAGCAGCTCGGCGCCTACGCCACCCGCGTGTACGATCTGGAGGCAATCACCGACGACGTCTCCTTTCCGCGCATGCGCATCTGGATCGACGAGAACAGCCTCGTCCGCAAGGTGGAGGACTACAGCCTCTCCGGCCGCCACATGCGTACCACCGCGATTACGGAATATCGCCGCCTCGGCCAACGCTACGTCCCCGTCCGCATCGTCATTCAGGACGAACTGCGCGGACGCGAGGTGGACGGACGCTTCCGGAATGAACGCACCCTCATCGACGTGGCCAAGCCCTCCCTTCAGGAGGTGCCCGACATGGTCTTCACCCGGTCATTTCTGGAGCGGGTAGGGGAGTGAGGCTCATTCTCGGCCGGCGGGCGGCGGTTCTCCTGCTTTTGGGCGCCGCCTTCTGCGCAGCTGCACCGGGAGCTGCAGCCCAGGATATGGACGATCTCTTCTCCTCCCCCGACGGGACGGTGGAGGCGGGCGCAGCAGCCGACAATGAGGAGGGGGCTACCGCCGAACCACCCGCGCAGGCGGAACAACCCCCGCCTGAGCCTGCCGACGCCGTGGACATCGACGCCCTCACCACCAGTCCCACCACGGTGAGGGGGCGGTTTACCGGCCGCGGCGGGATCGGGTTGGGCTTTGTGGAGTGGCCCGGAAGCGCCGCGGCCGGCGACGCCTCACCGGCGGATCTCAGGCGATACTCTATTTTCTACGACTCCTCCGCATCCGTAACCGTGGACAGCCGCCCCACGCCCTATCTCCGCTTTCACACCTCCCTTTCAACTTCCCTCAATGAAGACACCCTCACCTACGCCGCGCCGGAGGTGGATGAGCTCTTTGTGGACTACACCTTTGCTGAGACCCTCTTTTTCCGGGCCGGACGTTACGCCATGACCTGGGGGCGGGGACGCCTTTTTGACAACCCCGCCAACCTGGTGGAGCGTGTCGACGACGGTGCGGCGGTACGTGCGACCGTCCCCCTCTGGCGCGCCTCCTCCTTCACCGGGGTGATCTATTCCAACGAGGAGTGGATGGACGCCGACGGCGGGCGGTGAAGGGAACTACCGCGCCTTTGCCTATGCGGGACAGCTGGAAACGACGGTCCGCTCCGTCACGGCGGAGCTGTCCGGCCGGTACAAGGACGGGGAACACACCGCTCTTGCCGGAGGACTCACCTTCGGCATCGGGGAGGTTACCTTCTCCGGGGAGGGTGTCTACCACTGGCAGGGCGACCGTTTCGGCACGCTGGACGGGACCGACGGCTACGCCATGGCCCTCGCAAACTTCCTCTATCGCTCTCCCGGCGGCGGGTGGACCCTCGCGGGGGAGTATCAGTTCGACGGCGCCGATATCGCCGACGATGACGGAGGGCGCCATCTTGTGGGAGGCGCGGTGAGCATGCCCGCATTCGGTCGCGGCGGCTGGCGGCCGGGCATCCGCTGGCGTCACGCCCCGGCGGACACCTCCGGCGAAGTCCTTACCGCAATACGGGGCACCCTTGCACCTTCCGTCAATCTGGAGGTGGGGCTCCCGGTGATCTACGGTACGCCGGGCTCCTACTATCGTGACGCCCTCGCCGCGTCCGTCGCCGGTGGGGATGATGACGACGAAAGCGATCTCATTCCCGTGGACAACGTTGTTATGGTTCTTTTTGCGCTGAGCCTGTCGATTCAATTCTGAAATGAGTACAATAGTGTCAGTGACAATACCGGAAAAACCTAATACTACAGCTCCAGCAATTCGTCTAACCGGGGTGCACAAGGTCTATCCCCTGGGCAAGACCGAAGTGCACGCCATCAAGGGTGTCGACATCGCCATTAAGGGCGGCGATTTTGCAACAATCGCCGGTCCCTCCGGGAGCGGCAAATCCACCATCCTCAACCTCATCGGCTGCATCGATGTCCCGACGTGGGGCACCGTGGAGATCATCGGCCACGAGACCTCCGCTCTCCGGGACCGGGAGATCACCCGCCTCCGCCATCAGGTGATCGGATTCATCTTTCAGTCATTCAACCTCGTCCCCGTACTCAACGTCTACGAAAACGTCGAGCTCCCCTTGCTCCTCGGTTCGCCCGTCCCCAACCGCCGGGAGCGCAGGGAGTACGTCAACTTTCTTATCGATGAGGTGGGCCTTACCGAATGGCGCCGTCACCGCCCCAACGAACTCTCCGGCGGGCAGCGGCAGCGCGTCGCCATCGCCCGTGCCCTTGCTACCAAGCCGCGCATCGTCCTTGCCGACGAGCCCACCGCCAACCTCGACTCGACCACCGGCGCCGCCATCATTCAGCTCATGAAGAAAATCAATGCGGAGCTCTCCACCACCTTCATCTTTTCAACCCATGACGCCACCATCGTGGACATCGCCGACCACGTGATCCGCCTTCACGACGGTGAGGTTGTCGACGAGGAACGGCGATAGTTTGCCCTCCGCCGCCACTCTTGATTCTGCGCAATACGCCGGGATACTCTATATTAAGAATTTGCTATGAGTATTATTGAGAATTCCCGATTCCACCGTGAATCGAGTGAACAGTCGGCAACGCATACACCGACCCGCCCCCATCCCTATGAGGACGAGACGATAAGCCTCATAGATCTCCTCGCGGTGGTGCTGCGCCATCGGCGGATCATAATCGGGGGGACGGCGGCGGCAGCGGTGCTGACGGCAGCCGCCCTCTTCCTCTTACCCCTGGCAGACATTCACATCCTGCCGCCGCCGGAGTATACCGCCCAGCGGCGTCTTCTTCTGGACCCGCTCCCCGAGGAGGTGCAAGCCTATCTCGGCGTCGACCTTCCCGCCACCGTCATGTCCGTTGTCAATGACCCCCGCGTCATTGGTGAGGTATACCGGCCTTACGACGACGCTCCCGAAGAGGGTCTGACACCGGAAGGCTATCTGACCAGGGTGCGCGACAACGTCATCGGTAACCGCTTCACCGCAGAGTGGGAGGAACAGACGCGCATGCTCGTCCTCTCCTTTACCGCGAATGACAGCGGCGACGCCCGCTCGTTTCTTGAAACCCTTGAAGGAGACCTCCGTGCGGAAACGGTGTCGCGCCTCGCGCCCCGTATTGAAGACGCACGCGGGACGATCAGTACCGCCCTGGAGAATACACGGGACGACCTTCTCGCGGCGGTTGCGAACGTCCTGGACCCGCAAAGCGCCACCCAATCGGCCGGTTCCCGGCCCTTCCTCGCCGCCGTTGATGCCGATGCCGACGAAACCCTCCGCGCCCTTGCCGATCACCACCGTGCGCTGGCGCAGATCGAAGCCCTTGGTGAAAACGGGGACGCCGTCTTTTCCCCCGCCGGAGGGGTGACGGTTTTTGAGGAGGATCGCGCCGGCCGCTCCATGATCCTCATTATCACCGTCATCACCGCCTTCTTCCTCACCGTCTTTCTCGCCTTTGTGGTTGAGTACATCCATCGCGTCCGGCAGGAACCGGAGGAGATGGAGAAGATCGCCGCGGCGTGGCGCGGCCGGCGCTCCTGAAGGGAGCGTCGCCGCCCGACGCCCTCGCGCCTCGCGGCCGGGCATCCTGTGACACCCGTGTTCATTTACAAATTCCCCGGAAGCACCTATACTGCCGCATATTTTACAACCCATTGAGGAGTAGTCATGAAAAAGCTGATTGCAGCGGTAGTGTTGTTTGCGGCGGCGAGCGTCGTCTTTGCAACCGGTGCGGCGGAAACCGGTGCGGAGGGCGACGATTCCCTGACGCGCATCATGGACAAGGGCGAGCTCGTCCTCGGCCTTGACGACAGTTTTCCCCCCATGGGATTCCGCGGCGACAACGGCGAGATCGTCGGATTTGACATCGACCTGGCAAAGGAAGTTGCCGAACGCCTGGGCGTGACCCTGCGCCTCCAGCCCATCGACTGGGATTCCAAGGTCCTTGACCTCAACAGCCGCGACATCGACGTCATCTGGAACGGCCTGACCATCACCCCGGAGCGGCGGGAGCAGATCCTCTTCTCCAAGCCCTACCTGGCAAACCGGCAGATCGTCATCGTTCAGGACGACAGTGATATCGACACCAAAGAAGACCTCGCCGGCGCCGTGGTGGGCATTCAGCTCGGATCCAGCGCGGAGAACGCCGTCAACGCCGACGGTGCGACGGTGGAGACCTTTGAGGAACTCGCCCGTTATCAGGACAACGTACAGGCACTGCTGGACCTGGAAGTGGGCCGCGTGGACGCCGTCGTGGTGGATGAGATCCTCGGGCGCTACTACATCTCCCAGAAGCCGGGCACCTTCAAGGTCGCTTCCCATTACTTTGCAGAGGAAGAGTACGGCATCGGATTCCGCCTTGGTGAAGTCGCCTTCCGGGACGCCGTGGATGAAGCGATCGACGAAATGGTCGCCGACGGCACCGCCGCGGAAATCTCGCGGAAGTGGTTCGGCGAGATGGTGGTCCTGCCCCGCTGATGGAGTATTACCTTCAGACAACCCATTACATCATGGAGGGTGCATCGGTCACCCTCCGGCTCTTCGCCCTCACCCTGATCTTCTCCCTTCCCCTGGGATTCATCGGGGCGATGGGCAAGACCTCCCGGCGGCGATGGCTCAGGCTGCCCCTTGGCTTCTACACCTCCGTGGTCCGGGGCACGCCCCTCCTCTTGCAGCTCTTCTTCGTCTACTACGGCCTGCCCCTGATGATCCCGGCCCTGCGCTTTGAGCGCTTCTCCGCCGCCGTCTTCACCTTCATCATCAACTACGCCGCCTACTTTGTGGAAATCTTTCGCGCCGGCATTCAGTCAATCGACCGCGGCCAGTACGAAGCCGCCAAGGTCCTCGGCATGAACTACCGCCAGACGATGGTGCGCATCGTGCTGCCCCAGACGGTCAAGCGCGTCCTGCCCCCCGTCGCCAACGAGGCGATCACCCTCGTCAAGGACACCGCCCTCGTCGTCGTACTCGGTATCGGCGAAATCCTGCGCAACTCCAAGGAGATCGTGAGCCGGGACTTCACCATCAGTCCCTTCGTCATCGCCGGCATCATCTATCTCATTTTCAACTACGGCGTCGTCTGGATCTTTGCCAGGCTGGAGCAGAAATATGCGGTCTATGAAGGATAAGGTTGAACCCAGGGGTTCTGGGGAGCTCGGCCGAGCAACCGCGGACCAACCCGGATCGGGAGGCGCCGCGGGCGCCGCCGCCGCGGACGGTGTGCCTATGATAAACGTGGTGGGTCTCCACAAGTACTTCGGCGACCTCCACGTCCTCAAAGGGGTGGATCTCGCCGTCCGACCCGGAGAGATCGTCTCGGTGATCGGGCCGTCGGGAAGCGGCAAGAGCACCCTCCTGCGCTGCCTCATCCATCTTGAAGAGGTGAGCCGCGGCACCGTGGAGATCGAGGGCGAACCCATTGCGCTGGAGGAGATTTTGGAGGCGCCGGGCGTGGCGGATGAGGCGCAGCGTGACGCCTCGCGTTCAACCTCGCACAGCCGCCAGAAACACATACCGGAGCACACAATCCGCCGGCGCTGCCGCAAGCTGGGCATGGTCTTTCAGAACTTCAACCTCTTTCCCCACAAGACCGCTCTGGGTAACGTCATCGAGGGGCTCCTGGTGGTCGCCAAAGTGAACCGCGACGAGGCGGTGAAGCGCGGAGAGGCGATGCTTGAGAAAGTCGGTCTCTCGGACAAGCGGGACGTCTACCCGGCGTACCTCTCGGGCGGGCAGAAGCAGCGTGTCGCCATCGCCCGGATGCTCGCCATGGAGCCGGACGTCATGCTCTTTGACGAGCCCACCAGCGCCCTGGACCCCGAGCTTGTCGGCGAGGTGCTGGCGGTGATCAAGTCCCTCGCCCAGGAGCATATGACCATGGTGGTGGTCACCCATGAGATGGGCTTCTGTCGGGAGCTCTCGGACCGCGTCGTCTTCATGGACGACGGGCGTATCATCGAGATCGCCCCGCCGGACAAGCTCTTCACCAACCCCGACCACCCGCGAATCAGGACCTTTCTGGAGAAGATGCTCTAGCGGCGGTGCGCGGAGACGTGGAGGCGCGGGGGACGGAGTGCAGGAGCGCCAGGGAACGCGGAAGGGCCGGCACTGCAGGCGCGCTATAACCCGCGATAGGGCTGGCCGCGACGCATGCAGAAGTGTGGCGGCCGTTCACCGGCGGCCGATGCTTCGCAGGGCCGCAGTAGACAGGCGGATGGTAAGGATTTCTATTCTGCATCCGTCACGATCCGTCAGGTCGAGTTTATAGATAATCGCCGCGCCCCTCGTCTTGATGCGATAAAAGCGGAAGCGTCCGTCCTTCAGCCGCTCCGCCGCCGCGGGCGGTGCGGGTGGTACGGGCCGTGTCCGGGCGACACGGTCAATGAGCGCCACGACCCGTGACAGGTACGGTTCCGGAAGCCGTTCTATGATCTCCGCCACCTTACCGCGAATTGCGACGGAGCAGCCGGGCACGCACCACCTCCCAGTCAAACGACTGATCTTCATGATCCTGCAAGGCCGAAACGGACAGGCGAAGATCCACGTAATCGGCAAAATACTTGTTCACCGCGATGCGGATAACGTCCGCCCGGGACCGCCCCAGTTCCGCCGCCGTCGCGTCTATGGCTTCAACGAGGTCGATCGGCATTCGCGCCGTCACCTGGGTTGTGTACCTGGTTGTGTGCATATCCCTTCCCAGCGCAGGAACATCCGCGCCGATTCAGGAAGTTTCCGTGGGACGGCGGGAAACCGGACGGCGAAGAAAACGGCGGCCGAATGGGAAAAGCTGCCAAATAGGAAAAGTGGCAAACCAAGAAAAGTGGCAACACAAGAAAAGCTGCGAAATAGGGGAGTGTAAATGAAGTCAGTGGGAGTCAATGGGAGTCCGGGGCTGCCGTAGGTCGGGACCATTCGGACGTAATGTCTTCGGACATAACGTCATTGGGTGCCATTGAATGTCGTTACACTCCAGTATTTTGGGGCGCGATGGCGTGCAGAAGATACCGAGTGCAGTCTTCGCCGTGTCGCAATGACCGCAGTTGGTATATACTTTTTTCCGTTCTATGTACTTCACCCTTATCGTCCTTGTGGCAATTCTTGCAGCCCTTCTCTTTGATCTGGCGTCGTCGGATATGATCTTTGGCGCGGCCCTTGTCGTTCTCCTATTTGGCGGAATTATTTCGCCCGATGAGGCGCTGGCGGGTTTTGCCAATAAGGGTATGGTGACGGTGGGGCTTCTTTTTATCGTCAGTCAGGCGGTTCAGAATACCGGCGTCTTTCAGACCATCGCTGATCGTTTTCTGAAAATGGGTCGGAATCCGGAAGAGGACAATCCGCATGTTGGCGCGCTCATGTTGCGTATCATGGCACCGGTGACGCTTCTGAGTGCCTTTTTGAACAACACGCCCATCGTTACGATTTTTACTCCCGTCGTTCGGCGGTGGGCAGTGGGGCGCGGGCTGGCGCCGGGCAAGTTTCTTATTCCCCTGAGTTATGCCGCCATTTTCGGCGGTGTCTGCACCCTCATCGGGACGAGCACCAATCTTGTTGTCCATGGCCTCGCGTTGGATATGGGGCTTTCGGGGTTCAGCTTTTTTGAACTCGCCAAGGTAGGTTTACCCGTCGCGCTCGCAGGATATGTCTATCTCTCCCTCGCGGGTCAGCGCCTCCTTCCGGGAAACCGGGATCTCATGGAAAAGGTCGATACCGATCCGCGGGAGTATTTTATCGAAATGGTTGTTGAACCGGGCGGACCGCTGGCGGGTAAGTCGATTGAAGGAGCCCGATTGCGCAGTCTTACCGGCGTGTACCTGACTGATATTGAGCGGGATTCCCGGCATATCGGTCCGGTGAGCCCCGATGAGGTGCTGCTGGACGGCGACCGTCTCCTCTTTGTCGGGCAGACGGACGCCGTTTCCTCCGTCGCGGCGATTCCCGGATTGGCTCCGGCCGACCAGGAACAGCTGGATCGTGACTCCCGCAAGCTTGCCAACCGTCTCGTTGAGGTTGTGGTGAGCCATACGAGTCCCGCCATCGGAAGGACGATACGGGAGTTTGATTTTCGCAGTGTCTATAACGCCAGTGTCATTGCCGTGAGCAGGAACGGCGAACGGGTACAGGGTCGCCTCGGGGATATACGTCTTCAGTCGGGGGACACCCTCGTACTCCTTGCCCAGGCAAGTTTCGGCAGGCGCTGGCGGGACAGCCAGCACTTTTACCTCATCAGCAGGCTCGATCAGCTTACTCCGGAAGCGCAGGGGAAGGGGTGGCTTGCCCTGTTGGTAGTCGGCGCGATGATTGTTGCAGCCGCGATTGGGGAATACCTGCCGCCCCTGGGCGCGGGCGGCGGCTCAGACGGTCATCGTATCGATATGTTCTACGCCGCCGCCGGCGCGGCTTTCCTCCTGATGATCGCCCGGGTGATCCGTCCCGCCGCCGCCCGCAACTCCATCCGCTGGGACGTTCTCATTACGATAGCCGCCGCTTTCGGCGTGAGTAAGGCCCTCTTCAACAGCGGTCTCGCTCAGGCCGTTGCCCACGGCCTCGTTGAGACGATGAGTCCCTTTGGTGTCCTTGGCGCGTTGGCGGCGGTCTATATTGCGACGACGATTTTTACGGAGATCATTACGAACAACGCTGCGGCGGCGCTGATGTTTCCCATTGCCGTTGCGACGGCCGAGCGTGCAGGGAGTAACCCCATGGCCTTTCTGGTGGCCGTTGCGATTGCCGCCAGCGCCAGTTTTGCGACGCCCATTGGATATCAGACCAACCTGATCGTCCAGGGTGCCGGGGGGTACAAATTTCGGGACTTTCTCCGCGTCGGTCTTCCCCTGAATCTTCTTGTCGGTGTTATTGCCGTCGTTGCTATTATTTTCTGGTATGATATTTAGAAAACTCCCGCGCCGTTGCGTCGTCGCTGGCGCACTGTTCCTCCTGGTCTGCTCCCCGTTCCTCGTTTTTGGCCAGACCTGGCACTATCCCGTCATGAAACGTCCCGTTCCGTCACAGGAGCCGGCCGGCGGAGTATCAGCAATACCGGTAGTGCGGCTCGCCGGAGGCGAGTATGAGATGGCGGTCATGGCGGTTCACCACGATGGTGGGAGTGCACCTGTCGAGCCGAATAACATTGTGCTGGACATCAGCGGTCTGCCTATGGGATATGAGGTGGCCCTCCATTATCTGCCTCCCTTCGAAGTGGAACGAAAGAGTCGCTGGTTTGATTCCGTGGCGGTGACGGGTACGTGGTTTGATCCCGTGGTACCCCTCGCCGCTTCGCCTGCAGCCGGGATCGGCGCGGTGGCTCATGACATCTCCTTTCTTCCGCCCCTTGAGGCGGGGCAAAGCGCGTACTTTCTCCTGGAGCTCCGTGCTCCCCGCGGCGCCGGTCGCCGGGGCGGAACGGTCCGGGCTCAGGTGATTTTCTCCCGTGACGGGGTGGAGTACACGGACTCCTTTCCTCCCCTGCGAGTGGTACCCTTCGATTTTGATCTTCCCGAGACACATTCGCTGCCTCTGCTGGCGGGGATTGTCCCGGACGATGTTTTTGAGTTGCACCGCAGGCGGGGGGTGTCTCCGGAGGCGGAACTGCCGTTGTGGCTGGACTACCTCGCCCTCCTTCGGGAGCACCGCATCGTCCCCTACGATCCCGCTCCGGCGAAGGAGTTTTCCTGGGACCATTTCGAAACGATTTCTATTCCCCTGTATCGCGGCGACCTGACCTCCGACGGCGTGCCCGCACCGGCGATTCGTTTTCCCGAGAACCCCTTTCCCGGCGGGACGGCGGAGCGGGTCGACTTTTACCGGGCTGTGGCCGCCCGATTCCGGGAGGAGGGACTTCTGGAGAGGACGTTTTACTACGTCTATGATGAGCCCCTTCTGGACATGTATACCGAGCTGATCGCCGATGCGGAGGAGCTGGGCGAGGAGGCGCCGGAGGTGCGACGCCTCGTCACGGAGTCCTATAACGCACCTCTTTCGGGGCTTGTGGATATCTGGTGTCCCGATATTGCCATGCTCGATCAGCCGGTGCCCTTCTTTCCCCTCTTCGGGAAAGGGGCGGGACTGCATCCCGACTTTCAGGTGAACCCCCGTCCGGTTGTGTACGCCCGGGAGCGGGCGCAGGGACGGGAAATGTGGCTCTACACATGCACCTCCGCGCAGTATGCGGACCTTCCCAATCTCTTCATAGACGCGCCGCCTGCGGCGGCGCGCATCATTCCCTGGCTCATCCACCGCTACGACGGGACGGGCATGGTCTACTATCGCGTTTCCCAGGCGTACAAGGACGAAAATGACCCCTGGTCCAATCAGTACTTTTTTGCCGCCAACGGCGACGGCACCCTCGTCTATCCCGGCTATCCCGGCATCCATGGTCTGACGGAGCATCGTGCCGTTGCCTCCCTGCGGATGAAGCTCCTCAGGGACGGCCTGGAGGACTACGAATACCTCGTCCTTGCCGAAGGTGCCGGAGGTGACGGGGTGGAGCCCGGGGGCGGGCTCGTCACGTCGACAACCCGCTGGAATCACCGCCTCGATGAGATTGTAGCGGCGCGTGATCGTCTCGCGGAGGTGATTGAAGACGCCGGTGAGATCGCTCCGGCGGCACCCGCCACACCCGTCGCGGAAGAAGGCGACAAAATACAGACTTTTCATCAGGTATCCCAGCCCGCGGTTGTCGCCGATTACTGGTACATTCCCGAGTTTGCCGCACCGACCGGTCGGGGGGTGACGCTGCTGGCACCGGCGTATCGCCACAACCTCGCCTCCGTGCTTGATACAGGGAGACGTTCCGCCACCGCTGCAACGCGGGGACGGTGGGAGGCGTATCTGCAGATCGCCCCCGTCATCGGCGTCCCCGCGGACCCCGTGATTATCGGCGGATACTCCGCCGTCGGGTGGACCGTCTCCCCTGAGACGGCGCGCCGTCTCGAGAGATCCGTCTTTATTCCCTACATCGGGCTGGAGGGCGGGATAATCTCACTAGTGACCACATCGGGCGTCGAAACGGGGTACGCCGGAAGCATTCTCGGGGGGATTCACCTCTGGTCCAATCCGCAAAGCTCCCTTGCCCTTGGCGGTGCGTGGATGCACACAACCACCGACAGCGTCCCCCTGGCGTTTCGGACCACCCTTTCCCTCTCCGTCGTCCTTGACCGGGAGTAGGTGCAACGGCAGGTACAACGGCGAGGGTGGAAGCGTGGGCGTTGTTGTGGCATAGTGTCATGCAATAATGAAGGTATTGCTCACCGGTGTTGCCGGTTTTATCGGGTTTCACCTCGCCGGGCGTCTTCTCGAGCGGGGCGACGACGTCGTGGGACTGGATAATCTCAATGATTATTACGATGTGGCGCTGAAAATGGGACGCCTCGCCGAGCTTGGTGTGACCGCTCCATCGGGCGGAGAAATCGCTCCCGGCAGCGAGGTTCCGAGCTCCCGTCACCCCCGGCTGCGCTTTGTCCGCATGGCGCTGGAGGACCGGGAAGGGCTGAAGGCGCTGCTTCAGCGGGAACGCTTTGACGGGATCGTACACCTCGCCGCCCAGGCGGGCGTCCGCTACTCTCTCACCAACCCCCACACCTACGTTTCAAGCAACGTGGAGGGCTTCGTGAGCCTCCTTGAGGCGGTACGTTCCACGCCGGTAAGACACCTTGTCTTTGCCAGCTCCAGTTCTGTATACGGGCTGGAGTCGGAGCAGCCTTTCCGGGAGGATATGGCGGCGGACCGGCCGGTGAGCCTCTATGCGGCGTCAAAACGGAGCAATGAGCTCATGGCCCACAGTTACGCCCACCTCTACGGTATCCCCGTGACGGGACTGCGCTTCTTTACCGTATACGGCAGCTGGTACCGCCCCGATATGGCGCTGTACCGCTTTGCCGACGCGATGACCGCGGGGAAGGCGATTCAGGTCTACAACCATGGAAAGATGAAGCGCGACTTTACCTATGTCGGCGATGTCGCGGAGGGGGTGCTCCGTGTTCTTGACCGTCCGCCCGTTGGCGACGCCGGTACGCAGACTCCTCCGTATCGAATTTTCAACATCGGGAACGGTGCGCCCGTACCGCTGATGGAACTCATAGAGGCGCTGGAGGCGGAAATGGGCGTGACGGCGAAGAAGGAGATGCTGCCCATGCAGCCCGGAGACGTCACCGCAACGTGGGCGGATTGCAGTGCCCTTGAAGGGGAGACGGGGTACCGTCCGCACACCGCCGTCCGGGACGGCGTAAGGCGCTTTGTGGAATGGTACCGGACGTACCATAAAGGATGAAAAGAAGAGATGCAGAATACTGTGCAGCAGATGATCCGGGCGGCGCTGGCCGCCGGGGCCGAAGTAATGGATGTCTACGGCGGCGAGATCGCCGTGGAACACAAGGACGACAAGAGTCCCCTCACCGAGGCGGATCGGCGCAGCCATGAGATGATCGAGACGGTGCTCACGGCGGCGATGAACTCGGGATTCATGGAAAAGCTGCCAATTCTCAGTGAAGAGGGTGCCGCCATTCCCTACGCCCGACGCTCGGAATGGGACAAGTATTTTCTCATCGATCCTCTGGACGGTACCAAGGAGTTTATCAAGCGGAACGGCGAGTTTACGGTGAACGTTGCCCTCATGGAGCGTGATGACGAGGAGCCCGCCGCCTGGAAACCCGTCGCGGGAGTGGTATATGCCCCCGATCTGGGTGAGCTCTTTGTCGGAAGTCCCGAGGGCGCGTGGTGGTGGGGTGATGTCCGAGGGATATCGGTGCCCTCGATGACCGATGCGGAGATGATGCCCCGGGCTTCCCGTTCTTCTGAAGGAAGCGGCAGGCCCTATACCGTTGTGGCGAGTCGCAGCCATATGTCCGCGGAGACGGAGGAGTTTGTCGCCGCCCGGAGGCGGGAGTACTCCGACCTGGACCTCATCAGTGCCGGAAGCTCTCTCAAGCTCTGCCGTGTCGCCGACGGGAGCGCCGACGAGTATCCCCGTTTTGCGCCGACCATGGAGTGGGACACCGCCGCCGGCGACGCTGTGGCCCGCGCCGCCGGTTGTGAAGTTTTGATCTGGGAGGCCCAACCCGACGCCGCCGCGGCCGGCCCCCGTGGTCCCGTCCGCTACAACAAGGAAAACCTCCTGAACCCGTGGTTCCTGGTCCGCAGGAGCAGCCGGTAGTTCGACGCGTTCCTCGGACTTCGTCCTCCGGTACGCATCGTTACAAAGGCGGGCTGAAGCCCGCTATAGAGGGGGCGACGCCGTCCATGGCGCTTGCGTTCAATTTTCAATAAGATATGGAGTTATTATGACTGCTACCGAACGACATTTTATGAACACCCTGGATCAGCTGGAGAGTGAAGCGATATACGTGATCCGCGAGGTGGCTGCCCAGTTTGAGCGGCCGGTGATGCTTTTTTCCGGGGGGAAAGATTCGATTTTAATGAGTTATCTCGCCTATAAGGCGTTCTATCCCGGGAAGATTCCCTTTCCCCTGATGCATATCGATACGGGGCACAATTTTGACGAGACCCTGGAGTTCAGGGACTGGTGGATGAAGGAGATCGGGGCCAACCTGATCGTCCGTACCGTGGAGGAGTCCATCAAGAAGGGGCGCGTCAAGGAGGAGGAGGGGCCCAATCCGAGCCGCAACTCCCTGCAGACGGTGACCCTTCTGGACGCTCTGGCGGAGTTCAAGTTCAACTGCGCCATGGGCGGCGCCCGGCGGGATGAGGAGAAGGCGCGCGCCAAGGAGCGATTTTTCAGTTTCCGCGACCGTTTTGGCCAGTGGGACCCCAAGAATCAGCGACCGGAGCTCTGGAATATCTTCAACGGCCTTCACCGCCCCGGCGAACACCTGCGGGCCTTTCCCATTTCCAACTGGACGGAGCTGGATGTGTGGCAGTACATCGAGCGGGAGAAGGTACCCATGCCAAATCTCTATTACACCCATGAACGGGAGATTGTAGAACGGGACGGCGTCATCCTGGCGGTGGGTCCCTACAACCAGCCGCTGGACGGGGAAGAGGTGAAGTCGATTAAGGTGCGCTTCCGCACGATCGGCGATATGACCTGCACCGGCGCCACCGTGAGCAGCGCCCATGACATTCACGATATCGTCAATGAGGTGGCGGCTACGCGGGTGACGGAACGGGGCGGCCGCGCCGACGACAAGCGAAGCGAGGCGGCCATGGAAGACCGGAAAAAGCAGGGGTATTTCTAATGAGCACGAAGACTGACGCCAAAACAATTGTACAGGAACGGGATCTCCTGCGGTTTACCACCGCCGGGAGCGTTGACGACGGGAAGAGTACCCTCATCGGACGGATGCTCTTTGACTCAAAGCAGATTTTTCAGGACCAGATGGACCAGCTTGAGAGCGCCAGCAGGCTCAGGGGTGAGGAGAACGTCAACCTGGCGCTCCTCACCGACGGTCTGCGAAGCGAGCGGGAGCAGGGTATCACCATCGATGTGGCGTACCGCTACTTTTCCACGCCGAAGCGGAAGTTCATTATCGCCGATACGCCCGGCCACGAGCAGTATACCCGGAACATGGTTACCGGCGCCTCCACGGCGGATCTGGCCATCGTCCTCATTGACGCCCGGAACGGCGTGCTCACCCAGAGCAAGCGTCACGGCATCATCGCCTCCCTGCTTGGAATCCCCCACGTGGTGGTGGCGGTGAACAAGATGGACCTGGTGGACTACTCCCAGGAGCGCTATGAGGAAATCCGCAGCGAGTACCAGGACTTTGCCCGGAAACTCTCAATCAATGACATCGAATTCATTCCCGTCAGCGCCCTTGTGGGCGACAATGTGGTGGACAAGAGCGACAGGATGCCCTGGTACGAGGGACCGCCGCTGCTGCAGTTTCTGGAGACGGTGACCATTTCCGGTGACCGCAATCTCGTGGACTTTCGCTTTCCCGTGCAGTACGTCGTGCGGCCGCATCAGGATTTTCGCGGTTTTTCCGGCAGGATTGCCAGCGGCAGCATCCGGGTTGGCGAGGAGATTGTCGTCCTGCCAAGCCGCCAGCGAAGCAAAGTGAAGGGTATTCACTTCTTCAAGGACGAGCTTGAGGAGGCATTTGCCGGGCAGAGCGTCATTCTCACCCTCGAAGATGAAATAGACATCAGCCGGGGCGATATGATCGTCCGAAGTCACAACATTCCCGAGGTGGCCACCGAGTTTGACGCGGTCCTCACCTGGATGGATGACCAGCACGATCTTGACCAGGGGACGCAGTACGTCCTCCAGCATACATCCCGTCTCACCAAGGCGTACGTGGATGATCTGGTCTACCGAATTGACGTGAACACCCTCCACCGGGAAGACGCCGACACCCTGCGGCTCAATGAAATCGGACGGGTGAAGATCACCAGCGCCAACCCAATCTTCTACGACCCCTACGATCGGAACCGCAATACCGGCGGATTTGTCATTATCGATCCCCACGATTTCCGGACCGTCGGGGCGGGGATGATCCGCCACGCCAGCGCGGGAACGATGGAGGAACTGCGGAAGGAGCAGCGCCGGGAGCGGCTGGAGGCCGCCAAAGCCGGACGCGGCGGTGAGGCTGCGAGCGCGGGAGCGCCGGCGTCCACAAACATCTTCTGGGACCCCGGATACGTGGGACTGGAAGACCGGGTCCGTCGCAACGGCCACGAACCGAAGGTGATCTGGTTTACCGGAATTTCCGGCAGCGGCAAGAGCACCATCGCCAAGGATCTGGAGAAGAAGCTCTTTGATGCCGGTAAAAGCGCGGTGCGACTGGACGGCGACAACGTCCGCCACGGCCTTAACGCGGACCTCGCTTTCAGCAGGGAGGACCGGCGGGAGAACATCCGTCGGGTCGGCCACCTGGCGCGGCAGCTCTATGACTTCGGCCACATCGTGCTCTGCACCTTCGTGAGCCCCTACGCGGAGGATCGCGACGAGGTGCGCGCCCTCTTTCCTGAAGGTGACTTTGTTGAAGTCTTTGTAAAGGTAGATCTGGAAGAGGCGCGCCGGCGGGATCCCAAAGGCCTTTATGAGAAGGTGGATAACGGGGAGATCCGCGGGTTTACCGGCGTGGACGCGCCCTTTGAAGAACCGACGGCGGCGGAAGTGGTTATCGATACCGTTGCGACCAGCGTGGACGATGCGGTTGAGCAGCTCGTGAAGGTGGTAGGATGATGGGAATTCCCCGGTGTTTGATGATGCAGACGATAATGCGGCCGGCACGTCGCGTGATCGGCATTTCTCTTTTTCTTCTTGCAGGCGCCTACGCAGCCTATCCTGTGGACGTCACCATTCACCAGTCAACGTCCGGGGGAAGCGAGGGGACGCCGTTCTGGCTCCAGGCGAATCGCTGGGGCCTCAACTCGGACTCTTCCCTCCAGACAAATCTCGGCGCGGAGGTGACGTGGGAGCGTGACTTTGGCGATGTCTGGGGCATTGAACTCCTCGCAGACGGCGACGTCTTTGCCGATGACGACGGCGTCATTCCACGGCTGCGCTTTGCCTACGCAGCTCTGTCATGGCGAGCGCTGGAGTTGAAAGGCGGTATGTACCCGGAACTGGTCGGATTACTTCCGGCGCCTGAGCTCTCATCTGGTTCCATGATCGTCAGCGGCAACGCCCGTCCTCTGCCGTCGGTACAGCTTTCAATGCCTGAATGGACCGCCGTTCCGATGACCAATGAGAAGCTGGAAATACGGGGCGGGTTGCTCCACGGATGGTTTCTTGGTGATCGCGTCCAGGACGGCGCCCTCCTTCATGAAAAGTGGGGATACGCACGTCTCGGCAACCCTGAAGAGACCAGACTCTACCTCGGTCTGGTGCACAACACCATGTGGGGCGGCGAGATACAGCCGGTGAACTGGGACAACTATCTCAGAGCGTTCCTAGGTCGGGAGGCAGGTGATACGTCCACCCAGCTTGGTCCGGCGGGAAACGGCCTGGGCATGTGGGACCTTGGGGTCGAGATGCCCCTCGATCGGGTGGACCTCCGCGGGTACTACCACCACTACTTTGAACTGGAACACGGCATCTACTTTAAGAACGCCATGGACGGGCTCTGGGGCGTGGCGATTGAGATTGACGACGCCGGCCGGTGGCCCGATACGGTCGTTATGGAGTCACTCTATACGGTATACCAGGGCGGACGGTACCATCGTCTGACCCAGGTCCTGACTGATGCCGGCTTTGACCCCGCGGATCGCACGGCGACCTTCGGCATCGGCGGCGGCGCACACCAGTATTATAACCACGGTATATACCGGAACGGCTGGACGCACCTTGATCGCATCGTGGGTAATCCTCTCCTCGTCGCCGTCGGCGAGGGCGAAGAGCTCCGCATTGCAAGCAACCGGGTGAATGCATACCACCTCGGATTTTCGGGTAACGCGACTGAGAACATTCGGTACACCGGGAAGATAACCTTTGCCACGCACAAACCGACGCAAATCGGTGCCCGTTATTACGCGCCGATCAGTCTCGTACCGGAAGGTGAAACGTGGGTGCAGGTGAATGCGTTTCTCGGCGTGGAGATCAGCGAGGCATTCGGTAACGACCGTCTTGGGGCCAATATAGGCCTTGCCGGCGACTGGGGCGACATTTACGAAAATACAGTCGGGTTCGAGCTGGCGTTGCGATATGCCCTGGGTGCTTCAGCCGCTGTGGAATGACCGTGGACCGACGTGAGGCGTGCGGTCCAGGGTAATGTGCCGTTACCAGACTGGATCTTTGGGGTAGTTGAGACGCTCAAAGTCGGTTTTGTATAATTGATACACCTGATCGATTTCTGTAGCTGAGAAGTACTTCGCCAATTTCTCACCAGCCTGCGTCTTCTTTCCCGCCTTGTCCGTCGGATAGAGCTCGTCCAGAGACCTGCCGTCGGGAAGGACCAGACCCGCCTTATCCAAAACGTATTGCATGTCCCGATTGAACGTCTCAACCCTGCCGACAAAGTCGTATTTCTCGGGAGGGATTACCATCAGGAGATATTGAGGCGTCCAGTGTTTGTTATCCATCAGTCCGCCCGCTGAAAGGTACCGTACAAATGCCGCAAAGCCTTCCTGTGAGTCGTTTCCG
Source organism: Alkalispirochaeta sp. (assembly GCA_965242725.1). GTDB lineage: Bacteria > Spirochaetota > Spirochaetia > DSM-27196 > Alkalispirochaetaceae > Alkalispirochaeta. The sequence goes on from CBDESZ010000003.1 coordinate 82,393, forward strand.
AAACCCGGTATTCCCGCGTACGTTGATACCTTGCCCGGCGCAACCTTCTGAAGCCACGCCGATAGGAGTCGCTCATAGGGATTTCTCACAAAGGTGAACTTGAAGAGCCGGCGGAACGCCCGCGCCTGCGTCCAGTCAAGCCGGGAGGGGCGTATAATTTCTTCCTTGATGGCGTCGACTTCGTCTACGGTTCCTTTTTGTATTTCGTGGAGGATCGCCACCACGGTTGTATTGGCTGCTTTGGGTATACGATTGTAGAAGACGCCGAGATCCGAGTACACGGCGCCCCTCGAATCCGCGGACATGCGAGGAAGGAGATCGAGATTTGCCAGGGCAAAGGGTGTCCGGTACTTTTTGAGTGCCCGGTAACTCTGCGTCATGGTTTGTCGTAGCTTCATGTCTAATAGTACTCCCACCGGGACAGATCAATTCCCGTTAGATCGGCGAGCCGCCTGTTGGATTCCCTGAAGGTTTCCGTGATGATTTTCTCCTGTCGTTCGGTCATGGTGATCGTTTCCGCTTTTCTGAGGGGGATCGCACCGAAGAGGCGAACAATCCCCGTCCGGAGCCACCGGGGAAGACGTATGCGGGCATTCCGTTGCCGCCGTGCCCGGCGGATTCCGGCAAGGAGACTGTAGTCTCTGCTTTGCCATCCCCTTTCGCCGCGGCGTGTATTGAGGCGGGTCACCGTCGTCCCGGTATAATCGACATCCAGAAATGTGGCCATGAGCCGAAAAAAGCTATCCGGCTCTTCCTTCAGAAGCTCAAAGGGCAGTACGGCGACATTCTCCCGCCCGAAGACGTGCCAAAGCCCCTGCGCCACCATGTCGTAGTACAGCGGTGAGAGCAGGTGCGGGTAGGTCGCATCGGGCAGAAGGTTGGCGAGAAAACGATCAAGATCCCTGGTTTCTGCAATATGCCGGTAATAATGGGAGTAACCCTGGGCGTACAGTGAGGGGAGAAAATCACTCTGTCTGCGCAGGGTGATCATGACCTGCAACCGGTCTGCGTCGCTGAACAGCGCTTTCAATTTCCTGAAAGACGAAAGCAGGTCATCCGTGAGCGGTAATCCATCCGAAATATCGCCCTTGAAACTCCTGAGAACCAGCTCCTCCAGCGAGATAAAGAGTGTTCCGTCACCGTCCAAACCAAACTCCGCGCGTACCACTTCTCCGTTCCTGAGGAAATAAAGCTCGTCCCGACGGGGAAACATACGCAAAAACTCGCGTACCACAGGCCTGGTTTTGCTGGAACCGTCCGGTCCGTACTCCTTGCCGAAGTAGACCCAGCCGTTGTCACGGCAGAGGTCCGGAAAGACCGTTCCTTGCAAAGTGGTGCTTCCCGTTTTGGGGTAGCCGGGATGAATAATTACGCGTTCCGCCATTGATCTCTCCGAGATCTTCGAGGGTACCACAATACCGGGTGATCGACAGCCCTTTTCGACCAATCTTGATGATTACCGTTCTATCGGCTACCCTCTTGGAACGGCTTGAATAGGGAGCCGATACTTTTTGACAGGACAAGACGCGCCGTGTTTCGATCCGTTTGGAATCTGTTGGAAAAAAGTGACAAGATACGTTTTGTCACCCTCGTAATAGGGATACTTCTCACATCCATCATGAATATCGGTGGCGTTGCGTCGGTAATGCCATTTATTGAGGTCCTTACCACTTCGGGAAACGAGATCACCAATCCGGTCGTGGCGGAAGTTTTTACGCGTCTTGGGATACAAATGTCCCGGGCAACCATCGTATGGATGGGCATAGGCGTGATGGCCCTCTTCCTGGTCGGAAACTCCCTCCTCGCGCTGGTGACGTGGAAGAGCATTGTCTTTGCTCGCGCCGTTGCCTACGGACTTACGACGCGTCTCTTTGCCAGATACCTGCGCCAGCCCTACTCCTTCTACCTCAACCACAATACATCGGAGTTGATGAAAAACCTTTTCGGGGAGATTAACTCCATCATCAACGGCGTACTGAAGCCACTTGTGGAATTGATGGTGGAGGGTGTTCTCGCCCTGGCGCTTGTTGTTTTTCTGGTGATCGTCGATCCGATCATTGCACTGGCGGCCCTTGCCCTGCTGGGCGGCGGCTATGGGCTGATATTTGTAGTCTTTCGCCGCATGCTCAATAGGGCAAGCAAGACAAAGGTTCGCCGCAACCGCGACCGATACCGCGTCGTCTCCGATGCCTTTGGCGCAATCAAGGAGTTGAAGCTTTTGTCTCTGGAGCGTCGTTACATCGAACTCTATGACGGTATCTCCAACCGTTTTGAGATCGCAAAGGGACGCATACAGGGTATCGCCAAGCTTCCCCGTTACGCTCTGGAGGCGCTCGCCTTCGGTGGAATTCTCGGTCTCGCCCTCGTTCTCTTTGTCCGGGGCGGCAGTGCCACGTCGGTTCTGCCGCTGATGTCCGCGTATGCCGTGGCGGGATACAAGTTGCTGCCCGCGCTGCAGCGGGTCTTTGCGGCATTTGCCCATATACGGGGAAGTCACGCGTCTACCGAGCTTGTTGTCCATGAGCTCAGGAGGGCCGCCCCTCCGCTGGCACCGGTAATGGGGCCTGAAACGGTTCCCTTTGGTGACGCCATCGACCTGCAGAACGTGACATTCAACTATGAAGGAACCCAGCGTCCGGCTCTGACCGACATTTCCCTGAAAATAAGGAAGAACACAACCGTCGGAATCGTCGGACCTACCGGATGCGGCAAGACCACATTGGTGGACGTGATTCTCGGGCTGCATACGGCGCAGTCAGGAACGATCACCGTCGACGGAAACAGAATCACGACGGACAATCTTTCGGGCTGGCAGAGACACTTCGGCTACGTCCCGCAGTTCATATATCTCAGCGATACCTCGGTGACACGGAATATCGCCTTCGGCGTTCCCGATGAAGAAATAGACCACGAACGCGTTCGCTTCGCCGCACAGCTGGCCAATCTCCATGACTTCGTGCTCTCCCTTGATGATGGATATGAAACACAGCTTGGCGAGCGAGGGGTGCGTCTCAGCGGAGGACAGCGGCAGCGCGTCGGTATCGCCCGGGCTCTCTACAGGGATCCGGATATACTCGTCTTTGACGAAGCGACGAGTGCCCTGGATACCCATACCGAAATCGCCGTGATGGACGCCATTGCAAAGCTGATGCACGAAAAGACGATTATCATTATTGCCCACCGCCTCAGTACGCTTCGGGATGCGGACAATATCTTTGTCCTCCGTGACGGAAGGATCGAGGTCGAGGGAACCTACGCCGATCTCAGCACGACCCATCCGCATTTTCTCAATCAGGAACCTCCCCGGCAATGAAGCAGCTCTTTATCGTCGGGGTGGGGCGCAGCGGTACTTCGTTGTTGCAGAGTATGTTTGCCGCCCATCCGCGTGTTGCAATGCTGCCGGAAACGGGTTTCTTTCGGAGATATTGCCTTCCCGACGGGGGTGTCCCCTTTGACCGTCTGGAGGAGCTGAGGAACGAAGACGAACGGCTGCAGCGTATCCCCGGAACATGCTGGAGTCGCGTCGCCGACGACCTGGCGCCACGGCGTGACGGGCGGTATTCACCGTGGGACCTCTATCGCCATCTTCTGTCATGGCGATTCTCCGCATGCGTTGCGGGGAAAGATGAAGAAGATATCCTGGTTTCCGGCGACAAGGATCCGCGGCTCATCGAGTTTCTTCCCATCCTTGTGCACATTTTTCCGGAGAGTCATTTCATTCACATCGTCCGCGATCCCCGGGACGTTCTGGCCTCCAAAATGGCTGCCGACTGGTCCTCCCGCCGCCACTGGAGGGCAAATCTTGCCGCAGGCGTATTTCAGCTTCACCTTGCCGACCGGTATGCGGCGCGCCTGCCGTCGTCACGGTTCCACGTCGTACACTATGAGGATCTTCTTGCACATGCCGAGCCGGTACTTCAGGGACTCTGTGCGGAGATCGGTCTGGACTACGATCCGCTCATGCTCAGTTTTTCAGACGCTGCGAAACGGCTGAGCGGAGGTGCGGTGGAGCCATGGAAAAAGGAAACGCTGGGTCCACTCCTCGCCGGCAACAGCGGGAAATGGAAAGATCGGCTTACGCCGGTACAGGTGCGTGCGGTGGAAGGAGCGAACCGCCGATGGATGGACCGGTACGGATATACCCGGGCCGGGACATGGTCGGCAGATCACACTCTGAATCGGGCGGCCGGGGCCGTTGGGGCTGCATTCTACAGCCGGTATCGGCAGCGCGTCGTCCATCGGGTATTATCTCGGGCGGCGAAAAGTCGGCCGCGGGGAACACCGTTGTCGGACACCATTCGTTACGCGACCGATCATCCCCGGAGCACGGAACTCGGAACGGAGCGTGCCGGCCGATCCCGCTCGGTCCAGTCCGTCCTCCATACCTTCCTTGGGAGACTTGGATTTCCGGGAATGATTCTCTACTGGCTCTATCTCCTCCGCGGTTTAACGCCGCGATATGAGGTGTCGGGGTCGGTTCTCATCGCGGACCACGCCAGTGGGGTGGTGAAACGATCCGTCCAGCGTGTGACGGGCTCTCCACCGGGGGGTACCGGGAACCGCACCGTTTCCCGAAGCGCCATCGTTACTGAAATAGCCCATTCAATCGGCGCCTTCCTCAACGGATATCGTGCCGTACGACCTGCACGGACGGGACAGTGGGCCGCAACGGCGAATCTCCTGTTCTTCTACGCTGCGGGCCGGGCGGCCGTTGACGCCATCGCACCTTCAGCATTGCTCATTTCACTGACGAGCGACCGGAAGCGGATCGGTCTCGCCCTTGCCGCGGCCGAGCGGGTCCTGCCCGTGGGAATCTATATCCTCGACCGGTACGGAACTGGCAGACATCTCACAATTCGGCCGGACGTTCTCTTTTGCTTTACCGCGCGACAGGAGCGACGATATCGCCGGTACGCCGAGCGGGTCGTCATAATGCCGTCACCGATGAGGGATATTGGAACGGTACCGGCGCATCCTCGTATCGGCGTGCTTCTCAACGCACGGTGCGATGTTGCTGCCGTCGCAACATTTGTATCGAAAGTCTCCGGCGAGCATCCGCACGCAGCGATTCGGGTGCGACCGCATCCGGGGTTTGACATGCGACGCCTCGGCGAAATTGAAGGTGCCGAGATAACCGATTGGCGCATCCCCCTTGATAGCTTTTTCCAGGAGATCGATGTCGCATTTGCGCCGAACTCGAATGTCGTCATTGACGCGTTGCTTCACGGTGTTCCCGTGGTATATGTCGACGATCTTGACTACCTCCCCCGGGATGAACACGGTTTTGTCGCCGACGGCATTGTTATGGCATGGGAGGATGTCAACCGATTTCCCGAGGATGTAAATGACTTTTACGGAAGCGACGCCTTCCGCATTGCCTGGGGCACTATAGGATACCGAAACGATCCTGCGGCGGAGCAGCGGGCCGTACGGGAACTGGTGGGACCGAAAGGATGATGGATCTGCTGCGACGGTTCAGGAAAAAAACGGCCGATGCAACACAGGAGCCGCCGCGAGGAGGCCCGCTCGACGTTCTGTACAACGCGGCAGACGTTATGGCCTCGCCCTTTGTCGTTGCCGTCACATCGTGTATAGACGCCCTGGGATTCTCCTTTTCAGGTGACGGCTTGCCCGACGGGTGCAGCGTGCACCCCTATACCCGGACCATACTTGAGTACTCCCGAGGGCGTGTCGACAGGTACGCCGTCTCATCGTTGAGAGAGTACTACCGGCAGTTTCAGCCCGCCACGATGGCCGATCTCTTCCCCGAAGCCGCTTCTACGCCTGCGGCGACGTTGCCTTCCAATACGCATTTCACCCCGTGGTTTACCGGCACGCCCGACGACCGCGCGGAGCGAACGCGACGGGCGCTGCAACGGGAGTTTCCCGGGTTGCCGGAACCGGGAAATCCCCTCTTTGGACCGATCGACGACCGCCAGGGGGAAATGGAGTTTGTCCGTCTGGTTGAAGTGTATCGATCGCTACGTGACAAGGGATATGTGCTGCCCCGGAACCGGCGAAATCACATTCAGGGTCTCGTCCTCCGTCGGGAAGGGGATTTCCGTTTTCTCGTCACCGCCGGGAAGCACCGCGTTGCAGCCCTCTCGGTGCTAGGCGTGGCGGACATACCGGTGGTCTTTCGGAGTCCCGTCATTATAGAAGTGCGGGATGTCGGGGCGTGGCCGTTTGTGAACTCCCACGGATGGAGTGAGACGGCAGCAATCTCCTATTTCGACCGCCTTTTTCGCGGGGTATCCGCCCGGGCTCTGAGTTCGAATTGTTCCGGAGGAGATGATTGACTCGGTGAAGGCGGCAACGATTCAGCTCATTACGCAGAATTACCCATCCCCCCGCTTCCCCGAGCGGGGAGCCTTTGTGGAGCGCCTCGCGCGGCAGTGGGAAGAGATGGGAAACGAAGTAACCATCCTGGCTCCCGATACGTGGGCTACGGTAGTGCGTTCACTTGGGCGATCTTCCCGTGAAATAGAAACGGCCGGGAAGGAGATCATCCGCCCCCGCTACATCAGCGCGGGAAACCGGTCGGGGGGACTCATTCACCGGTTTCGGCTGACCCGCCGCAATTTTGTGAGAGCGGCACAGAAGAGCCCGACGCCCTTGTCGCCGGCAGACTTTTACTACGGCAAGTTTCTCTTCCGCGGGGGTGAGGCGGCTCTGGCCCTGGGAAACCGGGCGGGGCGCCCCGCCTTTGCCGATCTGGGCGAGTCATGGTCGTTTCTGAAACTGGAGCGGCGGTCCCGGAACGATGCGATGTCCATATTGAGGGATCTGAGCGGAGTGATTTGTGTCTCACCCCGGCTCAGGGAGGAAGTGATAGAGCTGGGAGCGGATCCGGATCGCGTTCTTTTCGCGCCGAACGATGTGGACCGCAGCCGTTTCCACCGCATAGACCGGCTGTACGCTCGCCGTCGTCTCGGTCTGCCGGCGGATCGCTTTATCGCGGCTTTTACCGGCCACTTCGTGGAACGGAAGGGGCCGCTGCGGGTCCTCAAGGCGCTTGAACGACTCCACAGCGGAGTCGGCGGCGTCTTTCTGGGCAGGGGTGAACAGATTCCGGCGGGGGAACACGTTCTCTTTGCGGGGGCCGTTCCCAACGGAGAGATGCCGCTCTGGCTTGGTGCCGCCGATGTCTTTGTCCTTCCCACACTGGGAGAGGGTAACTGTAACGCCATTAACGAAGCGATTGCCGTGGGCCTGCCGATCATCTCATCGGATATTTCCGACATCCGAGGACAGGTGCAGCCGTCGTTCGGTGTCCTCGTCGATCCGACCGACATCGATGCGATTGCCTCGGCGCTGGACGGGTTGTACCGGGATGAGGAGCGGCGGCGATCGATGGCGGAGGCGGCGTATCAGTCGGTACATGGAACTGATGTACAGGGTAGGGCGGAAACGATTCTGCGTTTCATGCAGACCGTCGGAAATTCAACCCGGGACGAGGAGTAGCTGATGCCGCAATGGATATATATCGCCGGGAGAGGTCACAGCGGTTCAACAATGCTGGACGCAATGCTTGGCAATGTCGAAGGGGTGGAGAGCGTCGGCGAACTTGTTTCCGGTATGGGTCGTTACGACGACCTCTGCAGCTGCGGTGAAACCTTCACCGCCTGTCCTTATTGGCGGGAGGTGCGGCGGCGCTTCACCGATGACACCGGCCGTACCTGGGACGAAGCGGTCATGGTGACACGGAAGCAGGCGCATATATCGGCCTTTCCGGCGACGCTGTTCGGTCGGAGGCGCACCCGATGGGTGTCGGAGCTCACACAGGTCTCCAACGGAATCGCCCGAGCCGTTGCGGAGGCCGACGACGGGGCACACTTTATAGTCGATTCTTCCAAAGAGATTACCCGGGCGCTCTTCTTCCTGAAATTTGTATCCGGTTCAAAGGTGATCCATCTCATGCGCCATCCCGCGGCGATTCTGCAAAGTGATTATTACCGCCTCCAGGGCGGCGCGGGCTTCAGGTTGCTGCGGCGTTCGTTTTCTCCACGACGTTTCTTCGGTGTCATTCTCTGTATGCGGGTTGTCGCATGGATTGTGGGCAATCTCCTGGCCGATTTGACCCGTCAGTTTGCCCGGGATCGGTTTCTCCGCGTCCGGTACGAGGATTTCATTATGGATCCCGATGTGACGCTTGCGCGGATCGAGACGTTTCTCGGTACGTCCCTTGCAGAAATAAGGAACCGCATATCCCGGCGGGACGAGTTTATCGTGGGTCACAACATCGGCGGAAACCAGATGCGCCACGCGGGTCGATTCGTTTTTGATCCCCGAAAGTCCAGTCGTTCAGGACTTCCCGTGCGCTACATCGTCATGACGTGGCTCATGACGTGGCCGCTGCTTATCGCATATGGATATCGGGGACGGCCGCTGCCGGGCAGTCGGTCCGATCACGCCGGCGGTTCAGCTTCTTCTTCCTGAGCGGCACGACGGACGCGTTCAAATTCGGCAACATGTACCGCCGTCATGTGTTCCACGGTGTAGTGCTTTATCGCTTCTTCCCGAAGATCCTCGCTCCATCGTGAAAGAACCTCAGGGTCTGCCTGAAGGGAATCAAGAAACTGCCGGACCGCCGCATCATCGCCAAATGACAGAAAGGGCTGTCCCGTGACCCGGGCTGCCCACACCTCGGGCCCGTGGTAACTGTCGTTGTCGACGGCAATTGCCTTTCCATGCCGCGCCGCCTCTATGACCAACAGACCCGTATTGCCGGGACTGACGACGATGTGTGCCCAGTCAAAGTGATCGTTCAGGGCCGTTCCAACCGCACGGTCGTGGACAGTCACGCGTCCCGTATCTGCCAGTTCCGGTGGTATCGAAAGCACATCCATCCCGGGACCGACGATGCGGACGTCGACATCGTCAAAGACCTCGGCAAAATGGATGAGGCGTTCAATTTTCTTTCTGGGTTTATAGGTTCCCACAAAGAGGAGATGAATCCGTGTCTGTTCCCGGGGTACCGCAGACCGGCGAAATTCGTCGCGACGGACGGATGTGTTGTTATAGCTCACCGCTTCCAGGTGATACTCCTCGGACAGACGGTGACGGACCTGTTCGCTGTGGACGAGGATTCCTCCCGCGGCGGCCATGATGCGCCGGCGCACCGCATGGAGAAGCCGGTTGTCATGTTCACCGAATATAAGCCCCCACCAGATCCACCGGCGCCGACGCTTCCGTGAGGCGAGAAATGCCGCAACCCGGGAGATGTGACGGGGATTGGCGGAGGCACAAATGACCTCCCAGTCTTCTGACTGGATCAACGTGTGTACTTCCGGTTGACGACGAAATCCCATGAATGTGCGCGGCGCCGCCTCAATGTAGCGATATCCCTGCCGCTCCGCAGGCGGCGTCAGACGGTCCGGTCCACACGGCTGGGCAAGGACCGTGAGTTCCACCTCCTTGCTCAATTGGCGGAGAAACTCCTCCCGATAGTCAGGTGCATGATTCAGGATAAACAGAACTTTCATGTATTTCTCCACGTGAACGTACGGCCGAGGGTCTTCATGTATTCCCCGGCGAGACCGATCGCTTCCCCCGAACGTCCATGAATCGCCGCTGAAACTCCGCGGCGAAGAAATGGGAATCGCTGCAGAAGGCGCCGGGGATCGACCGATCGCTCCCAGTCGAGGGGATCGAGAAGGGGAATCATATCGGTGCCGCCCCTGTCGACGACGATGCCGTTCTGAATCGCCAGGGTTGAATATTTGTGCTGAAGGAGACTCTTCTTCCAGCTGGCAGAAACCGATTCGGGAATGGTTATTTTGTCAAAAAGTATGTCCGCAGTATTAACGATCGGTCCCCGGCGACTGAGACGAATCCACAGGTCCGAGTCCTGGGCGTACCGGAAAAAGGGGCGGTACCCGCCGATGGCGTCATAGTCCTTCCGGCGTATGACGGCGCATTCATGGGTCGCCGGTTTGGGTATGACATTATCGACGAGATTCCGCGGCGCGATGCCGTCGCGGATGCGCGTGTGAATGACTCTGCCTTCCGGTGACCGGACGCGGACGCTGCAACCGGCGGCAACAGCTTCCTTGTTTTCCTGCAATAAACGAAAAAGCACGGAAAGGCGGCGGGGTGAAGATACATCTCCGGAACCGTGCAGCCCGATGAAAGGAGCCGTTGTCCGTTCCTCGATGCATCGCTTGAGGGAGACGGTAAAGCCCTCGTTATCCTTGCCCCAGACGATAAGTTCCACTCCGGCACGGCGGGCGGCCGGAATCATCGCCTCCAGGCGGGCCCGGGTGTCGTCGGTGGAACCGTCATCGACGGCAAAGACCCGATATCCTTCAAAGTCCTGATGAATGATGCTTCCGATCGATTCTTCTACGCGGTACGCCCGATTGTACCACACAGTGACTACGTCGATTTGCGTCTGTTGTGCCATTCCAGCCCTTTCACGATGGATTGTACGTGAATTGCACGCCGTTGTCGCCCGCCCTCCCTTATCATGGCCGGGAGATACGGTTTATAACGGTCCCGTGGTCGTTCACTTTCACGCTGATGACTGGCTGCTCTCGTCCGAGGGGAATCTGATGCGCCGGAGCACCGACGGAGGTGCGACCTGGCAGGAGATCGGCCGCATCCGGCCGGGCAGTGAAGGGGGGGCAGGCCGGCGCTATCGCCTCGGAATCGGCCGGTTGGGGCGCCGCCTCGTCAGAGGCGGTATTCGTCACGCCGTTTGCGGCGGCTCGCCGGAAGCCCGGACGATCATTGCCGTGGCGGCAAAACGGTTTTACCGCATGGACGGTACGGTTTTCGGGCACACCGGTAGGGCGGCGCCCGATGAATCGGTCGTTCCCGGCGCCTTTGCCGTCGGTTCCAATCCGCTGTGCACGCCCGCCGTCGTTCCGGCCGCGACCATCTATTACGGTGAGTATCGCGCCAATCCGGAGCGCTCGCCCGTTCACGTCTGGCGCAGCGACGACCATGCAGCCACCTTCCACCCCGCCTGGACCTTCGCCGACGTCAGGCATGTACATGGCGTTTTTGCCGATCCATTTGATCCCGCCGCCCTCTGGGTGACCACCGGCGACGACGACTCCGAGAGCGCGATATGGTGTACAACAGACGCGTTTCGGACACTTGAGCCGATGGTCCGGGGCGGACAGCAGGCGCGGGCGGTGGACCTCATATTTACCACTGATGCCGTCTATTTCGGCTCGGATACGCCTCGTGAACAGAACTGGTGGTACCGCATGGATCGCCGCACCGGCCGTGTGGAGCGACAGATTCCCGTCGGCGGCAGCGTCTTCTGGGCGCGGACGACGCCCGACGGCTGGCGTGTCTTCTCCACGGTGGTTGAAAAAAGTGCGGTCAACAAGAGTCGGTACGCCGAGCTCTGGGCCGCTCCTCCCGGCAATGACGAGTGGCGTCGCATCCTCGCGTTGAAAAAGGACCCCTTCCACGACAAGTACTTTGACCATGGGCAGATCCGCTTCGCCGCGGGGCCCGGGGCGCCGGGTATCGTCTGGATCACGCCGTACGCCGTTGCGGGGGATCAGCAAAGCAGGATAATCGAACTTGCGTCGAGGTGGGCGGATGCACCGTCGGGAGCGGTTCGGTGACGACCGGATCGACGGGGAAGGGGGGCCGCGCCGGCCGCCTCCATCGCCTGGGGCGATTATACCGCACCGTCCGCCACCTCCGCCCCCGACAGATCGTCTTCCGTCTCGTCCGGCGCGGCCCCGCCGCCCGCCTGGAGAAGCGCATACTCGGTCCGCGGTGGCGCCGCTTCAGCCGATGCATGGAAGGTGTCACCCGCACGGTTGTGGACACCCCCACTGGGCAGAATCCCTTCGCCGCTGCGCCGAATCCGCCGGCGATCCTTGCACGGGAGGGCCTGTCGGTAGACGGCGTCCCGGCGCCGGTCGATCCCGGCGAGTGGATCGAGGCCGGACATTCCCGCTTCCGCCTCTACCGCCTCCACGCAAATCTCTTTCTCGCCCATCCGGAGACGGACGGAGCGGCGGCCGTCGCATTTCTCGGGAGATATATCGCCCTACTCGCGGGGGAAGATGAAGCCGGTCGGGCGGACGCCTTTCAGGTCGCCTGGGAACCCCATCCCCTTTCTTTGCGCATCATCAGCTGGGTTCAATGTGCCGCCGCCGCTGCGGCGAGGGGGTGGGAGCTTCCCCGCCGTTTTCCCCGCCGCCCTTTTTTGTCAGGCCCGGGTTCTCTCGCGGCGTGTTGAGTATGAAACCGACGGAAACCACCTCATAGACAACGCCGCCGCGCTTGTCCTTGCAGCGCGGCTCCTTGGAACCTGGGGCGCCCCTGATGCGGGAGTTTTGTATCTCCGGGGCGTTCGTCTCCTGCTACGGGAACTTCCACGGCAGCTCCTCCCGACGGGGTTTCACGACGAGCGTTCACCCATGTACCACAACCTCATGACCGAAAAGGTGCTGGATGTTCTGGCCGTTCTTGATCCAGATAAACGTAGTGAAAGCAGGTTGATCGGCTATGCACGGGAGATGGTCCGGCGGGCAGGGTTCTTTGGCGACGTTCAGCCCGCTCTGAACGATACCTTTCCGGGTATGGGACCCGCGGCGGAGGATCTTAACCGGTACGCCGCCGCGCTTGGCATTTCGTCCGGGGACGGCGGTTCCCCGGATGTTGCCGCTCTTTCTGCCGTGGCCCCTCGCCGGTTTGCTCCCGCTCTGTACAACGTCATTCGCGGTCACTTCCGCGTCCTTTTTGACGCCGACGCCGTGGGGCCCGATCACGTCCCGGGACACGCCCACGCCGATACGCTTCAAATCCTCCTGTGGTACGACGGCGTCCCCACACTTGTGGACACCGGGACGAGCACCTATGATCCCGGCCCGCGCCGGGAATACGAGCGGAGCACCGCCGCCCATAACACCGTTGCCGTCGGAGGGGGCGATTCCAGCGAGGTGTGGGGTGCGTTTCGTGTCGGTCGCCGCGCCCTGGTCATCGAAAACCGCACGCTTGTGGACACTCCCCGGGAATGGAAAGCGGAGGCCGCCCACGACGGCTTCCGGTGGCGCGGCGCCATCCACCGGCGGGCGGTATCGCTTACTCCTGAGCGGATTGTCGTGACCGATCGGGTGATCCCCGCCGGCGGTGCCGGAGCGTCCCGCCGTGCTGCTTCCGGTCCGCTCGCCCCCGGGTCGGGCGGCTCCTCACCCGCGACACCCAACCGCGCCTTTTGGCACGTCGCGCCGGAAGTCGCGCTGACGGTACGGAAAATCTCCGCGAGGCGGGTTGCCCTGAACGGTCTTGAGTGTGAATTCCGCGGCGCGACGAAGTTCTATATAAAGAAAAGTGAGATCGCGGCGGGCTTTGAGAAGCGTGTGGAAAGCGTTACAATCGTCGTTGAATTTGAATCGGAATTGGAGTCAATCATTGAACCAGGACATTAAAACCATTTGTGTGGTCGGGCTGGGATATATCGGGCTGCCTACGGCGGCACTTCTTGCCAATCGGGGATATCGCGTCTTCGGCGTCGATGTGCAGGCGCGGGTGGTGGAAACCATCAACCGCGGGGAGATCCATATCGTTGAACCGGATCTGGACAGTTTTGTCCGTTCCGCCGTGGGAACCGGCGCCTTGACGGCGCATGCCGACGCACAGCCGGCGGATGTTTTTGTGATCGCCGTTCCGACGCCCCTGACGGATACCAAGGCGCCGCGCATGGACTACGTCTGGAACGCGGCGGAGATGATCGCGCCGGTGGTGAAGCCGGGCAATCTGGTCATTCTCGAGTCCACGTCACCTGTGGGCACCACCGAGAAGGTAGGTGAGGTTCTCGCCACCAAAGGTGTCGATCTCACGACGATCCACCTCGCCCATTGCCCGGAACGGGTGCTTCCCGGACGGATCATGATCGAACTCAGCGAGAACGATCGCATCGTCGGCGGCGTCTCCGCGGCGGCGACGAGCCATGTCGCGGAGTTTTACCGCTCCTTTGTCGTTGGCGAAGTTCTCGAGACGACCGCCCGCACCGCGGAGATGACCAAGCTTGTTGAAAACGCCTCAAGGGATGTGCAGATCGCCTTTGCAAACGAACTCTCCCTCCTGAGCGATCGATTCGGCGTGGACGTGTGGGAGGTTATCGAGATGGCCAACCACCATCCCCGGGTGAATATTCTCAAACCCGGTCCGGGCGTGGGAGGCCACTGCATCGCCGTTGATCCCTGGTTTCTCGTAGACGGTGCTCCCGATGAAGCGATACTGATCCGCACCGCCCGGGAACGGAACCTCGCCAAGACCGACTGGGTTGTTGAGGAAATTGTCCGGCGCGCCCGGGAGATCGGCGGCCCGAACGACGACGGCTCGACCAAAGACAATCCGGCAACCGGACAAGCGCGGCCGGCGGCCACCGTCGCCGTGATGGGGCTGGCATACAAGGCCGACATCGACGATCTCAGGGAGTCTCCGGCGCTCTATGTCGCCCGGCAGCTGAAGGCCGCCGGTTTGCCCCTTCGTGTCTCGGAGCCCAACGTTGAAGAACACGGAGAGTTTGAACTTCTCGATCCCCAGGATGCCGTCGATGGCGCCGATCTGGTTGTCTTCCTGGTGGCCCATCGGGAGTTCCGTGAGGTCACTACGGGTGACAAGGCGGTGATGGACGTCTGCGGGGCGCGGCGATGAGCGGCGGTACGTCAAAAGGCAGTGCGTCAACCGGTGCCGGGAAGGGCGCCCACCCGGCCGAAAAGAAGGACAAAACCGTCCTCTTTGTCGTCGGAACGCGCCCCGAGGCGATCAAGCTGGCCCCGGTAATTCTTGCCGCCCGGGAACGGGAAGGGCTTACGCCATTTGTCCTGTCGACGGGCCAGCACCGGGAGATGCTTGCCCAGGTATTCGGTCTCTTCGGAATCGTCCCCGACGAGGATCTGGCGATCATGAAGCCGGGGCAGGATCTCTTTGACGTTTCCTCGGCGGTTCTGCTCGGTATGCGTGACGTTATCCGGGCCCACCGTCCCGATATGGTGGTTGTCCAGGGCGATACAACGAGCTGTTTCGTCGGCGCCCTCGCCGCCTTCTACGAGCGGGTACCGGTGGCTCACGTGGAAGCGGGGTTGCGCACGTATGACCTTGCGGCGCCCTTTCCCGAAGAGGCAAACCGACAACTGGCAAGCCGTATCGCCACGCTCCATTTTCCCCCCACCGACGGCTCCGCCGGTCACCTCACGGAGGAGGGCGTGGACCCCGCCGATATCACCGTCACGGGAAACACCGTGATCGACGCACTGTTGTGGGTGCGGGATCGGCTGGATGCGGCGGAAAGTCCCGACGACGGCGCTTCAGCCCGTTCCGCCACCTCCGCCCCCGATGTGATCGTCCGGGGCCTGGAAGAGCTGCGGAGCGCCTGGTCGGAAGTGGACAGCGGGAAACCCTATGTCCTCATTACCGGACATCGGCGGGAGAATTTCGGCGGTGGATTTGAGTCACTGTGCCGGGCAATCGCGGACCTTGCCGGACTGTACCGGGAGTGGAATTTCGTCTATCCCGTCCATTTAAATCCAAACGTACAGGAGCCGGTGCGACGTATCCTCGGTACTACGGATAATGTCTTTCTTATCGAACCCCAGGACTATGCACCCTTTGTTCGTCTCATGGACGGTGCACGGTTTATCCTCACCGACTCGGGGGGCGTACAGGAAGAGGCTCCATCCCTTGGAAAGCCGGTGCTTGTCATGCGGGAAAAGACCGAACGTCCGGAAGCGGTAGAGGCGGGAACGGTCCGCCTCGTCGGAACCGACCGGGAGAGGATCGTCGCGGAAGCACGCCACCTCATTGATGATCCCGAACACTATGAGGCGATGTCGCGGGCTCACAACCCCTACGGTGACGGGAAGGCGAGTGAACGTATTCTCGACGCCATCGCAGATTATTTTGACCGAATTGGATCGGGGACGACCGCCGCCTCAGGCCGCCAGGCCGGACCCGGGACTTCCTGACGGGGATTGACGTGAAGATCCTCGTCATCTCCCAGTACTATCGTCCCGATATCACGGCCGCCGCCTTTCGCATCGCCGAGACGGCGGATCTCCTGGCCGAAATGGGTCATGACGTTTCCGTAGTGACGTCGGAACCGCACCGCGCCCAGGCGTCCGGTGACCGTAACCCGGGGGCCGGGGAGGTTCCCGCCGAGGGAATTAACCCGACCATACACCGCGTAGCGATCGACCCCCTTTCAGGCGGCGGAATGCGACCGTACCTGCGTCACTTCTTCTCATTTGTCCTCCGGGCACGGCGACGGGCCCGCCGTCTTTTCCGCGACGGCTATCGTCCCGATGTCATCTGGGTGAGTTCGCCGCCCCTCTTTGTGGGGCTCATCGGCACTGCGGCCGCAAGATGGTCGGGCGCACCGATGGTTCTCGATATTCGCGATGTCTGGCCCGATACTGCCGTTGCGGCGGGGCAGATTTCCCGTGAGGGTCGGGCGTACAAGGTCGGGCGTTTTCTTGAACATTGGCTCTATCGGAAGGCAGCGGCCTTTTCCTGCGTCGCCGAACCGATGGCGGAGTATCTCAGGGACGAGACCGGAGGCTCGCCGGAACGCGCTGAAACCGCGGGTGACGCCACGGTAGACGCCCCGCAATCCTTCACGCAGCCGATCGAGGTTGTGTATAACGGTGCGGGATTTGACGTCGTGGAACCCGTTCCCGCGGAAGATGTGCAGCGGACCGTCCTGTACGCCGGTAACCTCGGCCGCCTGCAGGGCATCGGCGCCCTGCTTCAGGCGTGGGCGGCCCTCGTGAAAGGCGAATCGACCCCGGATTGCGCGCCGGATAGCGCGGAGCAGGCCGCGCCGGCCGCGGGCTGGACGCTGGAAATCATCGGCGGCGGAGTGCTGGAAGAGGAGCTGCGCAGACAGGTGAATGAGCTCGGTATAGGCGAATCGGTACGATTCCGCGGGGTCATGGCCAAGGGGGATACGGTCCGGGAAATGGCCCGGGCGGGCATTCTCTTCCTCAACCTGATCTCCCGTCCCGTTTTTGATCTCACGATTCCCAGCAAGCTCTTTGATTATCTTGCCGTGGGAAGGCCCATCGTCGGCGGCATATCAGGTGAGGGAAAGATGATCCTTGAGAAGACGCCGGGCAACCGGGCGGTCACACCGGACAATTCCGACTCGATCGCAGCAGCCCTGCGGGAGATCATGAGCGGAGACGAATGGCGGTCATCGCTTCCTGAAAACCAGCGGCTGGCGGGAGATCGCTACTCCCGCCGGGCAAACGCCGCGGTCCTGGAGCGGCTCCTGACCCGCGTCGCCCGGCTGTAGCTCACCGGCCGGAGGCGCCGGCAACCGCAGGCGTCCGGTGTACCCTCAGTACGTATACCGCAGCGAAAAATTGGAGTAGTGGTTGACCTCGTCGTCGGTATAGGTGGTGTACCCGCCGCCACCGTCGCTCGCGGCGTCGTCCGTCCACACATACTCTATCGGCCGGCGGACGTACTCATAGGTATATCCCAGGCCGAGGTGCAGCGCACTTTTGCCGACCGGTACGGTCAGATCACCCCTGAGTCCCGCCTGATACCGTCGTTCCAGATGGTCCTGCGTCAGGAATCCGAACGTCTCGTTGTAGACGAGATCGCCGGGGGCCCAGAAGTAGTCGGTATTCGTGTTGTTGTCAAAATCCCCGTCCCGCCCCGCGTCGTAGTACCCTCCGTCATTGAGAAACTGGTCCAACTCCCCCTCGGAGGCGTTGGCGTGGCGAATGATCGTCCCCGTCGCCTCCAGGCGCAGCCACGACGCCGGAGCCGCCGACGCCGTCAGGCGTGCCCGGTCCGAGTTGGGTAACAAGCCGTTGCCGATGCTCGTCTCGTGGTGCATGTAGGTGAGATAGTTGGGCTCCGTCGTGTAGGGGTTGGTGGCGGCGTGGGTGTACATATAGGGAAGGACCGCCTCATAGCTCGCTTCAAACATCGGCTGCCATGAGCCCTCGGGCGCCCACTGTATCGCCGAGGCGGTGGCCATGAGGTACTTGGTGTCGAAATTGAACGTGGCGATGTCATTGAATCCCGCGTCATCGACGTAGACCATCAGGGGAATACGCAATCCCGGCGTCGGACGGATGTCCGCGCTCAGCCCGATAAAGGAGTTGTCCGCAAAGGCGGCGTTCCCCTGGGCGTGCCAGAGAAACTTCAGGGGAAGGAGATAATTGAGCTCCGTCCGCGGTCCGAAAACCACCGCTTCAAAGAAGGAGAACTCAAACCATTTCGCCGGGCGGAATCCAAAGCTCTGAATAAAGAGTTTTTTTCCCGGAACTTCCAGCGCCTGGGCCTTGAAGTCGTCCGTCCCATCCTGGTCGACGTCCGTGTTCAACGAATGGTCGGGATCGTCGATTTTCTGAAAGCGCGCCACCGCCGTATGTGACGAGAGGGACGCCGTATACCGCAACGGACCAATGTCGTACTGGAGGATTGCATTTCCCGCCTGGGGAGCGTAACGGCTCAGGACGGGGCTCTCCTCGTGAAAGGGACCGTAGGAGCGCCGGTGAATACCTGCCCTGATGGAGAGGTTTTCCCACTCCAGGGTCGTCTGGGTGTTGATCTGGAGGAGTGTGTAAATATCGCGGCCGCGGACGGTCACCTTGGCGTTGTCCTCGAGGACGTCTTCGGTCGCCCGTATGCCTGAGGGAACGAGGTCTTCCGCACCCCGCTCGATGAGCCATCCGCTGAAACTTCCGCCGAATGAGAGCGCATCCGTGAGACGCCCGCCCCCTTCGATGCCCGCGGTGGCTTTCGGCTGGATCTCGTCGTCCCTGGTGTAGAGACGGACGTCCATGAAGGGACTCCCGTATATCGAGCCTTCACCCTGCGGCGTGATTTCGTCAAGAAAACGCTGCGCCTCCGTCCGTTCCTGAGGCGAGCCGCGGCGAATCACATCTCCCAGAAGCGTTTCAAGTTCCGTTAGCGAGTAGGGTTGGATCACCGGCACCTGTTCCACCAGCCCCCGGGCGATCCAGCGGTCCAGCGCACGGTAGACCGGATGGTTCGGGTCGGTCGTCATCTCGGCGCCGACGGTCAACGGCGCGACGATGCCGATCGCCGCAATCAAAACCACGTATAAAAAATTTCGTTTCATGAGAAGCCCTTTCAAAAAAAATTACACCCCGATTTCCGCTGCACGTCAATGATACGCCTTCCCGTTCTCACACCCGGAGATCTCCACCCCTACGCCGTGAGAGACAGCATACGGTCGGCCCGGTCAAATTGCACCGTCTCGCACAGGCGGCGCAGTCGTGAGGCCGTTCGGTGAAGATTCACATAATGACGGAACCGGTAGGAGCGCCGTATGTTTTCCACCCGCGGTTGGCCGGGATCTACCTCCCAGGGGTGCAGGTAAAATATTTGCCCCGTCCCGCGTTCAATAGCCTTCCTGAATCCCGCCGCAAAGAGGGGGGAGGGGATCAGGCGGAAATAGCCGCCGCCGCCCCAGGGAAGTTCCCGCCGTCCCACCGTGAGCGTCGCGATGGGGATTTCCGCAATGCCCGCCGCGCCGGAGACGCTCTCACCCGACGTGACGCTCCCACCCGCGCCGGAGACGTTATCCGTGACACCGGAGTCCGCCGCCGCCGTGCCGTCCTCCGCCGTAAGCGCCCCGTAGCGGTCATGACCGCTCACGGGAAAGTGGCTGGAATCGTACCGGTGTCCCGTCTCCGCGAGAATGTCCAGCGCCCAGGGGGTGATTGAAAAACTTGGCGCCCGATATCCGAGAACTTCGGTGCCGGTGATTCCTTCAAGAATATCCTTTGCCCGGACCACATCCTCCCGGAACGCCTCAGGCGTTTGGTCGTAGATGAGATAGTGACCGTATCCGTGGCTCGCAATCTCGTGTCCGGCGGACTGTATTCGCCTGATCAGCGCCGGGGAGCGCTCAGCCACCCAACCGAGGCAGAAAAAGGTTGCCCTGGTATCGGTCTCGGCAAAAATGTCGAGGAGGAGCTCCGTATTCGCCTCAACCCGGTACTCCCGATCGTTCCAGCTCTCCCGCGGGATGGCGCTCTTGAGGTTTTCCACCTGAAACCAGTCTTCCACGTCGACGGACATGATGGATGCGGGTCGTTCCATCACCACACCCGGTATCCCCGACGCCGAAACTCCCGCGCTTCCTTCCTTGTCGGCCAGGTGTAGTAACTTCCCTCTCCGGAGAGCGGGCGTCGCGTCGCCGTTCCCCGATACACTTCCCGAAGAAAGTCCCACAACGCCCGGGCCGAGTTTTCCTTCGTCCGCGCCATGAGATCCTCGAGGCTCATGGACGGTTCTATCGGTGTCGCCGAGCGGAAGAGGATGTCTCCCTTGTCGAGCTCCCGTACCATCTCGTGGATCGTCAGGACCGACGCGGATTCGCCGTCAAACATCTGCCGGAAGTTGGGCAGCATTCCCCGGTATCGCGGCAGCGGGGCGTTATGAAGATTTACACAGCCGATTTTCGGTATCGATAAAAGGGTCCGGCCGAAAATCTGGCTCGCCGATACGGAGACCACCAGATCGATCTCCTCCTCCCGCAGCCAGCGGTGAAAGGAGGGGCCGTTTGCGTTGTTCGCCACGGGAGGTCGTCCCTGCGCACCGCTTTTCCCGCCGACGGATTGTTCCGGCTCAAAGGAAAGTATCGCCACTCCCGCGTCCCGGCAGTACTTCTCGATTCCCGACCCCGCAATCTTTGCCCATGCGTACCGGAAGAGCATTCTGATGAACCCGAGGGTTCCGTAGAGCTGCCAGACCCGCCTGGCCAGATCAACCCGCCTCGCCGAGCCGAGAGAGGGCTGCACCATGACGCCCAGGACCTCCACGATTTCCCGGTGTGAATTCAGGTTGCCGAGAAACTCCCTGAAAAAGGTTCCGATGTAGAAGGGATCTTCCTGGGTGACGATGACAACTTTCAGCGGTCGATGATAGGGCCCGTCCCCCCAGCGGGAGGTGGGGTGATTGTCGCGGGACGTCGCCTCCTCCTCGGGACCGTCCTCCGCGGGAAGGCGCGGATTCCTCATCGCCCCTGCCCCCCGAGTATGGTCAGTACCGTCTTGAGGGCGATCTTTATGTCCAGGACGAGGGAGATGTTCTTTACGTAATAGAGGTCGTAGGTGAGCTTCACCGCGGCGTCCTCGACACTGGCACCGTAGCGGTACTTCACCTGCGCCCAGCCGGTAAGGCCGGGACGGACGAGGTGACGCAAATGGTAATGGGGGATTTCGGCAGCCAGCTGTTGAACAAACTCGGGTCGTTCCGGTCGGGGGCCGATGATGCTCATGTCGCCGATGAGGACGTTCCAGAGCTGGGGAATCTCATCGAGGCGCGTCGCCCGAATGAATCTGCCCACCGGCGTGATGCGCGGGTCCTTTTCCGTCGCCCACTGGGCGCCGTGTTTTTCCGCGTCGATGTACATGGATCGGAACTTGTAGATTGTGTAGTGCTGGTCGTTGCGACCTACCCTGATCTGGCTGAAGAGAACGGGACCTGGGCTTGAGAGCTTCACGAGCAGGGCGGTAACCAGTCCCAGAAAGAGAACCAGCGGCGAAAACACAAGGGTCACGGTAAAATCAAAGAGACGCTTCACCAGATTGTATCCCTTGCTTGCCCCGCGATTGAAGTTTTCCAAGAACCACGACTCTCGGGTGGAGTAAATCGGAATTGATTCCAGAAAGCGTTCCCAGAAGCTGGTGAGCTGGTAAAACTGCACTCTCAGAGGTAACAGTTCGTACAGTTCTTCATAGACCGAGCTGTACCAGTTGTCGCTGACGATGATTGTGTCGATTCGCAGCGCCTGCACATGCTCCTTGAGCTCCCCCACGGTCCGGAAGGTCTGGACGTTTCTGAAAGGCGCGCATCCGTTCATGTCGGATTCGTCGTCACAGACGATTGCGGCGACGCGGAATCCCTGTCGCTTCTGTACCTCGATCTCACGGGCAAGCTCGAGGGCGTATTTGTCGGAACCGATGATTGCCACCGCCTTGGTGATCGCCATCGCGTCGACCACACGGGTGAAGAGAAATCGCCATCCGTAAAAGAGGGGTACGAAGGCAACGATGATGAGTGCCAGGTTCCGCCGGGGTGAGATTTCCACAACGTCGAGAAAGAGGTAAATGAAGGTGATGGCGATCGCCGTGTTTGCAGACATTGCGACGCCGAACTTGCGGTGGTTGAAGGGTGCGTTGATGTTGTACATCTCGAGGATGTAGAGCGTGACGATCCAGAGGAAGAATACGATCAGAAACGGGTAAATGTGCTGTGCAAAACGCCCGTAAAACTCATCGCCGCCGTAGCGGAAGAGGACCATGAGTGCCAGGGAGCCGACCATGACGGCGTAATCACCCGTCGCGATAAGGAATTTTATGAAATTTCGACGCATCGTCACCTTGCCGTTACTCTATACAACACCGCCCTTTGCGACAACTCCCCGGCCGTCGGGCCGAGGGGGCGTCACAAAGGTTACGTGGGAGCATCGGTCCGGCGCCGTATGACGCCTCGCCCCCTCCCCCCCCCCCCGCCAGCGGCGCGGCGCCGGTAGTTTTTCCGCCGCACCAATGGTATATTGCGGCCCATGACTGTACGTCCTGTCGGGAAATATCGCCTCCGAGGCGGCTTCCTTCCTGTTTTTACCGTGCTCTTCGTCGCTGTCGCCGCTCTGGTCCCGGTTGCG
The DNA here is from genome assembly GCA_965242725.1 of Alkalispirochaeta sp. GTDB lineage: Bacteria > Spirochaetota > Spirochaetia > DSM-27196 > Alkalispirochaetaceae > Alkalispirochaeta. Next base: position 105,026 of record CBDESZ010000003.1, read on the forward strand.
GACCTCTCCGCCCAGGTCTATGAGTATCTCGAGACCTTGCCGCCCGACGCCATGACGGAGCTTCTCGATTCACGCAGCGTCTCCCGCACCCACACCGATGCGCGGGAGGTGGAGCTCGCTCCCTCCTTTCCCGATATTCGCGACGCCGTGCGCGAGCTCCGCTCCACCGGCAGTAACATCGTTTCGGAACGGCTGATCCTCGTGGACGGCCCCATCGAAGACGAAGGTCTGTTGAATGTGTTTAACGCCCTCCTCGCGGTACGTGAGCTTTCCTATCTGGAGTACTACAACCCTCTCAAGGAGCGGTGGAACGAGCTCTTTTATGAATCCTATCGTGTGGCCGACGAAGAAGATCTCGCGCCGTTGCCGGACATACAGGTTGATTCGATTCCGGCGTCCGTGGTGATTCCCGTGCTGCAGGAGCTTCCTCCCTTCGGTGAGGTCCTGCAGACCTACCGGTACGAGTCGTTTGACTACGACGGTGTCGACGGTTTTTCCTTTTCCAGTGAAAATGAGTGGGACATACGCTATCGGCGTATTCGCGTCGTCAAGCCGGAGGAGATGGTCACCTACGGGTGGGTTATTCGCGGCGAGGACTATCTTCTCGTATACGGAATAGGCGCCGCAAAGGTCTTTACCGGATTCGGCCTCTTCCGGGATCGAATCGAGAACAGTTTTACCTCCCGTACGGACGGACTCTTTGACTGGCTGAAGCAAAACCACCTCGATCCGCTCTCTTCAACGTATTGAGAAGATTGTTGATCCACGGCGGTAATTACCGCCGCCGAAACGACTTTGCAGGACTGATTCATCTTTTGGCGCGAAGTTCTTGTCCGACCGGGACTTACAGCGCGATATCAACATTCTTGTGAATACTTCAAAGCGTATGATACTCTCTCGGCACCATGTCACGGTTCACCTTCGCCGCACTTCTTGTCATCGGCACCATTCTATTGCCCCCGGCGGCGGACGCTCAGGCGACTATTTCAGGTGGTCCGGGGACTCCTGGCGGTCCGGGCGCCGGAAACGCCCAGAAGCTTTTCGCCCTCCGTTCCGCGGAATATGAAGCGCTACGGACACTCTATATAGAACAGGGTATCGCTCTCCCTTTCAGCTCCGGCCCCCTTCAGTGAAGCGGAACTGCGGCTCGCCATGGACCGCCTCGACACCGGGCGGATGTCTCCTGCCGGCCGAAACACCTTTGAATGGCTTCGTGAACGTCTCGTCGCCCAGTCCGTTGCAGGCGATCCCATCTACGCCGAAGAAGGAGGCCGCTTCACATTTGATGCGGGGGCGGAGTTCTCCTTTGAGAGCTACCTTCACACCGACGGCGACAACCGCTACTGGAATTACCGCTGGGAGGATCGAAAGCCCTTTGCCCGCTTCCCCCTGGAAGGGTGGGTCGGCTCATTCGGCTACGCAGTCTCGGATCTCGCCTTCATCAAGAATATTCCCGACTTTGCCCTCTACCCCACCTCAAGCAGGGAAGGGCGGTACGGCTTCAACTCCGACGGCGACTTTGAACTTGATACCCTCGAGGAAGATCCCTGGACCAACTGGCCCGTCGTACCCAGCGCGCTGGACATCCAGTTTCCCCATCGCGCCCTCATTTCCGTCGGCGGCGAGCGCTGGAACGCCTCCCTCGGTCGTGACCAGATCGACTGGGGCAACGGCCGTTCCGGCAACCTCTACATTTCGGACTACGTGGAGTGGTACGACAGCCTCCAGTTTTCAACCTTCTGGGACAATTTCAAGTTTTCCTGGATGTGGGTGAGCCTGGATGGAACGCTTGTCGACGGCGAGCGGGAGTTTGAGGAACTGTTGGTGGACGACGACGGCACGCCCGTCTACACCTACGTCCCCGAAGAGGAGCACAAGAATCTCATCTCCCAGCGCTTCGAAGTCCGTCTCTGGGACCGCCTGGGCCTCGCCTACACGATGGGGATCGTCTTCGGTCGGGAGCGGGTGGAGCTGCGCCATCTCAACCCCGTCTACGACTATCACAACCTCTATACCAACTCCCAGTGGGTGGGGAACGCCCACCGGAGCTACGAGTTTGATCTGGCCGTTGCGCCGGGAATCAACCTGTACGGCGCCATCGCCCCCGACCAGTGGACCAGTCCCCTGGAGCCCGAGACCGATCTCGCCGAGGAGCCCAACGCCTATATCGCCCTTGCCGGGGGTGGATACGCGCTTTGCCGCGGGCAACGGGTTTTCTCGAATCCACCGTGGAAGGGGTGTACGCCACGCCGTGGATGGGGATTCACAACCACCCCCTGACCAGTCTCACCACCCGGCGCTTTGTTATGGCTCACCACTCGGAAGGTTCTAAGCAGCTCTACTACGACAAGCCTATCGGTCACTACGGAGGAAATGACTTCACCCTTCTGTGGCTGGACAGTACGTACCGCGTTCCCGGCCGCTACCACTTCGGGGTGACGGCGTTCTGGGAGGGGAACGGTTCGGTCCCCCAGACGGAGCTCCTGGAGAGCAAGATCAACAAAGATCTCCGTCCCGATCCGATCGACGAAGATGAGGCGACCATGGCCGCCCCGTCGTCGGGATACGTCACCTGGGATGGAGAAGAGTGGGTCGCCATGTGGACGACGGCGGTCACCCTCCACGGGGAGTTCTATCCCCGGGGAATCGGTCGCTTCAACGCTCCTGCGTCAGGCAGCGTTCCGGGTCCCCCAGGCCCCGGCGCCTCGCCGGGACGGACTCTCTCCATCGGCAGCGAACTCACGGCGCAATGGACCAAAAACCGCTTCAATCTGCCCTCACCGTGGGCTTTCGACCTGCAATGGGTCGTCTCAACGACGATCACCTACTGATCCCCGGCGGTGCTACACGAATATACAGCCATAGTCGCCCCACCTCCATGGTGGTATATTTTCATCGTGGCCGATGATAGAAATCGGAAAACGTGGCGGATACCTCTCTTTTCTCACATATTGGATAGAACCGTTCTCTTTTTCGAAAATGTCGGCAACTTTTCACTCTTCTTCGGCCGGGTGGTGGTGTCGATGTTTCGGCGGCCCTATCGGTTCAAGCAGTTCATTGAGCAGTTTGAACGCATCGGTTCCCAGTCCGTCGGAATCATCGCCCTTTCCAGCCTCGCCATCGGTATGATCTTCACCCTCCAGATAATCACCCTCATGTCGAATTTTCAAGCGGAGATCATGGTCGGTGCCGCCGTGGGAATGACCCTCGCCCGGGAGCTGGCACCGGTGATTACGGCTCTCATGCTGATCGCCAAGAATGGTTCGGCAATGACTGCGGAAATCGGTACGATGAAGGTCAACGAGCAGCTCGATGCACTGGAGACGATGTCGGTGGATCCCGTGCACTACCTTGTAGTGCCCCGCGTTCTGGCGAGTATCTTTGCCTTTCCCGTACTGACGGCAATGGCCAACGTTGTCGGTCTTGCGGAAGCTATGTGGTTGCCGTCTTTATTCGAAATGTAGACCCCGGCGGCTTCATCGACCAGCTCTTCCGGTATGTGGACCCCGACGACGTCTTTTCCGGCCTCATCAAGGCCGCCGTCATGGGGCTCATGATGGCGTCCATCTGTTCCTACTTCGGATTCAATACCAATCGGGGATCAAAGGGCGTGGGTGAGGCGGCGACGACCGCGGTGGTCACCTCGTCGGTTGGAATCCTCGTTGCCGACTACATCATGGCTGATCTCATGCTCAAGGTCTTCTATCGCATAGGATGAGGGTCATGAATGATATTGTCGTGGTGGAAGGACTGAAGAAGCGTTTCAACTCAAACGTCGTACTTGACGGGGTGGATATGTCCTTTCCGGAGGGGAAAATCACCTCGATTATCGGTCAGAGCGGTACGGGGAAGAGCGTTCTCATAAAACACGTTATCGGTATCATGACCCCCGATGCGGGTACCGTCTATTACCGGGGGGGAAAACATATTTCGCGCGTCCAAGAGCCGACAACGGGAAATCAGACAGAAATTCGGTTATCTCTTTCAGAACTCCGCTCTTTTCGACTCTCTCACGGTGGAGGAGAATATCGCCTTTCCCCTCGTGGAATCTCTGGGTATACGGGACAAACGCAAGATTCAGCGGACGGTGACGGAAAAGCTTGAGTGGATCGGTCTGCCGGAGGTGCGGAAGGTCTATCCGGCGGAACTCTCCGGGGGAATGCGCAAACGAGTGGGGCTCGCCCGCACCCTGGCGATGCAGCCGGAGGTGCTCCTTTTTGACGAGCCGACGACCGGGCTCGATCCCGTCCTCGCCGAGAGCATCAACGATCTCATCGTGAAGGTGAACGGAGAGTTCGACATTACCTGCATTCTCATCACCCACGACATACAGGCGACCTTCCGTATATCCGATTACATAGGATTCCTGTATGATGGCAAAATAGCGGCCAAGGGGACGCCGGCGGAGGTGGTGAAATCGGAACATCCGATTCTGAAACGGTTTATTTCCAACTCGTTCAACGAGCTTGAGGTGTAGTGGTGAGTCGATTCCTGAAAATCGGACTGTTTGTATCCATTACGACCGTTCTCTTTTTTGCCTACGTCATGCGTACCGCCGAAGAGGTGAACCGTGGCGGTGAGACCTATACCGTCCACGCCTACATGGATGACGCAAGCGGGCTCGTCATCGACTCGGCGGTGAACCTCGCGGGGGTGCGGGTTGGACGGCTTACGGAGATCGAACTTGACGAGAACCGCGCGCGACTCACCCTGGAACTCCGGGAGGACGTCCAGCTCTCCGAGGACGCGATCGTTTCCAAAGCAACTTCCAGTATGCTCGGTACGGCTACCGTCTCCATCACTCCCGGCAACGGCCAGGGCGCCATGCTTCGGGACGGTGACGTGGTCCGGAATGTCCGCCAGCAGGCGGCGCTGTCGGACGTGATGGTCAGTGCAAATGAACTCGCCGCCGACGCGTCGCAGTTCATAACGGAAATAAACCGCTACCTCTCCGAGGAAGGGACGCTGGAAACCCTTGATGAAATTGTGAATATCGTCAGGGAGACAACCGTTTCCACAAGCGCCCTCATCGAGGAAAATCTCCTCCTTGTACGGGCCTCGATGCGGAATTTTGAGGAGTTCACCGGCAGGGTCAACCGCGATTCGGTTCAGCAGGTCCGGACCCTGCAGGAGGTGCTGGACAATACCGCCCGCCTCACCGCCCGCCTCGATACCCTTGTCGGTGACAACGATGAAGTTCTGACCCGCAGCATCCAGGGCATTGAGGAAAGCCTCGCGGAACTGCGGGGCGTTCTTGCGTCCGTTCAGGTATCAGCTGACAACGTGGCGAGCGTCACCACCCTCGTCAGGGACGGGGAGGGTACGGTGGGACGTCTCCTCACCGACGATGAGCTCTATACGCGTGTCGACCGTATCGCCGGCAAGGCGGAGGAGTTCATCGACTCCACCATCGGCCTGGATGTTCAGGTCGGTTTTCAAAGCGACTACCTCATTCAGCAGCAGAGCGCCCGCACCTCCTTCGACCTTCGCCTCACCCCCGGCAACCGGGACAAATACTACTCCCTCGGTGTCACCAGTACCCCCGTGCCGTGGGTTGATGAACGGCGGACGAGGACGGAATCAACAACCGTCGGCGGCGCCACCACGACGATTATCGAGGACGAAGTTGTCCGCAGCGACGAACTCAAGTTCAACGCCCAGCTCGCCCGCACATGGGGACCCGTAACGGTCCGGGGCGGCGTCATCGAGAGCACCGGCGGTGTCGGAGTGGACGTACGGCCCATAGATCAGATTGCGGTGACCGCGGAGGCCTTCGATTTCGGTGCAGAGAACGGCATATACCTCCGCAGCAGCGGCACGATCTACCCCTTTTACGATCCTGAAAGCAACAATCCCCTGCGGTGGATTTACATAAACGGCGGCATTGACGACATCATGGGGGTCTACGAGCGGGACTTCTTTGTCGGAGCGGGTGTGCGCTTTACCGATCGGGATATACGCGGTCTCGTCGGTTTCATACCGGTCAACTGAGTTCGCTGTTCTCCCGAAAGGCGCTTCCGTCGGCGGCCCTACCCCTCAGCGGCACGTTGCTCCCGCTCCCTCGCCGCGGCGATAATCGCCTCGAAGAGCCTTTCCGTATCCCGCCGCGTGAACCGCCGGAGAATGGTCTTCAGTCCAAAGAATGTGTCCTTGATTCCCGTAATGTTCTGCTGACGCATGTAGGTGTACCGGTGGCCTTCCCTGTTGACCTCCTGAAAGAGGTACACCCCTTCGCTGGAGGCCAGTTTGTCGTCGAGGGATTCAACCATGTGGTAGTGAAGAAATACACGCCGCGGCGTTTCATCCCGCAGGTCGATAAGTTCCGATCGCTGCCGGAGATGGTACGTTGCGTCAAATCCCATGAACCGAATTCCGACGACCTGCTCTTCCAGCACGGCGTTGCCGTCGCTCCCGGGAATCGGTTCCCACTCATATTCCTGTACTCGCGGTACGATTTCCTGTTGAGCGTCCCGGTCGGAGATCGTTTCGACCAGGGCGTCGAGGGACACGTCGGTAAGGATGTGAAAGTCCGAGAAGCTTCTTACCACGTCGACGCCACCCCGATTGACCTCCGACACCTCCGTTTCGATTTCGGCAATTTCGTTTATGTCATCAAAGGGATAGTCAATTCGCCGGATCTCTATATCACCCGTCATGACCTGTGCGCCGACGGGAAGCGTGGACGCAGTGAGTATCAGCGTCGCAAGGAACAACACCGGAGTTGCCGTCGGGCGCGAAGTACTCCGTTTCATGAAAAAAGCATAACAGGAAAATGAAACCGAATAAAGGTTGATACTACATCTGTTCAGTCCGGCCCAACCCTGCGCCAGGGCGGCCCCTGTCGCCCGGCGGGGCCCAGCCCCGCCCAACCTGGCCCGGCCGAGCCTGCCCATGGCCGCCCAACTCAGACCAGCCCGGCCTGGCTCAACCCCGCCCCGTCCGGCCCGGCCCCTGTCGCCCGGCCGGGGCGGGAAGTTGTCGAAATTCCACCGCCGGTAGAAGCGGCATGACCACTTTCCCCATGAGAAGGGATATGGAATCCCATTCGCCCACCCTGACACGCCTGTTTCATGACGAGTTTACCCGGCCACTCCCAAATACAACGACGCAACGACCGGCCTGCGGCGATTGTCGCGCCGCGGGCTCCAACGTCGCACTCATTTCTGGAGTACCATCGATCACGGGATGAGCTGCGGGGTCTGTCCCTCGCCGTTGCGGAAGGCCTTGACGGCTGTCAGGCGGGAGAAAGCGGCGGGTACATTCTCGTACGGAGCGATCTGCCGGCCGAGCTTTACCTGGAGGTTCCCTTTGTCCGCCGTGCATGGCGTCTCATAGATGGGTTGAATGAGCCGGGGCCCTTTGCGTCGATTCCCGTCACCCGCTATGTCGGCTCGTGGTCGACGAACCGATATCTCGCGGAGGGGACCCTGGGGTATCGGTTTGACCCGCGGTCGGTCTCAAGTATTCTGGAGGAGTGCGGACTTATCCACGTGGACCCCGTGAACGGGATGATCACCACCCCGCGCCGCGGACATGGTTTACCGCGGGAGACTTTTACCGGGACCTCTTTTTTCCGCTTTCTGAATCGTCACACCTGGAAATTTGACGACGGCCTTCCTCAGCTGTCGTTTGTCCGGCGCAACGGGCTCCTGCTGCTTCTGCTGTTGATACGCAGTCCCTCCGGTCTGACGGCGTACGATCTGGCCGATGTGCTGATCGCCGTGGCACACATCAGGGGAATTCCGGAAAGCCCCCTGGCCTGGCTGGACGACCGTCAGGTCATGGCAGCGGTAATTCAGGGGCGCCTCTTTCATCGCGTCGGACCCATGCTCGGGCTTGTGGAGCCTGTTCCCGATGAGGAACGCGTTCCCCCGAGCGCGGATTGCGGCAGGCCGTCGCCCCGTCGTGTAATCGCGCCGGTCGGCCGGACGCAGTCGGTCCGTGAAGGAGCGTCGGCCAACCGGCTGAACTGCCGCTCCCGGCCTTCCTGCCGGGACGCCCTCAGTCGCGGGTATCGCCTGACACCCTTTGCCCGTCGCGTCATGTGTCGTCAGATCTAGGAATAGAACGGCGCGACCCTGCCGCGGAGCGGACCGTCCCGACGGGGCGGCCGTGTTCAAAGCGCCCGTGTTCAGAAGTTGAATCGACAAAAGGGAATGCATAATCCGCCGTCCTGAGTTACTATGAGTACACTCGAGGAGGTAGGATGACAGTTCTTGAAACACGACATATCGTCAAGCGATTCCCAAAGGTTCTCGCCAATGACGATATCAATATATCCCTCCAAGAGGGTGAGATACTTTGTCTGCTCGGTGAAAATGGCGCGGGAAAGAGTACCCTCATGAACGTGCTGTACGGTCTGTACAAGCCGACGGCGGGGCAGATCGTCCTGAACGGTTCCGCCGTTGAGTTTTCTTCTCCCAGGGACGCCATCGATCAGGGACTCGGAATGGTGCATCAGCACTTTATGCTTGTGGAGACGCTGACCGTCACGGAGAATATCATTCTCGGCGCGGAGCCCGGTGCGGGTCCGCAAATCGACTACAAAGCCGCCCGGAAACAGGTGAAAGAGCTCAGCGAGCGTCACGGACTCAGGATAGATCCCGATGAAAAGATCATGAACCTCTCCGTGGGACTGCAGCAGCGGGTGGAGATTCTCAAGGCCCTCTATCGTCAGGCAAAGATTCTCATTCTCGACGAACCGACCGCGGTATTGACGCCCCAGGAGGTGGAAGAGCTCTTTACCGTTATTCGGGGTCTCCGGGAAAACGGAGTTTCGATTATAATCATCACCCACAAACTGGAAGAGGTGAAGGAAATCTCCGATCGCGTCTATATCCTCAGGCGCGGACGGATAGAAGGGGAACGGCGCACCGCGGACGTCACCAAGGAAGAGCTTGCCAATCTAATGGTTGGACGTGACGTGGTGCTCACCGTGGAGCGGACAAAGAGGTCTGTTGCGGGAGATCCCGTCTTCTCCATAGACAATCTGGTAGTACGGGACGATCGCGGCGTGAATGCAGTAGACGGCCTTTCTCTTGAAGTACGGCCCGGTGAGATCGTCGGTATAGCCGGGGTCGACGGAAACGGTCAGTCCGAACTCGCCGATGTAATCATGGGTTTGAGAAAAGCAACCGCCGGCGTGCTCCGGCACCGCGGGACCGACATCGCGGGACTTACCACAAAGGAGCGAATTCACCGAAAAATCAGCTACGTTCCCGCCGACCGACATAGGTACGGGCTGGTGCTTCCCTTTACCGTTGCAGAAAACATCGCCATCGGCTATCACGACCGGCCGCCCAACGCGCGCTACAAAGGCTGGTCCCTCGATTACGGGGCGATAAACGAGCATGCAGAGTCGCTTATCGGCGATTTCGATATCCGTACATCGGGACCGTCCGCCGCGGCGGGGACGCTGTCGGGGGGAAATCAGCAGAAGGTCATCCTCGCCCGAGAGTTGACGAGGGACCCCAATTTTCTGCTTGTGAACCAGCCGACCCGCGGTCTTGACGTAGGCGCGATCGAGTACATTCATTCCCAGATTCTCGCGATGCGTGACAAGGACGTGGGAATTCTGCTCATATCCCTTGAGCTTGAGGAGATTTTCGCCCTGGCGGATCGGGTACTCGTCATCTACGAGGGAGCAATCGTGCGGGAGTTTGCTACGGAAGAGACCGACGAACGGGAAGTCGGGTTTTACATGACCGGTGGAAAGGAGCGTGCATCATGAGTGAAGGACGAACTTCCGCGACCGCCCGCACGGTACCCCGTCTTCTGTTGGCTGCAACTGTACTGCTCGGCGCAGCGGGTACCGTGTTGTGGCTGGGCGCCGCGATGAGCCGCAATGAGACCTCCTATTTCTGGGGTATCTGGCTTCTCGTTGCAGCCGTTGTGGTATATCTCGCCCGGGTGTACGTGCTTTCCGGACGCGGTGCTGTCGTTGAAATTATCCGGCGAAGCGCCCGGAAAATGGTTGTACCAGTGCTGGGTGTCGTGATTGCGATACTCATCGGTGGAATTCTCATGCTGGTCACGGGCTACGACCCGGTGAAAGCGTACAGCGCGCTCTTCTTCGGCGGCCTTGTACGCAACTGGCATATTTCGGTGCTCAACGCGGCGCCGCTGATTTTTACGGCCCTCTCGGTAGCCTTTGCCTTCAAGGCGGGACTCTTTAATATCGGTGCGGAAGGACAGTATTACCTCGGTGCCATGGCCGCAACGTGGCTCAGCCTCCGGCTGGCATTACCCGGCGTGGTGAGCATCCCCCTGGTTTTTGTCTTTGCCGGATTGCTTGGTGCCGCCTGGACGATCATCCCGGCCTATCTCAAGGTGCGTACCGGGGCGCATGAGGTCATTACGACGATGATGCTTGCCCATACGGCGCGCTATCTTTCTCCGATTTTCATTCGCGCCAACGGCGGAGATCCCGCCACCAGCACGCACCCCTATGTCACGAATACCCTTCCCGAGGCGACGTGGCTTCCCCGTTTTCAGCAGTTTCTTCCCGATGCAAACTATCGGGTGCACACGGGTATACTCCTGGCGATCGTGGTCGCCCTGGTCATTCACTACATCCTTTATCACACAACGGTGGGATTTGAAATTCGAGCGGTCGGCGAAAACAAGGACGCCGCCCGGGCACAGGGCATTTCTGTAGGGAAGAACATCTTTCGGGCGCTCCTGATTGCCGGTTTTCTCGCCGGACTGGCGGGGTTCAATCAGGTCAACGGTCTGGACCACCGATTGTTTGAAAACCTTCAGGCCGGTTACGGTTGGAACGGCATTTCCGTCGCCCTTCTCGCAGGGGGCAACCCCATCGGCGTCGTCTTCACCGGTATTCTCTGGGGTATTCTCGATGCGGGAGGACAATTCATGGCCCGGACAACGCAGACACCGAGTGCCATCGTGGAAATAGTAAAAGGCACGGTCCTCTTCCTCGTCGTCGCCCGGTACATTTATACAGCCATCGGCAACTGGCGACGAAAGAAGAAACTGCGACGTGATGCGGAGAGTTCCTTCTCCGCCGCAACCGAGGGAGGGGCCTGAAATGTTTGACTATGACTTTGTCGTAAACTTGCTTGCCGCAATGATTCGAAACGCCACCCCCATCGCTCTTGCCGCAATCGGTGCCGTCGTGTGTGAGCGATCGGGGATCGTAAATATCGCCATGGAAGGGATCATGACCGTTGGTGCCTTCGTCGCGGCGATCGTCGCGGGAGCGACGGGAAATCCCTGGATCGGACTCGTGGCGGCGATATTCTTCGGGGGGATGTTCAGCCTTCTTCACGCGGTCGCCACGGTAAGCCTCCATTTGGACCATGTGGTCAGCGGGGCGGTCCTCAACGTGCTTGCGCTGGGGATTACCGCATATCTTATGATTCTCATTGTAGGCCATCCCGGCACGACCGATTCGATCCCGAACAGCCTCGGCGACTTGCGCTGGGCGATTCCCGTCCTGTCCGGCATTCCCGTCCTTGGACGGATGTTTTTCGATCAGACGCCGATCGTCTACTTCAGTTTCATTCTGATCGCCTTTTTCACCTGGTTTCTCTCCCGGACCAAGCTGGGGCTGCACGTTCGTGCAGCCGGGGAACACCCCCTTGCCCTGGAGACGATCGGTGTGTCGGTCTACAAGATGCGGTACTTCGGCGTCCTCGTCAGCGGACTGGTCGGCGGAATGGCCGGCGCCTATCTCTCAATTGAGGGCAACGTCAGCTTTACCGAAGGCATGACGGGGGGACGCGGATTCATCGCCATGGCGGCGATGATATCTGGAGGATGGCATCCGGTCGGTGCCTTTATCGCGGCGCTCTTCTTCGGATTTGCCGATGCCCTCCAGGTCCGGCTTCAGGTCTTTGAAGTCGCCAATGTGCCCGAGGAGATTTTTATCATCCTGCCCTACGTTCTCACGGTAGTTGCCGTGGCGGGACTCGTGCGCCGCAGCCGGCCGCCCAAAGCGGTAGGTACCGATTTTATGATTGAACGGAACGAAGAGTGACGGGCGTCGACGGCCTTCCGGTCGTCGGTCCGCCGACCGAGCAATTCGCCGAAAAAGACTTTTCCGTGATTGTGTAGTGATTCCACGGGGTGTATACTGACACTCCAAATTCTGATACATCCCAAAAGGAGGGATTGGTTATGAAGAAATACTCAGGTGTACTCCTTGTACTCGTCGCAGTTCTGGCACTTGTCTTCGTCGGGTGCAGCCGTGATGAGGCTCCCGCGTCTGACGCTGCCGAAGCCGCTCCTGCGGAGGAAGCTGAACCGATGATCGCCGCCATGGCTACCGACGTCGGTGGTCTCGGTGACAAGAGCTTTAACGACGGCGCATACGCCGGTCTTGAAATGGGTGCGGAGCTCGGTTTTGAGGCGCGTGTCGTCGAGTCCAACCAGCAGACCGACTACATTCCCAACCTGACCGGCCTTGCCGAAGACGGTGCGGACATCGTCTTTGCCGTTGGATTCCTCATGGAAGAGGCGGTCAAGGAAGCGGCCCGGATGAATCCCGACACCTACTTCGGCGGCATCGATATCGGCGGGGACCCGGACATTCCCAACCTGCAGGGCATTCTCTATCAGGAAGAGCAGAGTGGATTTCTCGCCGGCGTGGTTGCAGGACACATGACCGCGGAATACTCCGATGCGTCTCCCAAACTCAATCCGGATCCCATCGTCGGTGTCGTTCTCGGTATGTTCATTCCGCCGGTCGAGCGCTTTGAGGTCGGGTTTATCCAGGGTGTGAAATATGCAAATCCCGATGTCCGGGTGCTTTCCGTTACGGCCGGTGACTTCACCGATCAGGCCCGTGGCCGTGAAGCAGCCGTTGCAATGATCGAGCAGGGCGCGGATATCGTCTTCCACGCCGCCGGTCTGACCGGTCTCGGTGCAATTCAGGCGGCCCGTGAAAACGGCGCACTCGCAATCGGTGTAGACGTCGACCAGAACAGTGTCGCTCCCGACACCGTTCTAACAAGCGCCATCAAGAAGATACCCGAATCGGTGTATGTCGTTCTTGAAAGCGTTGCAAACGGTACCTTTGAAGGCGGAACACACGCATACGGTCTCGCGGAGGATGCCACCGGCATCGCTCCCTTCCACGGGTTCGACAGTGTTGTTCCCCAGGCCGTGAAGGATGCGGTTGCGGATGCCCGGGCACAAATCCTCTCCGGAGAGATAGAAGTCGCCAAGACCCGCGCCGAAATCGCAGATCTCATCGACTGATCGCGGCTGTCTCCGCTGCGGTACTTCGTGTACCGGCGGGGTGGATGAACTGCGCCTCGATGAGTCGCAGTCTCCGTGATACACTGCAAGCCGGGTGGTATTCGTACCGCCCGGTTTTTTATTGCCCCGCCGGCGAACGACGGGGGACTGACAAACTCAGGAGTGCATTATGGATAATCGAATGACCGCGGTCCGAAAGGCCGTTGAATATATTTCGTCCAGAACGTCCTTTCGACCTGAAATTGGGTTGATACTCGGCAGCGGGCTCGGCGTTCTCGGCGACGATATACCCGACGCGGATACAATCGACTACGCGGATATTCCCGGATTTCCGGTAAGTACCGTGGAAGGCCACGCGGGACGTCTCGTCTTCGGCGAGTTGGGCGGCAAACGGGTCGTTATCATGCAGGGACGATTTCACTATTACGAGGGCTACACCATGGACGAGGTGGTCTTTCCCGTCCGGGTGATGAAGCTCCTGGGTGTCGGGACGATGGTGGTGACCAACGCCGCCGGCGGCGTCAATACTGCCTTTGCCCCCGGGGACCTGATGATCATAACCGACCACATAAAGCTCTTCACCGACAGCCCTCTGCGGGGACACAACATCGATGAGCTGGGGCCGCGATTCAACGATATGAGTACCGCCTACACACCGGAGTTGCGGAGCATCGCCCTCGAAACGGCGCGACGAATCGGAATCGACGTACGTCAGGGAGTGTACGCCCACATGGCGGGACCGAGTTTCGAGACGCCCGCTGAAATCCGCATGCTTCGCACCCTGGGGGCCGACGCGGTGGGCATGTCCACCGTGCCGGAAGTAATCGCAGCGGCTCACGCCTCGATGAAGGTCCTCGGCATCAGTGCAATAAGCAACATGGCCGCAGGGATTCTCGATCAGCCTCTCAACCATGCGGAGGTGATGGAGACGGGACGGATGGTTCGCGACAAGTTTGCGGGCCTGGTACAGGCGATCGTGGAGGCGCTGTAACCATGTCCGAAAACAATGCAATGCCCGCCAACATCCTTGTCGACCCCGGCCTTGCCGGGGAGGGAAACAGAAAGATCGAGTGGGTACGGCGAAACATGCCCATCCTTCGTGGCCTGGAAGAGCGCTTTCGGGCGGAACAGCCCTTCCGGGGACTGCGAGCGGCGGTAAGTGTTCACCTGGAGGCAAAGACGGCCTACCTTGCCCTCGTCCTCGCCGCCGGCGGGGCGGAAGTCTCCGTAACCGGAAGCAACCCCCTCTCCACAAAGGACGACGTCGTCGCGGCCCTCGCGGAACGGGGGCTCCATGTATACGCGGTCCACGGTGCGGATCAGGCGGAGTTCCATCGCCATCAGCAGACCGCCCTTCACATCAGACCGCATATCGTCATTGACGACGGCGGCGATCTCGTCCACCACCTTCATGAAGGGGCCACCGCGCACGCGACGGACGTCATCGGGGCGTGTGAAGAGACCACCGCCGGCGTGCTCAGAAACAACGCGCGTGCGGCGGCGGGCAAGCTCACGTTTCCCGTCATCGCCGTCAACGACGCCTACATGAAACACCTCTTCGACAATCGGTACGGCACGGGACAGAGTACGATGGACGCCATCATGCGCACCACCAACCTTCTCGTCACGGGAACGACCGTCGTCGTCGCCGGGTACGGCTGGTGCGGTCGCGGTATCGCCAGAAGTGCCGCCGGACTGGGAGCGCGGGTCATCGTCTGCGAAGTGGATGAAATCAAGGCACTCGAAGCGGTCATGGACGGATACGCCGTCATGCCCATGGCCGACGCCGCCTCCCGGGGTGACTATTTCATCACAACCACCGGCGTGAAAGATATCATCACGGTGAATCACATGACGAAGATGAAAGACGGAGCTGTTCTCGCGAATGCGGGACACTTTTACGACGAAATCGATCTGGATGATCTGGCCGCCGTCGCGATCGAAAAAACCGCGGTACGGGAAAACCTCACCTCCTACCGGCTGAGTGGGCGCTCCGGGGCCGTCGCAGGCGCCTCCGACAAATGGATCAATGTCATTGCCGACGGGAAAATAGTGAACATCTCCGCCGCCGACGGCCACCCGGCTGAAATCATGGACACCAGCTTCGCCGTCCAGGCGTTGAGCGCGGAATACCTCGCCCGGAGCGCCCGCACTGATCGCGATTCCGGCGCCACCGGCGCCGCCGCCGGGTTATCGCTGCCGTCGGAGGTCATCCCCGTACCCCGGGAGATCGACTACGCCGTTGCCCGACTGCGTCTGGAAGCAATAGGCGTGTGTCACGACCATCTCACCGATGAGCAGGAGGCGTATCTTCGGGACTTTGAGAAGTAGGGGAGGGGCGGCGCCTGGGTGCGAGAAAGCGGC
Organism: Alkalispirochaeta sp.; assembly: GCA_965242725.1. GTDB lineage: Bacteria > Spirochaetota > Spirochaetia > DSM-27196 > Alkalispirochaetaceae > Alkalispirochaeta. The sequence continues at coordinate 120,611 of CBDESZ010000003.1, forward strand.
GCCGAATTGCATGCAGGTCGTGCCCGGGTGCCGCGAAGGCCGCGTCCCACCGCCTGCGGGTGGTGCCGCCCGGTCCCTTCCTTACAAAACTGTAATGATTCGGTAATCCTGCGGTAATCGCCGTTGGGTACTCCTCACAGATAGCCATGGTACAGTTAGAAAACGTCACAAAACATTACGGAGACCTCCGCGCCCTCAAGGGCGTGAGTTTTTCAATTCCTCCCGGCGGGATCGTCGGACTTCTCGGACCCAACGGTGCCGGAAAGACGACGACGATGCGCATCATGACGGGGTACCTGGAACCCACCGCCGGCGAGGTCACCATCGCCGGGGTGCCCTTTACCCCCGATTCGGTGGAGCTCAAGCGCCTGATCGGATACCTCCCCGAGTCGGCGCCCTCATACGGGGACATGCTCGCCTGGGACTACCTCATGTACGAAGCGCGCCTCCACGGCATCGACGGACGGAAGCGTGTCCCGGAAGTCATTCGCGAAGTGGGACTCGGCGACCACGCCCACATGCCGATTCGGGAGCTCTCCAAGGGCTATCGCCAGCGCGTCGGCCTCGCCCACACGCTCATACACGACCCGGAAATCCTCGTCCTCGACGAGCCCACCAGCGGCCTCGACCCCAACCAGATTATCGAGGTTCGCGCCCTTATCCGCCGCATCGCCCGCACCAAGACGGTCATCCTCTCCACCCACATCATGCAGGAGGTGGAGGCCCTCTGCAGCCGCGTCATCGTCATTCATGACGGAGCGATCCGCTATGACGGTTCCATCGACGACTTCTCCGGCGACCGGCGGCGTATCCGTCTTCTCCTTTCAAATATTGAACCGGAGGTTCTGCGGGAGCGCCTCTCCGTTCTGGAGGGTTTCAAGACGCTGCGCATGGATGAGACTCGGGAGGACAACCTCACCGCCTGCGTCGTCGAATCCGAGGGGAGCGTCGATCTCCGCCCGGAGATCTTCCACCTCGCCGTAGAGATGGACCTCACCCTCTATGAAATGGCGGAGGAACGGACATCCATGGAGGACATCTTTCATCAGCTTACCCGGGAGGCCATCAATGTCTGATCGATCACCGCAAAATGAATCGGCCGCCCTGACGTCATACAGGCGCGGCGGCACCGCAACTCTGGCGCTTATCCGTCGCGAGCTTGCCGGATACTTTCAGACGCCCGTAGCGTATGTGGTGGGCGCTGTTTTCCTCGGTGTGACGGCGTCGCTCTTCTTTTCGGTCTTTTTTCTCTTTGAACGGGCCGAGCTGCGTCACTTCTTCGGCCTCCTGCCCATGCTCCTGGCGATCCTCATGCCCGCCCTCGCCATGAGGCTGGTGGCGGAAGAGCGTAGAAGGGGTACGTGGGAGATTCTCGCCACCCTCCCCATCGGAAACGGACATATCGTCGTCGCGAAGTTTGTCGCCCTGTGGATTACGGGACTTTTCCTGTTGGCGCCGACGCTCTTCTTTGCCCTGACGGTGACGGGATTCGGGGCGCTCGACCCCGGTCCCGTCGCGGGAGGCTACCTCGGGGCGATCCTGCTCATCGCGGTCTACGGTTCGGTCGGCCTCTTTGCGTCGGCGGTGGCCCGGAATGAGACGGTCGCCCTCGTCGTCGGACTGGTGATCGCCCTCTTTCTCGCCCTCCTTGAGAGTCTCGTCATCCTCATTCCCGGTGAGGCGGTCTCACTGATCCAGTTCTTCAGTACGGGATACCACTTCTCCTCCTTCACCAGGGGTGTGGTTGATACGCGGTCGGTCGTCTATCTCGTGAGTGCAACGGTCTTTTTTCTCGTTCTCACCCATATGCAGCTTCAGCGCAGAAGATAGGAGGCAACGGTGAATACCTCTCGCGTCCCCACGCGGCTTATCGCCGCAGTCAACTTTGTCCTTGTGATTGGAATACTCGTCCTCATCAATCTTGTTGCGGGCAACGCATATCGAAAGTTCGACTTAACCAGAAACGACGCCTACAGTCTCTCACGGGTCAGCGAAGAAACGCTTGCACGCCTGGAGGACCCGCTGCGCGTCTACGTCCTCTTCAGCAACGACCTCCCCGCGCCCTACAACGGTGTCCGTCAATACCTGACAGACCTGCTTCGGGAGTATCGCGCCGCCGGTGGCGACACATTCACCTGGGAAGCGATCGACGTATCCACTCCTGAAGGACGGCAACAGGCGCAGCAGTACGGCCTGCAGCAGATAGAAATCCAGGAGGTGCGGTCGGACCAGTTTCAGTCCCGGGCGGTCTATATGGGTGCGGTCATCCTCTACGGCAATGTGGTGGAACGGGTGGATCGCCTCACCACCACCGACGGACTTGAGTACCGCCTTACCGCGGCGATGTCTTCGGCGATTGAACAGGTAGACGCCCTCGCCGGTACGACGGAACCGGTTGTCATGGACGTCTTTGCCTCGCCCGCTCTGGAAGAACTGGGCATACAGGGATTCCGGGAGCTCAACGCACAGCTCGCGGCGATTCACGAGCGGATCAACAGGGACAACTACGGCAAGATCGAGTATTCCTTCAATCGGCCGGCGACGGCGGCGGAAATCCGGGACGCGGCGGAACGATTCGGCGTCCGTCCCCTCCGCTGGGAGGCAAACGACGGTACCGTCAGGGAAGGGCTTCTTGAAGTCGTCCTCCATACGGGGGATCAGGTAAAACGGATTCCCCTTGAAATATATTCCCAGCTCTTCGGTGGATATACCCTCGACGATCCAGCCAATATAGAGGAATCGATCCGACAGGGTCTGCGGGGCCTCGTCTCGCCCAATCCACGAATCGCCTACGCCGTCGGCCACGGGGAAAAAGCGCTGCAGGACCAGCGTCAGGGCGCCGCCCCTCTGGCCGCCCTCGCGGGTGAGCGATATGAACTTCTTCCCGTCTCGCTCGATAAGAATGACATCCCCGCGGACATCGATACTCTGATCGTGAACGGTCCCTCCGTACCGTACAGCGAGGAAGCGCTCTATCGGATCGATCAGTTTGTCATGAACGGCGGCTCCGTCTTTTTTCTCGTCGACCGATATCGGCAGGTGATTCCCACGCAGCAGCAGCAAATGATGGGCGTTCAACCCGGATGGGAAGAGAACGAAACAGGTGTGGAGGCCCTTCTGGAATCGTACGGCGTCACCGTCACGGGAGCGTTTGTCCTCGATGAGGAAAGCTACACGGCCCGTCAGGGCGGCCAGTCCCTCACACTCTTCCAGGCACCGGTACTCAGCGGAGATAGTCTCAACGACGATGCAGCGGTTACCGCGGGGCTGCAGGACGTGATCGTTCTCAATACGACGGAACTCCTGCCGTCACGGGACCTTTCCGAGGATCGGGCTTCCGGTGGAGGTGAGCCGGTTTACACATTCCTTTTGCGTACCTCACCGCAGAGCTGGACCGTCCAGACCCCCGAGGATGTGGGGCCGTGGATAGAGGGAGCACCGCCGTCGGCGGATCTGGGTCGTCGCGACGTTGCCGTTTTGCTGAACGGAACGTTGACGAGTCACTTCGACGGTCCCCTGGATGTCGGTGGTGATCCCGGCGATCCCGGAAATCCCGGGCCGGAGCGTTTTGCCGAAAAGTCCACCGGCGACGGGGAAATTATCGTCGTCTCGTCATCGGCGTTGACGACGGCGCAGATGCTGGATCCGCAAAACCGCACACCCAACGGTACTTTTGTGCTCAACGTTCTCGACTACCTCAGCGGGGCGTCCGGCATTGCGGAGCTTCGCAGCAAGGGATTGGGCGTGCCACGGATCACGGTGGAGCATCCCGCCGCGGTCGCGGCGGCCCGATGGGGAAATGTAATTCTGGTTCCTCTCTTTGTCGTCGCCGTCGGTCTCTTTGTATGGTATCGACGGCGAATACGACGCGCCCGGATTGCCGCGACGTTCGGTGCGCCGTTGCCCGCCGGTCAGGCGACCGTTACGGACGAAAACCACGGGGAGGAAAAATATGACTGACGAGCAGAGGTTTCCGAAAATTCCAGTCCGAACATTCATATACGCCGCGATCGTGATTATCCTCGCAGCGATTTTTGTCATTCAGGAAACAACTGAAACTCGGGGTACCACAATGCCGGTACCGGAGTTCGATGCGGGCGCCGTCGATCAGGTTCGGATTGAGGGAGCCGGGGAAAGCCTCATATTCTCCCGCTCCGGTGATTCCACCGATTCTACTAAAAAGACCGGCCCGTGGACGATGGGTGAGGAATCCTATCCCGTCGCGGAGGGTCGGATCGACGAGGTCCTGAAAGAGATCGGGTCGATTAAACGGGCGGACGTGGTTACCGGAAGAGGGAACGCCGGGGATTACGGCCTCGACGAGGCAGGTCTCATGACGGTCCGCATCTTTACCGGGAATATCGAACCGGTGTCGATTCAGCTTGGCGATACCGCGGCGAGCGGAAACGCAGTCTACGGCCGCATCAATGGCGCACGGGAAATCGTCCTCCTTCCGCGCTCCCTGGAGACCGCCGTATCTACCGACCCGCTTCGTTTTCGCGAGCGGACTATGGCGGAAATTTCCGCCGACGACATTGTACAGGCGGAGGTAACCGTCGGGCGGAATCCACCTGTTGTCGTACAACGGGCGATCGAAGAAGACGGGACGTCTGAACAGACGCCTGACTCGCCGTCGGTAGCGGACGCCTTCAGTGAGACGGCGTGGCGCGCCGTCGACCCGGTCACGGGCGAAGCGGTCTCGGCGGAGCGACTCAATGCCTTTGTCAGAGAACTGGCAAGCCTGGAAGCGTCGACCTTTCCGGAGTATCTCCCCACGGACGGCGACCGGTCGCCGTGGACGGGGGATCCCGCATCGAAGGTTGCGGTGGAGACGATTCTCGGTGAGACGGTGGAGTTGCAGATGTGGGAGTCTGCGGAGGAAGAGCGGGTTCCCGCCCGTATCACCACTTCTCCCTATGATTTTTACATTCCCCGATGGCGGGCGGAGCGTCTTCTCCTTGGCCTGACATCCGGCGAGGAGTAACGACCGCTTCCGGCTGCGCCGGTTCCACTATACTTCGCCTATGAGTGTGTCACTGCCACCCGTTCGGCCAGGGCTTTCGCCCGCTTCGTACCCTCCCGCAGGACCTCTTCTTCACCGGGGACGCGGCGGCCTCGCATCAGTATTTCGCCCCCGCAGATGACGGTGTCCACCATCGTGCCGTTGGCGGCATAGACGAGATTGCTTTCTATGTTGTGGACCGGCGTCATTTGCGGGTGGTCCAGGGATACGAGAATCATATCGGCGGGACCGCCTTCCTGAATCGCACCATCCACTCCCCACCTTTGAAACACGTTGCTGTAAACTCCGGTCGCAAGCTCAAGGGCTTCGTGAGCGTTGAGGCGGGTCGCGTCGTTGGAATATGCCTTCTGGAGGAGCGCCGCAAGTTTCATTTCATCAATCATGTCGAGGCTGTTATTTGATGCGACACCGTCAGGAGCGAGCATGACCGGAATATTCTCTTCTCTGATCGCCTTCCAGTCAAAGACTCCGGAGGCAAGTTTCATGTTGCTCCCGGGGTTGTGCGCCAGCGTGACGCCGTATGCTTTCGCGATCTTCCGTTCCGTTTCATCCATCCAGATGCCGTGTGCGGCGATTGCGTGTCCGGCGACGCGGTTCAATACGCCGATGCGTTCGAGCCACTGCCATGGCCTCACGCCGTTCTCTCTCAGACACTCCGATACTTCCTGCTCCGTTTCGGACATATGAATATGAAAGACCAGCCCCATCTCTTCCGCCCGTTCCGCGCTCCAGCGCAGGAGGTCGGGACTGCAGGTGTAAATGCTGTGGGGGGCGATGGTCGGGAATACACGTTCATTCCGATCTTCCGAACCGTTATAATCCGCGAGCAGTTTGTCCACGGAATTCTGCATCATCCGGCGCCGTTCAGTGTCGTGAAAATCAAAGAGGGCGAGTCCCACGGCGGCACGAATACCGGCATCCCGGAACGCGGCATATCCCCTGGGATAGAAGAAGTACATGTCGTTGGCAAACGTCGTTCCGCTCTTGACCATTTCGAGCGCCGCAAGACGTGTGCCCCAGTAAATATCTTCTTCCGTGAGGGACGCCTCGGCGGGCCAGATGCGCGTTTCCAGCCACTCCTGAAGACGCATGTCGTCGCCGTAGCCCCGCAACAGCGTCATCGCGGCGTGGGTATGGCTGTTCTTCAATCCTCCCAGCGCACAGAGGTTTCTTCCGTCTATTGACGTGAGATCACCATTACCGGTGGATCTGTCGTTCCGGCCGACCGGCGTGTCCCTGTTCGATTGTCCGTCAGCAGTCGGGGTGATTTTCGCTATCATTCCACCACGAATTTCAACCGTTTGATCGATACGAACACCGTCTGCAGTTATCACATAGGGGAGGTCCGTTATCCGAATGGTCATGCTTGATTGTACCATCCCCTTTTTCGCGATACCATACGGCGTTATGGCAAAGAATATTACCGTTCTCGGGACCGGATATGTCGGTCTCGTCAGTTCCGTGGGACTTGCCGATTTCGGGAACAGCGTTACCGGCGTGGATCTCCGTGAAGACATAGTCGCCTCCCTCAATGAGGGTCGACCGACGATTTTCGAAATCGGACTGGAGGAGTATCTCCAGCGTAACCTGGAATCGGGGCGTCTCTCCTTCACCACAGACGGAGATACTGCAATAGAAAATGCGGAAATTGTATTCTTTGCAGTCGGGACTCCGCCGAAAGAAGACGGTCATGCCGATCTTTCCCAGATCGAAGAAGCGGCGCGACAGGTAGCCCGCCATCTCAACGGCTACAAGGTTGTGGTGACCAAGAGCACGGTGCCGGTGGGAACCAACAGACGCATACAGGAACTCATCGCCGAGACGTCGGGGAAATCTCCGGGACGGGACTTCTCTGTCGTCAGCAATCCCGAGTTCCTGCGGGAAGGCCGGGCGGTACAGGATTTTTTCCATCCCGATCGGGTGGTACTCGGATGTGAGGACGAGCGCGCGGGTGAGTATATGGAAGACGTTTATCGCGCCCTGTATCTCATCGAGACCCCGTTTGTACGATGCAATCTTGAAACGGCGGAACTCATCAAGTACGCATCAAACGCATTCCTGGCAACCAAGATTACCTTCATCAATCAAATGGCCAACCTGGCGGAAGCGACGGGAGCGGATATCCACACAATCGCCCGAAGCATGGGAATGGACGGACGGATAAGTCCGAAGTTTCTCCATCCCGGTCCGGGGTACGGCGGAAGCTGTTTTCCCAAAGACACCAAAGCCGTTGCCGCAACGGGCGACGAATACGGTGTCGACATGAGCCTCATCAAGGAGGTCGTCCGGGCCAATGCACGACAGAAGACGATTACCGCCCGAAAGCTCATCACCCTCATGGGCGGAAACGTTTCAGGCAAGACGGTGGCCGTCCTCGGTCTCGCCTTCAAGGCGGAAACTGACGATGTCAGAGAGAGCCCGGCAATCGATATCGTTCAGGAGTTGCTTCTTCAGGGCGCGACGGTACGGGTCTTCGATCCGGAAGGAATGGACAACTTCAAGAGCGCCGTTCTCGGCGAAGGCCCCTTCGGCTCGGCCCTCAATTCCGAATTGAGGGAAAAGGTGGCCCACGCTGCAGCCGAGCGCCTCCACTACAGCGGTGATGAATTCGGGGCGCTTTCCGGCGCCGACGGGTTGATTATCGTAACCGAGTGGAATTCCTTTCGGAATATCGATCTCGACCGCGTCGCGAAGGTTATGTCAGGTAAGGTGATCTTTGACGCGCGGAATGTTCTCGATCCCGATACGGCCCGGCAGAAAGGATTTTCCTACGCCGGAGTCGGCCGCTTGTAAAGTATTCACAAGCCTGTTGATACGGCCGCCAGGAGATCCCGGGCCGCATACCCGGGAACCCTGACGGTCGTACCTTTCTGCCCCTTCTTCCACCGCACCGGCGGCGTCGCGACCTGTGCAAGAAAGACCTCCCGGATCGATTCCGGTATCGCCTGCCGGGTCACCCGGTATCGTCGGGTATAGAACCGTTCATTCAACCCGCGGATCAATTCCGACGAGATCCCCGCCGCAGAGGCGTGACTTCTCATCTCTGCCCGCTTCTCCCGCCACGGCCGCACGCAGTTATGGTTCCACCCGAATACCCACGCCCGATGCATCTGTATCGTTCCATGACGCCCGAAGGCGATCGTCTCCCGGGTATGTTCCTTCTCCCGGTGCCGCAACAGCCGGTCAACATAGTTTACCGGAAACAACCGGTTCTCCATCGTCCGCGGGGCACTCCCCGCGGTACGGATATGCGTCAGCTGCCCCGCCGACCGGAGATGCCGGTAACAGTCGTTCGACCGGAGAACCGATCGATACACCGGGTGTTCGTCGGTGTCGATAACAATCGGTGCCGTGCAGGTATATCGGACATAGTCGAGTATTTCACGACACAACAGAGAGATAGCGCTCCCCACCGCCCCCTTCGTCGGGGACCATACGGCGTACTTTCGCCGCCGTCGTCGCCGTTGTCGGGATGTCATGGTACCGCCCCGACGGGTGATGGTATGGGTCATGGTCAGGATCATCTCACCGGTTCGACTGACCACCGTGGTGATATCGCAGGGGTAGTCCTGGGAGGTCACGAATGACCGCAGGCCGTCGAAGACGACATTCCGGAGGGGTGGCATGGTATCCAGCAGATGGATATGCCCGATCATTGCCTGACGACCGAGGCGCAGAACGGCGTTTCGTATCGCTGCCGGAGAGACGTGGTAGCGAGTCGCCGCTTCGCGCATGGAGGCGCCGCCGGTGAGGGTGGTGGAGATCGCCTTGAGGGGGAGGCGTCGTTTGGCGTAGTAGTGCATGGATTCGGTCTGATCACTGAAGGTCTTGCCGCAGGCGATACAGCGATAGCGCGGGACGGTTCCGTGGGCCACTGTATCGTAGGAGCCGAAGCGGACGCGCCAACGGGGCGGCGGATGGTGGAAATGGCGACAGGCAGGATTGGAACAATGGGTCGGAATGGGCATGAGGGATACCTCCGGGGGACGGATCGGGAACCCGCAAAGTTGGGTTCCCGTCATAACTCCCTACACACCAATGACTACTGTCGCTTTTTCAACATACTTGTGAATACTTCAGACAGCTTGACCGCCGAGAGGGTCCACCGGTATGTTCACCTCAATGAAAAGCCTACCTTTCTCCAGAAAAACCATCGAAGCCATTGCTCAGGACCATCCCACGCCCTTTCACGTGTATGACGAGTCGGCGATACAGGACAACGCCCGGCGTTTCTATAAAGCCTTTTCCTGGGTCCCCGGGGGTTTCAAGAACTTTTTTGCCGTAAAGGCACTCCCCAACCCCCATATACTCAATGTGGTTCACCGGGAGGGAATGGGTTTCGACTGTTCAAGTTACGCCGAGCTGGAACTTGTGGAGCGTATCGGCGTCCGCGGTGAAGAAATCATCTTTACCTCAAACGACACGCCGGCGTACGAGTATCAGAAAGCGAAGGATCTCGGTGCAATCATCAACCTCGATGATTTAAGCCACGTCGACTATCTTCACGAGCACGTGGGCATGTCCGACCTCATTTGCATGCGCTACAATCCGGGTCCCCTGAAAAAGGGAAACGTCATCATCGGAAATCCCGAAGAGGCGAAATATGGATTCACCCGGGAGCAGCTCTTCGAGGGGTATGAAAAAGCGCGCTCATACGGGGCTACCCGGTTTGGCCTCCACACCATGGTCGCATCCAACGAGCTGAATCCGCAATACTTCGTCGAGACGGCACAGATCCTCTTCGACCTCGTTGTGGAACTCCATGAGCGGCTCGGAATTCGCATCGAGTTTGTCAATCTTGGCGGCGGGATCGGCATACCCTACCGTCCCGACCAGGAGGCGGTAGACTACGATGTCGTTTCGAAGGGTGTCCACGACGCATATCGCAATACCATCGTTCCCGCCGGGCTCGACCCGGTGCGGATCGTTACGGAAAACGGAAGGGTCATTACGGGACCCTACGGCTATCTCGTCTCGCGGGTCCTCCATAAAAAGAATATTTACAAGGAATACATAGGACTCGACGCCAATATGGCGAATCTCATGCGGCCGGGCATGTACGGCGCATACCACCACATCACCGTTCTCGGGAAGGAAAACGCCCCCGCGGAGAAAACCTACGACGTCACCGGCTCGCTATGTGAAAACAACGACAAATTCGCCATAGACCGCGCGTTGCCGGAGATTGAAATCGGGGATCTCCTGGTCATACACGACACGGGAGCACACGGTCACTCAATGGGCTTCAACTACAACGGCAAGCTACGTTCCGCGGAACTGCTCTATCGCGCCGACAAATCGGTGCAACTCATACGTCGCGCCGAGACGACTGAGGATCTCTTCAGGACGCTCGTATGGAAAGGGATCGGGTGAGGACGTCGGAAAAGGCGTCGCAGACCTTTGCCTGCGCCTCTTCCTGACAGATGCAGGACAACAGTTCCCGCCGAAAGAGCTCGTTTCGGGCCATAATCGCCAGAGATGAAAGTATGCGCAAATAGTCGATCTGGCGGTTGGGGTGGCTTGCGACGATAAAGAGCAGGTTTACCGGAAGGCCGTCGAAGGCATCAAAGTCGAGGCCGTCACGACTCACTCCCAGGGCGATTGCGCTGGTGGGCACGAGGGGAGTGCGGCCGTGGGCGATTGCGATTCCGTGGCCGAATCCGGTCGACTGTTCCTTTTCACGCCGGATTACCGCTGCGGTGAGGGAATCGAGATTCAGGCCTGGAATGGTGCGGAAGATCTCCGTGCGGTGAATCGTTTCCCGGATGGCGTCAAACTTGTTTGTGCTGTGAAGATCCCAGACAACGCTGCCTGGTAAAAAATAGTCGTGGCCTGACGCGGAACTCATATACTTCACCTATAGTCACCAACGAAGGCGGCGGTGTCAATAGATGCCGTCAAATCGTCGGCGCTCCTCTTGTTCTAGTATCGGCGCCTCCGTGGAGGGTATAAGGAAGACTTTGCTTCGCCTATTCATGGGGGATCCTGTTGAAACGACAGGCGCAGACGGCAGAGGCGGGATCGGCGCCCCCTTCTTTGACCCAGACCTCGGCGACGGTGCTGCCGTCGGTGGATCCGCCTCCGTGCCGACTCAACACGGTGAACTCCTGGCCGATACGGGTTTCGGCGGTAAAGGTTAAAAGTCCCAGCGTATCGGGGTCATCGGGCTTAACGACCCCGGGCGCCCAGTCGCTCAGCCACTGGGCGTACCGTCCATTGTTAACGTGGGCGTTCCGGTCGGTATCGCTCGGTCGAACGCGATCCCATGTTGCCCCCGTCAGAATGGTCGCCGGATCGGAAATTGCCTCGGTCTTGCCTGTGGGGACCGGGAGGGGGACCTCATTGACGGCCCACTCCCGGGCGAGACGACGCTCCGGTCGCACCGGACGTCCCGACGTACCGTCAAGAACGATCCACGCACTGGACGCCTGGGCGAGCATCTCCCCTTTATCATTCTCGACGACAAACTCGCGCATCGCGTAAAGACGAACGATCCGGCTCGGCCAGGTGGTGACAACAAGTCTCTCGCCCCACTGCGGGCGCCGGACAAATCGGATGCCCAGGCGGTGGAGGACCCAGTAGACGGGCGTATCTTCCTCAGTAAAATCAACACCCAGGCGGTGGGCGTGCTCCCACGCCGCCTCCTGGAAGATCGACGCCATGCCGTCAAAGCCGAGTCGGTCGTCGGGCCTGCAGAGGAAACTGGGGACACGAATCTCATAGGTATGCTTCATTTCTTCTCGTCTTTCTTCGTTCCGCCCCGTTTCGGTCGGCCTGAACTCTTCTTTGTCGTTTCACCGGTTGCATCCTTCGGCGCGGACTTCTTCGTCCCTTTTTGCGTGCTTTTCGGCTTCGCCTCCGCTGCGGGTGACGGCGTTTCCAGAAGTTCCATGAAGCGGTCTATGCGATATCCGCTGCGTTCCTCGGCGGACCGCCACGACAGATAGACCCGATTCATACCTTTCATTTCGTCGCCGAGCTTCTTCCACGGAATCGTCTTGCCGGCGGCGATGGAGGCGGTAATTTCATGCCACGCTCCCAGCACGACAAGCCAGTCGATAAAGCGGGAAAACGCTTCCCTGTTGAACCAGGTTACCCCGTTGTGCACGTGAATATGGAGAAAGTCCTCCACATTTGAATCGGCGGTGAGAATCTCCATTGCCGCGAGGGCGGCCCGTTCCGGTTCCTCCTCCGCCACGTAGCGCCACCAGTTGTGGTGCGCCAGGGTGACCTGGACGAGGCGTTCCCAATACGACGGAAGTTCGCCTGAGGGGCTCACCTGCGTCAGTATCGGTTGAAGCGTCTCGATAAGCTGCCATTCCGCCGCCTGGTCCAGCGCCTGAAATCCCGCCGCCCGGGGCGTCAATTCCTCCTCACCGTGGACAAAGACATCCAGCGGCAGGAGAAGCGCAAGGGCGAGAAAGACCGAGGCGTCGTCCCGTTCGGACTTCAGATGGGACGCGATGAGACGGGCAACATCGTCGGGTGCGTGTGACTCGAGTTGGGAAATACGTCCCAGAGCCTGTCCGGTGTGCTTGAAAAGCTCCACTGCGTGCTCGATCCGGGTTGTGTGCTCACAGAATTGGGCGGCGATGCCGAGAAAGCCGCGGTATTGTTCCGCCAGTCCGTCCCAATCGACCGGTTTCCGGTCATCGATGAGGGAGTCCATGAGCGTCCGAAGCACCCCGGTATTGGCAATCACGCCAAACGCATCGTGAAGGGGCTGCAGCAGCAGGTGCTTCAGCGACTTATTGAGATCCGGTGTCCCCGCCCCGCCAAGGTGGTCGCTGAGACGGGCGTAATGGGAGTAACCGTTATCCTCTACTTCGTAGATATTGAGAAAGACCTGACTTTCATAGCCTCTGAGGGAGACAAAGAGTCCCTTCTCATATATCTCGCCGCTGTTTCGAATGAACCACAGACCGCTGCGCTGTTCCTGGAATATCACGTAGCGCCGCCATGAGTGGGTAAGACCGAGGGCGGAACCTATCTGCTCCCGCCGCTCGTCCCGTTCCGTCTCCGCGTTGGTCACGTAGGGAGTTGAGGTGTGAACCCATCCGGAAGCCGACTCGTAGGCGTTGTTGTACAGGACAAATGCCCGCTCGTCGTGGTGGGCGTTGCTGTAGGCGTAGACGTTGGTCAGAACATTTCCGTCGGCGTTGTACACATCAAAGAGACGAAAGGATGTGGCGTCGGCAAAGAGATATCGTTTGTGCATGAGAGGAAAAATTTCCCGCCGATGCCGCGCAATGAGTTCCTGATTGGGAGTCTCGTCCCAGTAGGCGCGACGGTATTCCATGCCGTACTTTTCCGCAAATCCTTCGATCTGACCGTGACCGAACATCGGCAGCCCCGGCATCGTCACCATGAGGGTGGCAACACCGAAATACTTGTCTCCCGTGCCGAATTGGGCGACCGCCGTCTCCTCGTCGGGGTTGTTCATGAAATTGACGAAGCGCTTGAGGACTTCCGGGTCGTAAAGGAGGGTGTTCTTGACCGTCTGCCGGTACTTATCGTTTTCCTCGTTCTTCAGCATGTTCATGAATGCGCTGTTGTACACGCGGTGCATTCCGAGGTTCCTGACAAAGAAACTTTCCATCATCCAGAACGCCTCGGCGAGAAGGAGCGTGTCCGGTACCTCCTCGGCCACGCGATCCACCACTTCCCGCCAGAACTCCACCGGCATGGCGGAGTCAAAATCGGCCTGGGTGAGGCCGTGTTCGCTCCGGGAGGGAATATCGCCGCCCTGGCCGGGCGCGGGATACCAGAGGCGCTGAATGTGCTTCTTGGCGAGGGTCATCGCCGCGTCAAAACGAATGATGGGAAAGTTCCGCGCCACGTGAAGGATCAGCTGAATGACCGCTTCCCGGACCTCGCCGTTGAGATAGTCAAGCTGTGCCGTATCGTTCCAGGGCATGCTCGTGCCGTCATTGCCGTGGTATATGTATCTGGTCCGCCCCGAGTGGTGGTCCACGTGCTTAAAGACGACCGCCGCATCGCTGCGGTCATAATAATGGTCCTCCAGATAGACGCCCACGTCGGGGTTGGTTGAAAGGTTTTCGCCGTCAAATGTGTAGCCCGGAAAGGGCGGATGGTCGAGGGCGATATACCAGTCGGGATGCTCATGGACCCATCTGCTGTCGATTCCCGTGTGGTTGGGAACCATATCGGATGCGATCCGAATGCCCCGGTACCACAGCCGTCGCCGGAGATTGTCCAGGGCGTCCCAGCCGCCGATTTCGCCGGCGATCTCGTAATCGTAGAGCGAGTAGGCGCTCGCGTCGGCGTCGGGATTGCCGCAGAGATTCTTGATGCGCCGGGACGCCGACGACCGTTGCCACAGGCCGATCAGCCAGAGGCCGGTAAACCCCTGTCGTGCAAGTTCATCCAGTTCCTCGTCGGGGACGGCGTCGAGGGTTCTGATCTCCCGGCCGTACTGTTTTGAAAGCTGATCGAGCCAGACGAGGGTGCTCTTGGCCATGATAACCGCCCGGGGCATCCACTCCCTGTCGGGGCTGAAGCGGGCGTAATCCGCCTCCTCCTCGGCGCCGCCGGAGGCACCGAATTCCAGAACCTGGGACTCGCCGGGACCGAAAAAACGTCCCTTCGTCTCTTCCGATATGACATCGAGGGAACGGAGAATACGATCGAGAAAGGAGCCCAGTACTGAGGCCCAGCGTGTGCGGATGTATTCAAGCTGGGCGTGGAGATCGTTGGGATGGTGAATCGCCGGGGCGCGAAGTAGGTCGATCAGCGTATCGTCGCCGGGGCCGAAACCGGGAAGAACGGCGAAGTACTCCTGAGCGGTACGCATCGCACGGCGGTACGGGGTGTCCACAACCATGATCCCCTCGTCAAAGAGCTCCATCAACGGAGAGTAGGCGGGATTACGGTTACCGACCCACATGACGATCATCTCTTCCAGTGCCACCTGTCGACCGTCGATGCCTTCCACACTGCGATTCAGGCTCTCTTCAACGCTTTCCCGTCCGGTGTAGACATCGCGGGTGGGAAAACGCTCCGCGAAGGTCGACAGAAGTGTGTCCACCTCCTCCCGACCCAGCTCCGCGACAAGGCGCGATTCAAGCCCTTCCATAAGATCCGAACCGTACTGGTCCAGGTACTGACCGATGAGGTAGTGAAAAATCTCATCGATGAGACCCATTGCGTAAACATCTCCGGCGCGGACGGAGCGGTCGGGGTGGAGTACCGCCTTGCGGACGGTGTTAATACGCATCGCCATTTGACGGGCACCACGAACGTCGGCAAACAGAACGTGACCGGCCAGAGAAAAAAGTTCTTCCGAAAAGTCATAGGTATCTCGAGCGCTCCGTGAGACGTGAAACTCCCGCCTGGGACCCCGAATCCGTTGGGGTACGTGCCAGTATCGGCCTGGTATATCGCGTCTGTTCTTTTCGGTTCGTTCGATCATATATGCTCCTCGTTACCATTCCTGATCGCGGTGAGGGCCCGCACCTCGGCGTTCAGGTTTTCATTTCGATGAAGGTCCTCCAGAGTCAGAGGCATCCTCCACGTCCAGTTGAAATCATTGTATGTACCCGGAACGTTTACCCGTTCCTGGGCCGGATCATCGTGGATCGTCTCCGGACTCAAGACGAGCAGGTCCTGGAGGGCAAAAACGACGATCCTGCTGGGAGAGCGCAGAAGCGCACGATAGACCTCCCGCGCCGTGGCGGGGTCAAAGCGATCCGGAGCCGGCGCATCGTGGCCGAGCATCTTCCACAGTTCATCCCGACCGGACTCCTGCTCCCACCAGCCGCGCATCGTGCTCGTATCGTGAACACTGGGGGCGCACACACTCAGCTCGGGGTATTCATGGAACGGAATGAGCGGCTCTCCCGGTTGATCCCAGTGGTGGGTCCACCGGGGAATCTTGAGACCAAGAATATCGAGAGATTGAAGCACCCGGGGAACCGCTTCAGGTACGACGCCCAGGTCCTCGGCGCAGGGCAGCATTTCAGAGCTCTCCTTCATGACCGATAGAACGGTCCCGCCGTGTTCCGCCCACAACTCATTGCTTCTGATCGCCGCACGGGACACGAGCGTCTCGAATCGTTCCCGTTCCTCCCCTGAGAGATCACGGAAACGGCTGCACTCCCTGAACGTCCATGTCGGCGCCCAGGTACCGTCGGGGAGCGCCACCAGGGCACGATCGCGGTAGTGGAAGAGCAGGCGCTCCTTCACCGGTTCCGGGACGTCAAGCTCCGAGATCATCTGTTCGCCCGTGACCTCCGGCGAAAAAAGGTAGAGGTTCTGGTCTTCCGCGAGCCGTTTCAGGATTCCCAGCGCCCCGACAATCCGGTCAAAGTTGTCCGCACCGATCTCATCGATGAGGGTGTCCGAAGATATGTGTGGCTCTGCGAGCCACCTGATGCGCCCTTCGTCGAAACCGATATCCTTGAGGTCGTCGTCGTTCATGCCGTGCTGAGGCCAGAAAAAGCCGGGTATGCCGGAGAAATTGCCCGCCGGCACCGCCCAGATCCTGAAAAAGCCCAGAACGTGGTCGATCCGGTAGGCGTGATAAAACTGTGCCGCCTGGGCAAGGCGTTCACGCCACCAGTCGTAGTTCCGCCGGCGGAGAACTTTCCAGTTGTAAATGGGAAACCCCCAGTTCTGGCCGAGCTCGCTGAACATATCCGGCGGTGCCCCCGCCCGGAGGTCCTGTCGGAAAATCTCCCCCTCCGCCCAGGCGTCCGCGCTGTCCTCATTCATCAGAATGGGAATGTCGCCCTTGAGAACGATGCCCATATCGTCCAGCGTCGCCGCCGCGGCGGAAAACTGCTCGGCCAGACGCATCTGTATCCACGCAAAGAAGCGGGTCTGCTCCTGCAGGCTCTTCCGTTTCCACAGCCGTTCCACGCCGTCCCGATCGATCTCCCGGTCGGAGTCCCATTCAGTCCACGCCGTTTCGCCACGCGCTCCCTTGAGTGCGCGGAAGACGGCGTAGGGTTTCAGCCACCTGTTCTTCTTTATAAATGAACCAAGGGTCACCGCGGCGTCGTCGAGTACACCGGATGCGTCAAAAATCCGTTTCAGGAGGACGAGTTTGGCGTTCAACACCGCGGGGTAGTCGAAACGCGCTGTGTCGTCGTACTCCGATTTTCCCTTGGCAATCGCCGTGTCGATGATCTCCCGTTCCGGTTTCGGCAAGGCATGGTATTCCGGGATATCCCTGATGCGAATGTATATGGGATGGAGTGCATTGGCGCTTAACGCGCTGTAGGGGGAACTCTGACCGCCCGTATCGTTTACCGGCAGCAGCTGTATCAGCTGTATGCCCCGGTGGACACACCACTCACCCAGGGCGACCAGATCGGCAAACTCCCCGCATCCCATCGTTTCTTCGCTTCTCAACGACGCCAGCGGAACGAGAATTCCCGTCACTTTCCTGTCACTGTATGGATATTTCACCTATGGTCCCCCCAATTGTGGTACTACAAGTATAGAAGAGTCGACCGGTACGGACAACGTGAAGAGATCGGACCGTAGGGCGGGACGCGCAGGCAATACGTTAAAGATCAGAGTTCCTGAATGCGATCGCGGATTCTTGCCGCTTCTTCGTAGTTTTCCTCATCAACTGCGCGTTGCAGGGCGGCTTCCAGCCGTGTTCGTTCGTCCACCGTCTGTTGTTCCGCCTTGGCGTCGCCGGCGGGCTCGTCGGTACGGCCGGCGTCGTCGACAAAAAGGGTATCTTCCGTCCCCTCTTCCTCGGTGATGAGATTGACGGCGACCCCGGCTTCATCGACGATCGACTCGGCGATAAAGACGGGACAATGTACCCGGGAAGCTATCCCCAGACTGTCCGACGGCCGGGAATCCACAACGATGCGTTTCAGCCCCTGTTTTATGACCAATCGCGAATAAAACGTGCGATCCTTGAGATCGGTGATCTCAACCCGTTCCACACTCATATTGCTCTTCTCGAGAACGGAGATAAACAGATCGTGTGTCATTGGCCGGGGAACCGGAACGCCTGCCAGTCCAAAGAGAATCGACTGCGCTTCCAGCTGACCGATAAAAATAGGAACCGCCCGGTCGCTCCCGACCGGTTTGACCAGGACCGCATTTCCCTTGTCCGTTCGTGCAACTGTCCAGATCTCGGCTTCTACAAGCATGATATTTTTCATACCTTCATGTACATAATAACAACGGTGAGTCGCGAATTCAACGCGCCGCTGCCGTGAGAGCGCCGTCGCCCGGCGTGCATGTCCGCGCCTTCGGCTGCGGAGACGCACGCTGATAGACGGCTCTCACTCAGTCTCTATTACGGTATCGACGTCGAAGAGACGGATTTTCTATACAATTAATGAGTTTCGTGGATTCGGCGGGCGATGGGAATGCGGCGGCCCGTCCCGAAGGCTCGGGGGCTCACCTTGAGGACCGGCGGCGCCTGACGGCGCTTGTACTCGCTCCGTCCCACCAGATGCAGGACGTGGGCCACCGTATCCGGGTCGTATCCGCCGGAGATGATCTGGGACGCCGTCTCGTTGTGAATCAGATAGCGGGTGAGAATCGCGTCGAGCACGTCATAGGGAGGGAGGCTGTCCTCATCTTTCTGGTCGGGCCGTAACTCCGCCGACGGCGGCTTGGTGATAATCGCCCCGGGTATGATCTCACTGTCCCGGTTGAAATGGCGGGCGAGATCGTATACTTCCGTCTTCAGGAGATCTCCGATCACGGCGAGGCCGCCTGCCATATCACCGTAGAGGGTACAGTAGCCGACGGCGAGTTCACTCTTGTTACCCGTGGTAAGGGTGAGAGAGCCGTACTTGTTGGACCACGCCATGAGGAGATTGCCCCTGGAGCGGGCTTGTATGTTTTCTTCCGCAACGCCCGCCTCAGTGCCGGCAAATTCGCCGTCCAGAACGGACATGAATGCGTCATAGATCGGCAGAATGGGGAGCGTAACGGCACGGACGCCGAGATTCGTCGCCAGCTCTTCCGAGTCGGAAACGCTTCCCGAGGATGAGTACTGGGAGGGCATGAGAAAGACCGTCACGTTTTCCGGACCCACCGCCCGGGCGGCAAGAACGGCAACTACCGCGGAGTCGATCCCTCCGGAGAGACCGAGATGGACCCGGGAAAAACCGGTTTTCTTCAGGTAGTCCCGAATTCCCAGCACAAGGGCTGCCTCGATGTCGTCGTAGCGGGAACTGGTCGCCGGCGCTCCTTTTCCCGGCGCGCGCTCTCCGACGGGGTCGAGGGCGATCACCCGCGTCTCCTCGCGAAATCCCGCCAGACGATGGATGAGCGTCCCCCGCCGGTCGGTGACCATGGAGTATCCGTCAAAGATGAGGCTGTCGTTTCCGCCGACGGAGTTGACATAGACCATCGGAACCTCCGAGGTCTTCCCGATAGAGGAGAGGAGGCTGAGACGGATGTCGCCCTTGCCGCTGTGAAAGGGGCTCGCCGAGGGGGCGAGAATCAGCTGCGCTCCATGGTCGAGGAGGTCCCGGACGGGATCGACGGGATAGCGCTCCCCCGGCACCGGTTCCACCTCCCACCAGATATCTTCACAGATTGCGATGCCGATACGCACGCCGTCAAAGGTCCACACGTCGCTCTCGGGTGCGGGCTCAAAGTAGCGCGCTTCGTCAAAGACGTCATAGGTGGGCAGCAGTCGTTTGGCCTGGCGAAAGACGATCTCTCCGTTGAGTATCACCGCCGCCACATTCTGAAGTGCCTTCCCCGCGGAACCCTGGGTTCGATCTACATACCCCACAACGACGGCGATATCGGGAGGCAGGTTCTGCTGGAGACGGCGAAGAGCGGTGATGTTCTCGTCCACAAAGGCCGCGTGGTCGAGGAGGTCCATGGGGGGGTAGCCGCAGAGGCTCAGTTCCGGAAAGACGACAAGCCGGGCGCCCTCGCTGCGGGCGCGGAGGGTGTTGGTCCGTATTTTCTCGCCGTTACCCTGAAAGTCACCGATAACGGTATTGATCTGCCCAAGTGCAATTTTCACGCCGTTGACCTCTCTGTGTGCCGGAACTACTATACCCTACCATGGAACGATCCGTTCTGATAACGGGCAAACAGTCCGCATTCACCGATGACCTCGTCCAGGAGGTGCTGCAGCAGGCATCCCGGGTGTATGCCTCTTTTGATGAGTCCGATACGCCGCCGGAAGTACCCGACACCTTCGGAGAGTCCCTGCGCTATCTTCCGTGGAACAGGCGGTCGCTCGTCTCCTCACGGTCGCTCATGCTCGCGGTGGCTGCGGAGGTAGAGAATGGACGGGAAGGTGCGGGAAAGGAGACTCCCCCGGAGGGTGCTTCCGGGAATCTCTCCCATGCCATCGTCGTTTGTACTCCCGAAGGGTTGAACGCCTCGCTTCACGATACCCCTGCCGTGACGATTGAGGAAACGATCGATGCCGCCGTGAAAGGGTATCTTTTTGTCGTCAGAGAGATTGCCGCCACGTTCATGCGCAGCGGGCGGGGCGATTTGACGGTGCTGTGGTACGATCCCGGTGTGGATGTCCTGCCGCCCCTGGACGGTACCCTTGCGGGCGCCGTGGATGGTCTGGTACGTTCCCTGGTCGCTTTCTATGAGAATGAAGCGGTCACAATCCGCGGGCTTTCCGCCTCCGACGGTGACGGTAGAAGCGTTGCCCGGTGGGTGGTTGAACAGATTTTTGAACGCGGTGAGAAGAGCGCCGGCCGGCGGCAGCGGTACGGGCAGAAGATGGGAATTCTACCCTTCCGTCGATAGACGTAAAACGTTGAACTTACATCTGGAGTACATGTGATGAAATTGTGGTTTCGATATCTCCTGGGCACCGCCGTCGGCGTCGCCGCGGGAATTCTGGTTCCCCTTGCGGGCGGTGACACGCTGCAAATACTTGAAGAAATCTCAGGATTCGTATTTCGGATCGGACGATTCCTTCTCTTTCCCCTGGCATTCTTCTCCATCATTATCGCCGTCGACGAACTGCGCGACGACCGTCGCGTCGCCTCCGTGGCGATAAAGACGGGACTCGCCTCTGTTGCCACGGTGGTGGCCGCCGTCATCGTCGGCGTTCTTGTGATGGTTATCTTTCAACCCCAGAGAATTCCGCCGATGGTGCAGGAAGCTGCAATTGCCGCACCGCCGCAGATGGTCGATATCATTCGACAGTCCGTGCCGATGAACCTCTTTCGTGTGTTTGTCCTCGGCGACAACGCCCTTGGAATGATTCTCCTGGTGGGTGTGCTTATCGGGTGGACACTTCGCTTTGACCGGGAAATATCATCGTCGGTGGCGCTCGTCTCGGACTCGGCAAACCGGATTCTCTATCGTCTGAATCGAAGTTTTACCTCCCTCCTCGGGTTCCTGCTTGCAATTCCCGGCGGGATGATCATCGTGAGAATCCGTGACACCGCGGACCTGCAGCTCTTCGGACAGTTTCTCATCGTCGTGATCACCGCGGCGGTTATAATCGGTATGGTCGTCTACCCGGTGATGCTCTATCTCCTGAAGCGGGACGGACGTATGGCCACGGGGTGGGTGACCCGCATGGGGGCGCCGGGACTTGCGGCGCTGGTAAGCGGTGACGTCTTTTTTGCCGCTGCCACGCTGGCGAGGGTCGGTAAGGAGGAGCTCCGTCTGCCCCGCCGGATCGGCGGGTCGGTGAGTTACATATCCGCCGTCTTTCTGCGGGCGGGAAGCGCCCTTGTGGCGGTTGCCAGTTTTCTCCTGGTCATTCGTTCCTATACGGCTCTGGAAATTGGATTCCTGGAAACCCTCATGATCGCGGCGACGGCGATAGGATCGTCATTTCTCCTGGGGCGCACCCCCGCCGGGGGCGTCACCCTCCTGTTGAGCTATCTCGCCGTCTCATACGGCAGGGGGATGGATGAGTCGTTTCTCATACTTCTCCCGGTCCTGCCCTTTCTGGAACGCCTCGGCGCGTGGCTGGACGTGATGACCCACGGGTTTATCGCCTTCCTTGTTGCCGAGAGCGAGGGTATCCGTCACGGGGACAAGCCGCTCTCGTCCACCCTCGACGGCGCCGCCTTCTAGGCGCCGCCGCTTTCCTTTCGGATTACCCTTCCTCATCCCGCGCTTTTGGCTTCGGTGCGAGGGTGAGGCCGAGTTCGGCCAGTTGTCCGGGATCGACGGGACTGGGGCTCTCGTCCATGGGGGACATGCCGTTGGCAGTCTTGGGAAATGCGATGACTTCCCGAATGGAATCTTCACCGGCCATGATCATGACCAGTCTGTCGAGCCCGGGAGCGATGCCGCCGTGGGGCGGGGCGCCGTAGCGGAAGGCTTCCAGCAGAAAACCGAACCGCCGCTCCGCCTCCGCCGGGTCAAAGCCGACGATATTGAAAATCCGACTCTGAAGTCCGGGATCGTGAATACGGATACTCCCGGAGGCGAGCTCATAGCCGTTACAGACGAGGTCGTAGAGATCTCCCTTGACCGCGCCGGGGTCGTCCTCCATGGTGTCGATGTACTGCTCCTGAGGCATGGTGAACATGTGGTGCGCCGCCTCCCACCGCGCCTCGTCCTCGTTGTATTCAAAGAGGGGGAAGTCGACGATCCAGGCGAACCGGAACGTTCCCGGCGTGACCATTCCCAGCTCCCTGCCCAGACGGCTGCGAACGGCACCGAGTGCGGTGACTGCGGTTTTCCACCGATCCGCAACAAAGAGCAGCATATCGCCGGGAGCGGCGCCGACGGCGGAGGCGATCTCCGCCGCCCGGTCCGTAAAAAATTTGCCGATCCCCCCGTCAAAGGCGGTGCCGCCGTCGGCGCCCGCCACTACCCGCGTCCAGGCGAGGCCTTTCGCGCCGTAGGTCTTTGCCGTCTCTTCAAGGTCGGTGATCTGCTTCCGGCTCAGGTCGCCCTTGCCCGGCACGGGCAGGACCCGGACGGTTCCGCCCTCCGAGAGGGCCGTCTCAAAAACGCCGAAGCCGCTTCCCGCGACAAAGGGTCCGAAATCCTTCAGTTCCAGTTCTATGCGCAGATCCGGCTTGTCCGACCCGAAACGGTTCATCGCCTCGTCGTAGGAAAGGCGCTCAAAGGTCGCCGGAAGGTCGACGTTCAGCGTCTTTTTGAAGGTGGTTCCGAGCATCCCCTCCACTACGGAAAAGACGTCGTCCTTGGAGACGAAGCTCATTTCCATGTCGACCTGGGTGTGTTCAAGCTGCCGGTCACCCCGGGCATCCTCATCGCGGAAGCAGTGGGCGATCTGAAAGTAGCGGTCAAAACCGCTGACCATGAGAATCTGCTTGTAGAGCTGTGGACTCTGGGGCATGGCGTAGAACGAGCCGGGGTGGAGGCGTGAGGGGATGAGAAAGTCCCGCGCCCCTTCCGGGGTGCTTTTAATCATCGTGGGAGTTTCGATCTCCACAAAACCCTCGCCGGTCAGATATTCCCGGATGCTCTGGGTCACCTGGTGACGGAGGCGGATCTTTCGCTGCATGGAAAAGGTGCGGAGGTCGAGGTAGCGGTATTTGAGACGTATGTCGTCCCGGGCGTCCGACTTTTCGTCGATCATGAAGGGCAGCGGCTCGCATCGGGAGAGGATATGCACCTCCGATGCCTCCACCTCGATCGCGCCGGTGGCCATTTCCGCGTTTACCATCGCATCGGGGCGGCGCCGCACGACGCCCCTGACGGCGACGCAGTATTCCATTCTGAGGGCGGCGGCGATCTCCCTGACCTCCGGCGCGGCGTCTTCGTTTATGACAATCTGGGTTATACCGTATCGGTCCCGGAGGTTGATGAAGTGTACTCCGCCGTGGTCCCGTGTCCGATGGACCCAACCGTTGAGAAATACCTCCCGGCCGTCATGTTCCGCGCGCAATTGGCCGCACGTGTGAGTGCGTTTGAACTGTTCCATGGAAGGAACTCTACTATGAGGAGGCGGTCAATTCCTACCGTCTTCCTGTCGGCTTATTCAAAGTCTCCGCTCTCGGCGATGCGTGCGCCGGCGTCGCGCATTTCCGCGATCGCCCGGTCGGTGTCGCCTTCCTTGAGGTTGACCCCTTCGACCGCGTCTTTGATCAGCGTCGTCGAAAATCCGAGGCGCAGGGCATCCAGGACGGTAAATTTCACGCAGTAGTCGGTGGCGAGACCGCATACGACCACATCCTTTATATCCTGTTCCCGCAGCCAATCGGCAAGACCCGTGTCCTTCCGCCCGTCGTTGTCAAAAAAGGCGGAGTAGCTGTCCACCTTTTTATCGTCCCCTTTCCGGAAGACACGGTCAAAGCGGTAGACGTCGAGACCGGCGGCAAAGGACGCTCCGGGGCTGTGCTGCACACAGTGGTCCGGCCAGAGGATCTGGGATGTTCCGTCCAGATCGATGACGTTCCCCGGTTCCTGGCCCGTGTGCTGGGATGCAAAGCTGCTGTGGTCGGCGGGATGCCAATCCTGACTTGCCACCACGCAGGAAAACCGGGGCATGACCCGGTTGATTACCGGTATGACCGCATCGCCTTTGGGAACGGCGAGGGCGCCGCCGGGGAGGAAATCGTTCTGTACATCCACGACAATAAGTGCCTGCATGAGAAAAACATACTACCGCGCCCACCCGTACCGTCTACTCTTTACGGTGAATCTCTTCAGATACCGCCTTGTACGGTACGGCGTCGTCGAGATAGGCGATCTGCTCCGCTTCATAGGCGTTGATGCGGTCGATATTCGCCTCAAGGATGTGCTGCATGTCCCGGTCCAGAAAGTGATGGAGACTCCACGTGGAAACCGATCGAAAACCCCGGCGCACCTTGTGGGGCGATCCCATTCCGGGATCGAATGACTCGATTCCCTCCGTGATGGCCCACTCGATGGGCGTGTAGTAACACACGTTGAAATGGAGGTCCTTCACCGTTTTTCGTGTTCCCCAGTAGCGTCCCCACAGCCGTGTGCCCTTTCGTACAA
>CBDESZ010000004.1:0-430194 GCA_965242725.1 Alkalispirochaeta sp.
GGTCTCGTTGTTGCAGTCCTTGCAACGGCGACGGGGTGGGGGGCGGTTCGCCTCCTTGCTCAGTCCTCAGGGAGTGATTCCGGGATGATGAGCCGTTCTTCGATGTCCGGCGAGGGGGTCGCGACCCTGGATGTCTCATCATGGCAGGAGAGCGCTCGGCGCGCCTCGTCGGTGGTGAGTTCCTTCCGGGTCGACGGAAGCCGCCTCGTCACCAGGGCTGCGTCATATGATGTGGACCGACGCATCATTCACGGTGTGCGGGACCAGGAGACGACCTTTCCGGTTCGGCTGCCCGAAGCGGAGTGGCGGGACCGCCTCACGCCGACGCAATATGAAATCATTCGGCGTTCCGGAACGGAGCGTCCTTTTTCGAGTCCCCTGGACAAGGTATATGAGAGGGGCATTTACTACTCCCGTGCGACGGGTCAGCCTCTTTTCCATTCGGACGACAAGTTTGATTCCGGTACGGGCTGGCCGAGCTTTACAAAGCCGATAACTCCCGACGCCGTCGCCTATTTTACGGATCTCGGGTTTTTTTCCCGGAATATAGAAGTTGTCGATTCCCTTTCAGGTGCGCATCTGGGACATGTCTTCAACGACGGTCCGGCACCGACGCGTCAGCGCTACTGCATTAACGGGGAAGCGCTCATTTTTGTGCCGGAAGGGGGAGATCCTCCGGAACTGCTGGTACCCGGGGAGTAGAGACAGTATCAATATTTTGCAACAAGATTGTGTATACCTACCGGGAATTCACGGTAGTATAAAGCATGGTCGGGAAATTGCGGTACATCGGCATCGGGCGGCTAAACTCCCTTTTTCTTCGATTTCTGGCAACATATGTGGTATTGCTCCTCATCCCGTTGATACTCGCCTTCGTGGTAAACGGCGCGGTGCTGCGGCGTTTTCAGGAGACTGTCGAGGAGTCGCGGCTTGGTCTCCTGCGTCAGACACGGGATGTGATAAGTCAGTCGATTGACGACCTTGAGTGGCGGGTCTTTCAAATTGCCGGAAATCCCCGCCTGAGCCGCCTCATGACGGAGTACGGCAGTACCGGCGACGAGGATTACGGACTCATTCGGGAGCTGGTGACCTATCTCCACGGGTACACCCTCTACTCAAGCAACCTGAAAAGCACGTTCTACGTCTATTTGAGGGAGCCCCCGATCATTTTGACGCCCTACGCGATGTATCGGCATGCGGATTTCTCCGACGACCGGACGTACCTTCAAATAGAAGGAACGACCCTCGCCGACTGGCATGCCGGCCTCCTCAGCAGGTATTACCGCCGGGGGTTCTTCCCGGCCCGCCGGGTCACGATTGAAGATTTCACCAACAAACCGATGGTGCCCTACGTCCAGTCGATTCCCGCAGGTACTCCCGTGGATCCTGCGGTGATAGACGGTGTCATCGTCTTCTTCATCGGTGAGGAGGAGTTCAGCTCCCTCCTGCGGAACGTCACCCTCCCTTCAGGCGGATGGGCGTATATCACCGGCCGGGAAGGGCAGGTGATAACGGGGGTCAGAAATGAAGGGAATGAGCGGTTGGCCGCCGATCTCCCCGAGGTGATCCGGCCGGTGGCGATCGATCCCGCGGTCCCGGAAGGACTCCACCGCGCAACAGTCGATGGTCAGGATGTCTTCGTGGTCCACACCCGCTCTGCAGCGGGCTGGACCTATGTGGCGGTTCTGCCGTCCCGGCCCATACTGGCGCCGGTGTACCGACTGCAGCGAATTTCAGTGGTCTCCCTCGCACTCTCGATGCTTATCGCCATGGCCATCGCCTCGGTGGTCTCCTATCGACGGGCCCAGCCGCTGCAGCGACTCTTCGCCTCCCTCCGCGATTTCAGCGGCCTGGACCTTCAGGAGAACGCCTCCATCAGCGCCCTGAACAGCGGCGTCCGCCGCCTCATCGATCAAAGTCGTCATCTCCAGGACGAACTTCGTCGCCAGGAGATTTTTCACCAGCATCTCCTGGTCAGTCGCCTTCTGGAGGGGAGTTTTCGCAGCTCCAACGAAATACAGTCGTTCATGTCCTACCTGGATATCACCATCAGCGAATCGTGTTACGTCGTGGTGGTCATGAGTCTGGCGGGATTTGAATCACTGGACTCGGTGGACATGATCGAACAGCTCAACCACTCAAAGGTTGTCCTCAAAGATCTGGTGAACCAGCACGTCCGGGAGCGGACCTTTATCCACGATGGAAATGATGAATCGATCACACTCATTGTTATGACCGACAGGCCCGATTCGGCCATCTTCATAAACGATGTGACCCGTGAACTCGCGGAGACGAGGCGATCCTTCGAGCTCGTGTATCATGACCGCCTCCTCATCGGCATCGGAACGGCCCGGACGGAAATCATGGGGATCGCGCCGTCCTTTGAAGAGGCGCGGCGGGCTCTCGCCCGAAACAAGCGCGCCGGAGGCGGAGAGATCACCGTGTTTTCCGCGGACATGGTGGACACCCGGGGATATTACTTTCCCCTCGATCTTGAGGTGCGTATCACCAATGCAACCCGGGCGGGAGATGTGGACGCCCTTGATGCGGCGTTCCACGCGCTCTATGAGGAAAATTTCAGAAAACGGGAAGTCCTGGGCAGCCAGCTGCGCTTTCTCTACCACGAACTCTTCGGCACCTACCAGAAGCTTGTGCACGCGTTGACCGCGGAGGGTGTTGAGCCGCCGGAGGACCCTTCAGCGTCGCCGATCGTTGCAGGTGAGGGCTCTTTCGATACCCCCGATATCATTGGAAACCTGGAAGAGCAATTTCGGGAAATTGCCCGGACGATGCAGTCCCGCAAGAGGAGTCACAATCGCACCCTCATGAATCGTATCGTCGAATATATAGACACACATTACAGCGACAATGGACTGGGCCTGTACGTCGTGGCGTCCACCTTTTCGATAACCGAGTCGTACCTCTCCTTTTTCTTCAAGGAACAGATGGGTGAGAATTTTTCCAGCTACGTTGAAAACGTCCGGATCGGTCGCTCCTGCGACCTGCTGCGCACCACGGAAATGTCAATCGCGGAAGTTGCCGCCGCAGTGGGGTACAACAGCGACAAGACCTTTCGTCGGGTCTTCAAAAAGGCAAAAGGCATCAGTCCCACCGATTTTCGCCGGGAGCTTACCCTTCGTCAGCTTCTGTGACGCCGTTCAGTTCATCAAGGATGGTCGAGAGGTAGAGGCGTTCCGCCTCGCGGCGATAGCGCTGAAGCGCTTCATCAAGGGTGAGATTTCCGCTCAAATAGGCGGTGATCGTCTCCGGCTTGAGGCGGTCTTCAATCTCCACAAAATATCGATTGAAGGCGTCACTACCCCACCGCTGTTTTTCGTAATAGGGATCAGCCTGAAGGATCTCTATTGACCGGGCGACCAGGGGATCCAGCGCGTCCGGCAAGGCCCAGTCATTTATGGAGCTGCCGGGAGGGACGTAGGACCGCGTGAACGGCGCCTCATAGGGGTCCTCCGGATTCTCAAGAAAGGCGATCCCGCCGTCCCTTCGTTCCCAGTGGTATCCTTCGACCCCAAAGGTAAAGAGCATCTGCAGGGGGCCCTTGTCAAACTGGCCGTCAAAGAAGTGCCGGAAGACCACATCCGGATGGGGTGACGCGGCGGTAATGACGAGCACCGGCGGTACCCGCCTGATGTATTGCACACCCTCCGGTGGCGGGAGGGGAATGATCCGTGCCTGGGGGACATCGGCCATTGCGGTCCTGTCCTGGAGGTTGCGGGCCCAGTGGTTCGCCCAGTACGTAAAGATCCCCGCCTGACCGTTAATAAACTTTGTGCGTGCGGTGAAGGTCGTATTGGTGGCGACGTCGGGGTCGACATAGCCCGCGTCATACCACTCCTTGAGACGACGGAGACCAATACGCGCTTCATCCCTGGTGAGGCCGTCCACCCACCGTTCAAGGGAGTAATCATAGTACATCTCAATGCGACCGGTACCCAGGGCGAGTCGGTTGTACCAGTCGTGACTGCCTCCCGCCACATCGGTGTAGCCGAACGTGTCGTCCCGTCCCGTTCTGTTCGGATCGCCGTAGGTGAACGCGTGGAGGACCGCCTCGAGCTCCTCATAGGTTTGAGGAACAGAAAGGCCGACGTTCTCCAGCCAGTCCATGCGGATATATGTGACACAGCCTCCGCCGTCCCGGGCGGGAACACCATAGAGATTGCCGTCGGGGTGTCGCACACTTTCCAGATATTCAGGATAGACCGAGGAGATGTAGCGGGCATCGGCAAAAAAGGGGTCCAGAGGAATAACGAGTTCCTCCCGGACGAGGCGGGGGAGGTACTCCGGAAGCACCTCGATAATGTCCGGCACGTCGTTTGAGGCGAGCTGAAGAAGGACGCGCTCGGGATAGCTCTGATGGGGAGGCTGGGTGATGCGCAACTCCACACCGGTCAACCGGTTGTACTCCTCGATAAAGTATCGCTGCCCCTCCCAGTCCTGAACGATATTGTTGAGCATCGCATGGATGTGCGGTGGATCGGTTGGATCTCTGTTTTCATCGCTTCCACTTCCGGTCCGCTCCCGGGAGGGCTCATTCCGACCCATCCCGTCGCCGCCGGAACAGCCGATGAGGACGGCAAGTACAAAGAGAGAGAGAAAGACCAGACCCTTCTTCAAAGTTGAAAAACCGTATTGAGCCGGCATCGCCGTCGACGACCGTTTGTCCGCCATGCAGATCCAGCATAACAGATTTCCGTACACCCCGTGAGTGAATCCAAATATTTGGGCGGTCGTCCAAAGAAATGACCCCGGCGATCAAAGATTTCCGGGGGATACCGTAAAAAGTGTTCCTTTACGACTTTTCAAAACACCTCGGACAATGAATCAACGCATTGAGAAGCGAGGTACTTGATTTGTGAGTGACTATGGACACGCCCTGCCGCGACGCCGCCTGGGCCGGGAATTGATAAACCATCGGCTCTTCTACCTGTTCCTGCTGCCGGGGGCCCTGCTTCTGGTGACCTTTCACTTCGTGCCCATGTGGGAACTCCGCATGGCTTTTTACGACTACGGACTCGCCGGCGTGGGTGATTTTGTCGGTCTTGAACACTTTCGTACCGCCCTCGGAGGGCTCGGCTTCCCGCGGGCGTTTCGAAATACCCTCATTCTGAGTTCCGTCAACATCGTCATTCAAATGACGCTGACGATCATCATTTCGCTGTTGCTCAACGAAGTGACGAACACCTACTTCAAAAAGTTTGTACAGACGGTTATCTATTTGCCCCACTTCCTTTCGTGGGTCGTTGTGGCGTCGCTGTTCATTTTAATGCTCTCCCGGGGAGGAATGGTAAACGCCGTGGTGGAGGTCTTCGGCGGCGAACCGATTTACTTCCTCGCCTCCCAGTCGTGGTGGCGGCCAGTGTACCTCTCCGCGCTGGCGTGGCGCGAGGTGGGATGGGGGACGGTGATCTTTCTGGCGGCCCTCGCCGGTATCGATCCGGAACTCTATGAATCTGCAAAGATGGACGGGGCAAACCGGCTGCAGCAAATGCTCTTCATTACCCTGCCACATCTTTTTCCCGTCATTTCCATCGTGCTCATTATGAACCTTGCCAAGATATTCAACCTCTTTGAATCGGTAATGGTTCTCTACAATCCGCTGGTCTATGAAGTGGCCGACGTTCTGCAGACCTATGTCTATCGCGTCGGTATACAGCAGCATCGTTTCGCCTACGCAACGGCGGTAGGACTGTTCCGATCGGTTATCGCCTTTGTCCTCGTGGTGAGTGCAAACAGGCTGACCCGCCGCATGAGGGAGATAACGTGATGACTTCACAACCCATTGTAAAAGGCCGCAGCTACAACGACCGGCGCCGCACGGGTAGGCGAAACGGAAACGGCCGACGCGTTGACCCCTTCACCGTCATAAACAGCGCCTTCCTGCTGGTTCTGGTGGCGCTGATCTGCATCCCCATCCTGAAGGTGGTCGTTGACTCCTTTGACGGCATCGCCTCGGAGACGGTTTTCCGCCTCATCCCGGGCCGGATCACCCTGGACGGCTATCGCCATGTGGTGACCCGTCCGACGATCAGCCGGCCACTCATGGTGAGTTTCTACATGACCGCCACGGGACTGCTCGTTGCCATGGCGGTTACCTCCCTCTACGCCTACGCCCTGGCACAGCCAAGGCTGCCCGGCAAGAAGATCTTCCTCGGTATGGCGCTGATTACGATGGTGTTTCAACCGGGGATGATCCCCCTGTTCGTCGTCGTCCGGAATCTGGGCATGATGAACACCGTTCTGCCGGTGATCCTCGTGAAGGCGATAGACGCCTATTACCTCTTTCTTCTTATGAACTTTTTCAAGACGATCCCCTCAAGCATTACCGACGCCGCCAAAATCGACGGGTGTACTCCCTCGCGTATCTTCTTTCAGATCGTTCTGCCCCTTTCAAAGCCCGGTCTCGCGGCGATCGGTCTCTTTTACCTCGTCTTTTTCTGGAATCAGTGGTTTGAATACATCCTCTACATTCAGCGGGCGACGCATTTGCACAACTTTCAGGTCTTCATGCGGAGCGTTCTCATCGAGTCGGAGACGCAGGGATATGACGGCTACGTCGTCGCCACACAGACCCTCAAGAACGCGATCGTCGTCATTTCCATCATTCCGGTGCTGGTGGTGTACCCCTTTGTCCAAAAGCACTTTGTCAAAGGTATCAACCTGGGAGCGGTCAAGGGATGACCTTCCCGGTGAACACAATTCTTACAGGAGGTTCCATATGATCCGTAATCGAAGAGGGAGACACCTGCTGGTGATTCTCACCATGGCTGTTATCGCCCCGATGCTCGTTTATGCCTCGGGAAGTCAGGAAGCCGCTCCGGCACAGGGAGCGCAGCTGGAAGAGATCGACGCATATCTCAATCGCGTGCTCATTGAGGAGGACGAACGCCAGGCGGTACTGGACCGGCACTTCGACCTGACGGGAGTTCGCCTGAATGTGGTGATGCCGCCGCACAACCAGTACTCCCAGGTTCTCACCACTGCAGTGATGGCCGGTGAAATACCGGACCTCATGGAACTGCCTACCAACGACTACCCCGTCTTTGCCTCCCAGGGACTGCTGGTAGCCCTGGACGACTACATCGCCGCCAACCCCAATACGGCAAAGATCGATCCCGCCGTCTATGCGGGATATCGTCTCGGCGACGGCAAGCTCTACGGTCTGCCTACGTGGCGCGGCGGCGGATGCGTCACCTATATCAGGAAGGACTGGCTGGACGAGGTAGGAATGGACATTCCCACCACCTGGGCTGAATACGTCGACATGCTCCGGGCCTTCACCTTCGATGATCCCGACGGAAACGGCCAGGACGACACGATCGGTCTGACCATGCCCTACCAGACGGGATGGGAGTTCGACTATTACAACCGCTTTATCATGCAGGATGCCTATCTGGACTTCCAGTACAAGAACGGCCGGTGGTATGACGGATTTACCGAGCCCGAAATGCGCGCAGCCCTCCAACGGTGGATTGATCTCTATGAAGAGGGCATTCTTGACCAGGAGTTCTTCACCGACAATACCGGTCGTGCCAGGGCAAAGATCATGGAAGGACGTGCCGGTGTCCTGGAACACTGGGTCGGTACGTGGGGAAGTCGCCTTCACGCCGGTGCCGCCAACATAGACCCCGACGCCAACCTGGTGGCAATTCCGGCCATTGAGGGTACTCACTATATCGACCGCATCGGACCGGTCCTCTCAATTTCCGCAACTGCGGACAACCCCAAAGCGATCTTTGACAACGTCATGGGAACGATGTGGGATCAGGGTGAAGGCCAGATCCTCTGGACCTACGGCGTGGAAGGAATTCACTGGCAACCCGCTCCGGCAGGATCGGCATTTGAAATTGAAATGCTTCCTCAACCCTCCAATCCCGACCGGAACATGCAGAAGAGTTTTATCGATCCTCCCCTGGCGCTGAACCTGGCTACCTTCCCCATCAAGGTCCAGCAGGACCCCCGGGACGCCCAGGCGCTGCGCATTCACAATGAAGACGCCGTCGGGCTGTCCATTCTCGCCTTTGGAGAGGTCGGACTGCGGAACGTCGGAGAGCTCCGCGACGCCAAGCGGGAAGCCTTTGCTCAGATCGTTGCCGGACAGGTATCCATCGATGAAGGATTGCGGCAGTACCGTGACGTTGCGCGCCGTCTTCAGGTGGACCAGATTCTCGCGGAATTGAATTCATAACGGTCAGAGTCGATACGGGGAGGTTTGATGCTGTACGGTGCGGTCGTCGGATTCGGCAATATGGGACAGAAATTTGCCCGGCGGATCAACACGCCGGGCCTCTACAACGCGCGAATCGTCGCCGCCGTCAACCGGGGAGAGCCGAATCTGCGGATCGCCCGTGACGAGTACGGCCTGAAATCCTCCCACCATCTGGAGGAGGTGGTGGAGGGGCTCGACTTTGTCGTCGTCGCCTCCACCACCGCCGCCCATACGGAACAGGTCATTACCGCCGCCCGGGCGGGGTGCCACGTATTCTGTGAAAAGCCGATCGCCCTCACCCTTGAAGATGCGGACCGCATGATTGACGAGGTGAAACGGGCAGGCGTCATTTCGGTAGTGAATTACATAACCCGCTTCAACCCCGCATACCTCCGTGCCGCGTCTCTGATTGAGGAGGGAACGCTGGGCCGCGTGCTCTCGGTCACCCACGGCCGCATGCGGGGATACGGACTGTACGCCGCCGGAGCGCGCCACCGGGCGATCGTGGAGGCGGAAGAGTCAGGGGGATGGACGATCCATCACGCCTGCCACGATACCGACCTCCTCGCGTGGTTGGGCGGACCCATACGGGAGGTGTTCGGATACTCAAACGGAACCGCTGAAGACGGGATGTCCGAGGAGATCGTCAGCGCCCTCGTCCGCTTCCAGTCGGGGGCACAGGGCGTGGTGGAGGACTCCGTCTGCGGACTCCGCGACCACTACACCCGGGTCATCGGCTCTGCGGGATCACTGGTTATTCATGGCGAGAACGAGGAAACTTGCTTTCGTCTCCATCGCGAAGGCGGCGCCGAAACAGGAGCCGAAACAGGAGCCGAAACAAGGGACGGCGATGAAATTATTGCGGTGGAGGACCGCAAGCGGCCGGGCGGCGGACTCGACCATTTCTTTGAGTGTATCCAATCGGGTGCCTACAGCCCGACCGACCTGAAGAGCGCGCGCCACTCCCTGGCGGTGGCCCTCGCAATCCGGGAGTCCGCCTGTACGGGTAGGGTCGTTACCGTAACGTGATATTTTCCAGCCGTTCCCCGGAAGTCCACATCATGAAGATATCCCGTGTCTGTGGCTCCGGCGGACCCTGCGCCATCGCGGCATCCCGGGGCGACGCAACGTCGCCGCGGTCGTGAACGAGTTCAATCACCACATCGTGTATCCACAATCCTGTTGCGGGCCGTTCAGGGAGCCCGCAGATGTATCCCGCCGAGGCACGGACGCCCCGGGCGTGGACGCCGCCGATTTCAACGTCGGCGATAGCCGGTGTCGTCCCGTCGACGGCGCGGTGGGTCGGCGAAAGCAGATCCACCTCTTCCCGTCGAATCCCGCAGCGATAGAACATGTTGATCACGAACGGCGTGAGGACATCCTCCATTTCCAGGGCGGTAAATCGGAGGCGTCGGATATCTCCGCCCCGCCCGCGGCGCGTCTTAATGCGAATGCCCCTGTCCGTTCCGCGGAAGAAACAGTTGGAAACTGAAACATCCCTGATACCTCCGGCGGTCTCACTTCCAATGACCACCGCGCCGTGGCCCCGTTCCATGCGGCAGTCGCGGACCTCGATTCGTTCCGTCGGCGCCGGCGGCGGAGCTCCGTCGCGAGGGACTTCCGAGCCGGCCTTGAGGGCGAGGCAGTCGTCGCCCACATGAAACCGGCACCCAATGATGGTCACATCGGAGCTGGACTCGATATCGAGTCCGTCGGTATTCGGCGCTTCCGGAGGGCTCCTGAAGATAACGTTTTCGACGGTAACGCGGGAGCACTCGACGATGTGGGTATTCCAGAAGGGAGGATCGATGCAGGTGACGCCTTCGATGCGCACATCGGTACAGGAGAGGAGCTGAAGGAGCGGCGGGCGGAGAAACTGCAGCTCCCTCCCGCCGCCGCCGGAAGCGCGGGTGGCGAAGTCGGGATTCAATCGCGCCAACTCCCGCTCCCACGGCGTATCCGGCTGCGCCGGTCCATCCCTCCGGCGGCGGTGCAACTCCCTCCACCACGCCTCGCCGCTGCCGTTGAGAATACCTTCCCCCTCGATCGCGACGTCGGAGAGATTACTGCCGAATATGCAGGGATGGAGAGCGTGACACGCCACACCCTCCCATCGCGTCCACACGGGGCGGTATCGTTCAAAGTCCGGCACAAAACGGACCTCGCCGCCCTTTTCAATGTGAAGGGTGACGTGGTTCCGCAATTCCAACGGATCACTTTCATGAATCCCCGGCGGCACGAGAACGGTGCCGCCGCCGGCGGAGGCGCACGCCTCAATGGCACTCTGTATGGAGTCTTCGTAGTCGGCGATGGAGTAAACGGTCATGGCCAACTATAGCTCGCCTTTTCCGGGTCGGCCAGTGCCGGTATATAGAAACGTGGTATTCCGGCTCCCTTGTCGAACAAAAAGTGGTGTGAAATACTCAACAATATCATGAAGGGTGAATCGGAGATTCCGGCTATCGAAACGGTCGGCGTGACACGAAGTTTTAAGGCCACCCGGGCTCTCGCCGGTGTTGATTTGTCCGTATCGCGCGGTTCGGTTTTCGCCCTCCTCGGCCCCAACGGTGCCGGAAAAACGACGCTGGTGCGGATTCTCGCCACTCTGTTGCAGCCCGACGGCGGTATTTCCCGCGTCCTCGGGTATGATACGGTCCACCATGCCGACGAGGTTCGCCGGCGGGTGAGTCTGACCGGTCAGTTTGCCTCAGTCGATGAAGATCTCACCGGTCGGGAAAACCTCTTTCTTCTCGCCCGCCTCCATGGATACTCCCGTTCCGATGCGGGGCGACGGACCGGTGAGCTCCTGACCGCATTTGATCTTGCCGACGCCGGAAAACGGATGGTAAAGACCTATTCCGGCGGAATGCGCCGCCGTCTGGACATCGCGGCGGGCATTGTAGTGACGCCGGACGTCATGTTTCTGGACGAACCGACCACGGGGCTCGATCCGCGAAGCCGCAACGAGGTGTGGGCGATCGTCCGTGCCCTTGTTGCGGGGGGAACTACCGTTCTGTTGACCACTCAGTATATGGAGGAGGCGGATCAGCTGGCGGACCGCATCGCCGTGATCGATAAAGGGCGGATAATTGCAGAAGGCACGAGTGACCAGCTCAAAGAACGAGTGGGAACGGGAGTTCTCCACATCAGGATTCGGGACGCCCGGAATCGTGCCGCGGCGGTGGCGCTGTTGCGGCAACACAACGACCTGGCCGACGGTTTGGGTACCGATCAGGCGATGATTGCCGTCCGGGTGGATGGAGCGGAGTCGGGTGCCGCACTTCTCGCCCGGCTGCGGAGTGAAAACATCGGTATCGACACCTTTTCCTTCGGCCGTCCCTCCCTGGACGAAGTCTTCCTTGCGCTGACGGGACATTCCGCAGAAACGGTCGCGGATGAGGCGGAGGCAACGGAGGACGCGTCATGACGACCGTACAATCTGTGTTATCCACGGAAGGACGACCGAAGCGTCCCGGAGCCATGAGCGCCTCCATAACGTTTGCGGGCCGGGCGCTACTCAAGATCAGGCACGTTCCCGAACAGATGCTGGACGTAACCTTTTTTCCCGTCATGTTTACCCTGATGTTCACCTACCTCTTCGGAGGCGCGCTTGCGGGTTCTACGGGTGCGTATTTGCAGTATCTCCTCCCGGGGATTCTCGTCCAGAGCGTCGTTTTCATTACCGTTTATACCGGATTCGGTCTCAATACGGATATTACGAAGGGTGTCTTTGATCGTATACGATCGCTGCCGGTGTGGCGCCCGTCCGCGATCGTCGGTGCCCTGTTGGGTGATACCGTACGTTACACCATCGCGTCCGCGGTAACCTTGATGCTGGGACTCATTCTCGGTTATCGCCCCGCCGGCGGTATCACAGGCGTTGTCGCGGCGATCGGGCTGCTTCTCGTCTTTTCCTTCTCCCTTTCCTGGGTGTGGACCACATTGGGGCTCCTTCTGCGGACGCCGAACTCCGTCATGGGGGTGAGCATGACGATTCTCTTTCCCCTCACCTTTGCAAGTAACATATTTGTCGATCCCGCGACGATGCCCGCAGGCCTGCAGGCTTTTGTACGGGTTAATCCCATTACCATGCTTGTGACCGCGGTCCGCGGCCTGATGGGAGGGACGGCGACGGGTGAACAGGTCGTCGCCGCCATCCTGGCGGGGAGCGTATTTGTCGCGATTTTTGGTCCGGTGACTATGGTGATATATCGACGCAGGCAGTAATGCAGGCGCGAATCCGGCTATCAGACCGACGACGGAACAACTTCGAGACCGATTCGTAGCTCTCGCGGCTTCCGGAGTCGTTTTCCATGTTAGTGAATAAAAAGCGTTAAAATTCTCGCCGGTCACATACACCGGCGCATACATATTGGGGGACAGTCATGAGACTGAGTCGAACATTTATACTCATCGGGACGATCACGATCGTGCTGGTTATCGTTTCGGGAGTGTTGAACATATTGACGGCCCGGGTCGGTGTCGAGATTGAGGCAAAGCATACAGAGCGATTCCGGGCGTTTGCTATCGCCGACGAGTTTCGTCAAACGTCGATGGATTTGACCCGGCTTGCCCGTTCCTATGCCGCCACCGGCGACGAGGGGTACCGGGATGAATACTGGTCCATCGTACGATGGCGTTCCGGTGACGAACCGCGTCCGATGACGGTTCACTCCGACCTGTATCCCGGAGAGACGATCGATCAGCGGGTGATCATGGAACGGGTCGGATTTACCCGGGCGGAATTCACCATGCTTGACGATATCACCAATATGTCAAACGAACTGGTAAACCTCGAGCAGCAGGCGATGGAGACCGTTCGCCTCGGGGAGATACAGGACGGCCCCGCGACGGCGGGTGCAGACGAGGACGTGCAATCTTTTGCCGTGCGGATTCTTTATGGTGAGACATACAATAACGACGTCCAGCGCATCTGGGGGACCGTCGACGAGTTTGTGGCGCTGCTGGATGAACGGATCTTCGCGGAAATCCAGGAGCTGGAGTCCTTTCGGCAGGTGCTGACTATAGCTTCATTTGCCTCCCAGTTTGTCATCGCCCTCGTCGTTATCCTGCTCGTATTTTTTATGCTCCGGACGGTACTCGCAAAGATTCTTGGCGGTGAACCCGCCGACCTGGCGTCCAGGAACTGGGAAATTTCCCGGGGGAACCTTGCCACCTCGATATCCGTACGATCAGGCGACGCGGAGAGCCTCGCGGCTTCGATGAAAAATATGGTTGAAAGTTTGCAAGATGTGGTAACGCGAGTGAGCGATGCCGGCGACAGGGTGACAAATACGAGCGCCGAGATCAACGACTCGGCCCAGGCGCTGTCCCAGGGGGCAACGGAGCAGGCGGCCAGCGCGGAAGAGGTCTCGTCCTCCATGGAACAAATGGGCGCCAATATCCGCCAGAACTCGGACAACGCAATGGAGGCCGAAAAGATATCGCAAAAGGCGGCCCAAAATGCGGAAGAAGGAGGAGGCGCAGTTACCCGAACCGTGGAAGCCATGCGGGAAATTTCGGACAAGATAAATATCATTGACGAAATCGCGCGCAACACCAATCTCCTCGCCCTCAATGCGGCGATTGAGGCCGCCCGCGCGGGGGAACAGGGCAAGGGGTTTGCCGTCGTAGCGAGTGAGGTACGAAAGCTCGCCGAGCGTAGTCAGCAGGCGGCGGGAGAGATTGCCGATCTCTCCAGGAGCAGCGTGGACGTCGCGGAAAACGCCGGCAAGACGATCAGCGCCATCATTCCCGACATTCGCCGGACCGCAGAGCTCGTGCAGGAGATAAGCTCAGCAAGCAAGGAGCAGAATACCGGTGCGGAGCAGATCAACCAGGCGCTCCTGCAGCTGGATAAGGTGGTTCAGCAGAACGCCGGTGCCGCCGAGGAAATGGCGTCCATGTCCGAACAGCTTCATGATCAGGCGGAACAGCTTCAGTCGGTCATCTCATTCTTTCAGGTTGACGAAAGGAGTGAAACGGTAAGGCAGCTTGTCGCACCGGTTCATTCACCGAGTAATCCCGCACGGGAAGAGTTTGAAAGTTTCTGAAGAGGCTGAGTCGTCGCGGGTCGTCACGCTTCGTCACATCTCCCCGAAGAGCTCGCCCTCCGTCACCACCGGCGGTTGGGTGACAAATCGTCTGGACTGCTCCGCCTCGAGGGTGCGCTCCCGGATCGTCTCAAAGGAGTCGGTACGGTCAAGCCAGCGGTCCACGTCATCCTTTCCCAGGACCACCGGCTGGCGTAGGGTGCTGTTGTGGACGTATCGCATCACTCCCTGCGCCTCCATGG
The DNA here is from genome assembly GCA_965242725.1 of Alkalispirochaeta sp. Classification (GTDB taxonomy): domain Bacteria; phylum Spirochaetota; class Spirochaetia; order DSM-27196; family Alkalispirochaetaceae; genus Alkalispirochaeta. The sequence continues at coordinate 14,523 of CBDESZ010000004.1, forward strand.
TGCAGACGGTACAGGATGCGTAGGGGACGCCGTCAATTTCACCGACCCGGTAGAGGCCCGGCAGGAACATCGGTTCTTCGTCGGGAAGTTTAATGAGGTACCGCGTCTTTGACCCGTCCTTTTCATGCCGCCACTCGTAAAAGCCGGTAAAAAAGACGACACACCGATTCTCTTCAACAAGGGGCTTGTACAGCCGTTTCTCCGTCAGCTCCTCGATGCGGGCGTTTGCCGTCCATATTTTCAGACTCTTGAGCTTCTCCGTCGTTTCGATCCAGGGCGGCACGAGGAGCCATCGCATCGGCTGAAAACGTCCCCGCTCAGTGGCCGTGACCACCGGAACCTCCGGACGCGCGGCGGCGCTTATACGCAGAAAATGGGGAAAGGGCCGCACCTTCTCCCAGGTGGCAACGGATTCAATGCTGAAGGGGAATATTCCTCCCGTGTCGAGCTGGGCGGTATAACACATAGACGCTCCTTTCCATTATGTATGTATATCGCGCTCTTCCGGAGTCAAGAACAGGGCCCGGGAAAACCGGTCTCGCTACGCGGTCGTCAGGGGGCGAGTTTTTCGGGCGCCTCCTCCCTGATGAGCGCCCGAGCAAGCACCTTCATGGGGTCGACCGCAGGAACACCGCCGACGGTCGCATCGGGAATGGCCAGGGGAAGTTCTGTGCAGCCGAGAATGATGACCTCCGCACCACGGTCAATGAGCGTCCGTGTATACCCGGTGACCCGCTCTACGGCGCGCCGGTCCGGCGGAGAGACGGCCTTGAGCCCCCACTCACGATTGTATATCGATTCATGGAGCAGGGGCTGTTCCTCTTCCGGGACTTCAAGGACGGTGAACCCGCGCCGTTCCAGGGCGTCTTTATAGATACCGGCCTGTCTCGTCCCGGTGGTCGACATGAGTCCCACATTACCACCGGCCGATACCAGGTCGGCCACCGCTGTTATCGTCTCGTCCACCATGTTCACAATCCGGATCGGCAGTTTCGCCTCCTCGACGAGACGAAGGAAGGTACGAAAGATCCGGGGAGCGTGAAAGGTATTGCAGGGAATACCGGCAACGGCGGAGGCTATGGTCCGGGCGCCGGCGCCGGCACCTGCGCTGTTTCCGTCGGGCTGACCTCCATTCGGCAAATGAGCCCCTTCCGCTGCAATCGCCCCTGCGGCCATGCGCATGACCTGAAACATGCCCCGTGCCGGATCGGGAACGTCCTTCCCCTGGAGATAGTCCGTACGGTCGCCGACGAGGGGTGACCGGGAGAGGTGGAGTACCTCCAGATGGTCCTGATCGGTCCCATTTGTGTGGGTGTTCTCTATTATTTTTTGGTGGAGCAGGACGCCCGCCATCGGGCCTACGCCACCACCGATCACTATCATGGACAACTCCCCGTCAAAACCCGTATTGACCGCCCTCGGGAAAGGCCGTATCGTCCTATCATATGCCTTCTCTCAAGGAAATTGCAGCACGTCTGCGGGAACTCGGCCTGGAATCGGAATATCGGTATCGGGCGGAGACGCGACGCATTCCGGAATGTCTTTCCGGTTCCGAGACGCTCCTCGGGATCACATCGGGTATCCGCGGCGGACGGCGGTGGCTCGTCCTCTGTACGGAGGGGCGCATCCTCTTTCTCACCAAACCGACGCTTGGAACTCCCGATCTCATCGCCTTTGATCGATCCGATATTCGCGGTGTTGAAGGACGGAAGGGGCTGTTTTTCGCCTCTGTGTCAATTTCCACGAATCGCGACACCTACACCTTTTCGAATGTCCTGAAGAAAAGCCTCCCCTCTTTTCTTGCCGCCGTCGGGGAATAATCCCGCCGTGAGCGCAACCTCTGCAGTATTCACAAGATTGTTGATATTTCGGTGCAATTCTCTTCCGGAGAAGGAATAGGTTTTTCGCGTCCTGGTGTCGGCAGCTACATCATTGTAGTCCCGACAATTATCCAACGTGGATCAACAGGCTTGTGAATACGAAAAAGCCTCTCCCGTGAGGGAGAGGCCGGGGGAGAGGCGGAACTCAGGGAAACCTGACGGTACCGCCTTCAAAGCGAAACGCGCCGGTCAGCTCCACAGCGCCGTGTCAAGTTCGTTTTCGCTCTTTGCGACAATGGTTGTACCGGTGAGGTCGCCGGTAACGTTGACGCTCGTGCGGCCCATGTCGAGTATCGCATCAATGCCGAGAATCATCGCGTACGCCGCCGCAACGGCTGAACCGTCCTCCATGGGGAGGCCGACGGACTGCAGCACCATGAGAAGCATGATCGCTCCCGCGCCGGGAACGCCTGCCGTTCCGATGGAGGCAAGGACGGCGGTGACGATAATCGTAACCTGCTGTCCGAAACCCAGGGGCAGGCCGATTGCGTATCCGATAAAGAGGGCACAGACACCGAGATAGATCGCCGTACCGTCCATATTTATCGTAGCACCCAGGGGCAGGGTGAATGAGTGGACCTTCCGGCTGATACCGAGATTCTCTTCTGCGTTTCGCATCGTGACGGGGAGGGTACCGCCGGAGCTGCGGGTCACAAATGCGGTGACCATCGCTTCCCGGGAACCCTTGAGAAACTTGATGAAACTGAGCTTGTTCAGCTTCAGCAGTCCGCCGTAGACGACAACCACGTGAAGAACCAGACCGAGATAGACCGCCACAACGACGATTCCCAGCGGGCCGGCGGCGGCGGCGCCCTGTTGGGCAAAGACGACTGCCAGAAGGGCAAAGACACCGATGGGAGCGTATTGAAGTACCCATCGAACCATGACGTACATCACCTCCGCGGCGCCGTCAAAAACGGTGTAAAGCGTCTCTCCCGCCTGTTTGATCCGCTCATTGCCGCTCACTTTCAGGTACGAAATCCCGATGCCGAAGAGAATGGCAAAGAAAATTGTCGGAAGAACCGCGCCGCTGGAAAGGGCGTTAAAGGGGTTGTCGGGCACGATATTCAGCAGCGTGTCCTGCAGAGCCGGTTGCTGCAGCACACGGCCGGCAGCCCCTGCCGTTCCCGTCAAGCCGAGTCCCGAGCCGGGCTGAAAGATATTTGCCATGGCCAGACCGATTGCGACGGCGAAGGCCGACGTAAAGAGATAGAAGAGAACGATCTTCACACCCACCTTGCCGAGTTCTGCGGGACTGATACTCGCCGCGCCCATGACGAGGGTCGCAAAGATGACCGGCATGACGATCATTTTCAATAGTCGGACAAAGAGCGTCCCGAACGGGGCAACCCACAGAATTGACTCCCCGGCGATCAGCCCGACGATAGCGCCGAGAACGAGACCGACAAGAATACGCATCAGGAGATTGGACTTGAAGTACCAATCAAACAAGCCTTTTTTTTCTGAAGCACTCATGACAAATTCCTCCACCTTACAGAGATATGAGACATGGTCATCCCGAATTCTCCGGACGTATATAGTCCCAAAAGTGGAAATTTTGCCGAAAATTCAGCGGTGCTTCGACCAAACATACACCAAATGGTGTATACCGGAGGTGCAATGGAATCCGGTGACCGCCTCGGCACCGCAATGCAACGCCGGGCTCACACGAGGTCGGAGTTCATCACCTTCTTCATGAACTCAACCTTGGAGTTGACCTGCAGCTTCTTGTAGATATTGAGAATATGCTTCTTTACCGTGGAGCCCGCGATGTGATAGCGCTCGGCAATCTCCCGGTAGGTGAGCCCCTCCACGATGGCGCCGACGATCTCCCGTTCCCGGGCGGTGAGGTGATACTCATCTCCGGAGGTACACCTTTCGCGACGGAGTTCAGAAAACAATTTCCGGGCAATAAGGGGACTGATCGGGGAACCCCCGGCATACAGCTCCTTGATCTGTGCCACCAGTTCACCGGGAGACGTGTTCTTCACGACATACCCGGCGGCGCCCCGCTCAATGGCGGACATGATCTTCCGCTCCTCCTCGAAGATGGTGAGGATGAGCACTTCAACCTTTGGAAAACGCTCCCTGATAATTCCCGTAGCCTCAATCCCCGTCATGCCGGGCAGGACTATATCCATGAGGACCACGTCGGGAAGAATCGCATCGCCGTCGAGATGGGAGAGAAGGGTCTCGGCGTCGCGAAAGGCGCCGAGCACACGAATCTCAGGGTCGAGGTTGAGAAGATAGCGAAATCCCTCCCGCACCTCCTGGACGTCTTCGCAAATGGCGACCTTAATCGCGTTCATCATCGTCTCCCTCGCCAGGAATTTTCAGAACCACCGTCGTTCCCGCCTCCCGGGCCGACGTTACCGAAAAGAGACCGCCCAGCCGCTCAATACGGTGGCGTAAATTGAGAATCCCGAAACTGTCCGGGGGAATGCCTGCAATATCAAAACCGCGGCCGTTGTCGCGAAAGGTGACTACCACATACCGCTCTTCGGACCGGATCGTCAGAAACACCGACGTTGCGTTTGCGTGTTTCAGCACATTGCTCGTCAGTTCCTGAAAGGTCTTCTCCAGCTCCATCGCCGTCTCCCGGGGCAGAATGTCCAGGTCGGAGACCTCACCGTCAAGCGTGAACGAGATATGCTTGAGTTCCAGGCGGCGTCGGATCTGCAGTTCAATGACCAGGCGAAAGTCGACGATCATGCGGTCGCTGTCGAGGCTGCCTGAAAGGATCTCCTTGAGATCGTTGAGGCCCGCCTGGGCGTTCTCCTCAATGCGGTCGTGCATATCAATCCGCACCGGCGGATCCGATGCCGCCGAGCGTGCGACATTGTTGGAAATGACGATGTTGGTGAGACGGGAACCGAGGGAGTCGTGAAGATACCCGTAGATCCGCTCCTTCTCCTCAATGATTCTCAGGCGCAGATTCTCCTGCTGCAGGCGCTGAAGTCGTTCCGTCCGTTCCCGTACCTTCTGTTCCATCTCAAAGGTGTAGCTTTCCACCGTATCGGCAAGGGCGTTGAAACTGCGCGCCAGCGTCCCCAGTTCATCCTCGCGGTGGACATCGATGCGGGCGGTACCGTCGCCGGTACGAATCCTGCCGATCGTCGCCGCCATGCGTTCGATCGGTTCAATCACGAGCTGCCGGCTCGACCACTCCAGGGCGATGAGCAGAAGGATCATGAGCAGGAGGTTGAGGGCGATACTCAGGCGGATCGCGCTGTAGGTGGAGGCCATGACCGCCGGGACGGGAAGGCCGACATAGATGGTCCACCCCGTGACGGGATTCTGCGTGTACGAGACAAAGTGGGCCACCCCCGCGGAGTCGGCGATAAAGCGTCCCGAGGTGCCCTTCAACCCGCCTTCCCAGGTGAATGGCGGTGCCGAGTCGTCGGCAACTCCGGCAAACTGATCCACCAGGGGCGCCCCAAGACGGTCGGTGATGTAGACCCTGCCTCCCTTGCTGATGTCAAAATCGGAAATGAGGGACTGCAGCGCGTCAAGCATAATGTCCAGGCCGAGAACGCCCACAAGATCGCCTGAAGGGTGGTACACCGGCAGGACACAGGTAATGCCGTACTCATCGATACTGGCGTAGAGATAGGGATCGGTAACGGCAAAAGCGTCGACCGCCATCGCCTCCCGGTACCACGGACGGATGCGGGGATCGTAGTCCGGCGGAAAGGTGGGGCTGTTGTCGACAAAGCCTTCACCGTATCCCCACTCGTGCATCGCCCCCGATTCGGTGCCGAGATAGATGGCGCGCATATAGTCCCGCCGGGACCACACATTGGTGAGCACCAGCTCCCGGAGCGCTTCAACGTCCACATCGTATACCGCCCGATGTGCCGCCAGTGCGCGGGCAATCTCTTCCATGTTTTCAAAGAACTTCGTCACATGGGTATCTGCCTCTTCCAGAACGGTGTCAGCCAGCTCCGCCGCGGTCCGTTCCGCCGAGTCCTTCATGAGACCGTAGGTGAGAACGACGAGAACGACGGCAAAGAAGAGGACCGTGGCGGCTACCGTGAGGGTCAGCTTTCCCTTCACGGTGGACAGAAACTTTCTCATCCCGCCGCCTCCCGAGTCCGGAGTCGGAAAGGGTGCCTGACAGAGACGGCCGGCGGGGATACACAAACCCGTTTGATCAGCACGAGTGGAGTATAGTACAGATCGACGCCCCGTATAAGAAAAGATCGCCCCGTCGAAAAAAAAGTCCCGACTTCGCGTTTAATACTTGACACAATCAATAAGAAATTTAAACCTATAAATCGGTAGGGTAATAGGGAATAATTATTGAAGGAGTTACCATGGGATTTTCGGACGAACAGGTGCTGCGGTATTCACGACATATTCTCCTGAAAGGGGTCGGCGGAAAAGGGCAGAAAAAGCTGTTGGACTCCCGGGTCCTCGTCATCGGCGCGGGAGGTCTGGGCTCGCCGATCACCCTCTACCTCGCTGCGGCGGGGGTGGGCACCCTGGGTATTGTCGATGACGACGCGGTGGAATTGAGCAACCTGCAGCGGCAGATCGCACACCATACCGCCGATATCGGCCGTCCCAAGGTGGAGTCCGCCGGAACGACGGCACGGGCCATCAACCCCGACGTCACCGTCGTTCCCCACCACCATCGCATACACAGTGAGAATATCCGCGACATCATTCGCGACTACGACTTCATCGTCGAAGGTACCGACAACTTCCCCACCAAATTCCTCGTCAACGACGCATGCGTATTCGAGGACAAACCCTTTTCAATCGGCGGGGTCCTGCGCTTTCAGGGCAACACCATGACCCACGTCCCCGGATCGGCGTGCTATCGCTGCACCTTTCCCGCTCCGCCCCCGGCGGGCTTGGTACCGACCTGTGCGGAGGCGGGCGTCTTCGGCTCCGTCGTCGGCATGATCGGCACCGTCCAGGCGACGGAAACGCTGAAATACCTCCTCGGCGTCGGAGATCTCCTCACCGACCGCCTGCTCACCATGGACGCCCTTGAGATGGAATGGCGCACAATACACGTCCGGCGGGACGACGACTGCCCCATATGCGGCACTTCCCCCACAATCAGGGAACTCATTGAAGAAGAGCAGGTCGCGTGCGGCGTACCCGATGCGGAGGTGCCCCGTGTGGAAGCGTCCGCTGAAGAGGCGTTCGCTGAGGAGGCGTCCGTGGAAAAAAACACCCTCGCCGACGCCCACCGGACCATCCGCGAGACGGTTGTACGGCGATGACCATACGCATTCCCCGTGACATTGCGGACAGAATCCGCGCACAGGCCCGCAGGGAGGCACCCGCGGAGTGCTGCGGATATCTGGGCACCGTTGACGGAACGGTCCGGACCATCTATCCCATGACCAACGTCGACGGGAGCCCCACCCATTACACCCTGGACCCGCAGGAGCAGTTTGACGTCGTACGAATGGCACGTGACGCCGGCGAAGAAATCACCGCCGTCTATCACAGCCACCCCACGAGCGCCGCTCGGATGTCCGACGAAGACCTGCGTCTCGCCTACGATCACACGATTCTGTACATCATCTACTCCATCCCGGACAACCATCTCCGGGCCTACCGCGTAGCGGATCACCACGTCGCGGAAGAGTGGATTGTCGAGCTCTTCGACGGGAGGGATGACGATGGCTGACCGTGCGCATCGGCGCCTCCGCGTCTCCACGACCATCACGCTGGCCCTGTTGGCCCTGTTGATTCTTGGATCGGCCCTGCGGGGAACCCCGGGGGTCGCAACGGCAGGGCAGACGCAACAGGCGGGCACCAACCGCACCGCCGGGCGCGCGCCGGAGGGAACGGTCTTCTTCCTCGACAGGGAGGCGTCGCTCCTCATCGCACGGGCGATGGACGACGGCCGCATGCGGGGAACGATCCCCCTCAGGACGATCCCGCAGGCGATCGTCCCGACGCCGGGCGGCGTAACCCTCTATCTTCTCTGGTCCCGGCCGGAGCAGGCGGAGACGCGACTGGAAGCCTTTGACGTCCTCACCCTGGAACGGCAGGTGATCCTCGAACCGGAGGTTACCGACGTTGAAGGTATCTCCTTTTCACCGCAGGGCCGCAACCTCTACCTCGCCGCGTCGGTGTCCTCCGGCGACGACACCGCTCGCTCCGGCAGCGCCCGAGGCGACTCCGACGAGCTTCACGTCTACGACCATCGACGCCTCACCATCGAGGCTGCCGCAGTTCACCCCGTCCCTCCGGGCGACGGGGCGGTCATATCCGACCGCCGCGGCACCTATCTCTACCGCCCCGCCGCCGACGGCATCAGCGTCATTTACGCGCGGACGGGAGAAGAGACGGACCATATTGCGGTGGACGGTGAAGGCTGGCGCATCGACGCCGATTATCGCGCCATCTGGGGGAAATCGCCGGAAGGACATCCCGTCACCGTCGATCCCCGGGAGGGGAGCGTCACGACAGGTGACGAGGAGGTCTCCGCGGGGCCCGCCGTGACGGATGAAGCGGTCTGGTACCTCACGGAAGGGGGTACCGCCCTCGTCGGCTACACCGGGACGTCCGGGTCCGCAGAGGAGCGCCTATCGGTACGGCTCCCCCGGGCGGCGAGTCACCTCGTCGGCGTGGGAGACGATACCGTGTGGGCCGTCACGGAAGACGGTTCCGTATTCGTCATCGCCAACCGCACGGTTGTGGACACTCTGGACGCGCCCGGCCGGCTTGCCGGGGCGGTCACCGTCTCCGCGGTTGTTGCGGCGGAAATCCAACAGAACGGGAGTTTCGCATGTTTCTGACATCAGGATTTGTCTCGGTCGGCGGGGGACTCCTCCTCGGCGGTGCCCTCGGATACGCCCTTCAGCGCGGCGGATTCTGCATGAACTCCGCCTTCCGGAGCATCGCATTTGAAAAGGACCACAGCCTCGTGCGGGCGTGGCTTCTGGTGGTGGTGATCAATGTGACGGGAGTCACCCTCCTGTCGGAATTCAACCTCATAGAGACCTCCACTGCTCCCCTGTACTGGCCCGCTCTCCTGGTCGGCGGTTTTCTCTTCGGCGCGGGGATGGTAATCGCCGGCGGGTGTGCCAGCGGGACCTTTTATCGCGCCGGGCGGGGAATGCTCGGTTCGTGGGCGGCATTGATCGGATTCGCAGCAGGCGCCGCCGCCCAGGGCGGCGGCGCCCTCACCCCGGTCCAGGATATTCTCCGGCGCCCCCGCATCGAGATTGCCGGGGCGGAGCCGACCCTCTTCAGCCTGGTCAACGCCCGGACCGCCCTGCAGCGCTGGATCGTCGTGGCCGTAATCGTCATTCCCATCATTCTCTGGCTCGTGCGAGCGCCGAAAGAGCGGTTCGTACTGGGCTGGGGGTGGCGAAGGACGGGTATTGTCGTTGGCGGCATCGCCCTCATCGCGTGGGTGGTTTCCTCGGCAACGGGACGCCCCTTCGGGATCTCCTTCACCCAGCCCGTCGTCGCCCTTACCCGATGGATTCTGACCGGTGACGCTTCCGGCGTCAGCGTGGCGACGTGGATCGTCGTCGCCGTTCCCGCCGGTGCCTTTGGTGCCGCCGCCCTGCGGGGTGAAGCGGTCCTGAGTGTGCCCGACGCGGCGACTCTCCTCCGTCAGGGCGGCGGGGGAATCGTCATGGGCCTCGGGGCGTCCCTGGCGGGTGGATGCAATATCGGTCACGGCGTGACGGGTATTGCGACTCTCGGCATCGGATCGCTGGTGGGCGTCGGGAGTATCATGGTCGGCTGCTGGGCGATGACCGCCGTCGTCTTTCGCCGCTCCATGGGACCTCGGAAACGGATCGCCCTCAATGAAGGGTAAATCAGAGAAAGGTAAAACCAAAAGGTAAATCCAAAAGGAAAGGAGCACGTATGAGCAGGAAGGACAGATTTTTCGCGCTCGTCGCGATTGTTGTTGTCGGTGCCGCGCCCGTCTCGTGGGCGGGGGGAAGTCAGGAGGCGGAGGCGTCGGTCTCGCGGAACTGGACCGCCGGGGAGGAAATACTCGTCTCTCCCGGGTGGATCGCGGAACATGCCGAGTCCCTTGTCATTCTGGATGTGGCGCGATCATTCGAGGAGTACGCCGACGGGCACATCCCCGGGGCCGCCCACGTCGTCCGAAGTGTGACATGGGATACGGTGGACGGCGTTTCCGGGATGCTCCCCGACCCGGAAACGGTCGCCGCCGATCTGGAGGACGCCGGGGTACGGAATGATACGCCGGTGGTCGTCTATGACGGCGGCAACGGATTGTGGGCGTCCCGCTTTTTCTGGGCCCTGGAGTACCTGGGACACACCCGGGTCCATATCCTTGACGGCGGCATTGCGGCGTGGCAGGCCGACGGCAGGAGGCTGGCCACCGACGTCTCGCCTCCGGCCCGCGGCGATTTTACCGCCGATCCCCGGCCGGAACTCATTGCGACGTCGGAGTTTCTCCTTGAGATGCTGGGCAACGAGGAGCTCACCATACTGGACACTCGCTCTCCCGCCGAGTACTCCGGTGAAGAGGTGCGATCCGAGCGGGGAGGGCATATTCCCGATTCGGTGAATATCGAGTGGACCGAAAATCTCGGCGACGGACGGTCCTTTAAGCCGATAGAAGATCTGACCGAGGTCTATCGTGACGTGCTGGAGGGGGCCGACGGACCGGCGGTGACGCTTTGCCAGACCGGTGTACGCGGCGCCCACACATACGTTGCGTTGCGCATCCTCGGGTACGACCAGGTGCGCGTTTACGACGGTTCCTGGGCGGAGTGGGGAAACCGCAGCGATCTTCCCGTGGAATTGTAGCCGCGTCGCAGGCGCGGAACAACGGATTCTCAATACACAAGGAGTATCAATGGGCAGCAGGACAGAGATAAAGATAGATGACACGCTGGACATTCGAAACGACGTCTGTCCCTATACCTTCGTAAAAAGCAAACTCGCCCTGGAGGAACTGGATCCGGGGCAGGTTTTAGAGATTCACCTGGGCAACAGCGAGTCGGCGACCAACGTACCCCGGAGTATCGCCCAGGAAGACCACGAAGTGCTCGGCGTGGAGCGCCGGGACCGGTCCCACTGGGTCGTCACGGTACGGCGGGGGGAGGAACAATGAAGCTGAAAATAAACGGCGCGGAAAAAGAGTTTGAACAGGCGCCGCAGACGATTCTGGACGTTCTGAAGGCGGAAAAGGTGAAGGAACCGGAAATGGTCTCCGTTCAATTTAACGGCAAAATTCTCCGGAAGGAGGAGGTGACCACCGGTACCGTCGCCGACGGGGATGAACTTGAGTTCCTCTATTTCATGGGAGGCGGCGCTCCGCTTTTTCGATAAAGTTGTGTATTCTTCTCAACTATGAAGCGACTGTTGCATGTGATCGCCGACTATCGGCCGATGTCACAGGAGTTCGGGGAAATCCTCCAACGCCTGTGGACGCAGAACTGGGATCTCGATCTCGTGGTGGTGCCGACGTCGGTACCTTCCATGGATACGGTGGGTACCGGGTACCTGACGGCCCAGCTGGCGCTTGGAGAAAATCCCCCGGGCACGGTGCTCTACGTAAATACGGCGCCCCGAAAAGAGCGGACTGCGGCGATGGTGGACAACGCCGGAGAGCGCCTCGTCTGGGCACGCCTCAAAAACGGCGTGGAAATTGTGGCGGTGAACAGCGGCTACAGCCTGTCCCTCGTTCGCGATCACATTACGGAATTGCGGGAGCTGGATGTGCCCGTCTCGGGCAGCCAGTTCCGCAGCCGTGACTTCTTTCCCCGGGCCGTTTCCGCGGTACTCCACGGCGGCTATGACGGCTGCCTCGGTGAAGCGATTGACCCGGCAACGATACCCGCTTTTCCTGAGTCGGTGGTGATGTGGACCGACGGGTTCGGAAACATCAAGACCAGCGTGCGCCGGAGCGACAGCACGGCAAAGTGGCAGGAGGGAGAGAAGGTCCACATCGACATCGGCGGGAAACGCGCTACCGCCCTGGTAACGGGGGGCGTCTTTTCCGTCGACGAAGGGGAGCTCGCGTGGAGCGTGGGATCCAGCGGCCATGAGGACCCATTCATGGAAATATTTCTCCGCGGCGGCAGCGCGGCGGACCTCTTTGAAAACCCCCAACCCGGAAGCACGGTGATGATTACCGCAACCTCGTCACCCCGCCGGAACTTGACCGGGAAACTATGATTATCTACCCTAATGTATCATGAGATGAGCGGCCACGGAGTCGCAACAAAAGGAGGATTCCGATGATTCGACGCGTTCTTATGCTGGTGCTGATCGTCACCGTTGGCGCCGGAACGATACTTTTTGCGGGGGGCCAGGCGGAAGGATCCGCTTCTCCGGAAGAGGGAATGCAGGAGGACCAGGCCGACCTCGAGCGTACGCCGATGGATCCCCCGCCTGCAACGTGCAGGGACAGCTGACCGTCGCGACGGGTGATCCCGTCTATCCGCCGTGGATGCTCGACAACGATCCCGCCGGTGGTGAAGGGTTCGAGAATGGAATCGTCTACGCCCTCGCCGAGGAGATGGGGTTTGATCGGGACGATGTTGTCTGGGTGACCCAGACCTTTGATCAGGGAATCGCACCCGGTCCCAAACCCTATGACTTTGTAATCCAGCAGTATTCCGTGACGGAGCCGCGCAAGGAGTTCGTCGATTTTTCCATCGTCTACTACCAGCCCGACAAGGCGGTGATCGCCCTTGAAGACAGCGGAATTTCCGACGCCCCGCAACTTTGAAGATCTACGGGACTTTCGCTGGGGAGCCACCATCGGTACCACCGATCTCGACTACCTTGAGAATGTCATTGGAATTGACGACGTGGCGGTCTACGACGACCAGATCGGTACCTTCCAGGCGCTGCTGGCGGATCAGATTGACGGGACCGTCCAGTCCGTCCCGACTGCGCTGTACGCAACGGCCGTGCAGATTCCCGAGGCGGAAATCACCGCAATCCTGCCCGCCGATCCCAATGATCTCGGACACGGTCTGGTCTTTGAAAAGGGCAATCCCATCGTTCCATGGGTGAACGACGCGCTCCGTGCGATCATCGACCGCGGCGTGGTGGATGAACTTACCCGGACCTATCTGGTCGGCGATGAGGATATTCCGGAGATCACTGAGTGAACCAACAGCGTCCCGCCCCGGGTCCGTCGGCTCAGCCGGCGGGACGCATCGTCCGTGCCCGGGACCGATTCCTGCCGCCGCTGATCAGCGTCGCCAGTGTGCTCGTCGTCTTCTTTCTTATACGGCGTGCCGTCGTATCGGCGGAGCAATGGCCGCGAATCAAGGCACAGTTTTTTGACCTCGACGCCATTATCGAGGTCTTTCCCAAAGTTCTGGGCGGTTTCGGAATAAACATGACGGTGTGGGCGATCGCATTGATCGTCATCGCCGTGTGGGCGCTGGTACTCGCGATCTTTCGTTCCCTACACGGACCGTGGTTTGCACCTCTGCGCGTCTTTTCGGTCGTATATATTGACTTGTTGCGCGGCTTGCCGTCGCTGCTGCTGGTTCTTCTCTTCGGATTCGGCATTCCCGCGCTGCAGCTGCCGGGGCTGCCGCGGAGCAGCCTCTTCTGGGGCGCCACGGCGATGGTTCTCAGCTATTCCGCCTACGCCGCCGAGGTATATCGATCCGGTATGGATGCGGTCCATGACGGGCAGCGCGCCGCGGCAAAGGCGCTCGGCCTCAGTCAGTGGCAGACCCTCTACTTTGCCATTCTTCCCCAGGCGGTACGAAATGTCGTTCCATCATTGCTGAATCTCGCAGTGGCGCTGCAAAAAGACGTCGCGCTCCTCAGCGTCCTCGGCGTCCGCGACGCGGTGCGGGAGGCGCAGATCTATACGGCACGGACCTTCAACTACTCGTCTCTCATCGCTGCGGCGGGGCTCTTTCTCCTCGCCACCATCCCCATGGCGCGCCTGACGGACTACGTCACCCGGAAGGACCGGGAGCGGCGTCTTCAGAGGACCGTATGACATGCGGCGCATAGAAATTGAGCACCTGACGAAATACTACGGTCACAATCTTGTCCTTGATGATGTCTCGCTTTCCGTGGACCAACACGAGGTGGTCTGTTTGATCGGTGCCTCCGGTTCGGGCAAGTCGACGCTGTTACGCTGCGTCGGCGATCTCGTTCCCTACGACGGAGGGAGCATACGCCTCGACGGAATTTCGATTCACGACCCCTCACTCGGAAAGAACGGTCTCCACAAACGGGTGGGTATCGTCTTTCAGGCGTATAATCTCTTTCCCCATATGACCGTCATGGATAATGTCACCCTCGCCCCGCGACGGGTGCACGGTGTCGGTCGGCGGGAAAGCGAGCATGACGCCCGGCGTCTCCTGGAGCTCTTCGGTCTTGAAGATTTTGCCCGTTCCTATCCGGAGCAGCTCTCGGGAGGACAACAGCAGCGGGTCGCCATCGTCCGCGCCATGGCGACAAATCCCGACGTCCTCATGCTCGACGAAGTCACCGCCGCCCTCGATCCGGAACTCATCGGCGGCGTCCTGAAGGTCATACGGGATCTGAAGGATCAGGGTATGACGATGCTCATCGTCACTCACGAAATGGGTTTTGCCCCGGGATGTGGCAGATCGGGTCTGCTTTCTTGAAGGCGGTCATATTCTGGAGGAGGCGGCGCCGGATGTGCTGTTTTCCGCCCCTGAACATCCCCGGACGCGCCAATTTCTCCAGCGGATCATCGAGGCGGGGCGCCTGTAGGGTATTCACAAGCGTGTTGACCGGAGGCACCCGCCGGCAACGCAAACCGATAACGCAAACCGGGTATCCTTCCTTACCGGTCTTTCCGTCCTGGGGTAATGCAGTTGTCACATTCGCCGTCGTCCCGCCATCGGGCGATATTTGTGAATGTCGTGCGGCTGATGTTTTCCACCGCATCGCGGGTAAAGAACGCCTGATGTGCCGTAATGAGGACGTTTGGAAAGGTAAGGAGGCGGGAAAAGGTATCATCCTGTATGACCTGATCCGAGAGATCTTCAAAAAAGAGGTCCTCTTCCTCCTCATACACATCAAGGGCGACGGCGCCAATTTTTCCCGCTTTCAGTCCGTCAATGACGGCGGCGGTGTCGATGAGGGCGCCCCGGCTCGTGTTGATGACCATGACACCCTCTTTCATCGTACCGATGGCGTAGTCGTTGATAATGTGATACGTCTCGTGGGTGAGGGGACAGTGGAGAGAAATGACATCGCTGAGGGCGTACAGTTCTTCAAGCCCCACGTATCGCACGCCCTTTGACGCGAGTTCCTCCCGGGGATAGCGGTCGTAGGCAAGAATGCTCATTCCGAAGCCATGCATGATTCCCGCAAAAACTTCTCCTATTTTCCCCGTGCCGATGATGCCGATTGTACGGCCATGCAGATCAAATCCCATAAGACCGTCGAGGGCGAAATTCCCCTCCCTGACGCGATTGTAGGAGCGGTGGATACGCCTGTTGAGCGTCAGGGTCAGAGCCGCGGCGTGTTCCGCCACCGCGTAAGGCGAGTATGCGGGTACGCGGGCAACGGCGATTCCAAAGCGCTCGGCAGCCTTTATGTCCACGTTGTTGAAGCCGGCGCATCGCAAGGCGATCATCCTGACTCCAGCCCGCGACAACGCCTCAATCGCCGCGGCGTCAGCGTTGTCATTGACAAAGATGCACACAACATCGGCACCCTCTGCAAGCGGCGCCGTATCTCCATTGAGTCGGGTTTCCAGAAACCGTACCTCAAAATTGAACTCTTCGTTTACCCGCTCAAAAAACTCGCGGACCCACTTTTTCGAACTGAATACGGTGATCTTCACGGGACTACTATGAGTATTCTGACTGTGACTGTCAAATATCGTCAGGCAGCAGAAATCACGAGTGTGGAACCTCGACGCGATAGGGGCCGTGCCCCGTGAGGAAAGAGATGCCTCCGGATAGAGGGAGGTATCTCATCGGCGTGGTGGGTTATGTATATGACCGTCGACCGTCCGGTCCGGCAGATACGGTCTATCCCTTCCACGACGGCCCATGCGATTGGACGGGTCGAGACCCTGACACGGTTCGTCTAAGAAGGAGGAGCTCCGGTTCCCGTACCAGAGCACGACCGATGAGTACGAGCCCGCTGCTGCCCGTAGGATAGGCGCGATATCGGGCGGTCAACTACATCGGGGAGGGCCAACTCCTTCAGCACCTCCCGGGCGTGTCGTACCTCCTCATTTCCGGGGCGCTGATAGAGACCGTTGGATCCGTATATACCCGGATATCACCGTCTCAAGTGCGGTCGCGTGGGGGGGCATAATTGAAATGAAACGCCGGCGTGACGATGCCGATTCGTCTACGCAAATCCCAGATGGCTTTCTCCCGAGCCCCGTGGTTGGCCGAAGAGGGACAGCCCGACGGCGTACCCCCTGGGATCGGTTCCGGAAATGAGATTGAGAAGGGTCGTCTTTCCGCTTCCGTTTGGACCGGTGATGACCCAGTGCTCTCCCGTCCGCACCTGCCAGGAGAAATTGCGGATCAGCGGCACGTTGTGGCCTATTTCGGCGTCGTGGAACTCGAGGAGTGTATACACATTGGTGGTTGCATATCGGGGTCGAAGTTTCTGCGGGACCAGGACTTGCGGACGTCAGGCGCCCCATTTTGCCGTAACTCCCGTTGGTGCCGAGAGATCGATCCTGTTGTGCAACAACATTCTGTATACTCCCCAAATCACCAACAGGACCGCTGCGGGTGACCGCAAGACGCTCAACGGCAAGCCCGTGAGTCGCTCCGTCGGGAATCTCCTCCTCCCGATGGGTCACGAGCACCACCTGGACGCCCCCGTCCATCAGCCCGCCGATGGCCGTCGGCGAGACGCCGCCGGGACTCCCGGTCGAGTCCGTCAAACGGCTCATCCAGGATCAGAACATCCGGACGACGCAGAAGGGCGCGAATAATGATCGCCTTCCGCATTTCTCCGGCGGAAAGAACGCGGAACGGTCTGTGAATGAGAGAGTGAAAATCAAAAAGGGAGAGACAGCGTTCAAGCAACGCCCCGTCGGTGTTTGTGCCGGCAGTGTTTGTGCCGGCGGTGTTCGCGCCGTTGAAAATCGTGCCCCTTCCGCCGACCGACCCGGCCTCGCTGCCGAAGAGCTCAGCCGGGGTGACGCCGTCCTGAGGACGGCCGGCAAAATGGCGGGCGTGATCCTGCTCCCGCTCCCGGGCGAGCAGTTCATGCTGGGACTCAAAGGAAACAAGTTCGACCCGCGCACCGTCGGCGACAATGCGCCGTCCCGCCGAGGTCGGAACTCTGCCGGCGAGGGCGCCCACGAGGGCGGACTTGCCGCTCCCGTTTGGCCCGATGACAACCCATTGCTCGCCCCGCCGGATTTCCCACGTCGTATCGTGGAGAAGGTGGAAATCCCGGAGCCGGACGGTGACGCCTTCCAGCGCCACCACCGGGGTGTTCGTCACTTCTTCCAGTTTTCCGGTCGCAGTTTGCGGACTTCCGCACCGGTGCGCCACATTTCCGAACCGCCCAGTTCCTTGAGCTCGGCGTCCAGCTTCTCCCGGTAGTCATCGGCGCTGTTCACCCGCAGGACGATTTCCGTCTCCTTGCCGGTCTTCACGGAGTTGTAGAGATCCTTGAAGACGGGAAGGGTCGCTTCCTTGAAGCGCGGTCTCCAGTCGAGGGCGCCGCGCTGGGCGGTGGTGCTGCAGTTTGCATACATCCAGTCCATGCCGTTCTGCCCGACGAGCCGGATCAGGCTCTGGGTGAGTTCTTCGACAGTCTCATTGAAGGCCTCACTGGGACTGTGACCGTTGGCCCTGAGCGTCTCATACTGCGCTTCCATGACGCCGGCAAGGGCGCCCATGAGGATTCCCCGTTCGCCGGTAAGGTCGCTGTACACCTCGTTTTCAAAGGTCGTGGGAAAGAGATATCCCGAACCCACGGCGATACCGGTGGCGATCGTTCGCTCCTCCGCGCGGCCCGTGTAGTCCTGGAAGACGGCGTAGCTGCTGTTAATGCCGCTCCCATCGAGGAAGTTGGCACGGACGCTCGCGCCGGAGCCTTTGGGCGCCACAAGAATGACGTCGACGTTCTTCGGCGGAATGACACCGGTCTGCTCCTTGAAGGTCACTGAAAAGCCGTGGGAGAAGTAGAGGGCGTCTCCCTCGTTAAGGTTCTCCTTGATCACCGGCCACAATGCCTTCTGGCCCGCGTCGGAGAGGAGATATTGAATGATCGTGCCCCGTTGCACCGCCTCGGGTATATCGAAAAGTGTTTCACCGGGAACCCAGCCGTCCTTGACCGCCTTGTCCCAGCTCTTTCCGTTTTTTCGCTGTCCGACAATGACATTGAAGCCGTTGTCCCGCATATTCAGCGCCTGGGCGGGGCCCTGCACACCGTATCCGATGACCGCGATCGTTTCATCCTTCAGAACGTCCCGTGCCTTGTCGAGGGGAAATTCACTGCGCGTAACGACGGTCTCTTCAACGCCGCCGAAGTTAATCTTTGCCATAATACACCTCCGTATTACATGATCCGTATCTGTTGCACAGAGAATACCAATAACTTTCAATTGAATAAAGCGATATTTTTGCCATAAACTATTGCGTATGACGCAACAGATACGGGTATGCCATGACCTTTGACGAACTGCGCCTCTTCAGAAACCTCGCCACGACGCTCCACTTCGCCAGGGCGGCAGCGGCCTCCAACCTCAGCCCTTCGGCGTTGAGCAGGACCATTCAGCGCATGGAAGAAGAGCTCGGCTGCCTCCTCGTACAGCGGGACAAGCGATTTGTCGCCCTGACCCCGGCGGGGGAGAGCTTCGCCGCCTATGCCCAGGAGACGCTTGACCGTCATGACGCCATGCGCAGGGAGCTGTCGGAACGTGACCAGGTGGGTGCAGGGTGAGGTTTCCCTCTTCTGCTCCGTTACGGCGGTTCAGTCGCTGCTCAACTCAATTCTCCCCGTCTTCCGGGAGCGATATCCCCGGGTGAGCATCCACATCATCACCGGCGACTCGGCGGATGCAAATTGATCGCGTCCAGGACGGGACCGCCGATATTTCAATCGCGGCGCGACCGGATACGCTGGCCAAGGGGCTGGAGTTTCACGAGTTCACCCCGGTCACCGCTCGTATTCATCGCACCCCGGACCGGCGGTCCTGCCGCGGAGTTCGGCCGGTGGGCGGAGGAACACCTTGACGGGGCAATTGACGGGGGGAACGGCGGGCAGTGAGCCTGCCGGCGGCCCCGGCCCCGTCGACAGAAGGATGGCGGACGTCATTCTGCGGCTCGAGGATCATCCATTCATCCTCGCTGATCGCGCGCTGTCCCGGCGCGCAACGGAGCTCTGGTTTCGCGGCCGCAACATCCGACCGAAAATCTACGCCGAAGTCTCCGGCCACGAAGCGATCATCGCAATGGTCCAGCTGGGATTCGGCCTCGGTGTCGTTCCACGGCTCGTTCTCGACCAGAGTCCCCTGGCCACGAGTGTGCGCATCCTGAACCTGCAGCCCGCCCTCCCGGAATATCGAATCGGCATCTGTGCCCAGCGGCGTCGCCTTTCGGCACGGGCGGTGGAAGCGTTCTGGTCGGTGGGAGTGGAGACGCGGTCATAGGCGGCACGGCCTGTCGGGAAGGATGGTGCACCGGGGCGTCAGGCGGCACGATTTGTGGTATACATGACCGTCCACCGGAAGGGTGCACATGGGCGTCCGTTCCGGTAACGCAACAGGTATCACGCCCGGTTTGTGAATATGAAAGGAGCAGCAATCATGAAAGGATCACCCCGTCTCGGTTTCGGCCTGTACCGGCACATGCTCACGCCGGAAAACTAATCGCTTTGCCCGCCAGACGGGCTGCGACGGATGTAGTCGTCCACCTCGTCGACTATACCGGGCAGCTGAAATCGGCGCCGAATGAGTTGAACGACGACCAGCCGGTACGCGGCTCCGACGGCTGGGGTCGTGCCACGGGAGAACGGGAGGTGTGGAGCGTGGACTATCTCAGGAGTCTCAAGGACGAGCTCGCGTCCCACGGCCTGGCGCTCCACGCCATTGAAAACTTCGACCCCGCCCACTGGTATGACGTCCTACTCGGAGGACCTCGTCGGGACGAGCAGATTGCATGGATACAGCAGATCATCACCAACCTCGGAGAGGTGGGCATTCCCGTGATGGGATACAACTTCAGCATCGCCGGTGTCGCGGGCAGAATTCAGGGCGAATTCGCCCGGGGCGGTGCAACATCCGTCGGAGTCGACGGCGTCGATGAGACTCCCATACCCCGGGGCATGGTCTGGAACATGACCTATGACGAGGCAGCCGGAACGGGCCACCAGCCGTCGGCGACCAATGAAGAGCTCTGGGAGCGGCTGCACTATTTCCTTGACCGGGTGTTGCCGGTTGCCGAGCGCGCCGGCGTGCGCCTTGCCGCCCACCCCGATGATCCCCCGGCGGAACGGGTGCGTCGGCAACCGCGCCTCATATGGCGGCAGGAGCTCTACCGGAAACTCTTTGAAACTGTGGACAGTCCCGCAAGCACCGCCGAACTCTGTCTCGGTACCGTTCAGGAGATGGCGGAGAGCGATGTCTACGCCCTCACCGAATCGTTGGCGCAACAGAACCGCATCGGCTACATCCATTTTCGGAACGTCGTCGGGAAAATGCCGCGCTATCACGAGGTCTTCGTGGACGAGGGGGATATCGACCTTCCCCGGATCATGAAGATCCTCGTAGACGCGGGGTTCAACGGCGTCATCATCCCGGACCACACGCCGCAAATGGCGTGCGCCGCGCCGTGGCACAGCGGTATGGCCTATGCGATGGGGTACATGAGGGGCGTTCTGGACGGCATGGCGCGGAGCTGACCGTTCCTTCGGCACCCGCACGGTTGTGGACAGCAGTCCCTTTTCACGTGCGACGTTCCTGAGTACCTTACCAACGTGATACGCATTGGCATCGCCGACGACGAAGACCTGGTACGGGACGGCATCGCCGCCCTCCTCAGCCGTCAGCCCGGAATGGTGGTGGTATCCACCGCCTCCGGCGCATCGGAAGCGGTAGACCTTGCACGCTCCGGCGCCATAGACGTTCTCCTTTTAGACATCGATCTGGGCGATCGGGGAGGGCTGGACGCGCTCAGAGAGATCGCCTCCGACGGCGCGGTGAGCACCCGCATTCTCATGGTGAGCAGTTTTCCCGCGGAAGAGTACGCAATTCGGGCGATACGGTCCGGCGCCGCCGGATATGTCCGCAAGACGGTCAACTCCGACGAGCTTCTTGAGGCGATACGGGTGGTTGCCGCGGGCCGGCGGTACGTTACCGAGGAAGTGGTGGCGCTCATGTCGGAAAGCCTCTCAGGTACAAACAAAGAGGTCGAGCCCCACAAGACGCTCTCGGACCGGGAGTTTGAGGTCTTTCGCCTTCTGGGGCAGGGGCGTTCCGTGGGCGAGATCGCGGAGATTCTTTCCCTGTCGATCAGTTCCGTCAGCACCTACCGTCGTCGGATTCTGGAAAAGCTCAACCTTCCCTCCACCGCGGCTATTATCCGGTATGCGGCGACGCACGGCATACAATAACCCGACGTGTCGTTGTTTCAACGACAAAACATTCATCGTTCTGACGACATACCGCACCGTAATCCCGCGGTATTGTAGGGACGATGACAGAATTCATTCAGGAAATCGATCCGACCGTACTGACCGATGCGGTCACTCACGCGTCTGAAGCGATTTTCTTTACAGATATCCACGGGGACATAACGTATATAAATCCCGCCTTTACCGTTATGACCGGTTATTCGAAGGATGAGGCGATCGGCTTCAATCCCCGTATACTCAAAAGCGGCGAGCACGGGCCTTCCTTCTATGGAGTGATGTGGCACAACCTCGTGCAGGGCCGACAGTGGAAGGGGCGAGTCCGCAACCGCAGGAAGGACGGCACCGTTTTCGTCGCGGACAGCACGATAACACCGGTTTTCAGCACGGAGAACATCCTCCGGGGATACCTCTGTATCGCCATGGACGTCACCCTGGAGCTGCAGCTGCAGGAGCGGCAGGCGACGCGTCAAAAACTTGAGACCATCGGCACCCTTGCGGGAGGCGTTGCCCACGATTTCAACAACGTCATGACGGCTATCCTTGGGTACACCCAGCTTCTGGGTATGTCCGTTTCGGAGTTGTCTGCACATATGCCGGCGCCCCACGAACACGCCGGCATCCAGGACTCCGCCCGGGAGTATATCGACGGCATTATCAAAGCTACCCAACGGGCAAAGGACCTGGCCGATCGGATCCTCACCTTCAGTCGCGGAAAGACGGTGGGACGGGAGGCGACAAATCTTTCGACCGTCGTCTCCGACTCGGTTCGTCTCTTACGCGCGACCGTGCCGTCGGCAATCACGATTACCACCGACATTGCCAAAGATATTCCCCGCATCCTCGCAAATCCAACGCAAATCACCCAGGTGGTGATCAACCTCGGCATCAACGCGGCGCTGGCAATGGAAAACAGAGACAACGGACACATCGAGATAACCCTGGCCTCCGCGGCCGAGGCAGTGACCCTCACCATCACCGACAACGGAGTCGGCATGTCCCCGGAAGTCATCAACCGCCTCTATGAGCCCTTCTTTACCACCCGGCCCGAGTCGGGCGGTACCGGCCTCGGTCTCCCGGTGGTGCTTGGAATCGTGACTGAATATGGCGGTACCATAGACATCGCCAGTGAGGTTGGCCGGGGCTCGCGGTTTACCATCACCTTTCCCGCAATCGCCGACGACCCGTCGGTGTCCGCAACGGCGGAAGAGGAAAACATCGATTATGCCGTCTGCCGGCAGATCGGCAAGGGGGAGCGGATCGCCTTCGTTGACGACGAAGAGGATATTTGCCGAGCCATCGCGGCGGTGCTGACCCATTGCGGCTTTCACGTGACCGCCTACTCGACGCCGACCGATTTTCTGGCGGACTTCCGCGAAAACCCCGATTCGGTGGAACTCCTCATCAGCGACATATCCATGCCCGGCATGTGGGGGGATGACCTCCTGTGTCGCGTCCGTGAGGTACGTCCACTGATGCCGGTGATCGGCGCGACGGGATACACCGGCCGTCACCGCGACGGCGGGAGTTCGTCCGGCGGATTCTCCGCCGTCATAACAAAACCCTACGACATCAAACGTCTTCTTGAGGCGATATCACGAGCAATGGAGGAAAGCCGATGAGTACGATACTCCTTGTTGATGACGAATCGATGGTGCTCGACGTACTGGCGAACTTGCTTGAAATGAACGGACACACCGTCGACAAGACACACCGCTCCGCCGATGCATTCGCCCTTATCGACGGCGCTCGCTACGATCTGTACATATTTGACCTGCGTATGCCCCAGTATTCCGGGGCGGACCTGGCGGAACACACCCTGAAGACCCATCCCGATGCCACGGTGCTTATCATTACCGCCTACCCCGGCGATGAGCTCGCGGTCCGGGCGATGAAGCGCGGCGTCACCGCCCTTGTGAAGAAACCTTTTGATATCGGAAAGATCCTTCATTTTCTGGAATCAAAGCGACCGGAGGTACCCGTCGATGAGACACGATGAAGATCTTATTCTGCAGACCAATGAGCTCCTCGCCGCAGCGACCATACACGACGTTATGGAGGATCATCACCATGAAGTGCCCGTACCGGGTACGATGGACGTCGATATCAGCGCCGACGCCATGAGTGCATGGCTCACGCTCTTCCCTCCCCGGGGAGGAGCGGAGCCGATCACGCCGGGAGAGGTCATGGACACGTTGGAACGCGCCGGCGTGGTCTTCGGTATCGACGAAGAGCGGATCTCGGAAGCGGTATTCTCCTGCAATACCGAGCACCGCACGGTCTACTCCGTGGAGGTGGCGCGAGGAGAGGCTCCCCGGGACGCGGTGCCGGAACATATCGCCGTCGTATGGGAGCCGGAGGAACACCATCCGGAGGAGCGGGGCGGGAGAGTCGACTTCCGGAACTGGGCACACATCCCCGTCGTCCCCGCGGACTCCGTCCTTGCCCGGACCGTGCCCGCCTCGTCCGGTTCCACGGGACTGACCGTGACCGGTGAGGATGTACCCTTCCGTACCGTTGCCGCCCCCTCCCTGACTGCGGGAGAAAACACGGTATTCCGTGACGGAGAGATCGTTTCCGCGGTAGACGGCGTTTTCGTTCTCAATGACGGAATGATCAGCATTTCCCCGCTTCTTGAAATACGCGGCGACGTCGACTACGGCACGGGAAACATCGACTTCAACGGGGACGTCCTGCTCCATGGCCGCGTGGCGGCGACCTTCACAGTCACGTGCAGCGGCAACCTCCGGGCAATGCAGACACTGGACGCCTATGCAATTTCATGCGGCTCCCTGGAGGTCAAACAGGGGATCATCGGCCACAACGACTCAACGGTGACCGTGGCAGGTCCCGTCCTCGCCCGCTTTCTCCAGAATGTGAAAATCCATTCGGAGACGAAGATCATGGTCGGCAACAGCGTGCTCTCCTCCCATTTGACCGCCAGGGAAACGATACTTATGGGCCGGAACAGCACGGTGATCGGATCGGTCCTGCGGGCGTCGGAAGGGGTGGAAGCGTACAACATCGGTTCCCCGGGCTCTGCGGTGACGGAGCTCTACCTGGGCATAGACTTTGCGGTGGACCACCGTCTCGCGGAAATACGGGACAACAGCCTCGCCCTGGGAAAACAGCTCGCAAAGGTACAGGCTGCGCTGCAACGCGCTGAAGGCAACGATGAGCGTCTCACGGAACTTGAAAGAAAACTGAAAGAAGCCCTTGCCGTTCTTGGTCAGGAGGCGGGAGAGCTCGTCAATAAACTGGACCGCAACGAGAACGCAGAAGTGATCGTCCACGGAACGGTCTATACCGGCACGTACATCGAGATCTGTCACCGCTCCTTTCACGCGGATCGTGACCTCTCGGCGTGCCGTATATTCCTCGATCGGCGGCTGGGGACCGTCCGGGTGGAACCCCTCGCCGAAAGGAGCTCACGATGAGTGCACCCCATATCCTCGTAATAGACGACGATCCGGGCGTCGTCGGCTTTATCGATACCGCCCTTACCCGGTCGGGATACCGCGTCACCGCCGCCATGGAGTACGCCGACGCATTGGATCATCTCAACACCGACGTCTTTGACGCGGTGCTCTGTGACATCTACCTTGGTGTCGAGAGTGGTGTTGCACTTCTCGATCATCAGGGACTGCGCGGCGCGGACAGCGCCGTCATCGTCATGAGCGGATCGGCAACCAGGGAAGACATCATCACGGCGATGCGTCGCGGCGCCATGGACTTCCTCGTCAAGCCCTTTGAACCGCAGGAACTGTACCAGCGCCTTCAATCCGCCCTCCGCAGACGGGCGACACGGAGAAAGGACGTGGAACACCTCCAGAACCTGCAAAAGATGGTCGACCTGCGGACGGCGGAACTGTCCGAGGCAATCGCGGGTCTGGAAGACGCCTATGACCTGACGATTGAGGCGCTGGGTGCAGCCCTTGACCTTCGGGACAGTGAGACGGAACGGCACAGCCGGAACGTCGTCGCACTGGCGGAGACGATAGCCATCCTCTACGGCGTGACGGACCAGCACTTCCTGCGGGACCTCCGGTGGGGAGCGCTCCTTCACGATATCGGAAAAATCGGGATACCCGACGCAATCCTGAAGAAACCGGGCCCCCTGACCCCTGAGGAACGGCAGCTCATCACCACCCACCCCGACCTTGGGTACCGCATACTCTCCAGAATCGGATTTCTCAAGGGTGCGCTCCAGGTCGTGAGACATCACCACGAGCGCTACGACGGCAGGGGATACCCCGACGGCCTCGCCGGCAACGAAATACCCCTGGCGGCCCGCATCTTTGCCGTGGCCGACACGGCGGAAGTCCTCATGTCGGGACGGGTCTATCAGGACGCGCTCACTGAAGAGGACGCCCGCAGGGAAATCGCCGCCTGTGCGGGTACCCAGTTTGATCCGGAGGTGGTAGCCGCATTTATGGAGGTGCCCCTGACGTTTGAGGAAGCGGTGGTATGACGGCCCTCGTCCTTACCCGGCGGAGAAATACGATCTTCATCTCGGTGATCATCTCCTTCCTCGTCCCGGTGGCGTGGATTCTCTTCGCCGATCTGGAACACCGCCTGGAAGACGCCCGCACGCTTTCCCGGATACAGGCGCAGATGCTCGCGGAAAACGCGGCCCGACTCTTTCACCATGCGGTACACCCCGACGATCTCATCGGCAGATACCGGGGTGCCGGAATCGCCGAGGCAAACCTCATCGCCCTCTATAACGGCGAGGGGCGGATCATCGCCGCCGGAAGCGACAACGAAGTAACGGCCGGCTCATCGATCGACGACGCCGGCATTCTCAGTGGTCTTGACAGTGCGATTCTCCACGGCGTGGGCATACGGGAGTTTGAGACTGAGGAAATGATCGGCACGGTCTTTCCGGTACCGGACTATCCCCATCGCTTTATCGTCGCCTATGACCGGGAGAAAATTGTCCGGTCCTGGGCGTTGGGAGTCTTCCCCATCGTATTTGCCATACTCGCCCTGGTGACGATCATCCTCCTGCTTACCAAAGGAATCCACCGGGAGGTCACCAATCGCTTCAGGGAAGAGGAGCGACGTGCCCAGGAGGGATTGCGCTATCTGGAAAGCCTGCGCGTCATGGCCGGGGGCCTCGCCCACCACGTCAACAACCAGATGATGGTGGTCATCGGGAATACCGACATCCTGACTGAAGAAGTGGGCGATACGCAGCACATAGAGCGCTTCACCCGGGCGATCAAAACGGCGGCGGAGCGCGCGTCGGACCTGAGTACCCGTATGCTCGCCACGGCGGGTACGGCGGTGATCCACCTCGTGCCCCACACCGTCGAGACGCTGGGCAAAGTGTTGAAGGACGCGATAGCTACCGCGATGGATTCCTCTGCACCGGTGGAGCTGGAAATGCAGACGGAAGCACGGCGCACCGTCGTTCCCCTCGATCCGGAGCTGGTGAAAATTGCGCTGGTGGACCTCGTAAAGAACGGGTTGGATGCCGGTGATGACGACGCTGCCGGGGAGGGTGTCACCGTCAGTCTCTCAGTCACGGAGTGGGATCCCGACGCACCGTCCGCCGACCCTGCCGGACGTGTCCAGACCTCCCGGTACTCCAGCCGCATCCCGGCGGGCAGGTATTTGAGCGTATCCGTCGGCGATCGCGGCCGGGGAATCCCTCCCCAAACGATGAAGCACCTCTTCGAGCCTTTTTATACGACCGGTCATATCGGCGGCGGGCTGGGCCTCTCGGCGGTGGCGGGCATCGCCCATCAGCATGGCGGCGGAGTCGTCGTCCGCTCCCGGGACGGCGTGGGAACGACGGTGACGATGCTCCTCGCCCTCGCATCTCCCGATGCGCCGCCACGGTGCGATCAGGTGCCGTCCAGAATCTCCCGCAGCGCGGCGATGGTGTAGGGCTTGTGGAGGAAGTCAAATCCTCCGGAGCGGATGAGTTCAAACTCCGCCTTGTCCTCCAGATAGCCGCTTGCAAAGATAATTCTCGTTGCCCCCAGCGGCTGCAGAAGCTCCAGGAGGGAAACGCCGGAGCCGTCGGGGAGAACCACATCGGCGACAATCGCATCAAAGGCGCCCTCGTCCTCGCGCCACACCGCAACGGCCGCCTCAAGGGTGGTCGCCGCGGTTACGTCAAATCCAACCCGGGTAAGCCCTTCGGAAACGACATCGATGACGGCGTGTTCGTCCTCCACAAGGAGTACCCGTCGCCCCGCCGCCTGCTGCGTCGGCGAATCTGTACGGCCATCTTCTTCCTTCTCCGCCGGCGCGCTCCTGATCGGCAGGGCGACGGTGACCGTCGTCCCCTTCCCGAGGGCGGAATTGATGGAGATCTCTCCGTCATGTTCCTGGACGATACCGTAGACAACGGACAGCCCCAAACCCGTCCCCATTTCCCGTGACTTGGTGGTAAAGAACGGCTCCAGCGCCTTCTCCCGGGTGTCCCCGTCCATGCCGGCGCCGTCGTCGGAGACGGTGAGTACCGCCGTGGCGGCGCCCGACGGCGCCGCCCCCTCCGCCGCGTCCCCCTGCACGCGTCCGTATTCGCGGCCGTAGCCGTCGTCCTCCTCCGTCCCGTCACGTCGGGCCGTTGAAATGGTGATCGTCCCGCCGTCTGCAAGGGCGTCCCGGGCGTTGAGGACGAGGTTCATAATGACCTGGTCAATCTTTCCGGCGTCACCGTGCACCCACAGCGCGTCCGAAGCGAGCCGGCTCTCCAGGGTGATATTCTCGCCAATGAGCCGGCGGAGCAATTTGATCATGCCGGAGACGGATGTATTGAGGTCAAAAATACGGTAATCCTCGGAAGGACCCTTGCGGCTGAAGAGGAGGAGCTGCCTGGTCAGTCCGGCGGCGCGGGTCGCGGCGGTGCGGATGCTGTCCAGCGCCTCCCGGGCGGGATTGTCATCATCAATAGAATGTTCCGCCAGGTGGAGGTACCCGCCGATGACGGTAAGGATATTGTTGAAGTCGTGGGCTACCCCTCCGGCAAGGCGCCCGATGGAATCCATGCGGTGGGCCTGTTGAATCTGCTCCTCCTGCGCGGCGAGCCGCTCCTGTGACCGCTTGCGTTCAGAAATATCGCGGATCCATGAAACCACACCGGCGTGCCACCCCTCCCGGCTGTCCAGTTCCGTCACGGTGATTTCCGCCGTAAAGTGCTCGCCCGTCCGCCGTCGCATGGGGTATTCAATGTGAACGGTGCCCGCCCTATCGAGGTCCGGATCAAACTTCACGGCAAAGTTGCGGTGGTGCTCGTCGTCGATGTGCAGGATCGAGGTCTCCCGCCCCAGAAGCTCGTCCGGCCGGTACCCAAAGAGCTTCTCCACGGCGGGATTTGCATATCCAATCGTCCGCGTCTGCACATCCACGACAAGCACGGCGTCATTGATGCTGTCCAGCACGGGCGAGGGAACCATGCTCATGAGTTTCTTCCTCTGGTGCGCACGTCGCCGGCGCTTTGCGGAAAAAAGACCTTCCCCGATCCACGCTGCACCGCCTGCAACAATTTTATATATACCCACCGTGCATCACACCTTCCAATTTTCCACCATATCACGTCGTCATCGAGAGCTCAATCTTGATTAATTTAGTCGAACTTACGTTCCGCGGAGCGGGAAACCTGGTGAGAGGTGCGTCGGCCCGGATCGGGGGGCGGGCCGCGGTTACATCCCCGTCGTCCCGACGTAGCGCGCGGCCGCGCCGGTATAACCCACCCAACCGGTGAGC
Organism: Alkalispirochaeta sp.; assembly: GCA_965242725.1. Taxonomy (GTDB): domain Bacteria; phylum Spirochaetota; class Spirochaetia; order DSM-27196; family Alkalispirochaetaceae; genus Alkalispirochaeta. The sequence continues at coordinate 43,664 of CBDESZ010000004.1, forward strand.
TCTCCCGTCAGGACATACCCGTCGTCCCGCAACCGCACGGCAATGTTGCACAGATGGGCTTCCAGCCGTCCCAGCGTGCGCCTGGTGCCGTCGGCACGGTGAGCGGCGTCAAACTCAAAGGTCATGACAAACTCCCGGGCCCGCTCCGAAGGGGTGAGGCGCAACACATCCATGGCAAGACGCTCGTTTGCCGGAGTCGCCGCCGAGGTGGTGTCAAGGGTGAAGTCGGCGGGCCAGCCGTCGATCACGATGGAAAGGTTGTTGTCGGTGGCGGTGATCCGAATCTGTTTTCTCTGTTCGGCCATGGGTCCCTCCGGTAGAACTCCAGTCTTGACCCCATCTCTTGCCTGAAGCTTGCCGAATCGTTACAGATTTGTAATATCAGGACAGGGGGAAAAGATGGCCAGACTCGTATTTGGAATGAATCAGTCCCTGGACGGATACGTCGACCACACGGCCTTCGGACCCGGGCCCGCGCTCTTTCGGCACTTCATTAACGAGGCGCAGGAGCAGACCGGCAGCGTCTACGGCCGCAGGATGTATGAAATCATGCGCTACTGGGACGACGACCGGCCCGAGTGGACTGACGATGAACGCGCCTTTGCGACGGCGTGGCGCACCCAGCAAAAATGGGTCGTCTCCCGCTCATTACGGTCGGTCGGTCCCGGGGCCACCCTCATCGACGGGGACCTTGAAGGGGCGATCCGCACCATAACGGCCAAACACGACGGCGAGATCGAAGTCGCCGGCCCCACTCTGGCACACAGCCTGACCGCACTCGGCCTCATCGATGAATATCGGATATACCTCCATCCCGTCGTTCTCGGTCACGGCACGCCATACTTCGCCGGACCCCGGCCGCCCCTCCGCCTCATCGCCGCCGACCGGATCGACGAGCATGTGATCAGGTTGAGGTATGTGCCCCTATGACAATCCTTGATTTCACCGCGAAATTGGTAGATGTTTTGTCCATGCGGTTGACCGAGAGTCAGCGACAGGAGATCCTTCGGACCAAAACAGAAGTCTTTGGGACGGATGCGTCGGTGTTCCTCTTTGGTTCCCGTACGGATGATACTGCCAAAGGCGGTGATATCGATCTCCTGATCACCACCGGCCTTGACATGGACACAGCGAGAAAGAAGAAAATACGGTTTCTGACGACACTCAAACGCCGTATCGGAGAGCGTCGTATCGATGTCGTGATCCGGACACCTGACACCTGCGAAGGTTCGATCCACCGGATTGCGATTGCCGAAGGGGTGCCGATCGTATGAATGAGGACGAACGTGCAAAGATCGAGATGATTCTTCATGAGTGCGATGTTCACGCCGGGAGAGTCGAATATGCTCAAAATGCGTGTTCCCGATTGTTTCCACTAACCGGTCAAACGTACGGAAAACTCTCCAATGAGGAAATCGCGCACATCGATCAACTCATCTATCGGTATATGAAACTACAAGACGCGCTGGGGGCAAAATTGTTTCCCGCCATCGTCGCCCAGTTCCGAGAAGACGCCGAATCTCTCACGATTCTCGACAAACTCAATCAGCTCGAACGATTAAACGCAATCGCTGATGCAGAACGGTGGCAGGAGCTCCGGGAACTCCGAAACCAGCTCTCCCACGACTATCAAGACCATGTTGAGACCGCGGTAGGATATCTCAACGACGTCTATGAGACGAGCTCCATCTTGCTCGGTTATTACAAACAAGCTACACGTTTTGTCCGCGAGCAGATTATATCGCCGGATCAGGATTCATAGGGTCAGGAAATACCTCCGTCGACATACAGAGATATTGAAGAAAAATATATAACTCTTCCAACAAATGCATCTTTTCGATGATATCATGGAGCGGTGTCCAGATATGAACGGCTTCAGTCCATTGAACAGTTGCTCATTGCCCACCCGGAAGGACTCCATCGTGCGGATGTAGCCCGTCGTCTGGGAGTGCATCGCAGCACAATAGGCCGGGACATTACGGAGCTCTCCCACTATCTTCCCGTCCTGGAAGACGACGAACAGCGCATATCCCTTGACCGGCGTCGCTATCTCACCACGTCAAAACTGACGATGTTTGAACTTGAGTTTCTCCACCTCGCGGCGCGACTCTTTGCCCGGGTTATGAAGTTTCCATTTCCCCACGCCTCGGCGGCGTTGCGCAAACTGGCGAATGCGCAGGGGACGGTCAGTCTCCGTCTTGCCCGGCGCATGCGGAGCACCGCCGACGATATCGATACCTTCCCCTCATCGGCTTCTACGGCGTCAACGCACTACCGGAACATGATCGAACAACTTGGCATCGCCATTACCGACGGACGGTCCGTCTGGGCGGAACACTACTCCCGGAATCACGATGAAATTCGCCGCTATCATTTGCTTCCGCTCACCATTGAACCGCACCACGAGGGGCGGGCGGTACATCTTCTCGCCTGGGACCTGGGGGCCGATCCGCAGCAGTTCCGGACACTCAAGATAGAACGAATCCGTCATCTGGAGCTCGATTGTCCGCATCCGGAAGCGGCGATGGATAGACATGCGGAGCAGTTACGGGATCGTCTCTCCCGCGCCTGGAGCATATGGACTACCGACGGCAATCCGGTCCCGGTGGTATTACGATTTTCACCCGCCGTCGCCGACCGGGTGGTGGAGACACTTTGGCACGGGAGCCAGCATACGGAGGAACAACCCGACGGCAGCGTCATATGGAATGGACTGATTTCTGAACCCCGGGAGATGTACCCCTGGATCCGCGGCTGGGGGCCGGATGTAGAAGTCCTGGAACCCATGCGGTTGAGGGAAGAACACCGTCGGGATTTTGAGCGCGGCGTGACAGTCTACTACTCGAGCAAGAGTAGTTTGTAGCCGGGTGTAATTAAAGAACGAGTGAAACGAGGAATTAGGAGTAAACATGTAATTAAGGTAAGCAAATGTAAAGTAATTACATCATTTTTCCTGACAGTTGTTACCAATGACGGAATTATTGTTGCAAGTTTCGCAACAGAGGTGTGGGAAGATTTTTTACAAGAGGGAATTATGGTAGTTCGAGATGACGGCTCTAAGTTTTGGGTTACAAACCTTGGAAATACAGGGCACAATGAGGGTGTCCCTGCTTGCGCGGGGGTGAACCGTTTAACTTGTGGTTCGACTAAGAGTTCCTGCATTTGCGGGAAACACAAGTTAAACTTACTATTCTTGACTCGTCCGCCGATCCGCGCTATTATTGTATTATACTGCGGGGTGGGCGAGTTCTTTTTTTACCCTTCTTATTATGCCAAGTCTTTCCTGCGCTGTTAATTTTTTGTGTTTGTCGAGGATGGAGGTATAGTCGTGGAAACATTTTGGGCTAAAACGCCGATGGATCGTACGATCACTCCGGATTGGGAAAACATCCACAGCGTGTTACACCATTGTATAGACGTTGGGTTGGTAGCGGAAACCTTACTCGAAAAACGATGGAAGTCAATTCGAGAAATTCTCCGTCGATTTCATACTGACGTAGACATGGCGGTGTTAATTGTCGTTGTTTTGGCCGCCGCACACGACATCGGCAAAATAACATGGTGGTTTCAGAGTAAAGTCGATTCTCTGTATTGTCGATTGAGGCGAGCTGGATTTGGACCAGCCCCGGGAACAGTGCTGTATCACGGCCAGGCAACTTGTTTTTTTCTTGCCCAGCGTCTCGAGTCCGATTGGTTGAAAACGGACACCGACCTTATCGGAATGTGCGCGCAGGCTTCCGGTTGTCATCATGGAACGTTCTTCAATATTGCAGATTCCGATCTGTTGTCCGACGGAGATCGTTGGGCGGAGCAGCGCAATCTCCATTTTTCTGCCCTTGTCAATACTTGGTTTCCGGGTAGGACTACCTTACCTGAACCAGAAGAGGACAACCCTGGCCCTGAATGGACAATGCTCGTTGCAGGACTCATTTCAGTCGCCGATTGGGTAGGTTCATCTTTGCCTTTTCCTGCAGCAGTAAGTGACCAGGTAGAGTATCTGGACCTCCGACGAAGGCAAGTCCACTCGAGACTTCAAGAGACGGGTCTATTAGCGTATGTCTGAACATAGGTCTGCAGGTAAGTTTCACGATTTGTTCGCCCCGGCAATCACAGACGAAAAGTGGAACGCAAACGAGACCCAGGAAAAACTCCATGATTTGGTTGTGAATATCGATGGACCATTCTTGGCTATAGTGGAAGCTCCAACGGGCATCGGAAAAACCGAAGCTTTTGCGTATGCCTACGCCTCCCGACATGCAAAAAACGCCACGGGGACCGATGGTATGTACGTTGCGCTCCCAACGATGGCGACAACCAACGCCATGTTTCCGCGTATCAAGGATTTTCTTGAAAACTTGGTCGGAGATGATACCACCACACTCCATTTGGCTCAGTCCGAGGCCGTTCTTAATCCAGAGTTTAAAGTGCTGTATGCCGGTGGTGCAAATGGGCCCCAGGATCAACAAGATTCGGTAGCGACATACGACTGGTTCAATGGGCGCAAGCGTGCACTTCTAACACAGTTTTCCGTGGGTACGGTAGATCAGATCATGATGGCCGCGATGGCGACAAGGCATCAATTCGTCCGGATGTTCGGACTGTACGGGAAAACGGTGATCATTGATGAAATTCACGCATATGACACGTACATGATGGACATTATTGGAGTATTGCTATCGTGGCTGCGGCGCATCGGGTCGCCGGTGATTCTCTTGTCCGCCACACTTCCAAAGGCCATGTGTGTTGAGTTGATCGCTACCTACTCGGGACAATCCGTTGATGTCGAGATGTTGGCTGATGGCCCGAACATCACTGTCTGGTCTGAAGAAGCTTTGCACTCGGAACCGATTAACGATATCAATCCGCGAACGTTGAAATTTCGATTATGCCAGTATGAAGACTCCTTTGATGCAGTAGTTCAGCACGCCACAGACGCTACGCTGGCGGCTCTACAGAAGGGCGGATGTATCGCCTGTGTAATGAACACCGTTAACGATGCCCAAGCCGTTGCGCGTTCGTTGCATTCAACTATGGATGAGGATGTTCCAATGATCGTAGCGCATTCTCGATTCACCCGAAAAGATCGGCGGAGTTGGGAAGAACAACTCCTCAGACTATTCGGGAAGGATCGGACCAACCGTCCGGAACGGGCCGTGGTGGTGGGAACGCAGGTCCTTGAGCAAAGCCTAGATGTAGATTTTGACTATATGGTGACGGATTTGGCGCCGATTGACCTCTTAATTCAGCGCGCTGGGCGAGTGCATCGACACTGGCAAAAGTATCCATCCTCAAGGCGAGCACATGTAGAACCGACGTTATTGGTGCTTGTTCCAAAATTGGAAGAGTTTGAACCTCGACACACGGTACGGGGAATATATAAGGCATCCGTGCTCGCACGCACTGCGTTTGCACTTGTTGAACACGGTGAGGATGTGGTGCTGCCTGGAAATGAAACGCATCTGATTGACACGGTGTATGAGCAAAATACTCAGTGGAATTTACCGGAGACAGTCATAGAACACCTATCGGAGTGGGATCGGGAGGCCGGTGGCAACGATGCCAAAGAACGAGTTCATGCGTCACGGATTGAGCTGCCGACACCGGAGTTCTTCGACGACGAGCCCGACCTGTCCGAGCTCGCCGGTTTGTTCGCCGAAGTCGACGAAGAAAAGGTGCGAACTCGCCTTGGCGAAGATTCAATGGACGTAGTGATACTTGCCGCCGACGCCGGAATGGATGAATACGAATTGCATATTGAAAACACCGTGCGAGTGAGTTCCCGAGTGTTACGAGCGGCATTACAGGACGTTCCGCAACCATCTGAGTGGAATAAACACTGGTTTTTAAATCGCGCGGTTCCTCTCAGGCCTAACAACGGTAAAGCAGAAATAGAAGGATTAACGATTTCATACAACCGGCAGTATGGACTTCAACACACAAAATCAAGGAAAGAAGGTGACTTTAAATGATAGGATTTGATCTTCGTACGGAGCCTTGGATTCCGGTTGTTACCACCGAAGGTATTCGACTCGAACTCGGGCTGAAAGATGCTTTTTTGCGGGCTCACGAAACCAAAGTGATCGCGGCGGACAATCCGTTGCAGACTATTAGTTTGTACCGCGTACTCGTGGGTCTTACACACCACATGGTTGGTGATGTAGAAAATCATAAAGAATGGGGCGCTTTATACAGAGTTGGCCGTTTTGATACCGAAGTGGTCAACCGATATTTTGACACTTCCGAATGGGCCGATCGGTTCGATCTTTTTCACGCGGAAAATCCCTTTTGGCAGGTCCCGGGCTTAATCAACATTGATACAAAGAACGGGGAGGAACGTCCCGTCCAAGCTACGACGATAGACATTGGTGAAGCATCCGGTAACAATAAAACACTATTCTCGCACAGATTAGATTCCGACGAAACCAGTTATTCGCCGGCGCAGGCCGCGCGGTTATTATGCACTTGCCAATTTTTTTCTCTTGGTGGGCTTAATAAAAAGAGTACAAACCGTACCGGATATCAGCAGAGTTTTTTTAATGCGCCGCTTGTTTCCGGTATGCCGAGTCTGCTGATGGGACAAAGTGTGTTCGAAACCGTCTGCTTGAATCTTGTCACGACGCGGTCGCGCTCCTTACGGAACCACCGTGGCTTGGAATCACTTGGCGAACCACCATGGGCACAAAAACCGCTTTCTCCGGATGTTGATTTACCGGTAACTACTAAAGAACAAGCTGTATCTTCTTCGTTTTTTGAGTACTTCCTACCGTGGAGCAGGTACATTCGTCTGGTCCCCAAGAAGACAGAGACAGGCGACGTTGAAGTATCCCAGCTGCATATCGCCCAGGGGCTAGCCTACGATCCGGTAGACGAGCCGTGGACCACCAAACGGGAGGATAAAAAGACCGGAGAGGTCAGATCGGTTTCTTTCAACCCGGAACGCGCATTATGGAGAGATGCAGGCGCGTTTCTTGGTTTGACCAGTGCAACAGGCGATAGACAATACCGTAAATCAAGCCCTTTGGACGCGTACAGCAAATATCGAAAAGATAAGAACAACAAACTACCGTTCATGGTTCCTATGGCTGTGTTTGCTCTAGCTAACGACAAGGCGAAACCGCTTCTTTGGCGTCAGGAAGAGCTGCACGTGCCTGACGTAAACGAAGAGAATCAGGAATATGCGAAAAACATTCAACAATGTCTTGAGACCGCTGAAAGTGTGGGCGGGGTATTGAAAGCTGCCATTTCTCGCCTTGCTATGGAGATGTTCCGCAACACAGACAATCGGCGTGAATCGCTCCCTCAGAGGATCGCGGACGGATCATCGGCACTTCGCAGCTACTGGTCCTTGTTGGACCTGCCCTTCAGACGCTTCCTATCCGGAGACATCGAGGCGATTGGGTTTCTCCGCACCTCTTTCCGCGTTGCGGAGGAATCTTTCGCGCTTTACGTGAAGCAAACGGTAGGCACGGATGTACGATATTTTGATGCTCTATCCAAAGCGAAACTACAACTTTTGGGGTCCTTGAAGAAGAAACGACAACCACTGGAAATATAGGAGGAATAACATGCAAGGTGAGGTCCAAAAACGATCAAATGGGGCATGGGTAGAACCGCTACTCGCACATTTAAAACGGATTCAACCCAAACATATAGGTGAAAACGGAGCGTTTCGAGGTGACACTCGAGCGTTTGCGGCCTTGCGGGCCTCGGCCCGCGGAAAACGATTCGTTTTACAGGCATTACCCTATGTAGTGCCGTACCTCGGCGAAACGTACACGGATCCGTCTCCGCGGGTTGTAGAACGTGCAATGGCGCTCGCTCAGTTGTATGCTACTTCACCACCCGACGGCACTACAACCTATTCAGACCGTCAAGGGGAATCCCTTCCAGATAGAGGTCAAAGCATCGGTAGAAAACTTGGCCAGGCAAACGTGTTGGACATGGCGAAATCCGGTGCGACTTCACCCGGAGGAGAAGAAAAACACATCGTCACTCGATGGGAACGGCGTCTACAAGCGTTGGTGCGTCTGGATACGAAAAGACTGGTACGCGATTTGCGGGGGACGCTCAGCTTCATAGCCAAAGAAACCGGTGGCATGACTTTTGAAGATTATCGGGTTTTGGGATACGACTTGGTTCGGTGGGACAACCCGGATAAACAGGTGCAAATGCGTTGGGTAACCGACTTCTATGCCAAATCAACCAGTAGAATTGAACATACCAATACCAAAAAGGAGACGAACGATGATTAATGCTAAAAACCTAAGCTTGGAAATCCATGTAATACAGAACTTCACCACCAACAATCTGAACCGTGATGACGTGGGGAATCCCAAAGAATGCATGTTTGGGCTTGTGCAACGTGCCCGCATAAGCAGTCAGGCATGGAAACGCGTCGTACGCAAACACGATGCATTTACTAACCGTGTCAGGAATGCCGGAGGCGACTTAGGTGTGAGGACCCGTGGTTTAAAAAAGGCATTGGTTGGGCAGTTGATTGAACGATTTGGGCTCGACCCGGAAAAAGCCGATATATTGGCGGTCGTAACCATCGAAAAGGTCATCGGTGTGAGTCTAAGCAAGAAACGACCAAACGAAACGGAGTATCTATTGTATCTGGGAGAAAATGACATACCGGATCTCGCGTCAGCAGTTCATGATGCAGCTGAAGAATTGTTACGAGAAAAAGCGGATCCAAAGTTACTTAAGGGGTTGCGTAAGACGGTGAGCTCCAAGAATAAAACCTACGCGGTAGACGTTGCACTTTTTGGACGAATGTTCGCCGATGACAAGTCTTTAAACGTGGACGCCGCGTGCCAGGTTGCACAGAGTATCTCGTCTCACGAAGTGACCAACGACATCGATTATTTCACCGCAGTGGATGATTTATTGCCGCCGGATGAAACCGGGGCTGGTATGATCGGTCAAACCGCAATGAACGGCGCGTGCCACTACCGGTATGCAAATATCAACGTGCCATTACTTTACGAGAATCTTGGCTTCAATAGGGATTTGACCTCGGCGACGGTAGCAGGGTTTGTATCGGCATTCGTCGAAGCGTTACCGAGGGGAAAGCAAAACTCCATGGCAGCCCATAATCCACCGTTTGCTGTAACGGTCGTGCTCCGCGAGGACGGTCGTCTTTGGAATCTGGCCGGAGCGCTCTCCAAACCGGTTTCACCGAAAGACAAACCAATAGAACTAGCAACCTATGAGGCAATCGATGACTATTGGCACAAACTAGTTGCCGCCTACGGGCAACCCGAGGGCCTCCTTAAGGCCGGATTTTCTCTTGATAATCCAACGCAACCACTTCCGGAACTCTTGGATCAACTTGAGCAGGAAGTCGGTGAACGTATATCCGGTTGGGAGGAGTAGCATGTCTTTCCTGTTGCTTCGGTTTGTTGCTCCCATACAATCGTGGGGTAGTCGAAGCCGATTCGAGTATCGCGACACCGAACGGGAACCGACCTTTTCCGGCGTTGTCGGCTTGGCCTGTGCAGCTATGGGTTTGCCGAGGAGTGCCGATCTAACGCCATTTCGTGACCTCCGTATGACGGTTCGTTGCGACAGAGAAGGTATTATATCGCAGGAGTTTCAGACAGCGCAGGATGTTTATACTGCGGATGGAAAAAATGGCGGAACACAGATAGTTAGACGGCAGTATCTGAGCGACGCCGAGTTTCACGTAGCTCTCGAGGGCCCGTCCGAGTTTCTATATCATCTTCACGACGCTTTGCAGCGACCCAGATTTCCTCTGTTTCTCGGGCGAAAATCCTACCTACCTGTAGTGCCGATCGTGTACCCAGGAACAGAGAGCCTAATTGAGACGAGCGAAACGCCCGTTTTATTTATGACGGAACAACTACCGATTCGAGCTGTCGACGAAGATATTCCATTACATCGCCCCGTTCGGAAAGAAAAAGCCGACATGGAGGCTGTAGAAACACGTTTCGTCGAAACCGCTGATGAAGCAACCGGTGAAACAAGATTAGATATTCCAATGAGTTTTGACATTTATCGAAGAAACTTCGCACCGCGAAATGTTAGGACCAGTGTGAGAAATTGTTGGACAGTCCACAATGGAGGCTCAAAATGGGTGTGAGTACTTCTGTGGTATTATCTCTAGGATTTACGCGAATTTGGCTCCGTGCTGAACACCCAAGGGTCCTTCAACTCATAGCGAGCCATTACGAAATGCATCAGTTTGTATATGGTCTAATGAGTCCAAGTCCCGGAAAAGACAGAATTCTGTACAGAACCGAGGTCCTACCGGATGGTTTAGGGGTGCCGATACCTTCGATATTGATCCAGCACAGCCCTAAGTTGATTCCGAGTTTGGACGCCAGCGGGCGACGGTTCTCCGAAATTGAGTCTAAGGTTGCTGATTTGGCGATCCGATCTGGAACGTTTCGGTTTAGACTGCGTGCCAATCCGGTAAAATCGGTCCCGTCGAACAATAGAGGTGTACGTGGAAAACGCCGTGGGCTTTCGAATGACGACGAACGAAAGTCATGGCTAATAAGTCGCTTTGCCAAAAACGGCTTAGAAGTATTGTCTATGGATTTCGTACCGGAACCATTTGTGGAATTTGAGAGGAAAGGTTCACGTACCACGAGAAAGATCGCCATATCTGGTGTCTTGTACAATGGAATTGTCCGAGTTCGAAACCCGAAAGACGCAGCGGTGGTGGTGGAGAACGGGATCGGTCGAGCCCGAGGGTTCGGCTACGGTTTGTTGTCACTCGCGCCTTTCAGATAACGACAATGGTCAATAAAACGATCGGTTTACCGCCAGCCAAGGCGATCATGCTAAAGGATCGCTCATCTATCGTATTCCTTCAGTACGGACGGGTTGACGTCGAAAACGGTGCATTCGTTTTGGCGGATCGTCTTGGAGTTCGCACACAAGTTCCCGTTGGAAGCCTCACATGTGTGATGCTAGAGACAGGCACCACTGTCACCCATGAGGCGGTCAAGCTTGCCGCCCGTGTGGGGTGTCTGTTGCTTTGGGTTGGTGATGGCGGGGTACGCATGTACTCTGCCGGACAGCCAGGCGGGACGCGGGCAGATAAACTGCTTTATCAAGCAAAATGCGCGTTGGACGATCGTGCTCGATTGGCGATTGTGCGAGAAATGTACCGTCTCCGGTTCAAGGAGCGTGCGCCAAAAAAGAGAAGCATAGATCAATTGCGTGGAATTGAAGGCAGTCGTGTTCGTCAATTGTACAAATCGTTTGCACAACAGTATGGTGTTAAATGGAAACAGCGTAACTACAATCCCCGCGAATGGTCGAAGGCAGACCCAATGAACAAGGCCTTGAGTGCAGCTACGTCCAGTCTATACGGACTTTCTGAGGCCGCGATATTGGCAGCGGGATACTCACCAGCCATCGGGTTTATCCATACAGGAAAACCAAGAAGCTTTGTGTTCGACATCGCGGATATTTTCAAGTTTGATACTGTGATACCCGCAGCATTCAAGGAAATGGCGAAAGGACCGGCGAGTATCGAACAACGTGTTCGTATCGCTTGTAGAGAATCTTTTCGTCAGGGACGCTTACTGAAACGTATTGTACCAACGATCGAAGCCGTTCTGTCTGCCGGTGGGTTGGAGCGTCCTGAAAAACCTCCTGAAAGTGTAGATCCCGCATTCTTGGATCCAGAAGGTATAGGCGATGATGGTCATCGTTACTGAAAACTTGCCCCACCGCGTTCGCGGACGCCTCGCCGTATACATGTTGGAAGTGCGAGCAGGGGTGTTTGTGGCAAACCACGGACGGCGTATTCGTGAAATGCTGTGGAAGTGGGTTATGGAAGACACTGGTGAAGGCAATGCGGTACTGGTATGGAACACCAACACCGAAAGTGGCTTCGATTTCGAAACGGTTGGAATCAATAGACGCATTCCGGCCGATCTTGACGGTCTTAAACTGGTAGCCTTTCGACCCCAAACCGACCAGTCCGAACAACTCGAGTAGTCCGAAATGAAATCTGAAACACAAGCCGTGCGACGGTCTTTGACACCGTTACCAATATGCGCGCAAAATGGTAGCGGAACTATGTTCTTGTAAAACTTTATACCGGAATGATATACATTTAGTCCGTTCCCTGTCGCGGGCCAGGCATAATCCCCATAAATTTGGCGTTGGGGCCATGGATATTCCCCACCCGCCGAGCCCCACGGGGCCATTTATATTCCCCAGTTTTTCCGCAATAGGGCCATCCATATTCCCCACCTGATGGGGTGATACCGGTACCCTGATGCGCAGGAGGACTGTGGGTCATGGGATACCGTATGCTGAAGATTGATCACCTCTATGAGGTATACCGTCGCGCCATCGCCGGAGAAAGCAAAAGCGCGATCGCCATACACACTGGATGGGATCGCAAGACGATCGGGAAATACATCAGGATTCTCTCGGAGCGGTCACTACTGCCGGCAGAATTGGCAGTCAGCCGGGATGCGTTTCAGAGACGGGCAGGAGATCTTGCCGATCAGCCGCGTGAGAAGTCTACACCGGCGAGGGATCAGCTTATTGATCATCTTGATGAACTGCGCGAACTGATCGCTCCGTCCAAAGATGAGAACGGGAAAATCGAAAAACCGATGCGCCCGAAATCGGCATATCGGGTGATCCTCCGGCGCCATAACCTCTCCATCGGATACTCGTCGTTCAAACGGTTCGCCCGGGAACACGGTTTAATGGAGGTTGCAAAGAAGACGTATATCCGTATTGAGTTACCGCCGGGTCGGGAGGTCCAACTTGATTACGGCACCATGGGGCTTCTGGCCGTGGATGGGCGGAATCGCACGATCTACGCCTTCTGTGCAATTCTTGCTCACTCTCGCAAGCCCTTTGTCCAATTGGTCACCAGCCAGAGCGAACAGAGCTTTGCGGAGAGCGTGGTTGAGATATTCCATTTCTACGGCGGTGTCACCGAGTTTCTCACGGTGGATAACCTGAAGGCTGCGGTGATTAAACCGGACCTCTGGGACCCGCAGCTGAACCGGTCTCTGGCAGAAGTGGCTGAGTATTACGGAACCTTTGTGAATACCGCTCGGGTAGTGACGGCAACAGATAAAGGGAAGGTCGAGCGGATTATTCCGGTTGTCAGGGAAGCGTATCGTGTCATCAGAGCAGTCCATCCCACCGCGACCCTCACGGAAATGAACCGCTACATGCTTCAATGGTGTGTCGACGAATACGGTACGGAACCGCATGGAACGACTCGTATTCCACCTGAGGAAGCGTTTGTGGCCGAGCAAAATGCACTCAAACCGCTCCCGGAATCGCGATTCGAGCCGGCTTCCTGGGCCTATCCGAAAGTTCACAAGGGTGATGGCTTTCTGAGCTACCACAAGATGCGCTTTGCCGTTCCGGCGAAATACCGGGGAAAACAGGTGGCGGTACGCGCTACCAGGCGCCTGATCGAGATTTTTCATGGCCCGGAGCGTATCCGCATCTATCCATATGAGCCGGGAACGCGGGTGTATTACTTCACCAGCGACTTTCCGGCGGAAAAACAGGCGATGATGGACGGGTCCTATCCACAACACCTTCTCCAGCGCGCGAATTCGTACGGGAGTGCAGCCCGGGATCTGATTTCCGCAATCCTGGCGCCTCACGCGTATCTCAACGCCCGTCAGGCTCAGGGACTACTCCGTGTTATGGATGAATTCCGCGAACATCCGGACTTTGATACTCACTGCCTCACCGCACTGCGCCGCCGGATCGTCGTTCCCAAAACGTTCAAAGCATTGTTTGAACTAGACAGGACCGCCGGCAGGCGAGGAACACTCTCTACCACGCCCGCTGTCGATATGACGATGGCACGGGATATCACCTATTTCTTTGACCTTCAGGAGGAACTCGATGCAGCAGGCTCACGAAATTGAACACGAACTTAAACGACTACGCATGCCCGGAGCGTACCAGCAGCTTGATCACCGGTTGATTGAGGCTCAAGAGCAGAGCCTCGGTTATCTCGAGTTCCTCGCTCTGGTTCTCCACGACGAACTGGCAAACCGGGAGGCGAACAACTTCACCAAACGGTTGAGTCAGGCATCCCTGGGAACCCGGGAAACCTTCGATCGCTTCGATTTCCGTTTCAATGATGAAGTCTTTCCGGCGGCAACGATCCGCGACCTGGCATCATGCCGGTTTATCCAGCAGCACACCAACCTCGTTATTGCCGGTCCTCCCGGAATCGGGAAGACGTTCATTGTGAAAGCGATCGGCCACGAGGCATGCCGCCAGGGATTCACCGTGCTGTTCCGCAGCACTCAGCGGCTGCTTTCCAGCCTCCTTACCGCTTCACCTGATCGGCAACGACGGATGCTCAAGAAAGCGTGTTCCGTGGATGTCCTCATCCTCGATGATTTCGCCTTCCGCTCTCTTGATCAGCATGAGGCGGAGATGCTGTACATCATCGCCGAAGAACGGAACGGTATCTCCTCGACCATTCTCACTTCCAACAGACCGCCGCAGGACTGGTACAGCATCTTTCCCGATCCCATCGTTGGTGGTGCTATTCTCGACCGCATGGTCTCGGGAGCGATTAAACTCATTACTTCGAAAGGGCGCTCGTACCGGAAGGAAGTACACGGCTCCCACACCTCAAAATCAGCTCCGCCAAAATCGTGACACCCCCCCGGATACCCTTATTTTCACTGGGGAATATGGATGGCCCTGGGGTGGGGAATTACGCGGCCCTTGACATTCCCCGCAGACGCGGGGATGAACCGGTATTTAACACTCTTCGTTCCGATGTACGGTCCCGTTCCCCGCAGACGCGGGGATGAACCGGCATTCCATCGCGTCGATCATCGTAGGAGCAGCCGTTCCCCGCAGACGCGGGGATGAACCGACCACCCTCCGGCGCATTTCCTTTGAAACCGGCCGTTCCCCGCAGACGCGGGGATGAACCGCGATCGCAAGCCCGCGGAAAGCCGTAGACGTACCGTTCCCCGCAGACGCGGGGATGAACCGCCGCTCGCAACTCCGGTTGCTCTAACATCAATCCGTTCCCCGCAGACGCGGGGATGAACCGACCGGATCCTCTTTGGCAACGCCACCGGTACCCCGTTCCCCGCAGACGCGGGGATGAACCGCACCGTTACAACAGGACCAATTGCCGCAACAACCGTTCCCCGCAGACGCGGGGATGAACCGATATTTTAGCGGGGCGTGGGTAATGTGGCGGCCCGTTCCCCGCAGACGCGGGGATGAACCGCGCACACCTTCACTCCACCGACACTCGACCCGCCGTTCCCCGCAGACGCGGGGATGAACCGCCGATCGTTGCTACCGTGTGGTTTGATCGTCACCGTTCCCCGCAGACGCGGGGATGAACCGCTAAATCTGGAGCCGGACAGCCCACAGAAGGGCCGTTCCCCGCAGACGCGGGGATGAACCGGGCATGTAGAAAGCGAGTTTGTCTTGCGGCGGCCGTTCCCCGCAGACGCGGGGATGAACCGGAGTCATCGATGAGTGACGCAATAAAAGCGGCCCGTTCCCCGCAGACGCGGGGATGAACCGACCTCAACGCTCACCTCGTCGTGGTCACCATCCCGTTCCCCGCAGACGCGGGGATGAACCGTGGTCTCGAAGCAGTTCGACAATGGAAACGTACCGTTCCCCGCAGACGCGGGGATGAACCGATAACCGCCGAGAACGCCGGGGAAGTATGGGCCCGTTCCCCGCAGACGCGGGGATGAACCGCCTTGGAGCGAGCCGGGTGCGTAACGGACATACCGTTCCCCGCAGACGCGGGGATGAACCGACCAGGCAACGGGAGTTCCTTCGGTCCCTTCCCCGTTCCCCGCAGACGCGGGGATGAACCGGTGGCGTTATCCGCCGAGTACTTCGCGTACCCCCGTTCCCCGCAGACGCGGGGATGAACCGAAAATCTCTGAAGTCACGCAGTATTACGATCCCCGTTCCCCGCAGACGCGGGGATGAACCGTCTATGCGCGGCAATCCATCCGCCATCACCCACCGTTCCCCGCAGACGCGGGGATGAACCGGTATCGGTTTCGCCGGTCTTCGCCTCGACGAGCCGTTCCCCGCAGACGCGGGGATGAACCGATGCTCCACGAATCTGGAGTCGATATGGGCGTCCGTTCCCCGCAGACGCGGGGATGAACCGCGATCCTTGGTTGTAACCGTCGCCATCGGGACCCGTTCCCCGCAGACGCGGGGATGAACCGATTTCTCATCCCGGTTTTCATGCCATGCACCTCCGTTCCCCGCAGACGCGGGGATGAACCGACCCGGAAGGGCGGTTTACGCCGAGCGGGAAGCCGTTCCCCGCAGACGCGGGGATGAACCGTTTACTCTTTGTCTTCGTCGCTTTTTGAAACACCGTTCCCCGCAGACGCGGGGATGAACCGGACGCGGAAAGCACGCGGATCGTCCATCAGACCCGTTCCCCGCAGACGCGGGGATGAACCGAACTCGACGGTCTATACACCAAGGCAGAAGACCCGTTCCCCGCAGACGCGGGGATGAACCGACGGTCAAAACGATACGCCGATACCGAGGTAACCGTTCCCCGCAGACGCGGGGATGAACCGCTCACCGGTATCCTCGACCACCACGCCGTCAACCGTTCCCCGCAGACGCGGGGATGAACCGGTACTTCTGGAGCTCGCTTCGTTTGATGATAACCGTTCCCCGCAGACGCGGGGATGAACCGATCAGCCGGTTACCGCACCACCGACCGGGGTGCCGTTCCCCGCAGACGCGGGGATGAACCGTGGCGCGGCCAGGATGTGAGCTGGCTGGAGAACCGTTCCCCGCAGACGCGGGGATGAACCGAAACTGAAGGACTCGGAGAATCGTCCGCTGTGCCGTTCCCCGCAGACGCGGGGATGAACCGGGTGTTCTCAAGGATCGCTTCAAAGGCGGGGACCGTTCCCCGCAGACGCGGGGATGAACCGGTCAGCGGCGATTACCTCTGGAGCCATATGCTCCGTTCCCCGCAGACGCGGGGATGAACCGGCATGCGACGCTTTCTCATTGGCCTGGCAGCCCCGTTCCCCGCAGACGCGGGGATGAACCGGTTGATCGAGTATGGAACATATCAGACGACAACCGTTCCCCGCAGACGCGGGGATGAACCGCTCAGTAGCACGCATGCGAGTAGCGTTGTCACCCGTTCCCCGCAGACGCGGGGATGAACCGTCGCGAAGCAACCGCCGGAAACCGTAGTAGCTCCGTTCCCCGCAGACGCGGGGATGAACCGGCAAATTTCGGGTACACGAAAAAGTGTCTTATCCGTTCCCCGCAGACGCGGGGATGAACCGTCGTTGGTATCGAGAATCTTGAGCTGGAGATCCCGTTCCCCGCAGACGCGGGGATGAACCGATTGAGACCGATCTGATCGACGCTGATGCCGTCCGTTCCCCGCAGACGCGGGGATGAACCGTCGAGCGGGACATCACCGAGTACGACGGCGTTCCGTTCCCCGCAGACGCGGGGATGAACCGGCCTTGGTGCCGATCATTCACGTCACGCGCAACCGTTCCCCGCAGACGCGGGGATGAACCGTTTTGGCAGTGTTTTCTGATACGTATGTGGGGCCGTTCCCCGCAGACGCGGGGATGAACCGAGCGTCACGTTCGGACGGAATTGAATGAACGGCCGTTCCCCGCAGACGCGGGGATGAACCGAACCCGAGCCGGTCACACCAGCAACCTACAGCCCGTTCCCCGCAGACGCGGGGATGAACCGGCCGAAATCAAAGAATCGATAGCAATATTATGCCGTTCCCCGCAGACGCGGGGATGAACCGGCGGTTCTCGTAGTCGGGGTCGACTTCCTGCACCGTTCCCCGCAGACGCGGGGATGAACCGTCTACACGTGTTTACTTCAATCGTCAAGTGGCCCGTTCCCCGCAGACGCGGGGATGAACCGGTCTTTTTCCGACGTTATCAGCGCCCGCCGTACCGTTCCCCGCAGACGCGGGGATGAACCGAAAGTAGTAGTAGGTAGTGGTACGCTGGTACGCCGTTCCCCGCAGACGCGGGGATGAACCGTTGTTGCCCTGCAGTTCTTTGGTCCATGTTCTCCGTTCCCCGCAGACGCGGGGATGAACCGATTTCCGACCTGCTTTGGACCGTATATAAACGCCGTTCCCCGCAGACGCGGGGATGAACCGTACCGGTTCCGGATTGACCTGGAAGACGAGAACCGTTCCCCGCAGACGCGGGGATGAACCGCCCATTGCGCTCTGCTTTGCCGTCTCAATGAGCCGTTCCCCGCAGACGCGGGGATGAACCGGTTACCTCCCGCGTCCGTGTGAAAACCGGTACCCGTTCCCCGCAGACGCGGGGATGAACCGCCAAGGAGGGGTGGGCAATAAACGGTGACGGACCGTTCCCCGCAGACGCGGGGATGAACCGATATCAGAACGGTTTGAGTCTGCGGGTATTGGCCGTTCCCCGCAGACGCGGGGATGAACCGTTCGATATAATCCAGACCCGCTACACCTCAGTCCGTTCCCCGCAGACGCGGGGATGAACCGCCCACCGAACACCTCGACACCGATGAAAACAACCGTTCCCCGCAGACGCGGGGATGAACCGGCGTGAGCGAGCCGGTGTTGCTCCCGGGCGAGCCGTTCCCCGCAGACGCGGGGATGAACCGAGAAACCTCAGGACGAAATGTCAAAGCTCCTGCCGTTCCCCGCAGACGCGGGGATGAACCGAGCATTACCACCACCGTCAGTGTTACGCTCACCCGTTCCCCGCAGACGCGGGGATGAACCGCAAAGACCGACGAGCGGAAGGGTTACCTTGATCCGTTCCCCGCAGACGCGGGGATGAACCGCAGTTCTGAGTGGAGGGCATCGATGCGATGTACCGTTCCCCGCAGACGCGGGGATGAACCGACCAGTACGGATCGGTTTATGAGTACAGCGAGCCGTTCCCCGCAGACGCGGGGATGAACCGACAGCTCTCCATGGTTTTATGGTCAGCTCAGGCCGTTCCCCGCAGACGCGGGGATGAACCGGTAAAAACCACTTCACCAACACCTCGCCCAATCCGTTCCCCGCAGACGCGGGGATGAACCGCCTGACTTCCCTTCGAAGGCGCCACTTCGCCCCCGTTCCCCGCAGACGCGGGGATGAACCGTATCCGGGCCCACGCAACCGCCTCTTCCCGCGCCGTTCCCCGCAGACGCGGGGATGAACCGACGGCGGACAGGCAGAAGAAAGCTGCGAAGGCCCGTTCCCCGCAGACGCGGGGATGAACCGGAGGTTTGATGGAACTGTATCTGTATGACGACCCGTTCCCCGCAGACGCGGGGATGAACCGTGCCGCGTGTGCGTGTTCTGGAATGTAGACTCCCGTTCCCCGCAGACGCGGGGATGAACCGAAGCGGACCCCACCATACGGCAGTTTTTCTATCCGTTCCCCGCAGACGCGGGGATGAACCGCACCCAAAAAACATCACAGACACGGCATACAACCGTTCCCCGCAGACGCGGGGATGAACCGTACGTTGAGGGAAAACGCACACAGAAGAACAACCGTTCCCCGCAGACGCGGGGATGAACCGCCGGGCCAATCGAAGTCACGATCTACGACTACCCGTTCCCCGCAGACGCGGGGATGAACCGGCCTGGTACGTCGAGTTCTGGGACGCCTCACACCGTTCCCCGCAGACGCGGGGATGAACCGGACCAGCGGGCGGAGGACGGTGCTATGTCTCACCGTTCCCCGCAGACGCGGGGATGAACCGTATTCAAAATTTATGCTCATCTTTTCTTTCTCCCGTTCCCCGCAGACGCGGGGATGAACCGTGTCCTATGTACTCCGCGACGGTAACCCGCTGCCGTTCCCCGCAGACGCGGGGATGAACCGACATGGAGGGGGCTGGGTGATGAAAAAAGGCCCGTTCCCCGCAGACGCGGGGATGAACCGAACTTATTGAACGAGAACAGGAGACAGCAGCACCGTTCCCCGCAGACGCGGGGATGAACCGGTATATGTCACTCATGCCACCAGGATTATGCTCCGTTCCCGGCAGACGCGGGGATGAACCGGAATCAACCGCCTCCTCGAGCGCGTTCGAGTTCCGTTCCCCGCAGAAGCGGGGATGAACCGTTACCTGAACATATCAAACCAACTAGTACCACCCGTTCCCCGCAGACGCGGGGATGAACCGTTTAGATCCGGCTAATTGATACATGGCGTGTCCCGTTCCCCGCAGACGCGGGGATGAACCGTCTTTTAGCGTGTTTTGGTACGCCTTTTATGGCCGTTCCCCGCAGACGCGGGGATGAACCGTAACATTACCAACAGGATCGTTACGCTATGCACCGTTCCCCGCAGATGCGGGGATGAACCGATGCAGGAAATGTGGAGAGCCCCTTACATCGGCCGTTCCCCGCAGACGCGGGGATGAACCGGCTCGCGTAGTCCGCCCGGTCGGGGAAGATTTCCGTTCCCCGCAGACGCGGGGATGAACCGGGTATTCCTACGGCTCACGTGGTACAGGAGTACCGTTCCCCGCAGACGCGGGGATGAACCGTCTCTTTCATGTATCAGTACCCACATTCCTTTCCGTTCCCCGCAGACGCGGGGATGAACCGAACACCGATGTGATCGATTCGGTGCCGGTTGCCCGTTCCCCGCAGACGCGGGGATGAACCGGTTGCGCACAAGGTCAGATATCTCCGGTATACCCGTTCCCCGCAGACGCGGGGATGAACCGCGAATCCTCCACCACATCTGGATCACCCGCCGCCGTTCCCCGCAGACGCGGGGATGAACCGGAATCAACCGCCTCCTCGAGCGCGTTCGAGTTCCGTTCCCCGCAGGCGCGGGGATGAACCGCGTCACCATTGTGGCTGCTGCTGTTTCGAGTGCCGTTCCCCGCAGACGCGGGGATGAACCGATGGAAGTTGATCTGCGAACAGCGCGGATCGTCCGTTCCCCGCAGACGCGGACGGGGGCGTGGATTGAAACTCAACGACCGATCCGGTCCCGAGTCCATGCTCCTGTCGCCTCCCGTGCGGGGGCGTGGATTGAAACCGGATACAGAAGTGAATGGAGCGTAATGCTTGCGCCGCCCGGGTGCAGGGGATATTGAATGGGAATAGCACCAACCAGCCGTTGTTGACCACCGGCGATACCAGCGACATTAATCATGTATGGACGCCTCAGAAGACAAACGGTGGCAGCAACGGCTTGAGAATCTCCAGCGTGCCCTCGGCCTCTTTCAGGAGGCGGCGGGGCGCCAGAGTCTGTCCGACCTGGAAGCGGAAGGCATGGTCCAGCGCTTTGAATATACCTTTGAGCTGGCATGGGATACGCTCAAGGATTTTCTGGAAGTGAAGGGTTTTACCGTTGTCTACCCGCGGGACGTGATAAAGACGGCGTTTCAGACCGGATTGATAGCGACAGGCGATGCGTGGTTTGAAATGCTGGACCGGCGCAATGAAGCGGCCCACACCTACGATAGGCAGCGATTTTTAGAGATCACCGGTGCGATTCGCACCAGGTTTCTTCCAGCCCTTACGACGCTGGTCGAGCGCCTCAAACAGGAACAAGGGCAATTCGGACTCAGTCGGGAACATCTGAATGCCATTACGGCGGTATTGCGTCGTTTCAGCGACATCGAACGGGCGGTTATCTTCGACTCCCGGGCCATGGGCACCTTTAAGACCGGTTCCGATCTGGACATTTGTGTATATAGACATTTCCTCTCTTCGACACCAAATCGATCAAGTGGGAATGCCGATTACCTGAGTAACGTTACTGTTCCCCACATATGCGGGCGTCGATTGGAAAGACGCCGGTCTTGCACGGTATGGACCAGGAACTGAGGGCAATTCTGATCGATGCTCACCAACGCTATCTCCTGTTGCTATTAATAATCTGCCGAATGTGCTCGACCCGGGAGTTGCGGTCAGGATTGGTACCGGCCAATGGCAAGAATCATGAGTCGCCCAGTACAACAGACGGTACGTCCGCGAGAGACGCGAATGCACCATCAAAGGTGACAATGCGCAACCCGCCGGTAATCGCAAATGCGGCGAGATAGCGATCTGTCCAGACTTTTGGTGAGTATGAGCCGGTGAGGGTCAGACGCGCGCCTCACCGTCGCCGACGGTGTCCAGCCACCGCACCGCGATCGGGTGGTGCTGGTGAGCATCAAATGCGAGTGCCAAGAGGACGTTTACATCAGGAAGAAACATCGAAGTCTTCTCGCTCGAGCAACGTTGCGACGCGATCCGGGGTCACACGGACCGATCCGGGGTGCTTTGAGCGGACCAGCGGGAACTCAACCCGCCGTGACTCGAGCCTGACTGCACTTCCGGCCAGCTCGTGCTCAACCGCCTGTGTTATGAACTCCTTGAGCGTCGTCCCCCTCAACGATGAGACTGCTTTGGCTTTGCGGAATAGCCCGTCCGGAAGATCGATTGTCGCACGCATATTAACATAATATCATATTTGCACTGATGCTCCACGGATTTCCGGGTACATCCCGGGGACTCTCACGGAAGTTCCGGGATGAGTTCTTGTGGTTTGTATTCCAGGACCACGCCGACGGCTGTCGATGTCCTGAGTCAACCCGTAAGCAGGCGCACAAATTGTGCAATCTCGTCGTGGACGGCAGCGCGGACTGCAGTGAACTTCTTTTCCAGAAAGGCGAGTTTGTCCCAGTCGTAGTCAAACTCCAGATAGTACCGTTTGAAGTGACGAAATCGCATCAGCTCTTGCAGGGCATCCCGATTTTCTTCGGAAATGACCCGCGGACGGATGCCGTCGATTTCAAGAACCATCTTCTCCAGCAATTCCGCGTGCTTCCGCGGCCAGGCTCTTCATACCGTCGTCACCGTTCATACACGATCCGTCCCTTATTCAGAAGGAGTTCCCGGAACTCAGGTTCGATACATCCCAGCTGCACGATATCGACGGGAAACCTGGTCATACCTTCAACATCACCGAGCAGCGTGAAAAACGTCTCGGCGTCGGTTATTCCTTCTACGGCGATATCGATATCGGAATACTCACGGAACAAATCGGGCCTGATAACCGATCCCCACTGCAGAATTCGGGCGGGACGATAGGTGTCGCGGATGAACGCGACGATTCGCTCGGTCCACGTCGTCATACTGAAAGAATACTACATCTCCGGCGTTCTGCTTCACGGGAGCGCCCCTGACGACAGAAAATCACGCCAGTTGACGGGGCGTTGTCGGTGACGTACTCTTTGGACATATCGAAAATTAAAGTGGAGTTTTCTTTAATGAACAGGAAAGTGGTTCGGTTACGAGTATTCCTGGTTGCTCTTTTCCCGCTTCTTGTTTCCGGGTGTGCCTACTACGTCCAAAAAGGATCGATCTCCCATGGGAATGTGGTAACCGGAGCGGGTACAAGCGCAATCGTCGATGTTTTGCTATCGCTCCTCGTGGGAGCGCTGGAAGGACTGTTTGTCTGGGGTCCGGCAATCTTTATTGTTCTCTATCCAGTTACCGCCGCAGTACGAAAGGCACGCTTTGCAAAACTCGAAAAAACCGAAAAACCGCACATGGTTCCGGTGATAAAGGCGGCAGCTCAGAGGGAGCTCACCACGATCACCCCCCCGACGACGTTTATCATGCTTGTTGTCGGCGTTGTTGGAACGTTCGTTTTCCAGCGAACCGCTTCCGTCGGTCGGTGGAGTATCCCGGGATTCATCGTCGAGGTTGTGCCGGCATGGTTTCTTTCGTTCTGGCGATTTGAATATCCGGCGATCACCGTTTCGGCGCTCATTGTCGTCATGTATTCCCTCGTGTCCAGCTATGCGGGCCTGTTCAAACCTCCCGAGAAGGCGATTCTGGAGGCTTCCAAGAGTAAAAACCTCGACGTCGATACACAGATCGACGAGCAAATATCGCTATCCGAACAGACGTTGGAATCCGGTAGTTCCGTGGAGCATCCGGTTTCGGTCAAGGATGAGTCACAGCGCGTCGAGATACCCGAGAATGATACTTCGGATCCCGACGACGAACCTCTTTCCACCCACGCCTCGACGGCTACCGGATCGGCCATACTTCCCAGAGCGGATGACACGAAACAGATGGCTTCTCTCCGTCGTGTGATTAATCGATACGCACGCTCCAACCCCAAACTTTCCCGAAATGGAAACACCCAGGCGGCATTGTCGGAAATCAACGCCGAGTTCGTCTTTTCCGAGTACGGGTACGGCGTTGCGAGTTATCCCGACAATCTTGTTCGACTCAAAGTTGTGTGGACGCTGCTTGCCGAGTGTTCCAAATCGGAGGACAAGCGAATCAAGGCGCTTGAAGATCTCAAGCCGATTGTCACCGGCGGATTCCCCCCCTGGCCACTATGGGCCGCCATCGCCTATTGCCACATTAAGAATGACGATCGCTTTGGCGATTTTGAGAGCTCATGGACCCGTCGGCTCAGCTTCAGCGCCGACGAGGCTCTCTTCCTGTACAGCGGTATGCGGTTCTGGCGGACGGAAGATCCAGACCTGATTGACTGCATCGAGAAGGTCCGGCGCGCTGCCCAGGGTTCAAATTGCTACGCCGCGATCGCCGACCGTTAAGAGGCTGCTGATACATGCGGGCGGCGTCTCGACCGCGCCTTTTTCGCCGTCACCCCACCTCACGTTCAACGTAGGTCGAGTAGCCCACCACCTTCTATTGATACTCCTGATCTGGAAGGGGACTGGAGATCATGAAGTCCGCGGTGGAGCAGTTGCATGCAATGGGCAGGTTGTAGAGCACGGCGATGCGCAAGAGCGCCTTTACGTCCACATCGTGAGGGTGGGGCGACATGGGGTCCCAGAAAAAGATTATGGCGTCAACCTTGCCGTCTGCAATGAGCACCTCCTCCGGTCGGTGTTTTCCCGGGAATCCCCGACGATCCGGTTTGCGATCATTTCATGTATGCGGAGTGCGCCCGGCGGAACCGTGAGGTTCAGAATAAAGAAAAAATGAATGAACGTTACACCCGTTGCTGCCGCAACGTTGAAATGCGGGCAAGGCGAGGTAAAGTCTTGCCGGTGCAATGAAACGATGGTACAACCGGGTGACAGGGAATTCATACAATGCGGGATGTCAATTGAAGCTATTGAGATCAATGATGCCACGGAAGCTCTCGCGGACATTCGGGAATCTTCCCTTGCGACAGAAGTATCTCCTGTCCCATACCGTCGCCGTGTTATTGACCGTTTCGGTTCTGACACCGGCCAGTTACGTTATTTCCCGGAACCAGCTTGAGAGCCGGACCGCCGATTTTGCGATGGTGATCCTCCAGAAGGCTGCCTTCATCTGGGAAGCGAAGGTGACGGAAATCGTCGATTATTTCATCGCCCAGTTTGATGCGGTGGAACTTGGACGGGTCATCAAGGACAGTCTCCGTGCCGACCCGTCGGTTTCCCGGCTGCGGGTAGAACGTGCGTTGTCGGACATCATGACCTATAAGAATGAAATCCGGTTTATCCAGATCGACACGATGGATTCACAACGCTTCTTCCGGCGACGCAGCGATTCCACGGTTTCATCCGAGGTTATCGACGCGCTGATTCCCTATGATAGCGTCCGCGATCTCCGTGCTCGCCCCTTTTTTACCGTCGGACCCGACCATACGGTGATTATGAGCAAAGTGCTGTACGATCTGGACACCACCGAATACCTTGGGATTCTGACCGTCGGTTTTGACTATGAAACGTTCTCGGTGGTCTTTCCCGACGAAGAGAATCGTGAACTGGGGAATGTCATCATATTTGACGCTCTCACAGAGGGGCCGGCGATTTTCTCTTCAGGCGCCGCGTCGCTGGTGGAGGCATTTGCCCCGTGGGGTGACCGGAGTCGCCTGCAGAGGGAAGGTCTCCTTTCGGTGGGAGATACCGATTACATTGTCGCGGAAATCCGCAGCAGGGACCGGCGGTGGATCCTGCAATCGTATACGGCAATACCCGATATTGCCCGGTTATCCCTGGCCGCCGCACGATATATAATTATCGCAACGATCGTAACCCTCGCAATGGCGATACTGCTTTCGGCGTATCTCGCCGGTCGCGAGTCCCGAAGGATCAGCAATATCAAAGACCATGCGCAGCAGATCGCCGCAGGTGACCTGTCCGTACATACCCGTGACGATCACATGGATGAACTTGGTCAATTGGCCCGTGCCCTTGAAGACCTTTCAGCGCGAATCGCCTCGCTCGTTGACGGCCTGGCATCGGAACGGGCGCGCCTCGCCGAAGCGCGGTACCGCGCGATTCAGTCGGAATACAGTGCGCTGCAATCCAAGATCAACCCCCACTTCATCTTCAACACGTTGGAGATGGTCAACAGCATGGCGAAGCTCAAGGGAGACGATGAAATCTCCGAGGTCGTACAGGGAATCGGCGATCTTTTGCGGGAGAGCGTCCGTCGTCGCCATACCCTCATCCCTCTGGCAGAAGAGGTCGCGTACATCGAGAAATACCTGAAAATTCAGCAGTTTCTCCACGAAAAACACCTTTCGGTAGATATTCAGGTACCCGAGGAGCTCAACAACCTTTCGGTACCCACCTTTATCCTTCAGCCTATCGTCGAAAACGCGGTCGTCCACGGCATTGAACCCCGTCGGGATTCGGGGCGTCTCCGTGTCGAAGCGAAACGTGACGGTGAAACGTTGATTCTCTCGGTGAGTGACAACGGAGTCGGAATGTCTCCTGAGGCCATTGCCAAAGCGATGGACGAGGAGGAGGTCGACGATCCGCGGCATACAAAAACGGGTCTCGCGTCGGTGGACCGCCGCCTGCGTATTCTCTTTGGGGAACAGTACGGCGTGAAAATACAAAGTCCCAACGGCGAAGGAACAGAGGTTTCACTCTATTTTCCCGTTTCGACGGGGGTGTCGGAATGGGAGATCTGACGGCATACATCGTCGATGATACCCGGGTAATCCGGGACTCCCTGGTACAGACGATACGCTGGGAAGAATGCGGTTTCCGGGTGGCAGGTACCGCGGCGGATGGTATCACCGCGGAGAAGGAGATCCGGGAGATACGCCCCAATGTGGTCATTACCGATATTCGCATGCCCGGGGCGGACGGTCTGACCCTTGCCGCCAGGGTCCGTGAGTTGTTGCCGGAGACGCAGGTGATCGTCATTACCGGATTTGGTGAGTTTGAATACGCCCAGGGTTCGCTCAGGGCGGGGGCGATAGATATTATTCTCAAACCGATTCGCAATGCCGATCTGGAAGACGCGCTCCGGAAAGCGGCGCGGCTCATCGGCGGTACCGCTCCGGCGGCTCGCGGAAACGTTACCCTGCCGGACTATGTAACTGCCAATCGCTCCATCGGCGTCCTGGTCCGGGCGGTGCTCGTTCATATCGAGGGGAACTACGGGGATGACGTGAACCTGTCCGCACTTGCCGGGAAATTCCGCGTCACCGCCAGCCATCTGAGCCGCACATTCCGGAACGAAACGGGATTTACCTTTTTGAAATACCTTACCCGCCGACGGATTGAACATGCACAGGAACTCCTTCCGGACCCTGGAATGCACATATCGGAGATTGCGTCGGTGTGCGGATTCGGGTCACCCGTTCGTTTTTCCCAACTCTTCAAGCGTCACGTTGGAGTTACACCGAGCGAATACCGGCGCAATATCACCGGTTCATAGATCAAAAACGGCACTGTAATTGTCAAAACTCAGGTACTATCGTGCTCTTCAGGGAGGGCCTACCATTACCCCACGAAAACTGAAGGAGGAATCGAGATGAAACAGGTATTTCGTATGGTCCCTATAGTACTCGTCCTGTGTATCACCGGGTTTGCCTTTGCCGGCGGCAATGCCGAGGAATCCGACACAACGACGACGGTTACGCTCATGCACTACATGGGGGAGCAGCAGAAGCAGGACGGACTGCAGGAACTCATCGACGGGTTTACGGCGCTGCATCCGGATGTGGAGTTTGAGGTCACTTCCGTAGAGATCTCCAATTATCTGACGACGCTGAAGACGATGATCGCCGCCGGAGACATTCCGGATATCATTTTTGGAAAACCCAAGGAGTATACCGACCTTATTGAAGCGGGCCACCTCGCGGATCTGACGGGAGCGCCTTTTCTGGGCAACCTGGCACCCGGAGCGGTACCGTCGGTATCATATGAGGATCGCGTCTACGGTGTTCCCATCGACCTCCAGACGATCATCGTCTATTACAATCGAGATGTCTTTGAGGAATACGGAGTCTCGGAACCGGAGACGTGGAGCGAATTTGTTGCGCTGATGGATACCTTTGACGCCGGAGGTGTTGCGCCGTTTGCACATCCCTTTAAGGATTCCTGGACGGTATTTGTCGACTACTTTGCCGATGAATATGTCGTTCGTGAGGAGCATCCCGATTTCTACGTGGACATCGAGTCCGGCGACGCATCGTTTGCCGACTATCCTCACTTCCGGGACGTTCTGCGCCGATTCCGGACGCGGGTGTCCTACAATGCCGGTGATGATTGGGGAACCGACAATGCGACGGCACAGAATATGCTCGCCACCGGTGACGCCGCCATGTATATAAATGGAAGCTGGTCGGTGGGGGACTTCATTAACAACTTCCCCGACGTTCCGATCGGAATATTCTCCATCCCCAGTTACGAGGACCCGGCGATGAATCGCCTGCCCATAGGTGTGGATGACTGCTGGATGGCGGCGGCGGGTTCCGACAATCGGGACATTGTGCTGGAGTTCTTTGACTATATCACCAGCCCGGACGCCGCAGTTGCGTGGATGAGTGCTACCAACACAATCAGTTTCTCGTCCGATACCGGCGGATACGAGTACGACCCGATCTCGCAGCAGATCGTTGACGAACTGGAATCCGGGGAGACGACAAACTTTCATGCGCCGGTCCTGTTCTCAAGCGCCCTTGAAGACGTATACCGCAACATGATCGTGGAAGCGGCGGCAACGGATACCGCCAGCCTCGATGAAATCATCGCCGAGTTTGACAGCCGTATAGACGAAGTACGGTAAGCACAACGTTGATTCCGGTGCGCCGCGGCAATTGCGGCGCACCGGTTTGTTTTTTGCACGAGGATCGTTATACATGACCAGACACCATCGACGGGGGTCCATCTATTTTCTTATCCCCGCGTTGTTGATATTCATTTTTGTCGTCGTCGTCCCCTTTGCCCGGGGATTTATTATTTCCCTCACCGACTGGGACGGTATCTCCCCGGTGATGGAGCGGGTAGGGCTGGACAATTACCGGCGGATTTTTTCAACAGACGCGTTCTTGGAACCCTTTATGAACTCCGTGGGTTTTACCACAATCACCCTCATTCTGGACAATGTGCTCGGCCTGACACTTGCAATGCTCATATCCGGCAGGGGCATGCGTGCCGGTGTACTGCGGGTGGCGTTCTTTCTTCCATTCATCATCAGTCTGGTCGTCGCGTCATATATGTGGACCTATCTGTACAGTTCCGTCCTCTATCCGGTTTTCGGACTGCAGAACCCTCTGGGTCAGCCGGAAACGGCAAACCTCGGGGTCGCCCTGATGAGTGTATGGCGCAAACACCGGATATTGCATGCTCATCTATGTGGCCGGTCTCAAATCGATTCCCGGTTCCCTCTATGAGGCGGCGGAGGTGGAAGGGGCGGGACCGATTGCCCGTTTTTTTCGTATCACCGTACCGCTCCTGATTCCCGCCTTCAGCATAAATGTCACCCTCATACTGGCGTGGGGATTGCGGGAGTTTGACACCGTCATGGTCGCCACCGGAGGAGGGCCGGGACGGGCGTCCATGAGTATGGCCTTCTACGTGTACAAGACCACCTTTGTGTGGGGAAAGGCGGGATATGGTCAGGCGGTTGCGGTCGTGATGATGGCCTTTATCGTCGTTGTATCGGCGATCGTCGCACGAACGCTGCGCTCCCGGGAGGTGGAACTGTGAAATCATCCCGTTCGGCACAGATGGTACAACGGGGGATTGGAGCGGTTCTGCTTCTGATCCTGTTCATCGTGTTTCTGTCGCCCTTTTACGTCCAGTTTGTGTACGCCTTCAAGACGCGGGCGGAGGTTGCCGAGACGGGTCTCGCGCCGCCCACCCACCTGAATCTGGTGAACTTCCGCAACGCCTTTGACGGGACCAGCTTGATACCCGCCTTTTACCGGACCGCGATTGTGACGATCGCCGTCGTTGTCATCCTGCAGGTCGCCGGCGCAATGGCTGCATGGGCGATCGCGCGGAATCGCAAACGGTGGACATATCAGCTCCTGTACTATGCGTTTCTTTCGGCGATTATTCTGCCTTTTCAGGTGGTCATGCTCCCGCTCTATGTGCAGTTCCGGACCTTCGGCCTGCTCAATACCCTGCCGGGACTCATCCTTGGTATTTCCGGTTTTCAGATCGCCTATAATGTCTTTCTCATGACGGGGTTTATTGCGACGGTTCCGCTGGAACTTGAGGAGTCGGCGCTGATTGACGGCGCCGGACTGTCCCGGATGTTCTGGTCCGTCGTCTATCCGCTGCTGAAGCCCATC
The DNA here is from genome assembly GCA_965242725.1 of Alkalispirochaeta sp. Taxonomy (GTDB): domain Bacteria; phylum Spirochaetota; class Spirochaetia; order DSM-27196; family Alkalispirochaetaceae; genus Alkalispirochaeta. Next base: position 74,179 of record CBDESZ010000004.1, read on the forward strand.
ACCCTCACGATGCTGGTGCTGAACTTTCTCAGTGCCTGGAACGACTTTATGGTTGCCGTGGTGATCGGATTCAAAGAGGATGTACGGACGCTCCAATATGCGTTGTACATGTTCTTCGGTCAGTACTCGGCACAGATCCATGAAGCCTTTGCGGCATTTATTGTCGCCGTCGCACCGGTGGTGGTTCTCTATCTCCTCCTTCAGCGGTATATCGTCTCCGGTCTCACCTCGGGAGCGCTGAAAGGATGACGGGTACAATTCCATCCTTTGCACAGGCGCGATGGATCTGGAGCGCCGATCGCCATGACCCCGGGATTGAAGCATCCCGGGACCGGTGGGTTCAACTCCGGCGTACAATCGCAATCGACAGCTCCCGGCCGTCGTCGGGACGGTTGATCATCCGGGTAGCCGGCGATACGCGGTACCGCCTGACGGTGAATGACCGGTGGGTCGGCGACGGCCCGGCGCGTTCCTGGCCGGATGAGCTCTTCTATGACGAGTACGATATAACCGATACCGTGGCGGGCCGGACGGAGGTGACGGTCTCCCTGCTTGTTCGTTACATATTCCCCGGTACCGGTGCGTCCATTCCCGGAACGCCGGGGTGCGCGGTGGAAGTGGTCTCCCTGGCGGCGGGAGAAGAGCATATCGTTCTCGTAAGTGATTCATCCTGGGAGGCTTCCGTACATCCCGGATATGGTGAATCAACGACAAAAGCGGCTAATTCACTTGCCCATGGGGAGGTCTACCGGGCGGATCGTGCGGCACATCCGGCTCTCTGGAAATGGTTGCCCGCCGCGGACACGGGGCCCGCCATCGGGGACGAACCGCGGAATTCACGCCGGATCATTCCCCGGGACATTCCGGACCTTTCCGATCGGTGGTTGAATTCTCCCTCCCTGATTCGCTGTCGTCATGTACAATCAAACGGGGTATTTCGGTCCGTCGACATGCGTCCACTCATTTTCCCCGGCGAAGGTGATGTCAACAAGCACAAGCGCTTCAGCGGGGTCCTTGAAGTGGAAATTGCCGCCCCCTCAGGGGGTGACGGAGCGATCGGCCTGACCGTTGATCCCCACGATACCAGGCCGGTGACGCTCATTCTCGATGATCAGCGGTGGACCCATGTCAACGGCACCGCATATCCCGTGCATCTCGGGAGTGGAACCAGCCTGTTACAGATTCCGATATCCGGGGAGTTTCACGACCCCGTCTTTCATCTGCAATTTGTCCTTCCCGCCCGGTCGACGCTCGGCCCCTTCCGGTTCTGGGGACCCTATCGGCGGACGACACACCTTCAGGTCTCCGAGCCGATTCCACCGGTGGAAGAGGATACGCTCTCCGAGGAGGAGCTTATTGAAACGGTGCGTCTCCGTCGCCGCGCCGGTGAGATCGCGCAGGAGGTTCCGGCGGTCCTCGTATCGCCGCACCATGTGGCGTGGGAGCGGCTCTCCGCAACAGGTGCCGTCGCGGGATGCCCCACCGATACGCTTCCGGCGGAGGCGTCGTGGGCCGCCGGAGGCGGCCATGAGATGGTCTGGGATTTCGGTCGCGAGACGTCGGGATACCTGCTCCTGGATATCGAGGCGCGGGAGGGAACCGTCGTCGATCTCTTCTGTTTCGAATCGATGCATGACGGCCGGATAGAACACACCTACAGTCTCAATAACACGCTCCGCTACGTTGCCGCCGACGGCAGACAGAGCTATCACGCCTTCATGCGGCGTGGATTTCGGTATTGTATGGTTGTGTTTCATGAGGGGCCGGACACACCGGACCGTCACGCCCGGTTGCTGGGATTGTCGGTACGGGAGAACCTCTATCCCCACGGGGAACCAGCAACGCTGGAGAGCTCGGATGAACGGCTGAACGCAATCTGGGAGATTTCCCGTCGGACCGTCGGGTTGTGCATGGAAGATACCTACGTTGACTGTCCCGCCTATGAACAGACCTACTGGACCGGGGACGCCCGCAACACCGCGCTCTACTCCTATTATCTCTTCGGGGCGCGGCCGTTATTTCTCCACGGCGCACGTCTTGCCGCCCGCTCGCTTGACCGGTCTCCCCTCATTGAATCCATGGCGCCGTCGGCGTGGCAGAACGTCATCCCCTCGTGGTCCTTCCTCCACGTCATAGCCGGTGCGGAATATCTCTTCTACTCAGGTGATGTCGACGGATTCCGCTCCATCTATCAATCCCTCTTGACCAATATGGCCAACGCCGCCGCCCGGCGTATTCCGACGGCGGATGGTTCACGATTATTCGGAATGTTTGCATGGAACATGGTGGACTGGGCGCCCATGGAGGTGCCCGATTCCGCAATTGTCGCCCATCAGAACGCACAGTTTGTGTGGGCCTGCAGAAAACTTGCGGACGCCGCGGAACAGACGGGCAACATCGCCGATGCAAAACGGCTTACCGCGTGGGCGGACGAAACGGTTGCCGCAATCAATCGGACCTTCTGGGACGACCACGAGAGGGCGTACCGTGACGCGGTATATCGCGACGGCACCCGGGGCACCCGATTTTCAGTACAGACTCAGCTGTTCTGTTATCTTGCCGGCGTCTGTCCCGGGGACCGGGAGGAGCGGGTGCTGGGAATGATTCACTCGCCTCCGCCGCGGATGGTGCGGATCGGGAGTCCCTTCGTCCACCATTTCTATTTGGATCTCCTTGACCGAACCTCCCGACACGGGAAACTCATGGACGAGATCAGGACCATATGGGGCAATATGCTCGATCACGACGCAACGACGTGCTGGGAAGGGTGGACCTTCATAGAGGGTGACTACACCCGGAGCCACTGCCACGCGTGGTCTTCCGCGCCGGCATACTTTCTTCCCACCCTTCTGCTCGGTATTCGACCCAAAGAAAGCGGATTCAGACGGGTGGAGATACGACCTCTGCCGGTCGATACGACATGGGCGCGGGGGTTCCATGCCGACACCCCCCCCCCCCCCCCCCCCCCCCCCCCGGGGCGCGCTGACCGTCAGCTGGGAGATAATTGGCGGCCGGATGAACATCGACGTAACCCATCCCGGCGATATGGAGGTGGAAGTAACCATTCCTCCGGAATATACGGGAGGATCCGTCGACGTTCATGTCGCGGGGTCCCGTCCAATCACCCTGCACAATTCACGCAGGCCGGGAGTTGAATGAATCACAAAGACTGTCTTCAACTGTAACGATAATCATGGATGTTTTTCGCAGGAACCGCACAAAATGATTTGTTCACTTGCGATGCCGCCGACGCTACAGTACGATTAAATTTGATGTCCCCCCAAGTTGGCCTGCAATCCCGCGCGATTCCTCTCCGTCGGTACCTATCCCGGATTGCCATCCTGGTAAGTTTACCGATAATGGTCGTTGCGCTGTATCTCTCGGTCCAACATATTCAGGATCTCAGGCAGTCGGTCCGTCTCACCGCGGACGACCTGGCGGAAAACGTCGCGCTGGCGTTGGATGTCCGGTTGAAAGCAATAATCGACGGGCTGAATGTACTTGCAGCATCACCACTGTTGGAGACCGAAGAAGAGCTTCAATTATTTTACGAGACCGCCCAGGGGTTCCGGGATGTATTTGGCGCACACGTCATATTGGCGGACCTTGATTCAAACATGGTGTTCAACACCCGCAGTCCATTGGGCGCCGAACTTCCGAAGCTACCCGTTCCCGGCGGGCACGCGGCAGTTCCGGACGTCCTGCGGACCGGTGAACCGTCGGTTGGCGACATGTTCATGGGACCCATCGCTAAGGAAACGCTGATTGCGGCGGTGGTGCCGGTGACGCGGGCGGGTGAAATTCAGAGGCTGCTCCTGAGCATCCCGGAAACGCGGCAATTCCAGAACCTCATCGATAATCTCGCCCTTCCGGACGGCTGGGTATTGGCCATTACGGACAGTAAGGGTGACCTCATCGCCGGTCGCGGGTCCTTTCCATCGGAGGCGGATTCGGAAGGAAACGACGTTTTCTATCGTCGAAACGATTCTCTCGATCACGCCCTCTGGTCGGTACGATTGGACGTACCCTATGCACACACGGCACAGCTTGTCTTTCGTAATACAACGGCGATCGTTCTCATGCTCGTGATCGCCGCCGTCGCAACCTTCTTTGTCGGTCTCAAATTCAGCGGCCGGCTCTCGTCCCAGGTTCGTTCTCAGTTGATTGACCACAAGACACCGGCTCGTCGGCCCATACTGGAATTCCAGCAAATGGGTCAAAAGCTTGAAGAAGTTGAGGCACAACGTGATTCGTCACTGCACATGCTTACACTGTTCATTGAGAACGTACCTGCCGCAATTGCGATGCTCGACACGGACTTGCGCTATGTGACCGTCAGTAACAGATTCTGTTCCGATTTCAGTGTGGAGATAGACAACGTCGCAGGGAAGACTCATCTTGAAACGCTGCCGGGGATCGGCGAGGCGTGGCGATCCGCCCATGTGCGATGTCTGCAAGGATCGACGGAGCGGGGCGAAGAGGAGCCATACATACGGCCCGACGGTTCACAGGAATGGTTTCGGTGGGAAATGAGGCCGTGGTATCAGGATGAGGAGACCATCGGTGGCATCCTCTTTTTCGCCGAACGGATAACCCGCCAGGTAGAAGATGAAGCCCGGCTGAGGCGCTCCCTTGACCACCAGAGGTTATTACTGCAGGAGCTCTCGCACAGGATAAACAACAATCTCCAACGTATCGCGTCGTTTGTCGTTCTATACTCCCAGTCTCCGCGGGTCTTGAAGTCCTCGGATCTGGCTAATCTACTACTGGTCCGAATCGAGGCAATAGCGTTGGTGCATCGGCAACTCGGAATCGCCAGTGACCTATCAAGAGTCGATATAGGCGAGTATCTGGAGGGGTTGTGTCATTTGGCGCTTCGCGGCGCAGGCTCGTCCCCCGAAGCAGTTCAATTAACCCTCGACCTCATCCACGAGCGTATTCTCTTTGACGCGGCTTTGCCGCTCGGTTTGGCCGTCCTGGAACTCCTTGAGACGTTGTTGGCGCATGTCGGCAACAACAGCCCACCGGCAACGCTCGAGGTGCGTCTCGCCAAAAGTGATCCCGGAACACTGGAACTCCGTATCGCGGGAAACGGCCTTTCCGGTCTGAGTATGGACGACCCGAGCCGACGGGACTCACAGATATTTGTGTACGCGACAGTGAAGGACCAGCTTAAGGGTACCATTGAGCACACGGAATCCGCCGATCAAACAACGACTGTTTGGGTCATTACGTTTACGGACACTCAATATGCTCAGAGGGTATGGCGATGAGACTTCCCGGGCCAATCATGATCGTTGAAGACGAGAGCCTCATCGCCATGGTGTTACAGAGGATGTTGACCGACGACGGCTGGACGATATGTGCCAAAGTCTCAACGGGAGAAGAAGCGGTCGAGTCAGTGAAAACGGCCGATCCCTGCCTCATCCTGATGGATATACGATTGTCCGGCGCTATGGACGGAATAGAGGCAGCACAACAGATACAAGCCTTCTCCAATGCCTCGATCGTGTTTATGACCGGCTACAGTGACCCCGCAATGCGGCAGCGGGCGGAGGTATTGAATCCCCTTGGATACCTTATAAAACCCGTTGGTATGCGTGATTTGGAACCATTACTTGAAGCCTTGCGGTACCGTCAATAGTCCTGCCTGTTGCCCCTTGCACAATCGCGATTTCTCTTGCTTTTTCCCAAAACTGAGTTAATACTTCGCTGTATACAGTCCCAGTAAGGAGCCGAGCAGCTCAGTACCGCATACCCTCATTCGGAATCACCCACCTATTCCGTCAATAGACGACAGACGACGTAATTCCTCCGCCTGTCCGTTGACCCATTAAAAAACGATAAAAAAATACTTTCTCTGGAGTGCAAAATGCTCAAAAACCTGAAGATGGCGTTAAAGATGACGCTGGGCTTCGGATCCCTTGTGGTTCTGTTGATAATTGTCGGGGCGTTGGCCGTGACAAATCTTTTACGTATTCAGTCTGATTCTGTCCGACTGCGCGACCAGCATATCGCAGAAGTAGAAATAGCAAACAATGTCGAACGGAATGTCCGGTCCACGATGTACGCGATGCGCGGGTACGCATACAGTTTTGATGATCGTTTCTGGAATGAAATGGAAACGAGCTATGGTCTGGTAGAAGAGCATTTGGGGTCGGCCCGGACCCTGGCCGATACATATTCCGAACTGGTCATTCTAAAAGAGAGCGTCCAGCGGGCTGCACGGGAAGCCGGTGAATATCTGAACCTGGCAAACCAGTCCCATGAACTCATTCAGGATATTGTCGTCAACCGGGACATAAATGCTACAGCCGGCTCGGATGCGGTTTCACAAATAGAAGCGTTCCTTTCACGTCAGGAAGGAGAAATGCAGACGGAAATTCTGTCAGGCGTCACCGGTGAGGCACTCCTTGAGCGTCTGCAGAAAATCACACTCGGAAATGATCTGCTCGATGCAATAAATACTGCGCAGTTAAACAATTTCCGCGGACAGTTGCTGACCGATCAGGACTTGTTAAACCGTTCGCGGGCAAGCCTCAATGAAGTTCCTTCCCTTCTTCAAGAGTTGCGGAAGATCACACGTGTTCAGGCCGATATTGACCGGCTTGATGTCATAGAAGACGGTGTAACTCGATACATGCAGGCAGTGGAAACTATTGCTAGAAATTATGTTTCGTTGGCCAATTTGAACGAATCACGGAATATTGCCGGTTCTGAAGTTCTTACTGCCGCGCAGAGTACCGCCAATGCAGGCGTAGATGCGACCAAGAGGTTGTCAACGGGTGTCGTGGAAGCTGTCCGCGCGGCAGTCATTGCGGTGTTTATGGGGATCGTGGTTGCCCTGGGTGTTGCAGTGGCCGTAGCGATCGCGATTACGAGAACGATAACGAAAGCGCTCCACCGGGGCGTCGTCTTTGCCGGTGAAATGAGCAAAGGAAATCTTACGGCAAAACTGGATGTAGACCAGAAAGACGAGATCGGTGACCTGGCAAATTCCCTCAGACAGATGCGGGACAAACTGACATCGGTCATCCGGGACGTAACGACTGCGTCGGGAAATGTGGCGTCCGGTAGCGAGGAAATGAGCAGTACGTCGCAGCAACTGTCGGCGGGTGCAACAGAGCAAGCCGCATCAGCTGAGGAAGTCTCATCATCCATGGAACAGATGGGGGCAAATATCAGGCAGAACTCCGACAATGCGATGCAGACGGAGAAGATTGCCCTCATGGCGGCTCAGAATGCAGAAGAGGGTGGTGTGGCTGTGAAACAAACGGTGGAAGCGATGAGGGAAATCTCACAGAAAATCAACATAATCGACGAGATTGCCCGAAACACCAATCTCCTTGCCCTGAATGCCGCCATTGAGGCGGCCCGCGCGGGAGAACACGGGAAGGGGTTTGCCGTTGTGGCAAGTGAAGTACGTAAACTCGCCGAACGGAGTCAGACCGCCGCAGGGGAAATAGCCAGTCTTTCCATCAGCAGTGTGGGAATAGCGGAAAAAGCGGGACAGATGATCACCGCGATCATTCCTGATATCCGGAAGACTGCCGAGCTGGTCCAGGAAATCAACGCCGCCAGCAAGGAGCAGAGCAGCGGGGCCGATCAGATTAATCAGGCCCTTATGCAGCTGGACAAAGTCGTGCAGCAAAACGCATCGGCGTCGGAAGAAATGGCAGCGATGTCGGAAGAGTTGAGCGGCCAGGCTGAACAGCTGCAGGCGACGATGGCGTTTTTCACCGTCGACATGGGGAGTGTGCGCGAGACACGATTGCTGGAAGCGCCCGGCGGATATTCCAAATCCCCGGCCGCGACGGTCGGGACCTATCATATACCTACGGATCGCAGCGGCGGAAACGGACGCGTAAAGCGACAGAGAGAGGCGGTTTCGATTTCCCTCGATCATGATTCTCGGAGTTCCGACTCCGGCGACGACGAGTTTGAGAATTTCTGATGGAAACTGCGACATTGACACAAAATCAGTACCTCACGTTTACCCTCGCCGGTGAGCAGTACGCGGTGGAAGTTATACGGGTCCGGGAGGTATTACCGGACAAGCCGCTCACGGTGGTCCCTCGCATGCCTGATTACATGAAAGGAATAATCAACATACGGGGCAGCGTTGTACCGGTGGTGGACCTGCGGTCCAGGTTCGACATGGATGAAGGGGTCAAGACCGCCGACACGAGTATCATCGTCATGGATCTTCCGGTGGATTCCAAGGGAAACAGTATCACCGTGGGATGTCTGGCCGATTCGGTGCAGGAGGTGGTGGAGATATCCCCCGAAGAGGTCCAGCCTCCTCCAACCCTTGGCATGTCCCTGGACGTACAACATGTAAAAGGAATCGGCAAACGGGGAGACCGGTTTGTCATCCTGCTGGACATCGACGAAGTATTTCGGTCGGCCGATCTTGGCGGCATAGAAGAACAGGATTCGACCATATAGGCAAATCGTTGGCTGGTTGACCCGGGGTATCCGTGTTACCCCGGGTCCCGCTCCTCCCGGATAGATTTCCAGATCGACCCCACGGAGTGCGCGTATACTTCCTGAGTCGCAGAGATTTGTCGATGAGACCATTGTAAACGGTCATTTCACGGTTGTGTAACCGGAAATGGCGAGGGAACGGAGGCCACCCGCGATAGAGACGATGCAATTGACCGATATTGGGACGCGTATTACCATCAAACCATGACTGTTACCATTGACCGGCTTGGCCGGATCGTTGTGCCAAAGGCAGTACGGGAGCAATACCACCTCATCCCGGGAACGGAGCTGGAGTTGGAACTCGATGTGAGCGGACTCCATTTAAAGCCTGCCCATGGTGAACCGACGTTGATCCGGAAAGAGGGGGTGTTGGTACACCACGGAACCGAATCCGTCGATATCGATATCACTTCCTATATCAATGCCGATCGTGAACGTCGCGCCGATGGGCTGGTAGGGGAGGAGCCTTCAGAATGAAATCGTTCTTTGATACGTCCGTTCTCATTCCGGCAATGGTGGACCAGTTACGTAATCATCCCCGATGTTTTGCCGCATTTCGGGAGTTTACCGGCGAGGGCAACGAGGGATTCTGCTCCACCCACGTTCTTGCGGAATGTTATTCCGTCATGACGGCGCTCCCGTTGCGTCGCAGAGTCAGTCCCGCCGACGCGGGACACCTCATACGCGACACCGTGGCCGGACGTCTGACGGTTATTCCCCTCGGTACGGAGGATTACCTGGAAGCCATTGATCGAGTAAGCGAAAAAGGTCTGGTAAGCGGTATCGTCTATGATGCTCTCCACTACCTGGCGGCTGAAAAAGCCGGGTGCGACCGTCTCTTCACCTTCAATACGGATCACTTTCAGTATGTACAAAGAGGAACGATCACCATTTCCGCACCGTGATATGGTGGATGTTCCGTTTCCAAGAGGAGGATTCGGCTATTCTTGACGCCCCCCACAACGTGGAGCTGCGTGCAAGGTACGGAACATCCCACGTGTCAGTGCTTTCACTACGACGTGGCGGACGAACGGGCGAAGAGTTGATTACATGACTCCGCCCGAAATTGAGGTTTGAAGGACCGGTTACACGGAGATACCGGTCGTCTATCCGAAAATATTGAGAAAATTCCACACTCTACTGGAATTTATACATTCCTGAGATATAGTTCTTGGTAATTATCCGTAAAAAGTCTCTAAGTCTACTTTTTTAGTCATGTTGAGTCCGGCGCGACGAAGTCAGGTCTCGACACAGCAAAGGGGATGGTATGGGCATCAAACTGAGAGGCATGGCAATTATTCTGGCAATCAGCACTCTGGTACTTTTCGGATGTGACTCGACCGGTGCCGGTGGGAGCGACGTGACGGGCGCGACATCCGGGACGATTTCAATCAACAGCGTAAGCCCGAGTTCCGGGCTTTCTGCGGGTGTTTCTACGTCATTCGAAGTGATTATTCAGTACACGGCGGAAGGCGGGCAGGCGGAAATAATGATCGGCTTTAACAGCGGCAGTTCTCCAAACTACTATACAATAGAAGAGGAAATCATCGTTCAGGAAGGCAGCGGAAGTCACACCTTTAACGTGACTACGACGCCGAAGGATTGGAGTTCGGAAAGCGATACCTTCAAGGTGAAAGTGTACCTGTCGGAAGAACCCCATCCGGACTCCTGGTCACCGTTGGATACGGAAACCCAGGTTTTGACCCTGGCGAGCTGAAGTATCGTATGACCTAAGGATGCGGTCCGAAATGATCGCCTCCTTGTGCGCTATTACGGCTGTAGCGGGCGCGGATTCATACTGTAGAGATCACGCTAACCATCGATCCCGTGCAGCTCGGGTGGACTGGATGACATCGAATTCCCGCCGATCCGGTTTTGATCATTTCAGGTATGCGGAGTGCGCCCGGCGGAACCGTGAGGTTCAGAATAAAGAAAAAATAAGAACAGACGTCACACCTGTTGCTCCCGCAACGTGGAAATGCGGGCAAGACGAGGAAAATCCCTGTCGTGATGCAGGATGATGAGGTCGTGACGGATCGCCGATGCCGCGATGAGGCAATCCACGGAAGATCGGATGGTAATTCCCTGACGGCGGGCAAGGCGATAGAGCTGAGCCGCTTCTTCAAAGAGGCTGAGTTCCATCGGTTTCTCTACAAATTGAGCGGCATCAAGGGCGCGTTTTACCGTTCTGTAGGCGCTCTCGTCGCGGATTCCCTGAAGTATTTCCTGATAGACCGGAAGACACAGCACCCTGTCGTCGGGAGGACAAATGGTCCGCAGATCAAAGGAATCCGTCCGCGAGAAATGTCGTATCCACGCGGAGGTATCAACGAGATACATCGCGGTCAGCGTCCTCACGCATGTCCGATAGATCACCTTCCCAGACGTCGGTTCCAGCGAAGGAATCTATCTGTGCAAATGTATGACGACGAATGTACTCCTCCAGGGCGATATTCACCGTTTCCGAGTAGGTCCTGCTGCCTGATACGGTCTTGGCTTCGTCAAGCTTTTTCTCATCCAACACAAGATTTGTGCGTTTCATGTGTATAGTATAGCGTCGGAGGCTTCCTCCGACCAGACCATTTACGACCACGAGGCGGATGAATGGATAAAGCAGCGAGTGCATTATTCCGCCGGAAGATATCGGTCGTTCAGTTCCGGTACCTGCCGCAGTTTTCATGGTACAATGGCGGCATTACACGGCGCCCGGCATGTGTTCGGGCCGATGCCCGATTCTGACTCACTTAGGAATACTGATGTCGCAGCGTATTGCATTCATCTGCCCCGATCCGGAGCTCGGGAACAAACTCAAGAACACCGCGCTGGAAATGGGGACCCCCGTTGAAGTGGTCATCGGGAACTCTTCGACCAGCGTACCCCTTGCGCGCAGGCTAATTGACAACGGCGTTGACGTTCTCGTCTCAAGGGGCGGTACGGGAACGGTCATTAAAGAACAGTGCCCCGAGTTGCCCCTCGTGGAGGTGCGAGTAACGGCCGACGATTTTCTGAAGGCCCTCCGTGTTGCATTGAATAATACGGACCATATCGTTATCGCAGGGTTTCGGGAGTTTACATACGGTGTAGGTGTCGAGGATCTCGCGGCGATTCTCAGTATCCATATTGAGACCGTGACCCTTCCGGAAAACACGGAACGGGAAGTCGAGGAGGTGCGCAAGCGCCTGAGAGCGCTGCGCACTCGCGGATTCGACTGGATCGTTGGCGATGTGATTCTCTGCCGCATTGGTCAGGAAGAAGGGTACCGGTCATCACTCGTCAAGACGGGCAGCGCCGCATTTGCCCAGGCGATCATCGAAGCCCGCAACCTCGCCACCGTCAGAAGAACGGAAATGGAAAAAACGGAACGTCTCAAGACGATCATGGATTTTGCCTACGAAGGTATCATGAGTATCGACAACCAGGGAGTCGTTCTTGTAATTAATCCAAGCGGTGAGAAAATTCTGGAAACGGAGGCATCCAAACTGGTGGGGAGAAAATTTTCCCACATGTTTCCGGAGTTTGACCTTGCGGCGGTGACGGCCACCCGTGAAAGCAGCCTGGGAACGGTGATAAAAGTAGGGAGGAAACAGATCGTTGCAAATGTCATTCCCAATGTGATCGGAGACGATGTGAGCGGTGTGGTTATTACCTTCCAGGAAGTTGCGGGGATTCAGTCGATAGAACGAAAGATTCGCAGGACCCTTGCGGAGAAGGGACTCGTTGCGGAAAACACATTTGACGGGATCATCGGCGAGAGCGCCGCGATTCAGGCCACGATTGCCGAAGCACGGGAATATGCATCAGTTTCTTCTCCCGTTCTGATCCACGGGGAAAGCGGCACCGGAAAGGAGCTCTTTGCCCAGGCGCTGCACAATGCCAGCGGTCGGAAAGACGGACCATTTGTCGCATTCAATTGTGCCGCCCTTCCCGCGCATTTGCTGGAAAGTGAGCTCTTTGGGTATGCCCCGGGGGCATTTACCGGCGCGAGCAAAACGGGGAAGGCCGGCCTGTTGCTGCCGCAACGTTGAAATGCGGGCAAGGCGAGGGAAATTCCGGTCGTGACGCAGGAATAAGATCGTATAGACCGGACGACAGATTACTCTGTCGTCAGGAGAACAAATGGCCCACCTGTCCGGGAGATTACCCTTCCAGACGCCGGTACCTGCAGGAATTCCGGTTCCGCCTACCCGTTGACACCGAAACCATCCAGACGTAACGTGCACCATCATGCAACATTTTCTTGGTGTCGATATCGGTGCGACTACCGTCAAGCTGGGGTTGATTGACGAGTCGGGAGCGATCATTGGATCTCGTCGCGACTACGATTCTCAGGCGCGAAGCGGACCGGATGCGACGATGAACGTCATCGCTGACGCGGCGCCGCAGCTATTGCGCGACAACGGTATCGATCCACGGTCCCTCGTTGCAGTCGGCGCGTGTAGTCCTACGCCGGTGAGCGCCGAGGGGCTGTGCATTTTTCCCACCAACATCGATTCGTCGTGGGAAGGGGTGAATGTCAAGGAGAAGCTTGCGCTGCGGCTGGGCGTTCCTGCCTTTCTTCTCAACGACGGAGACGCGGCGGCATACCGGGAGTACGCGGTACGCGTCGCCGGGGGTGATGCATCGCGCTGCATGGCGCAGTTTATCACCGGTACCGGGCTGGGTGGTTCGCTTATCATTGATGGCGAGGTGTTTGCCGGCCCGATTATGGGCAATGAACTGGGTCACGTGGTGACCGACACATCCGACACCGCCGACCGTTGCGGCTGCGGCGCCATGGGATGCGCCGAGACGAGGGCCAGTCTTACCGGTCTGGCAAACCTCGTTCGTCGCTATCAGGAACGTCAGACGCCTATTGCGGAACTTGAGGGCAATCCCGACACGGTGGCGCGGGCATTACGGCGCCTCGTACAGGATCCGAACCCCTTGCCGGAGGTTCAGGCTATTTGGCGTGAGTACTTCGTCCATATCGGTCGTGCCGCCAGAAGTGTCGCCAATGTCGTCGGTTGTGATCTCATTGTCATTTCCGGCGGCGCCCAGGAGCGCGAAAAGGGCGCCGATGCGAGTTCGTGGCGGCGCTTTCTCGATACGGGATTATCCATCGTTACCGACGAACTCCGTCAGTCATTTCCCCACCTATCCCGCGTGCGCGTGGAATGGGCGACTGACGAGGTGCCCGATAGCGCCGCCTACGGGGCCGCGGCCTACGCCGCCCATGCGGTCACCGTGAGGTGACGAATACCGTCCGACGGAGTCGTGGCGCCGTCGACGAAACGGGGAAGCCCGTTCTCGTTGAAAAACCGATGGCGCCCCAACGCGGTTTCACAAAGATTGAGAATTATGAAATGGAAACCGCAGGCCGAATCACGCGACTGCAGTCCGGCTTGCCCCGTTACAGCGTATACCGTCCCACGGCGTCGGCGAGTCTGTCGGCGGAGGTCTTGATCCGGCCCGCCAGCTCCGCCGTCTCCTTCATGGCAGCGATAATCTCGCCGTTGCTTTCGGTTATTTCGGTGATGCCGCCGGTTACCTGTTCTACGGCGTTGCTGGTGCTGTTGAACTGATCGGAAAGCGCTTTGACCGCCGTTCTGAACGTCCCCGCAGTTTCCTTGATGGATATCGCCGTATCCCTGAGCTCCTCCATGGCGGTCAGGACCTCCCGGCTGCCGATTGTCAGCTCCCGGGTGGTGCCGCCGATTTCGTCAAAGGCCGACTGGACGTCGGAGACCTCACCGACAAATCTGCCGAATGTTTCCGCGTTGGCTGCGCTCATGTGTCCCACCGCCTGCACCCGTTCCGTGATATCCGAGAGAATCTGATTGATGCGGAGGGAGTTTCCCGCGGAGTTCTCGCTGAGTTTGCGGATCTCCTCGGCAACGACGGCAAATCCACGGCCCGCCTCACCGGCGTGGGCCGCTTCTATGGCGGCGTTCATGGAGAGCAGGTCGGTCTGGCTGGTAATCGCCCTGATGGCGTCCATGATATCCGAGACCTGTCCCGTCAGTGCAACAACTTCCTGTATACGAACATTCACCGCCGCCGCCGACTCTTCGCCCTTGACGGCGTTTTCCCTGAATTGACCGGTCCGCTCCAGTTTTGCCTCAATCGATTTTTCTATCGATCCGAGCCCGGCAAACATCTCTTCAACGCTTGCCGTGACCTCCTCGGTGGCACCGGACTGGGCCACCAGCTGCCGGTCCAGATCATCTATGCCCGCGGCAATCTGTTCCACCTCCGTCGTTGCCTGCCGGACTTCCTCGTTCATCAACTGCATGTGTCTGCCAACCTCGGCGGTATGACCGGAAATACCCGATGTGGTTGCCCGCGTCTCCTCCACCGTCGCTTCCAGGCTTTCGGCGACCTCGGAGTTGCCTCCGGCAATTTCCTTGAGGCGGGCGATTTCCGTGCGCTGGGCATCGGCAATGATCCGTACCGAGTCGAGCACCGATCCGGCGTGGCGCACCGGCGGCCAGGAGACGCTGAGGTCCCCTTCCGAGAGGGACTGGGAGAGCTCTTTCAGCGCTTCCGGGTCGATTCCGAGGACGCGGAGAATACTCCGTCCCAGGATGACCGCCACCGCCAGGGAAACGATGACGGCGACGATACTCACAATCAGTACGCTCCGCGCGGTAAAGGTGATGACGAGTTGGAGGCTTTCACCGAGGCGATCCATAAGGGATGCCGATCGTGCCCGGGCCGCCGCGGCGAGGCCGACTATCTGCGTGCTCATGGGCCGGACGGTCTCGGCAACGATCGTATTTCGCTCGGTTCCCAGGCGGGAAAGTTCTTCCATGGCGGTACGTACGGCCTGTACATCCCCGTCCAGGTTGAGAACTTGCGCGTCCAGCGCTTCAAGAGCGTCCAGAGACGCCATGACCCGGGCGTACTCCTCAGCCTCCCCGACTCTGAGATAGCGTTCAATGTGGGATCGGGGCGGTCATCAGCGTCTGCAGTGCCCGGATTGTCTCAAGTGTCGCAGCGGAATCGCCCGTCGCGACCGCCGACTGCACCAGATTTTCAAGTTCCGATTCAAGTGCCTGGATTTGCGGTTCCAGGCCGTTTCGGAGAAGGGACTCCCGACTCGTCTGCGTCTCCACCACCGCGGTAAAACTTCCGTCCAGGTCATTTAGAAGGTCACCGATCTGAACGAGACTGCGGTGGAACTCCTCCCCCGCGCGTTCCTGCGCCTGTTCCCTCGCGGCCTCGGCATCGGCGAGGAAGCGCTGGTATTCCTGGACATCCGAGGACTTGCTGGTGGTCAGAAACTCATCGATGTTGAGACGAACATTGAGCACCGTCGTCTGGAGATCGGCAATGGCGTTTGCGGCGCCGCTGGTCCGCTGATAGGCGGCAAAGAGCCCCCCGGCGCGGCGAACGGCGATCGTAGAGATAACCGATGCGAGAGCAAAAAATACGATAATGACAGAAAATCCGACGGTCATGTTCCGACGGAGCGTTTTCCTGCGACCCATGGGTGTTTCTCCTTTGATTTCCGCAAGAATAACCGGAAGGAGCGACGAGCACAACAAAAAAATGGAGAAATTATGTTTCCGGCACGTTCCGATATGTGCTGACGGTGATTTTCGGACTATACTCATACGTGACTCACGAAAGGATTCCGTCTGAATAACGCGCATACCTATCAAACAATTCCCTTCCCCTCTTCCCGGCTGGGGACCATCGATCTGGGAAAGATCGCCCGCGGCAAACATCACGTCGCGGGGCTTCTGGAGGTGGATGTTACCGCGGTGCTGCACCGTCTCAACGACGGCAGCTACACCCCCCGGGGCACCTCGTTTTTTGCGTGGATGGTCAAGACGATCAGCGATGCCATCGCCGCCGATCCGGAAATGCACGCCCTTCTGGGGCGGGGCAGGCGTCTTGTCGTTTTTGACGACATCGACATTTCCGTCATCGTTGAAAAAAAGGTTGAAGGACGACGCGTCCCGCTGCCCCTTGTGATACGAAGTACCGGAGAGAAGTCCGCCGGTGAGATCCACGAAGAGATCCGCGCCGCCCAGCGGCGTTCCGTTGCCGATGAAGGAGACTATGTCCTCTCCCCGGGTGCTCCACCCGCACGGATGATGCGGCTCTTTTACACCCTGCCTGAGGCTTTGCGGGTATTTCTGATGAGCAGGATGCTCCGGCGCCCCCGGGTCGTCAAAAAGGCGATGGGTACCGTTGTGATAACATCCGTGGGATCGGCCGGGAGAGTTCCGGGCTGGGTCATCCCCAAATCGATGCACAATCTCTGCTTCGCCCTCGGTTCGGTCATCGAGAAACCCTGGGTGGTGGACGGGGAGGTAGGGGTACGCAAGATTCTCCACATGACCGTGCTCTTTGACCACGATGTGGTGGACGGCGCTCCTGCGGCGCGTTTTATCGCGGCCCTGGTGAAGCGGATCGAGGGATAACGCCCGCTACCGGCCGGAGGCGACGCGGGCGGAGGGTGGTCGGGACGGGCGCATTGGCGACTACACCTACCTCAAGAACACCATTACCCCGGCGGCCAGGAGAATGATCAGAATCGCCATTCGCAGTACCTGCCGGGGGACGCGATTGACGAAGCGGGCACCGATGGTTGAGCCGACAAAGACGCCGGGGATCAGCCCCAGGAGGATCGTCCCGTCCACGTTGCCGCTCTGGAGGTGGGCGATGGATGAAAAGATAAGGGATACCGTCGATACCAGCGTCGTGCTTCCCACGGCGTACGGAGCGGGCAGCTTCAAGAGAAGGAGAAACGAGATCACGATGATCGATCCGGAGATGCTGGTGGCACCCATAAGCGATCCCAGCACCAGGCCAAGGAAGGGCGCGGCCACCAGATGTGCCGTGGTGACGTGGAGCTCCCGGGGACGGGGGCGCATGATGACGAAACGGTAAAAAAGGAGAACCACCGAAAGAACGATCATGATACCCACCACCGTCTTCAGGGGGATCACCTCGTTGATCACCCGGGCAAATCGGGCGGCGGTGTACGACGCGGGCACGGCGGTCACGAGAAAAAGGAGGGCGATGGATACCTGGATGTTCCGTTCCCGCCAGTGTGCCGCCGCGCCGGCACCCATCATCACCACCGCGGCGACGGACATCGTCCCTACGGCCACCACCGGGTCAAGTCCGAAGAGGATGATAAGACCGGGGGTTCCCAGGAGTCCCGTTCCGACGGCGGTAAAACCGACGACCAGACCGACGGCGATACCCCACAGGGCGTAGAGCAGTATGATGTTCAGGCTCAGAGTCTCAACCATGTGTTCTCCTCTCGGGTCCGTATGGTACCCAATCCGCCGCTATACTGGGTACCCCGGGGAAGTGTAGGATGGCCCATGCGGCCCTTTTCCCTGCTTGTGAAACCCATATCCGCGGACTGCAATATCGCCTGCGACTACTGTTTCTATCTTGAAAAGAAGGAGCTCTACCCCGGCGTCGCACGCCATTAAATGGCGACTGACGTTCTGGAAACGATGATTCGGCGATACCTCGCAACGCCGCAGCCGGAATGGGCCTTCGCCTGGCAGGGCGGCGAACCGACTCTCATGGGAGCCGGTTTCTTTGAGAAGATCCTGAAGCTGCAGACGCGTTACGCGCCGCGGGGTGCGCGCATATCCAACGCCCTGCAGACAAACGGAACGCTGTTGGACGATCATTTTGCCCGCGTCCTGCGGGACGGCTCATTTCTGGTGGGAATCAGTATCGACGGACCCGCCGAGCTTCACGATGTTCACCGTCGTACGGTGAGCGGTCGCGGTACTCATCGTGACGTCATGCGCGGCCTGGAGGCGCTCCGCCGGAACGGCGTGGAATACAATGTCCTCACCCTCGTTTCCCGGGCAAATGTGGACCATCCCCGGGAGGTATATCGCTACCTTCGGGAGCTGGGGGTCACCTTTCACCAGTACATTCCCTGTGTGGAGTTTGAACCCGACGGGTCGCTCCGGCCCTACAGCATCACCGGCGAGGAGTGGGGCGACTTTCTCAATGGGATCTTTGACGAGTGGCACAGGGACGACACCCGTACCGTCTCGGTACGCAATTTTGACGCCGTCCTCTCGTTGATTGTGCGCGATGTCTCCGTCATGTGTACGACCGGAACGCATTGCCGTCAGTATTTCGTCGTCGAGTATAACGGAGACGTCTATCCCTGCGACTTCTTTGTCCAGCCGGAAAAACGTCTGGGAAATGTCGTGACCGACCATTTTGAACGGATGTGGCGGTCACCGGTCTATCGCGCCTTTGGCCGGGACAAGAAAGGGTGGAACGAAGAATGTGCCCGGTGTGAATATCTCCGCTACTGCGCCGGCGACTGTCCAAAAATGCGTTACGTCCAGGGTGAAGATCCGTCACAGCTGAGCGTTCTGTGCGAGGGGTGGAAGTCCTTTTACTCCCATACCCTTCCCGCGTTCCGGGACCTTGCGGAGACGATACCACGATGAGTGACGCCGCCCGGATGATCCGCAACCGCCTGATCCCGCTGCCCGGCGGCGTCTTTACCATGGGTACCGACGACGATGAGGGGTTTCCCGATGACGGCGAGGGGCCGGCGCGGAGCGTCACCGTATCGCCGGTGGCGGTGGATCCCTTCACCGTATCCAATGACGACTTTGCCGCCTTTGTTGCGGAAACGGGATATGGCACCGAAGCGGAGCGCTACGGGTGGAGCTTTGTCTTTCACCTCTTTGTGACCAGAACCGCCCGTAAACGGGGAGAGGTGCGCAGCGTTCCCGGCCTTGAGTGGTGGCTCGGCGTTGAGAGGGCGTGCTGGAAGCGGCCGGAGGGCCGGGGATCCAATCTCAAGGGACGGGGCGACCACCCCGTCGTACACGTGAGCTACGGCGACGCCCTTGCGTTCTGCCGCTGGGCGGGGGTGCGCCTTCTCACCGAGGCGGAGTGGGAATACGCCGCCCGGGGAGGCCTGGATCAGCGACGGTACGCCTGGGGCGACGATCTCACACCCGACGGCCGGCATATGGCAAATATCTGGCAGGGCGTCTTCCCCTCCCGGAACACCGCGGATGACGGGTATGCGGGAACGGCTCCGGTAGACAGCTTCACTCCCAACGGCTTTGGTCTGTACAACGTGGCGGGAAACGTCTGGGAGTGGTGCGCCGACTGGTTCTCCCCGGAATGGCACATTCCCGAGACGCCCGCAACGAGAGTGAATCCCGTCGGTCCGGACCACGGCACCCGCCGGGTAAATCGCGGCGGCAGTTATCTCTGCCACCACAGCTACTGCAACCGCTACCGGGTCGCGGCGCGCAGCTCAAACACCCCCGACTCCAGCACGGGTAATCTCGGCTTTCGCGTCGGAATGAGGAAATAACGGATCATGGAAAAACTGGTGTACATCCTGGGCGCGAGCATCGGCAGTATCATCGCGGGCTATCTCTTTCGCCGGCTCTTCATGGGGCGGGGCGGGGTGACGGAAGCGGGGCTGCTTGAGGCGTCACGCTACATGAAGCTCTCATCCTTTTTCTTTTTTCAGCCGCTGGCGTACATCGCAACCTTCTGGACGATGAACGTCGCCGAAGTTCCGCTGTTGAGTTTTCCCCTCCTCGGACTCACGTCGGTCTTCATATCAGGGGGTGTTTCTCTCCTGATTATCCGGGCACTCAGGATGCCTGCCTATAAGGGCGCATCCGTATTCACCGCCGGCATGTTCACCAATGTCCTTACCATAGGCGGACTGGTGGGCTACGGCTTCTTTGGAGAATACGGATTTCTCCTGGCCCAGCTCTTTACCATGTTTGTCGCCGCCAGCTATTACCTCTTTGGTTATCCTGTCTCCTACAACATCGCCCGGGAGATCACGCCGGTCCTGCGGGTCAATACGCGGCTCTTCCGGGAGAATCCCTTTCTCTTCTTTCCCATAGGTGCCATGGCCATTGGTCTCATGCTGAACGCCACGGGACTTGCCCGGCCGCTCTTCATGGAGTCGGTGGTGGCCGTCGTCGTTCCGCTCGTGGCGGTGCTCCTCGGAATGGCGATCGGCTTTTCCCTCAGGTTTTCCCGCATTGCCGCCTACCGGCGGGAGATCGGGATTGTCATTGTGATCAAGTTTCTGCTTCTCCCGGCGCTGATGATTCCTCTTGGCCTTCTCGCCGGGCTGCCCGCCGTCGGTGACGGGACGCCGTTCCGTATGCTCATCGTCCTTTCCATGATGCCCGTTGCCTTCAATGCGCTGGTTCCCCCGGCGATATTCGGATTCGATCTCGATCTGGCAAATTCGGCATGGATCGTGACGACGGCGGGACTGGTGGTGATCGTACCGGTGCTGTATGTGGTGCTGTTGTAGGGGACGCGCTATGGTAGTGATCCGGAGGTGATGCATCATTCGTACAGCTGTCAACGCACCCGACGGCACAAAATGGAGATGGGCGGGGGCGCTCCTGCTGGGAACGGTCCTGTGGTTTGCCGCTGTGATCGCCTCGGAGGTCATTCCCCGCGTCTTTCTCGGTCTGGAACTGGAAGGAATTACCTACGCCCTCGTCGGTCTCATCCGTCTCATTCTTGGTGGTGCCGCTGTTTTTCTCGCTCTGCGGGTCGTCGGGCGCCGGTTTCGAGATATCGGCCTCGTCTCCGCGCATCTGACCGGTGATCTGGCGATCGGCGCGTCCGTTGCCGTGGCATTTGCTCTGATACAGTTTCTCGTGATCATACGCAATACCGGGGGTGCCGGGCGAAGCGATGTGGCCGCCAACGCCGCCCAGATCGGCACGTCTTTCCTGGGCGTTCCGGGATTTGTGATCCTCGCGTGGACGGGGGCGTTCAGTGAAGAGCTCTTTTTTCGCGGCCACTTTTTCACAGCCCTGCGGAAACTTCTCGGCCCGTCCCGGCTCGCCCTCGTTGTTGCCGTCGCCGCGACGGTAGTCCTCTTTGCCGCAGGTCATGGGTATCAGGGATGGGCGGGGATCGTCGATACCGGATTCTACGGCGGTCTGACCCTTACCGTACTTTTCGTCTGGCGGCGCCGGCTGACGCCGTGCATCGTCGCTCACGCGCTGTGGAACACCCTTGCGACCGTCGTAATCTATTGGTGGTATTGAAGAGGCCTATCATCACGGACAGCAGAGGGTGGTATCGCGTTACACTATCGAAGGGTATTTCACAATAGAAATAGTAAAATACCGTAAATATTGCGAAATGCCATGTAGTCCCGTTATACTTTGAACATGAAAACGACGCTGGATATCCCCGACGCCCTCTACGGAAAGGTAAAGGGTCTCGCCGCGGCGAGGGGAGTGTCCGTCCGCTCTCTGGTGGTTCAGACTCTGGAACGGGCGGTAAACAATACGGAAGAACGGCCCTGGATGGATCTGTTCGGCATCATGGCCGGTGAAGCCGATGCGGTATATGAAGTGGACCGCGTCGTTGAAGCCGATTTGTCGACAATCAATCCGGAGGAGTGGCTGTGATTCTTGATACAAATGCCGTTTCCGCAATTCTGGCCGGTGATCCGGCGATAAAGGCAATCCTGGAGAGTACCCGAGTTCTCGTACTTCCGGCGATCGTAGCCGGCGAGTATCGCTATGGCATTACTGCATCACGGTTTCGTCGGGAGCTTGACGATGTAATTGAAAGGCTCATCCAGGGCGTTACCTTTGCGTCGGTGGACGATCCCGTCTCCCGTCGCTACGCCGAAGTTCGTCGGGAACTCAAAGATGCCGGGACGCCGATACCGGAAAACGACGTGTGGATCGCCGCCACGGCGAGACACTACGAAATGCCCGTCCTGAGCAGGGACGCCCATTTTGATGTCGTGTCGGGAATCAAACGGGTTGCCTGGTAATTTGAAAGCCCGGCGCCCCACAATCCGCGTCTTGATCAAATCGCAGGAAAAGTGTAGCCTCCGGCAAGATCACGTTTCGTAGACCGCTGACTGTACCCTTCCCTTTTTGGATCAAGAAACAGAAAAAGCAGATTCGAACGGCGATAATTTTAAGACTCTGCGAAAGGCAGAAGGAGTACACCTATGGCTACAAAAATTTATGTTGGCAATCTGAACTTTAAATCCGGCGACTGGGACCTGAAAGAACTGTTTGAACAGTACGGCGAAGTCGAGTCCGCATCGGTCGTCACCGATCGTGACACCGGCCGCTCCCGTGGTTTCGGTTTTGTGGAAATGACCTCCGACGAGGACGCCAAAAAGGCGATTGAAGCGCTGAACGATCAGGATTTCGACGGTCGCAACCTTACGGTCAACGAGGCTCGCCCCCGGGAAGACCGAAGACCCCGACGGTATTGATTTAAGCACAATCCGTCAGCACGCACAGGCCGGTGGGAGGCGCCCCGCGCACTCCCGGCCGCCTCGTGCGTAACCTACCTCCCCGCCAGCACAAGAAAATCCCCCACATACGGCGCCATTTCGCTGCCGCGACGATAGCCGACGGCAAGGTGCTTGTGTATCCCGTCCCGACCGATCCGATAACTTGCTACCTCGTTTCCGAGACGCTCCACCATCCAGTCAGGCAGGGCCGTCACGCCCCGTCCCGCCCGGACAAGTTCCAGCATCACCTCTGTCGCTTCCACGGCGCGGACGCTCCGTGGCTCGATCCCCTCTGGAATGAGCAGACGGGTAAAGAGATCTAGACGTTCCCGCCCGACGGGATAGGTCAACAGATCAAGGTGCAGAAAGGCATTTCCATCCACATATCGCTCTTCCGTGCCTTCCCGGTGAAGCGGAACGTCCATATCCACCCGCGCAGCAAGGCGCATCTCATACGGGAAGAGCGGTTCAAACTCAATCTCTTCCGCCGTCAGCGGATCCGGCGTTAACAGGAGGTCGATCTGATGCGTTTCGAGCGCCTCGATGCCGGAAAACTGGTGGCGTTGTATCACATCCACATCGATCGCGGGATGTTCCGCGAGAAACCGTGGAAGGATCGTGAGAAACCACTCGTAACAGGGGTGGCATTCCATGCCGACCCGGAGCGTACCCAGCCTTCCCTCTGCATAGCCTGCCAGTGTTAAATCGGCGTGAGCCAGCTGGGGAACGATACGGTCGGCGATGGAGCGCAGGTATTCCCCCGCCTGGGTCAGCCGGATGCGCCTGCCGTCGGGTTCCCAGAGGGCGACGCCCGCCTGCTCTTCCAGCCGCCGCATGGCGTGTGACAATGCCGATTGGGTCAGGTGCAACGCCTCCGCGGCGCTGGTAAGCGTCCCCGTCCGGGAAAGGGCGTGAATGATTTCAAGATGATCCCGTCTAATCATGAACTATCCTCATGTATTTGTGAAAAAATATCGTTATTCCTAATCGATTGCAACGAGTACATTACAATCCGGAGGAGATGTTTATGACGGTACACAACCTTGGATACCCCCGGATCGGGCGCAAGAGAGAGATGAAATTTGCCATTGAGCGCTATTGGAAGGGCGCCATCGACGCGGAGACGCTCCGTGCAACTGCCCGGCGCGTGCGGAATGAACGGTGGAAAACGCAGGCCGAGGCGGGGATCGAACTCATTCCCGTCGGCGACTTTCCCCTCTACGATCAGGTGCTGCAAATGAGTCTCACTCTGGGCGTATTTCCGCGACGTTTTCGTGAGAGCGGGGCGGTGGAGCGGCTGTCCCGATTGGACCTGGAGTTTGCAATTGCCCGGGGCATCGCGGCGTCGCCGAAAGAGGGTGGCGCGGCAGTGAACGAAGACATCCCGCCCTCGGCGATGACCAAGTGGTTTGATACCAACTACCACTACATCACCCCCGAACTGGACGGCGCAGAGAGTGACTCCGAGGGAGGCACCGGGAATCCCTTTTCGCCGGACCCGTCGGCGCTGGTTGAGGAGGCCCGGGACGCCCGGGCCGCGGGATATCGCCCCAAGGCGGTTCTTGTCGGTCCCGTCACCTATCTCTGGCTCGCGGGGGCTTCTCCCGACCTTGCCGCTCATGCCGGGGAAGCCTATCGCCGGATTGCCGATGCGCTTGCGCCCCATGTGGAGTGGATTCAGTACGACGAGCCGATCCTCGCTCTCGATCTGCCGGTGCTCTGGCAGGACGCCTTCCGGGTCGCCTACGCCGCGCTGAATCCGGCGACGCCGGCGACGATCACCGGGGCAGCGGGTACTGAAACCGGCGCACACCGCCGGCGCGCTCCGAGGCCCGCCGAGCCGCAGCAGCGCGCTCCCGTCCTCATCGCCACATACTTCGGTCCCCTCGAGGAAAATCTCTCACTGCTGCTGGAGCTGCCGGTGGAGGGCTATCACCTCGACGCGGTGCGCGGACCAGCAGACATCATGCCCGCGGCGAAGGCGCTCCGGGAAGGGCAGATCCTCTCCGTGGGTGTCGTCAACGGCCGCAACGTGTGGAAAACTGACCGCGCCGCCGCTCTGGAGTCACTGATCCCCCTCTACCGCGACCTGCGCGACCGGTTGTGGATCGCGCCCTCCTGTTCGCTTCTGCACGTGCCGTTGAACGTCGAAGATGAGGAAGAGCTGGACCCTGAGGTGCGCTCCAGGCTCGCCTTTGCCGACCAGAAGCTCCATGAACTCGCTGCTCTGAGGAGGGACCTCCATGCCGGCGCCGCCGGTGACGAGACCGGCGCCCGTCGTCCCGGCCAAGGTCACACCGCCAGCCACACCGGCGCCCGCCGCCCAGCCGCCGCACACACCGCCGCACACGCGACCGGTCACGAGGCGGCCGGGCTCGCTCGCGGTACCGACACTTCCGCCTCCCGCCCCGGCGCCGTCCTCCCCCCGCCGGAGGAGCTGAAAGCCCTCGCCGAACGAAAGTCCTCCTACGCCGAGCGCGCCACCCTCCAGCGCCGCCGCTTCGGCCTGCCCGCCTTTCCCACCACGACGATCGGTTCCTTTCCCCAGACTGCGGAAATCCGCGCCGCCCGTCGCGCCGCCCGACGGGGAGAACTCTCGCCGGAGCGCTACGAGGAGCGCATACGTGAGGAAATCGCCGGAACGATAAAAAAGCAGGAAGAAATCGGCCTGGACGTCCTTGTCCACGGCGAGGCGGAACGGACGGACATGGTTGAGTACTTCGGGCGACAGCTTGAGGGCTTCGCCTTCACCGCACACGGCTGGGTCCAGTCCTACGGCACCCGCTGTGTAAAACCGCCGATCATCTACGGCGACGTGGACCGTCCCCGTCCCATGACGGTGAAATGGATCACCTACGCCCAGTCCCTGACGGACAGACCGGTAAAGGGCATGCTCACCGGACCGGTGACCATTCTCCAATGGTCATTTGTCAGGGAAGATCAGCCCCGGCGCGACACGGCGCTGCAAATCGCCCTTGCCCTGCGCAGGGAAGTGCGTGATCTGGAAAGCGCCGGCATCGGCATCATTCAAATGGACGAGCCGGCACTGCGGGAAGGGCTGCCCCTCCGGCGCTCCCGCCGACAGGAGTATCTCGACTGGGCGGTCCTTGCATTCCGCCTCGCCACCTCGGTGGTGACAAACCAGACGCAGATACACACCCACATGTGCTACTCCCGGTTCAACGAAATTATCGAAGCGATCGCCGCACTGGACGCCGACGTCATCACCATCGAGGCCGCCCGCTCCCGCATGCGCCTCCTCGACGCCTTTCACCGCTATTCCTATCCCAACGAGATCGGACCGGGCATCTACGACATCCACTCCCCGCTGGTTCCGACGGCGAACCAGATCGCGACGCTCCTCGAGCGCGCCCTGGAGCACATCCCCCGGGAGCGCCTCTGGATCAACCCCGACTGCGGTCTCAAGACGCGTTCCTGGGCGGAGGTGGAACCCTCCCTTCGCAACATGGTCGACGCCGCGCGCCTCATGCGGGCATCGTAAATCATTTTCTAGATTGAACTGACGTTCCGCGGGGATTCCTCCCCGGTACCGCGCTCCGGACCGCCTCGAGGGGGTAGAGGGTGGAGTCCCCGAAGCGGGTATCACCGGTCGCCTCCAGGGTGATCTCCTGCAGCTCGCCCGCGGGCAGAATGAGATCCGCCATGGTGAGCGTTCCCCCGAGGAGGAAGAGCTCCAGCGTGGACGCATCAACGATGAGGTGAAGATCAAGCCCGTCGCACTCAGCCGGGAGGGTAGCGGGATTTGCCACGCCGAAATGGGGTGAAAAGCCCCCGCCCGCCGCGGAGGTACGGTCGACTGCCACCGTTCCGGCGTGAAGATCAATGTGGATCGTCACACTGCCTCCACCGTGATAGGTGAGGCGGACTCGTCCCTCCCCGTCGCCGGCGAGATCGGTCAAAAGCTCAAGGGCAACCTCGCCGTCGGGGAAAAATCGGATCGCCTCTCCGGCGCGTCCCCGTTGGGTACCGTCCCTTCCGGCACCACTCGATGAAACGGGAGGGACGGGCCGACGGCGGAGTGTCTTCAGCTCCCGCACCGGCTTCTGGGTCAGTCGGAGCTCTCCGCCGACGCGTCTCAATCCCACTTCCCTCGGAAGGGTCATGACGCCCCGCCAGGGCGTCGTCGGTACATCACGGCTGTACGCCCACTGGCTCATCCAGGCGATCCAGACCGTCCGGCCCTGCTCGGCGGGAATACCCGACCAGCTCTGGGCGGCGTAAAAATCGCGGCCGTGGTCGACCCACCGTATCCGGTCGCCATCGCCGTCACTATGAAACTGAAGGCCGTCAAAGTGTCCCGTGAAGTACTGCGTACCCCCCTTATTGACGGGGGCCCTGTCGCCGTCACCGACGACCAGAACCCACGTGCCTTCTCCGGATTCGCCGTTTTCAACGGGGAGGTACAACAGATCGGGACACTCCCAGATACCCGCGTGGGAGCCCCGGTCACTGCCGAAGGAGCCGGTCATCTCCCAGTCAAGCAGGTTCTCACTGCGGTAAAAGAGCACCTCGTCCTCATGGGCGACGACCATGATCCAGCGGCAGCTTTCGGCGTGCCAGAACACCTTGGGGTCCCTGAAATCAGCGCGGCCGGTATTGTCTATGACGGGGTTTCCTTCGTACAGCTCCCAGTGAACTCCTCCGTCGCGGCTGAAGGCGACGCTCTGGGCCTGATCGGAGAAATCGTCACCTCCGGGGCCGCCGGGGAGGACGCTTGTAAAAAGAGCCACCACTCCGCGCTCCGGACCAAAGAGACCCGACCGGTTGTCCTCGTCGACAACGGCGGAGCCCGAAAAGGGAAATCCCGTCCGCGCGTCCGGTTTCAGGGCGAGGGGGAGTTCTTCCCAATGGAGGAGGTCGATACTCCTGACGTGGGCCCAGCTGATGGATCCCCAGTTCACGTCGTGGGGATTGTGCTGATAAAAGAGGTGGTACTCCCCAACGATATATACGGGTCCGTTTGGATCATTCATCCAGTTCCTGCGGGGAGTGTAGTGAACGCGCGGTCGCAGAGGCTCCTGGTAGAGGGACACGGTGCTGCTCCTTTCTCTCGTCGGTTCTTTCAGGTCCGGCATTCTATATGACATGCCTGCCCGTTGAAACCGCATTGCGGTCCGGTGCCGTCCGTCAGGAAAACCGCCGGAATTTTCAGGAAAACGTTGCGTACTTAAGGCGAATATTGCAAACGCTTTCCTGAAATAAAATAGTAAATACCTTAAATATAAGTACTTATAATGGTGTAAATTGTTTCGAAAGGTAAGCGTTGACCGTTGCTATCGCCGATTTCATACTGAAACAAAGAAAGCGTAATCAAGGAGGCACCTATGAAACGCATGATACTTGGTCTCGCAGTCGCCGTTGCCGCCGTCGGTATGATATGGGCCGGCGGACAGGGCGAGAGACAAATGGATACCGACGAGGAAGGACCCGTCGTCATAGAAGTCTGGAATCACTCGGGCAAAGGGCCGGAACGGGAAGCCCTGGATGCAACCATTCAGCGATTCAATGAAATGCAGGATGAAATCCAGGTAAACCTCACCCGCCTGCCGGAGGGCTCCTACAACGAGCAGGTCAGCGCCGCCGCATTGTCCGGAGACCTCCCGGATCTCCTCGACTTTGACGGTCCCAATCTGTACAACTACGCCTGGTCGGGACACCTTATCCCGATCGGTGAATACGTTCCCCAGGATATGAAAGAAGACTTCCTGCCTTCAATAATCGCCCAGGGAACGTACGACGGTCAGCTCTGGTCCCTCGGTCAGTTTGACTCGGGACTCGCCCTGTGGGGTAATCGCGCCTACCTTGAAGAGGCGGGGGTGAGGATTCCGACCTCCGTGGACGACGCCTGGACCTTTGAGGAGTTCAATGACGCCCTGGAGCGTCTTCAGGCGCTCGACCAGGTCGAGTACGCAATCGACGTGAAAATGAATTACGGACAGGGTGAGTGGTACAGCTACGCCTTTTCGCCGATCCTGCAGGCCTTCGGTGGTGATCTGATCGATCGCTCGGACTACATGTCAGCCGATGGCGTTCTCAACGGCGACGGCGCCGTTGAGGCGATGGAGTGGTTTCAAAGCCTCTTTGAGGATGGCTATGCCAATCCCGCTCCCGCCGGCGATGATTCATTCTTCGGCAGCAAGACTGCGGCTCTCGCCTATGTGGGACACTGGATGAAACAACCCCACCTCGAAGGGTTGGGCGAGGACAACCTTGTGCTCATTCCCATTTTCAAAGGTCCTGAAGAACATGTTACTGGAATGGGCTCGTGGAACTGGGGTATCACAAGCAATGCCGAGAACCCCGAAGCGGTCTGGACGTTCATGGAATTTCTCCTCTCTCCGGAAGAGATTCTCCGCATGACCGACGGAAACGGTGCGATTCCCGCCCGGGCAAGCGCCATACAGCAACGTGAAGAGTATCAGTCCGGGGGATGGCTCCATGTCTTCGTGGAGCAGCTTAACACCATCGCCGTACCCCGCCCGCAGACGCCGACGTATCCCACCATTACCAGCACCTTCGCGGAAGCGGTACAGAACATCGTAAACGGTGCGAATGTTCAGGAGGAACTGGACGAGGCGGTTGAGGAGATCGACCAGGATATCCAGGACAACAGCGGATATCCCACCAACTAGAATCTTCGTGATTCAAAAGATTACGGCGGCGGGACGTGCGTCCCGTCGCCTGTTCCAGTGAGGAGTAGCGTATGAGCAATGTGACCGCCCTGTCGGGCGCTCCGGGAGTACAGAGGAAAAAGGAAGTCACCGCGGCATGGCTCATGTCCGCACCGGCGATCCTTTTGCTTCTGGTCTTTCTGATCGTCCCCTTCATCATGGCCATCGGGCTCTCCTTTACCGATCAGCGATTGATCCCCAACCCGAACCTTCCCACAAAGTTTGTCGCCTTCAGAAATTTTTACCGTCTCCTCCAGGACGAAACGTTTCAACGGGCGATTCTGAACAACTTCTACTTCACCCTCGTGGTGGTGCCCGTTCAGACCTCTCTCGCCCTCGCAATGGCGATGCTTGTGAACCTGCGGATGAAATTCACAAACACCTTTCGCACAATCTATTTCTCTCCCGTGGTCATCACCATGGTGGTCGTTTCCATCGTCTGGTACCTTCTCTATAACCCGGAACAGGGGTTCATCAACCGCGCGATGGAGACGATTACCTTCGGCGCCTGGCCGGAGGTGCGATGGATTCACAGCACCGCGACGGCCCTGCCGGCGATCATGATTCTTTCGGTCTGGCAGGGCGTCGGATTTCAGATGATCATTTTCCTGGCAGGCCTCCAGGATATTCCCGATCAGCTCTATGAGGTTGCCGACATCGACGGCGCTTCGAGCTGGCAGAAGTTCTGGGGCGTCACCTTTCCCCTCCTCAGGAATACAACTCTCTTTGTGGTGATTTCAACGACCATCCTCGCCTTCAAACTCTTTAAACAGGTGTGGGTCATGACCCAGGGAGGGCCGCAGGAGGCGACTATGACGGCAATCGTCATGATGTATCGGCAGGGATTCCGGCGGGGTAATATCGGCTATTCCTCGGCTATCGCGGTCCTCTTTTTTGTCATTGTCCTTGGAATTTCCCTGGTTCAGCGGAGTGTCATGAAAGAAGAAAGGGCGGTGGACTGATATGACGGATCATATACGCGAGACTTCGGCCTGGCGGAGGAGACAGCGGATTCAACGCCTTGTCCTTTATCTCATCATGGCACTTCTGGCCCTGTTTTTCCTCTTTCCCACGGTCTTCATGATTGTTTCGTCATTGAAGCAGGATCAGCTGCAGCTCCTGTCCGACATGAGTGGGCTGAAAGGATTTGTCCCCTATGGAGATATCGGGTTCGATAATTACCTCGGCGTCTTCAGGGAGATGCCCTTCGGCCTCTTCTTCTTCAATTCCGTTTTTATACTGGCCACCACCATAGCGGCGGGGCTCTTTTTCAACAGCATGTTCGCCTTTGCCCTGGCCAGGCTCCGGTTTCGGGGACGGGCGGTGCTCGTCAGTGCCGTTATCGCCCTCATTATCATTCCCATAGAATCGGTGGTCATTCCCATGCTTCTGATGGTGAACGAGTTTGGATGGATAGATAGCTATCGCGTGCAGATATTCCCCTTTATCGGTCACGCCTTTTCGGTCTTCCTGTTTTACCAGTTCTTCATCGGAATACCGAAGGACTTTGACGAGGCGGCGATTATCGACGGCGCCGGATATTTCCGCGTCTATTCCATGGTCATCGTTCCCCTTTCCCGGCCGGTCTTCGCGTCGGTGGCGATTCTCCAGGGGATACAGCACTGGGGTCGCTTCCTTTGGCCTCTCATGGTGACCAGAGCGGAGACGTACCGGCCCCTGCCGGTGGCGATACAGCAGTTTTTCAGTCAGGACCCCAAACAGTGGGGATATATTTTCGCCTTCGCCTCAATGACAACGATCCCCCTGCTCATTCTCTTCCTGCTCTTTCAGAAGTGGTTTGTCCAATCTGTCGCGAGCACAGGGGTAAAGGGATAGGTGCTCGTGGACCCGACACTGGAACAACGCTTTCTCAAATCTGATAAACCGCATGTGGTCATGGTGACAAACCACGGGATGCATGCGTGGGAGATCGACGCAGGACTGCCGGACACGGGCGGACAGAATGCGTACGTCAATCAGCTTTCCCATACGCTGGCACGACTCGGCTTTCGGGTAACCATCTTCAACAGGGGAGGGTATACACATCCCCACAGCGGCGCATTTCGGCGGGGTAGCTCATATGGATCGGCCAATGAACGGCTGGTCTATCTTGAAGACTCCCGGGATGAATTTATCCGGAAGGAGGATATGGCGCCGCAGGTGGAGGAGCTGGCTGTCGATCTCGTTGCCCGCCTGCAGGGTGCCCCCGAACCGGTGGCATTTGTTTCCCATTATTGGGACGGCGCGGCCGTCGTCGAGGAAGCACGGAGCCGTCTCGGTCTCGGGGCTCCGCATATCTGGATTCCCCACTCTCTGGGGGCGCTGAAAAAGCAGGGCACGCCGCAGCAGCAGTGGGATGAGCTCCGTATCGGCGAGCGTATCGAGCGGGAAGAAGAGCTGCTCGGTCTGGTTGACCTTGTCGGGGCAACTTCGGAGGCGATGAAACGCACCCTCAGCGAGGATTATGGGATCAGTCGAGCCCTCTTTCTTCCGCCCTGCGTTGACGAGAGACGGTTCAACGTGACGAATCCAAAGGATGACCTTTCCGCCCGGCGGCTGCTGGCTGAGATACTTGGACGCCGGGAAGAGGATATCGCACGGTCACGGATCATTACGGAGGTGAGCCGGACAGACCGGACCAAGCGCAAGGATGTTCTTATTGAAGCTTTTGCCCGAATCAGGAGACACTATCCCGACACGGTTCTGGCGATCACAATCGACAGGAATGCCGGCGAGTTGTATCGCGAGCTTTCCGCGCTTATTACCGAACGGGGCGTGTCCGGCAACGTGGCGGTACTCGGCTCAATCGGAACGTATCTGCCGTCCCTGTACGGCATGACCGACGTCTACTGCACACCCTCCATCATGGAGGGGTTCGGCATGTCCATACAGGAGGCGGCAGCGTGCGGCGTTCCCGCGGTGGCGAGCAGGCGGGTTCCCTTTGCCGTCGAGTATCTCCTGGGCACATCCGTCCGGGAGCGCGGTCAGCTTCAGGTCGGGGAAGGCGCGGTCGTGGTTCCCCCGGACAGCGTCGGCGCCACGGCGGAAGGGCTGGAGTTTTTCCTGCAGGACGAGAGGCGGCGACGGGCAATGGGCGCGGCGGCGCACAAAATAACAATTCCCCGGTTTACCTGGGGCGCAGTGACCCGGGCGTTTCTGGAGGAAGCGGGAATCGAGATTCCCGGGGAAGGGGCAACAGACATTGAACAGTGAACCCACGTCTCTCTCGCGATCGATCGCCGAGGAACATCGTGCATCCTTCGACCTGAAATCGGCAACCTGGGACAGGATCAGCGAGCTGATACGGAATGGCGAGACCTTCAGCCGCTTTGCGCCGGAAGAGGGCTATGCCGTCGATCCCCGGGATCAGGGAATCACCCTGTTCAACCACCGACGGGCCAAACGGCCCCATGACTACACGCCGTCATCGGACGCGACCGGGCGGGGCGCCCCGTCCACCGCGCCGCAATGCCCCATCTGTGCCGGCACGATCACCCCCATCATCGACATGGCGGACCTTCACGAGGGATACACCTTTCTCAACACCAACCTCTATCCGATCATCGCCCCGCCGGCGGGAGCTCACTTTCTTCAGTGGACCAGTTCCAATCACGATACGGACTGGCCGGAACTCACTCCTTCGGATCGGACGGTGGTAATGGAGCGGCTTGCCGCTCTTGAGAAGACGCTGCTGAAAATGCCCGGGTTTCCGGAAGGTCCCGATGGGCGCATTGTCTCGATTATCAAGAACGTCGGTCGCAGTGTGGGAGGCTCTCTCAGTCACGGTCATCAGCAGATCGTCCTCTCCGGCGTTATGCCCAGGCGCGTCCGGGAAAACCTGGACTACTCCAGGGACCGGGGGACGCCCTTTTCCCGAACCCTCCTTGAAACGACACCGCGAGAGCTCGTCGTAGCGGAGCTTGACCGGGGGACGCTCGTCGTACCTCCCTACATGCGGCGGCCCTATGACATGCTCTTTCTGCTCCATAATTCAGAGCCTTCACAGCTCCACGAGCTCTCCCCGGCGGAACTCTCTAGTCTCGCGGAAGGGTTCTCCCTGGGGATGTGTCTCATGCGGTCGGTCCTGCTATCCCTGGGAAGGGAAATTGCCTACAATGTGCTTATTCATACCGGTCCCGGGGCAGGGATCTATCTTGAATTTCTGCCGTGGACGCAGGAAAACGGAGGATACGAGCAACTCGGGCTGAACGCCTGTCAGGGAGTCCCCCAGGAAGCGACGCGGGTGCTCCGGGAGTTCTTATAGACGGTGTCACTGGACGATGCAAACAAAAATGGCGGATGTAGCGAGGCTCGCCGGCGTTTCGCCTGCAACGGTCTCGCGGGTACTCAATCGAACGAAACACGTAGATCCCGCGCTGGAAGAAAAGGTGCGGGAGGCGGTCAGAACCCTCAACTATGAGCCCGACCAGAATGCACGCTGGCTTTCCGCCCGGCGCAGCAATGTGGTGGGACTTGTCGTTCCAGGCGTGGTAGAGAATAATCTCGGTGCCTTTCTACACGCATGCTCCATTTCCCTTGAAGAACGCGGATACAGTCTCATGGTCGCGTTGAGCGACGGAGACAAGCGTATGGAGCTGGAATTGCTCCGGGCGCAGCTCCAGTCCCACGTGTCCGGTATCATGCTGGTCACTCCCTTTCCGGACAATAAAAGTCGCTCCCTCCTGCGGAAGAGCGGCATTCCCCTCCTGTATGCCCTCAATCCCGATCCGACCGGTCGCTTTTCCTCGGTCGTCTTCGACGAGGAACGTGCCGCCGAGGCTCTTCTCACCGAGGTCCTTCGGGCGCGGCTTCGCATGCCCCGTATTGGAGAAGTGGTCATTCTTGCCGGAGTCAAGCAGCAGGACAGCGCCACCAGTCGACGAGTTCAGGGGTTCCTCCGTGCCCTGCAGAAACTGGATGCGCCGCCACCGCGCGTGGTTGACTGCGAGGGCACCATAGACGGTGCATACAGGGTGTCACTGTCGCTTCTGCAGGAAACACCTCCCAGGATTCTTGCAGCCACCACCGACTACTTTGCCATTGCCGCCGCAAGAGCGGCACATGATGCAGGAGTTGCAATTCCGCGGCAGCTCGCGGTGCTTGGCTTCGGTGAGAACGTGTATTCCCATACCTGTTCACCGACGATCACGACCGTCCGGTTTGACGGCCGCCTCCTCGGCGAGCGGTGCGGAGATACCATCGCGTCCCTCATGGAAGGCAAACGACCGCAGCGGCATGTGATTCTCGGGTTTGACCTTGTTCCCGGTGAGAGTTGTCCCCTCTCTCCCTCGGAGGTACCCTGATGGCGACGATCAAGGATGTTGCCCGATTTGCCGGCGTCTCTCCATCGACGGTTTCCCGGGCGCTCAATCGCGGCGAAGGGTCCGAAGACGTCCTGCGACGGGTGCAGCGTGCCGCGCGCACATTGGACTATCAGGTGAGTGAATCCGCCCGCGGGCTGAAGCAGCGCCAGACCAATATCGTCGGCGTCATCGTCGCGGATATCTCTAATCCACCAACGTCGCGGATGTTCCATGGTGTCGCGAGAATTATGCATACCCACGGCATGACGGTCATGCTCGGAAATTCAGAAGCGGTACCTGGCAAGGAAATGGAACTCCTGGAAATGTTCGGGAGGCAGCACGTCGCGGGCGTCGTCTACGCGGGGAAAGGGGTCACCGAGGAGGTTGCCGCTGCTTTGAACGAGTTTTCCGCACCGGTGGTGGTTGCGGCGCAGGAGTCGCGTTCCACGCGATGGCCTATGGTACTGTTCGGCAACTATCGCGCAAGTTACGAGGTCACCACCACCCTTATCAACCACGGGCACCGGGATATCGGCTATATTTCCGCACCGCTGGACGACCAGCAGGCGGGAAGGCGACGACAACGGGGGCATCTTGATGCCATGGAAGCGGCGGGAATATTTGCATCTCAGGGGTATATGCAGCACGCCGAGTTCTCCGTCGCGTCCGGGTACGCCGCAATGGCGAGAATGCTTGACGAAGCGCCGCACCCGCCCACGGCGGTCGCCACGGGGTCCGATCTCATCGCCATAGGGGCGATGCGCTGTCTCCGCGACCGGGGCATTTCGATTCCCGGCGACATATCGATCTTTGGATTCGACGACATTCCCGTCTGTTCAAAACTGGTCCCTTCGCTCTCGTCGGTCTGGCTCGACTTTCATGAGCTTGGTGAGGTGTGTGCCGATCTTCTGTATCGAATGGTCGGAAGAGGAGATACACAGGTGGAGCGAGTGGTGCTGAGCCACAAAATGGAATTACGGGAGTCGATACGGTCCACTGGAGACGTGCAGGGGAGGTAGAGCCGGCCGGCTCACTTCATGAGCCGGCCGGTTTCAGCCAATTTGTTCAGTTAATGATTTCTGCGGCTTTGATTAAAGCTACGGGAAGACGAAAACCGCCGTTCCGCAGGATGTTGGTGTTTACAAACATCAGTCCATCCTCGTTCGGTACGATGTCAATAGAACTCACCGGGGTTCCCCGGAGGATTCTTAACGCCGTCGTTGCGGACCAAACGCCCTGTTCCTGGGCGCTCTTGGCGATCGTCAGGAGGCTCATCGGTGCGGTGAAGGTGTCCAGCGATCCCGAGGGGATCCGGGTGTTGGCCTCCGCAAAGGTCTGTGCCGCACCGTCGTCCCAGTCTGCGATTCCGGTCGGGTTGCCGACGATCAGGATATCCACGTCGTTCTGAATGGCAACAAATGCGTCTCTCCATTCTCCGAAGGTCTCGACGTAGACCTCTTCCATGGGGGCACCAAGCTCGCGATTGTAGAATGACGCCTCTTTCCGTGCCGTTTCCCGGTCCGCCGCCAGATAGCCCACCGTGCTGCCGTCGGCTATTCTGCCGAGATGATCGACTACCTGCTTGACCAGTGCAACTTCAACCATTCCCGTCACATTGTCTGTGGGGAAACCGTATCCTGATGCGTCCCAGTTGACACCGCAGAATACAAAGGGAATATCACCGTCGGCGTAGTAGGGAACGATGAGATACTTTGATGCGTTGTCATCTGCGGCGATGACGACATCGGGATTCCAGGACTGGATTACCCGGCGTGCCTCTTCAGCTGCGGAAACGGCAAATGCTTCGGAAGCATTCCGCTTCGTGTCCATGTGGATCACCCGCAACTCGACGCCGCTTCCGGCCAGCCCTTGTTCGATACCCTCGACGATACCGTCACTCCATGCATACCCTTCGTGATATGAGTCAACGAAAAGTACCTTGTCGCCTGCCTGCGCCGAGGCGGCTGCCGCGGACAGTAATGCTACGACCGCTACGATTAATAACCTCTTAGTCATTTTCGACTCCTTTCTCCGTCTTGAACTTGTTTATCTCCCCCATTAGAGAGGAGGTGCTATCGCCCAATTTGTCGTTCAGGGATGTGATATTCTGCATCGACTGGTTGATTGACATGACGCCGGTCACGATTTCGTCCATACCGGTGGTGACCTCCGCCGATATGTGGCGGACTTCCGTGAGGTGTTGTGATCCCGACGTCGATACCTCGCTCACTTCGTCGGCGCCGCGTTTCACGTTTATTGCAACTTCGCTGAGAATGCTCATCGACTTGAGCAGTTCCTCGCCACCCACCGCAAGCTCATTGGTGGACGAGGTGATCTCCTGAAGTGCTCCCGCCACGGCAACGACCTCTTTGTCGATTTCTTTGAAGGCGTCACGTGTTTCGACGCCGGCAGTGTATGCTGACTGAATACGCCCGATGATACTCTTCAGAACGGTTTCGATGTTCTTTGAGTTGAGGGCGCTGGTTTCCGCCAGTTTCCGTATTTCCGCGGCGACAACGGCAAAGCCCTTGCCCGATTCTCCCGCGTGGGCCGCCTCAATGGCGGCGTTCATCGCCAGAAGGTTTGTTTGTGCCGCAATGGAGTTGATCAACTCCACCATTTCCTGGATTTGATTCACATTTGACGAGATTTCTTCAATGATCGTATTCGTGTTTTCAAGCTTCTCTCCACCCTGGTTTGCGGTATTCACCAGGGCAGTGGTGGAAGCCTGTTTTGCCTTGGTGATCTGGGCAACCTGCTTCAATGATGCGATCATTTCGTTCACCGCGGCCGTCGATTGGGTAACCATCGACGCGTGATTTTCGATTTCCTTATTCAGAGAGCTTGCGGTATTCGCCATTCGCTCCATTGACGACGCGGAGCTGTCGATCTTGTCGTCAAGCAGGCTGATCCGCTCCTTCATGCTTGAGACATTGACTGAAATCTGGTTCACCGCCGAAGCCGTTGTCGTCGTGTTTTCCGCCAACTCAGTGTTCACCGACTCCGTTTCCCGACCGACCATCTTGATGTGCCGGACGATTTCCCGGAGAGTTCCGACAAAGTCATTGAATGCTTTTGCGAGCTGTCCCGTTTCGTTCTTTGATCGGACGATGACTTGCTCGGTGAGATCTCCACCGCCCTCGGCGATTGCCTGAATACGATCATTCACGAGCCGCAACGGGCCGAGCATACGCCCCGTCACCACCAGAACGATTGCCACGATGACACTCGTCGCAAATAACATTGAGACCACCAGGCTCTGGAGGAATGCGTTGCGCTCCGCCGTCTTGTCGGACCGATTGAGGCCGTATGCGACGACCCAGTCCCACGGCTCAAAGTAACGGAAGGAGCTCCAGCGCTCCTCGCCGTTGTAGGAATAGTCCAGGGTCCCGTTCTTCTGTTCAATCATGTACTGGACAAAGGATGCATCCTGTACTTCCGTCGATCCTGTCTCGACGGAAGGATGCATGACGACAGTCCCTTCCGCGTCGATGATGAAGGGGTAAATAGTCTGTTCTTCCGTCGTGTAGTAGGTGCTGCGCAGGGTATCGATGATGTCGCTTTGGAAGTCTTCCTGGTAGATCTCCACCAAGCCCGTATCTTCAAGATCGCGATTCTGGTTTTCAAGCGATTCGGTAATAATGCGCAGGCGCTCGGCAAAGTCCTCTTCCTTCATATTGGAAATGATTGAATCAAGTCTGAAATAGGAGTAGGAAAAAAGGAACGCCGTCAAAACCAGGAGTGCCAGCGCGATTGAGGCGAAGAGCACAGTTCTAATAGATTTTGTCATCGTGGGGTCTCCCCGAAAAAGCCAAAACGTTTTTCGTAATTTATTTTAATCGCAAGCTATCACCCGTTTGTGCCGCCGTCAATAAAAATGTGCCTTTTTCAGTTTTTTTAGCGCTGTTCCGTCGCGTATCTCTGTGGTCTTTGACTTCTGTACCTCTAAATGCGTTATTTGTATCTTCCACCAATGGGACAGGTACAACCAAAGCATAGCGGATGGATTTTAACGGCAACGATCCTCGCCAGCGGTCTCGGTTTCTTCATGGGATCCGCGGTGAACGTGATGCTGCCGACGATACAGGGTGTGTGGGACCTGGAGCTCGCAGTGGTGCAGTGGGTGGCCAACGGCTATGCCCTCACGCTCTCCGCCTTTATTCTCCTGAGCGGCGCCCTGGGTGATCTCTTCGGGGTCCGGCGTACCTTTGCGGCGGGAATCCTGATTTTTGCCGGCGGCGGTGCCCTCTGTGCGCTCTCACCGACTCCCGCGTTTCTGATCGGTTCCAGGGCCGTACAGGGTTTCGGAGCGGCGATCATGGTTCCCGGAAGCCTCGCGATCATCAATCGCCTCTTTCCCGAGGAGGATCGTGGACGGGTCATCGGTCTCTGGGCGGGAATCTCCGGCGCCATCGCCGCCCTCGGACCCTTCCTGGGCGGAGTTCTCGCGGAGGTGAGCTGGCGTCTCGCATTCTGGTTTGTCGTTCCCGTGGGTATCGTTGCCGCATGGATCACATTGAAATATGTTCCCGTTCTCCGGGATGATACGGAACGACCGGTGGACTGGGCCGGGGCGGGGTGCGTCCTGGCCGGACTGGGAGGGCTGTCCTATGGCCTCGTACGAATTCCTGAAGTGGGCGTTACCTGGCTGACCGGCGGTGCCTTGATGCTTGCGTTCTTTTCCGGTGTCGCGTTCCTGTTTGTCGAGCGCCGTGCGGCGGCCCCGATCGTCCCTTTTCAGATGATGGACCGGGGAGTGGGCGTCGCGAATCTGGCAACGATACTCCTCTATTTCTCGTTTCAGGGCTCTTTTTTCATCCTCTCATTCCTCTTGCAGCAGCTCGTGGGGTATTCAGCAAGTTTCACCGGTATCGCCTTTCTTCCGGCAACCTTCATGATCGCCATATTCGCAGCGCCGAGCGGAAAGATCACCGACCGCCTCGGCCCGCGTTTCCAGCTCGTCGCCGGCCCCTTTGTCGTCGCGTCGGCGCTGGTGATCATGATTCTTGGTGCCCGGGTGGAGTCGTTTCTCATGTTCTGGCTGCCGGTCATTCTCCTCTTTGGCGGAGGAATGGTGTTGCTGGTGCCCGCCGTGACGAAGGCGGCCCTTCTCGTTCCGGACCGCTTTTCCGGCGCCGCATCGGGGGTGAATAACGCGGCCGCCCGGACTGCGGGACTTCTGGCGATCACCGTACTCGGTGCCGCTCTCAACGGAGGGTACCAGGCCGTTCTGCCTGACCTGTTGCCGGGCGGACTTTCCCCGGATATGCACGAGTCAATTCTCGCCGGGGCGGGGCGCCTCCTCTCGGCCCCGTTACCGGAAGGCATGTCGCCGGAGCTGGCGGCGGCGGTGGAAGAGGCGCGGCGGGCGGCCTTCGCCTTTGCCGGTAGACTTGCACTTAGCGTCGCCGCCGCAGCGGCGCTGGCGGGCTCTCTCCTGTCCCTTGCGGCGTATCCGCGGGAGAAGACATAGGGCGTAACAGACGCCGGGCGGGCTGGCGGCCGGTCAGGACCGGTGTGTGCTGATCGGGTCCCGGCTGTTTGTGAGCGGCGTCAGCGGAAGACTTCAGGATTCAGGCACGTTTCAGGGATTTCATTCTGCAGCATCGCTATGACGTTGCGCGCGGCAAGTTCGGCCATACCGTTCCGCGACTCCTGCGTTGCACTTGCGGTATGGGGCGTTACGACGACATTGTCCAGTTCCGCGAGCCCCTCAACCATGCGGGGTTCAAATTCATACACGTCAAGACCCGCACCGGCGATTTCTCCCGATTTCAGAGCGTCAACCAGCTCCGCCTCGTTGACGATCGGTCCACGGGCGGTATTGATCAAATAGGCGGACTTCTTCATTTTGCTGAAGACCTCCTTCCCGAACATGTGTCTCGTTGACGGCAGCAGGGGAACGTGGATGGAAATGAAGTCCGATTCCTTCACGAGCGTTTCAAAGTCGACTTTTCGTGCACCCAGCTCACGCTCAAGGCGGTCGTTCGTCCGGTCATCGACATACAATACCGGCATGTCAAATCCGCGGGACTTCATCGCCATCGCTTCGCCGATGCGTCCGGCCCCGATGAGTCCGAGCACGCGGCCGTGAATATCGCCGCCGATGAACTGCATCGGACCCCATCCGGACCACCCGCCGGTGCGCATGAGGCGGTCGGACTCCACGACACGCCTGCTCACCGCAAAGAGCAGTGCCCACGCCTGTTCCGCCGTGGCATGGGTCAGGACACCGGGTGTGTTGGACAGGAGGATCTTCCGCCGGGTTGCCTCGGCGACATCCATATTGTCGAAACCGACGGCGTAATTGGCAAATCCCTTCGCCTTTTTGGCGGCCTCAAAGGCTTCCCCATCGACCTTGTCGGTGAGGAGCGTGATGACCGCATCAGCCTCGCTGATACCTTCAAGAAACTCTTCCCGATTCAGACCCCGGTCATGGGGACTCACCGTGACGGTGTGTCCCGCATCGCGAAGGAGAGTGATCCCCGCTTCAGGTATCTTTCTCGTTACAAATATGTTTGCCATTTTTTCTTCTCCTTTGGTTTTACGCCCGTCGTCGGTCAGCCGCCGAATCCCACAAGACGTGGAAGCCAGAGTACGATGTCGGGAACATAGGTACAGAGCAACAGTACCGCTACGAGGGGTACGATAAAGATCATAACTTCCCGATAGAGTGATTGTAACGGGATATCGCCGACTTTGCTCGTTAAAAAAAGCGACCGAAAGGGGGGCGGCGAGTTTACGCCTTCCCCGCGACATCTACGGCAAATCCGCCCCGTGTCCCGTTGCGCGCTGCCAGTCAAAATAGGCGCTCAGATAGTCAAACACCGCGGAGACGTTGCTCAACCGCGCCTGTTCAAGGCTGACCCGGGCGTCCTCAAGTTCAAGTTGCGTCGCAAGACCGCTCGTTACCGAACTCTGGGTGACCGCATAGGCTTCCTCCGCCGTAGCCACCGTCTGCTCTGCCGACTCTATCCGCTGAGACGCCTCCCGAAGGGTAAGGCGGATGTTTTCCAGCTCCGTGAAAATATCCTCCTCTTTCTGGCTGATCTGTGTATGGGTCTTTCGCAACTCCAGCCGGGCCTGCTCCATCTGGGCAAAACGGCTCCCTCCGTAGAAAACCGGAATCGTCAGGTTGAGACCAAAGGTGAGGGTATCCGTGGGATCGCTGAAGTCAAACTCGTCACTGCCGGCCTGCATCCCGTAGGATGCCGTCGCACTGAGGCTGGGGAAGAAGGTTGCCCGCTTTGCATCGATATTTATTTCCCGGAGTTTCCGCTCGCTGAGAAGAATCTGGAAATCGGGACGATTATCCGTCGCTTCACCGAGTGTGACCGCCGCGGGCAGCTCCGGATAGTCATCCAGGCCTCCAACCAGGGTGACATCCATGTCATTGGGAAGACCGGCGAGGTTTTTCAGATTCTGAAGCACCAGCTGATGGTTCCGCTCGGCCTGCGTTGTGGCGGGACGGGTTATTTTCCAGTTCACCTCGGCCCTGAGTACCTCCATGCGTGATGCTACCCCGTTGTTGAAACGATTCTGCACCTGCAGGTAGTTCCGATACGCAAGCTCTTCCGAGGAGCGCCGGACGGCAAGGACCTCACCCAGAAGGAGCGCCCGGTAGAAGAGGCGCTTTGCCTCGGTAACCAGGCCCTGTCGCGTCGCCTCAAAGGCGGTGTCGGTGAGGGTCGTGTACTGCTCACTCGCCTCCAGGCCGCGAAAGACGCTCATGTCAAAGAGTTTCTGAGAGAGGGAGAAACCGAGGGAAAGCTGGTTGTCGGTGTTTACGTCCACGTCCTGGTATACGAGGGGGTAGATGCCTGGCTGTATTTGTACATTCCCATTCGCGGCAACCGGAACCGCCTGTTCAATGTCCAGAAGGTTTCTTGTATAGCCGATCTGGCCGCCCACATTGGGGTAGAGCTGGGAACGGGTGAGCCGCTCCTGCACCGCGGCGAGGGAGCGGTCGGTCCGTGCCGATTCCAGCTCCAGGCTGTTGGTTTCCACCAGACTGATGAACTCCTCAAGCGTGACCGACCGCTCCTGCGCGAAAAGGAGCAGGGGCATGCAGAGAAGAGCGGCGATCATTACGGTCTGTCTGATGGGAGTGTTATTTTTCATCGGTTACCTTCCTTGCCTTCAGTGCGCCGCTTGGGACGTACCCGTTTTGATTCGATGAGGTTTTCCAGTGCGGGAATGACAAAAAGTGAGAGAAAGGTTGCCGCCAGGAGTCCTCCGATACTGACCAGCCCCATGGGTTGTCGCATTTCCGCTCCCCACGCGCCGATTCCGAGCGCCATGGGAAGCATACCGAGCATGGTCGCGATATTGGCCATGAGAATCGGCTTGAGTTTGGTCGGTGCCGCCTCAAGGAGCGCCTCCCGCACGCCCCTGCCCTGGGCGCGGAGCTGGTTGGTGTAGTCCAGTATAAGAATTGCATTGTTTACGACAAGACCGACGAGCATGACGATGGCGAGCATGGACACGATATTCATCGTGCTTCCCGTAACAAGCATGATTCCCGCCACGCCGATCAGCGAGAGAGGTACCGTGGAAAGAATCAGTATCGGTTGCCGATACCGTTCCAGGATCGCCGCAAGGAGCATATAGGTAAGTACCACGGCGAGAACAAAGACAAATACAAACTCCTGAACCGTTTCATTGAGGAGTTCCGCATCGCCGCCCCAGGAGAGCTGATAGCCCGCGGGCGATTCCAGTGCG
The DNA here is from genome assembly GCA_965242725.1 of Alkalispirochaeta sp. Classification (GTDB taxonomy): domain Bacteria; phylum Spirochaetota; class Spirochaetia; order DSM-27196; family Alkalispirochaetaceae; genus Alkalispirochaeta. Next base: position 117,642 of record CBDESZ010000004.1, read on the forward strand.
GCAAAAGCGTCTTCTATCGGACCCTGCACCTCGCCGAGGACAAATCCCGGTTTCAGGTCAGCCGTATACTGGATTGACAGGACCTTGTCTTCCCGGAGTATCTGGTTGACCCCCTGGGTCAGTTCAACGTCCGCAAAGTGACCGAGGGGATACAATCCTGCCCGGGTGGGAATGACGATGTTCCTGATATTTTCCAGCCCTGAAACGTCGTCATCCCTGAGGGTTACCCGGATGTCGTACTCCTCTCCACCCTGACGAAAGGTGGTCATGACGATTCCCTCCACGGCGGCACGGGTCGTTGTGGCAAGTTGCTGTACCGTCAGGCCGGCTTCGTTGATTCTGCGCCGGTGAGGGTGAAAGACAACTTCCGGTTTCCCCTGTTTACTTGAAGAGTCCACATTGACCAGTCCGGGAATTTCCGCCAGGCGAGGCCGAAGTTCTTCCGCGAGGTTGGTCAGAATTGTGGAATCGCTTCCCTGCAGAAAAAAGGTGACCGGTGCCACACTCTGTCCGCCGAAACCGCTTGAAGAAGAGACCCTGATTCGTGCGCCCGGTACGGCGGCGAGATCCTCACCCATTCTCGCGGCGATGATCGTATCCCTGTCGCGCTCATCCTGGTCAATGAGCTCGATATTCATCGATGCCAGATTGGTTCCGGTATCGGTACTTCCGAGGGATCCCAGGGATGTAACCACCGTGACGACCTCATCATTTCGGGCGATCCGGTTTTCTACGCCTTCAAGTATTCTTGCGGTCTCCGAAAGTTCCGTACCGGGGGCAAGTTCCACCTCAACCGCCAGCCGTCCCTGATCCATGGCGGGCTGAAACTCAAAGGGTATTCGACTGAAGGCGGTGAGGGCCAGAACAAAAATACCCAGCGTGCCGAGTATCAGTACCGCACTTCTCGGTTTGCTGTGAAGTACCTTTTCGAGGAGGAAATGGTATCCCCGTTCCAGTGTATGGATACGGTTCTCCAGCCACTCTCCGACGGGGTGCTTTTTTTTATCCACCTCGGGAAGGAGCTTTGACGCGAGCATCGGAGTAAGGGTGAAGGATATGAGCATCGAAAAGAGGGTGGTAAAGGTCACCGCCAGGGCAAACTCCCTGAGGAAAAGTCCCGCGATACCGCTCATCGTCGCCATAGGAAGAAAGACGGCCACATTGGTCAGCGTCGAGGCGATTACCGCAACGGTGACCTCCGCGGTACCCCGGTCGGCGGCGGTCCGACGGTCGTGTCCCATCTCCTTATGCCGAAAGATGTTCTCCAGGACGACCACGGAGTTCATGACGAGGACGCCAACGGCGGTGGCGACGCCCATGAGAGACATGAGATTCAGCGACATGCCGAATGCACGCATCACCATGAACGACGGTATGATGGACATGGGCATCGCCAGGGCGACGATGAGGGTCGAGCGCAGGTCATGGAGAAAGAGAAGGAGGAGCAGGGCGGTAAACCCGATTCCCATGAAAATATTGGAGAGTGTATCGTCCACGCTACCCTGTACCGCCACGGAGTCGTCGCTGATGATCGTGAGGGTCACGTCTTCGGGAAGCATCCGTTCAATTTCGGGAAGGACCCGTCTCACGGCGTCGGCGATTTCCACGGGATTTCCGTCGGGGCTTTTGATCAGACCGATGAGGACGGTATTGGGATCCCGCTCCCCCGTTTGCCGATTGAACAGGATCGTCCTGCTCCGCACATCTTCTCCGGCATCCCGTACGGCCGCCAGCGTTCCGAGCCTCCGGCTCCCTTCACCAACGGGGATCTCAATGTTTTCAATGTCCTCCAGGGCGTTGAACTGCCCCTCCAGACGCAGGGAAAAATCCCGGCCCTGGGACTGCATATTCCCCGCCGGCATGTCGAGGTTGGCGGCGGCGAGTATCTGGCCAACCTGGGCAAGGTTGATCGCATTCTCGTACACCACCCTGTTGTCAAATTCGACACGAATTTCCCGCTCGCGGTCGCCGGAAATGGAGACGCGGCCCACTCCGGCGATACGGGAAAGTTGATCCTTCACGGTGGTCTGGGCCATTTCCCCCAGTTCCACGGCGTCAAAGTCACCGCCCAGTACCAGCTGAATGATGGGAAAAGCGGTGATATCGACCTTTTCGACGATCGGAGTCTGGGCGTCGCCGGGCAGGTCGTTGAGTATCGCGTCAATCTTGTCTTTGACTTCCCTGGTCGCCACGTCGGCGTTCTTGGAAAGATCAAATTCCATAATGACGATGGAGGCGCTGTCGAGACTGTAGGACTGGATATTATTGATTTGACTGATGGTGCTGACTTCGTCTTCGATGAGCTGGGTGATTTGCGTCGAGACCTGTTCCGGTCCCGCCCCGGGGTAGACCGTCTGGATCGTTACATAGGGTACCTCCAGGTCCGGCATGAGATTGAGGGGAAGGCCGAGGAATCCGATAACGCCGAAGAGGAGGAGCGCCGCAAGGACCATCGTCATGAGGACGGGTCTGCCTATTGAAAGTCTTGAAAGAAACACTGATCCGGCTCCTTATATTCTGCCCTGCACAAGCGGGGCCTCTTCTTCAGCTATCCGGACACGTGCGCCGTCGCGAACCTGGTCCATTCCGACCGTTATGACCCGCTCGCCCGATTCGAGGCCGCTCAGGATTTCCATATAGAGCCCCTGCCGTCTGCCGATTTCGACATACTCCTTGACTGCCCGACCATCCTGTACGGTGTAGATAAAGCGGCCGTTGCTGTCGCTGCGCAGCTCCCGGTCCCGGATGATCACCGTTTCATCGGATTCCGACGTCTGTAAATCGATCGTGGCGGTGACGCCGCTTCTCACGGTGCGGTCCGGATTTTCAAAACGAAGTTTCGCCGCAAAGGCGCTTCGATTCTGATCCATTGCCATATCCACCTGAATGACGCTGCCCTGGAGAACTGTATCCCGCCATACCGCCGTAGCCGGCTGTCCCACCACGACCTCTTCAATTTGCTCATCCGTCAGCCACACCGTACCCTTGAGGCGGTCGTAGTCGGAAACGGTGAAGAGGGGATCGCCGGGATTGACGTTGTCCGACTCGAGCACGTTGATCCGGGTGATATATCCGCTTATGGGCGCCCTGACCTGCATCATTTGCTGTACCGATTCCCAGTTTGCCCGGGCGATCTCGTACTGCGTCCTGGCGTTGTCAAAATCCTGGCGGGAAACGCCCTGGTCCTCATAGAGCCGTCTCGTCCGCTCAAAAGCCTGCTGCGCGTTTTGAAAGCTTGCCCGGGCCTGCTCGTAGTTCAGTGAGGGATTGTCGGAAGGAAAAATAACGACGGGGGTGCCTTCTTCCACGTAGTCACCGACCTGAAAACGGACCTCCGCCACCTCGTCACTCAGGAGGGACGTTGCAGTCGACTCCTGGGAGCCGGAAAGGGTGCCGGTAAACCTTAGGTACGTCCTGAACGGCGTCGGTTCCACCGTGCGTACATTGACGGGCACTCCCTCCGACTCGTGAACTTCCTCAACGCTTCTTACGACGTTTCCCTCTTCCTGGGAACACCCGATGAACAGGCTCAGGAGAGCCAGGGTTGCGAGGGTTGTATATATTCTGTTTTTCATCGTTCAGTCCTCTTGTATTGGTTGGTAGTGCAGGATTTCCCATCCTCTGCCGGTTTCAGTCCCCGGACGATAAAGTCCGCAACTTGTTCTATTCTCTCTGCGTTCAGGGAGTCGGGATCTTCGATGAGCTGTACAAATGCCCCGCTGATGACGGAGGCGAGACAGAATTTCGCCGTTTCACCGTCCCAGCCGGTATATATTTCACCTTTCCCGGCGGCCTTTTCAAAAATGCCAAAGATATCGGTCTTCTCCGTGTTTACCACCGCCCTCATGGAACTGCCGGGATTGTTCCTGTTGAGGGTCGACCTTAGAATGATCTCCTGCATCGCCCGCCACTCATCGTCCGCGGCAAAGCGATTGAGCAGGCGAATGATGAATCTCCGGACCGACGCGGGCAGTGAGTCCCCGTCCAGCTCCGTTCTGACCAGTTCATCGTAGTAGCTTGAAAGGCGGCTCATGATCTCTTCAATAAAGGAATCCTTGCTCTTGAAGTGCCAGTAAATTGCGCCCCTTGTCACTCCGGCGCGGCGTGCCACATCGTTGAGCGTGGCTGCGGCAAATCCCTTTTCGGAAAAGACGCGCAGTCCCGCCCGGAAAATCTCCTGTCGTGTTTGTTCAGCTTCTTCTTTTGTTCGTCTCATGTTATTTACGTTCGAGTATGTATGTATAATAACGTGTTCGCCTGAAGTCAATAAAAATGAGTAAACTTCTCACAATGAATGGGGCAAAACCGAGAGAAATATCCCTGAAGGATGCGCGGAGGCTTGCACTGAACAGACCGGGGTTGCTGCATGCCGGGAAATTCGGGCGGGGCAGGGGCGCCGTAGCTCGAGCGGTTGAACAACTCGGCTACGTGCAGATCGATACGATCTCCGTCGTCGACCGGGCACATCATCACGTACTTAAGAGCCGGGTGCCGGGATATCGGGAGGAGATGATAGAACGACTGGTCCGCGACGATAAAAGGGTATTCGAATACTGGTCCCATGCGGCGGCGTACCTGCCGATGTCGGACTATCGATATTCCCGGCCGATGATGGAGGGGTACGAGCGAACCCGTGGCGTGGACCAGGCGCTGGCGGCGGACATTCTCGACCGCATCCGACGGGAAGGTCCCCTCCAGGCCCGCGACTTCGATCCTCCCGAGGGGCGTACGTCATCAGGATGGTGGGACTGGAAGCCTGCAAAGCGTGTCCTGGAACACCTCTTCCTGTCGGGGAGACTCATGATCGCCCGGCGGGAGGGGTTTCAGAAAGTCTATGACCTCACCGAACATGTGCTCCCCTCCACAGTGAATACGGCAATGCCTGCCGTCGCGGAGTGGTCCCGTCACCTCGTCCTGCGTGTGCTCCGCGGGTATGGCATAGCCACGGCGCGCAATATCACGACGGCGTGCCGGACGGCGGGACACTTCATCAAGAGAAACGTGAAAGCCGATATTCATACCGCAATCGACAGCCTTCTCACCGACGGCGAAATCGAATCCCTGTCATGTGACGGACAGACGTGGTATGCAATTACCGGCGCGGTGGAAGAGCTCCCGGCGCGCCTGCCCCGACGGGCAGTGCGATTTCTTTCGCCCTTTGACCACGCCGTCATCGACCGCCGCCGCACAAGGGACCTCTTTGGATTTGACTATCAAATTGAATGCTATGTGCCAAAGGCAAAACGCACATACGGATATTACTGTCTGCCCATCCTGTGGGGAGACGAGTTCATCGGGCGTATGGACGCAAAAGCGATACGACAAACCGGCACCTTTGAGGTGCGTGGGCTCTTTCTCGAACCCCGCGTCACCGTCGGCGAGCGCCTCCGGGCCGCCCTTGGTGACGGGCTGCGGTACCTGGCGGAGTCGCACGGGTGTGAGTCGATAATTTTGCCGCCGGGTGATCGGTCATGGGTGGCGCTGTAACGTCGCATATCCGATGAACTCGAATGGATTATTGTCTTTTGTGTACTCGCCCTGATCTTGTCCTCATAGAGCAGACATTTCATTGACGCATTGATAAGGCGGCTTCCTTCCTTCGTATTGCCCCGTGAGGGGGATAATACAGAGGCGTGGTTATCACGCAAATATCTGTAAGGGGGACGCTTATGAGTAGTGTCAAAATCTCTGCATCGATTTTCGGAAAGTGTTTTGATTGGAACGTGGCAGCGGAGGCACGGAAGCGGGGAATATATCCCTTTTTTCGTCCGATCGACGGGATACGGGGAACACGGGTGATGATCGAGGGAAGGGAGTTGATTATGGCCGGTTCCAATAACTATCTCGGCCTCGCAACGGATTCCCGCGTGAAAGAACGCGCCGTCGCCGCCCTCAGGGAATACGGTTCAAGTTGCTCCGGTTCCCGATTCATGAACGGTACCCTCGCCCTTCACGAAGAGCTCGAGAGACGTCTGGCTGCATTTGTCGGCAAGGAAGGGGCGGTCTGTTTCACCACGGGGTATCAGACAAACCTCGGCGCGATATCGGCGCTCGTCGGGAGGGGTGATCACGTCATTTCCGATAAGTATAACCACGCGTCGATCATGGACGGGATATTTATGACGAGCGGGATTGCTAAACCGGTGAACGTGCATCGCTATAGACACAACAACATGGAAGACCTGGAGAAGGTATTACGACGTATCCCCATCGAAGAGTCGAAGCTCATTGTTACCGACGGTGTTTTTTCCATGGAAGGGGATATCGTCGATCTGCCGACGATCCGCGCACTCGCCGATCAATACAACGCCGCTGTCTACCTCGATGAGGCCCATGCGATCGGTGTCGTCGGCGAGACCGGACGCGGCGTTTGTGAATATTTTCATGATCCCGATCTCGCGGATCTCATCATGTGCACATTCAGCAAGAGTTTCGGTTCCATCGGCGGGTTTGTCGCCGGCGATGAACGGGTTATCGACTATATAAAGCATTTCGCCAGGCCCTTGATCTTCAGCGCGAGTATCCCGCCGGCAAATCTCGGCGCCGCCCTGGCAGCCCTGGAAATTATGGAAGAAGAACCGGAGCGCGTGAGCCGTTTGCAGAGGATCGCCGGGAAGATGATTCAGGGCTTTTCCGATCTCGGATTCAATATCGGTCCCACGGAAACGCCGATCGTACCCTTGATTTTCGGCGACAACGACAAGACCTTTCTGTTCTGGAAGTCCATGTTTGACCGTGGAATCTACGTCAATCCCGTCATCAGTCCCGCTGTTCCACCAAACCGTGCACTGATCAGGACAAGCTACATGGCTATCCATGACGACGACGACCTCAATCAAATTCTCTATATCGCCGGAGAAGAGGCCAAACGACTCGGGCTCATTTGATCGGTTCCGGCCTTCCCGCCGATGGCGGGAGACCGGCTCACAATGTCGGTTACCTGTGAACGGGTATCCAGATTTCACTTTTGCAGCGGGTTGACTCTCGGTCCATCTCCCTGATCCACAGTATTTCCGGGCCTTCCACGAGTTCATAGTCGGTGGAGGGGAGCCATTCGGAGTAAATGCGCCCCCACGTTTCCTGCAGCGTGCCCGGGAAGGGGCCCTCCGACGGAAAGACGGCCCAGTGACCCGGCGCGACAGGGAGATGGTCAAAACACTCAGGTACCGGCCCCGTGGTCGCCACGCCGATGTAGTGGTCCAGTTCACCCTTTTCCTCCATGCGATCGGATGAGAAATTGACGGAGCCGCTTATCATCCCATTCGGTTCAATGTCATTGCAGGCTTTCAGCTTCTCAATTGTTTTAGTGTCCAGACTCTCCCACATCGATGCGATCTCCGGATTGACGCCGTGAAACTGGATTTTCACCCTGCGACACATACCTACGATAGAAAATGCATCTTTTGTAATCACTCGATATTCCATTGTATCTCCTCCCTGTATTCGTAATGCGAAGGTCAGCGGTGAATACGATTTTGTCGTCCCCTTGCCACGACGCACCTCGCCTGGTGTGACGCCGTGGAGCGTTGTGAACGCTCTGGTAAAGGAATCTGCCGACTCGTATCCGTATTTCACCGCCACATCCAGAACGCGGAGCCCGCCACCCCGAAGGTCCGCCGCCGCCAGAGTAAGTCTTCGACGACGAATGTGCTCCGAGAGGGGAATGCCCGCGAGAAATGAGAAAACCCGTTTGAAATGGTACTCCGAACAGTGTGCCCGACGGGCCACTTCCCGGTAGTCTATCCTTCCGTCCAGGTTTTCTTCGATATACCGCAACGCGGCGTTCAGTTTTTCAAGGGTGTTCACCCGGTGACCTCCTTGTTTAGGACAATACAGGAGCGGACATCTTTACATCCGACAATCGGTGCACCATTTTATCGGAAATGGGAAGTTGGAGGTGATACCCTGTCCCTCCGGGAGGTCCAATGGGTTGTAGCGCGTACAGGTCCGTCCGCCGGATCATTTCGGTAACGTTGTTTATAGCCGGTATATCTCCGCTCATCGCGGAGAATCACGTCGATACGATGAGTCTGGAAGGTATTCGTCCCTCCCTTGAGGCTTCGATCGAAGAAATGCGTTCAGGAGTACGTACCCACACGGGAAGCCTCCTGGGCGGGTTTGTCTTTCCTCCCGCATGGGTGATCGGCACGCTGATAGGATCTGAAAAAACGCTGGAAACTGCAGAAGATTATCGTAATACCATGATGCTCTTTGAGAATGAGGACCCGCTTCCGGAGCTCCGCGGCGCGAGGCGGTGGCAGATGGCGGGGGTCGTCGGTCACGGCGTGGCCCTCCTCGGCCTCACGTCGGTGGCCGTCCTGGGCGTGCTGCACATGGATCCCGACATCAATGTGGACAGAGAACTCGGAATAGCAGGTGGTGTCATGACAGGAGGCGTCGTTGCCGGACTGATCGGCACCACCATTGGAACGTGGCGGGCACGGAATACGGTTATGCGATTCCACCTCTCCTATGAACGGCAATGACGGCTCCGACGGGAGCGTGCGGTTACTCCCGGAACATCTCCACCACTTCTTTGGGGGATGTCGAGTGTAACAGCGCTCGCATAAATGCCGGCGAGCGGGTCGTGCGGGCGATTTCGGAGAGAGCCTCGATATGGGGGCCGGACTGATCGGGCGCGGCGAGGACGAGAAAGAACAGCTTTGACGGTTGTCCGTCGAGAGCCTGAAAATCGATACCTTCCGGTGCAAGTCCGATTGCGATCTGTATCGTGTCAACCGAATCGGTCTTGGCATGGGGTACGGCAATTCCGTCGGCAAGACCGGTGCTGCCCTTGCTTTCCCGCTCAAGCAGCGCATTGTATGCTTTGGTCTCGTCCTGTACGGTTCCGTTTCGGACGAGGAGGTGCAATAACTCCGCAATCACGTCCGGCTTGCTCGTCGCCGAGAGGGGAACTTTGACCACCTCTTCGGTTATTTTGTCTATAAGTGCCATAGCTCCCCTCTCGTCATACCTCATATACGCCGGCTTCAAACAGCTCTTCCACCCGATCTTCATTCTTGACGATCAATACGGAACATGGAACGCTGCGCATTACCCGTTCCGCCTCGTTGTAGAACTCGTCACGACGGCTGCGGACGTGGGCGAGTTCTCCCAGAATGAGAAGATCCACATTCCGTTCGTCCACCAGCCGGAGTATCTCCTGGTGAACGGATCCGTTCACCTTGATCGTCTCCAGGACGACACCTTTCCCTTCGGCTTCACGTTTCGCATGGCCCAGGTAGCGGTGAGCGTCCTCCTCAAGGTCTCTAGTGTACTCCGCTTCCTCGTCGGCAAGGAAGATATGGGTCTTCACGAGATCGGTCAGCGCCCGGGTATTCACAACATACGTTGCCAACAACGCCGCACCGATCGCTTTGGCCAGAAGAACGGCATATTGGCATGCCACAAGTGATTCCTCGCTTCCGTCGAGGTAGACCATGATACGTTCAATCGGTCCTTTCATTGGCGCTGCTCCTTTGCCTCCAGGCGCGTCTTGACCGCTTTCATCAGGCTGAACATTTCCCGCTCGTTTTCCTCGAGGCGCTCCTGAATCTGTTTCACTGCGCTCTCGAGTTCGGGAATCGCGATCCGTTCAAGGGCGTTGACTTTGCGCATCGTCCGTCGCACCTCGGCGGCGAGGCGAAAGATGGACACTTTAAGTTCCGCCAGTCGGCCCATGAGTGCAAGGGCTTCCCGAAACCCCTGAATACTGTGGTCAACCCGGAACGAGGTTCCCGTCGGACTGTAGTAGGGCGGATTTTCGGTAAACTCCGTTTCCACCACGGGCAGGCGGACACCCATAACTTTTCGCTGCCGGAGCTGTATCTCACTGTGGATGTTAACCGCTCCGGCAAGGTGAATCAGCTGCACCTTGCCTCCGGCGAGGGCCGCCTGCTGCAGACTGGCGTGGGCCTCTTCAAGCGCGCGATAGACCTGTTTCTCAAAATCGGTCGCCTGGTCCACCAGGCCGAGGAGTTCTATTACCAGGATATTCCGCTTCTGATCGAGGAGTTCATACCCCTGCCGTGCAAACCTGAGCTCATCGGAGAGGGCAAGGAGGTTGCTTTTAGTCGGGGCAACGTTACGGCCGGCCATGTTGCTCAGGTCCGTTCATAATATTCGTCGATCTCCTGTTCCGTTACCCGATGGAGTTCTTCCGGCGGGAGCGTTGAGAGCGCCTGCCATCCGAGATCGAGAGTCTGATCGATAGTGCGATCCTCATCCGCCTTTTGGGTGACGAAGTGCCGCTCAAAGTTTTCACCGAACTCAAGATATTGCTGGTCCAGCGGCGTCAGCTCGTCCTCTCCGATGACGGAGGCCAGATTGCGGACATCCTTGACGTAGCTGTAGGCGGCAAAGAGCTGACTCGCCAGATGAGGATGGTCGGGCCGTGTGCGACCTTCGCCGATACCGTCTTTCATCAATCGTGAGAGCGATGGGAGACCCGCGATTGGCGGGTAGATTCCGCGGTTGTACATTTCCCGCTCAAAGACGATCTGTCCCTCCGTGATGTACCCGGTGAGATCCGGAATGGGATGGGAAATATCGTCGTTGGGCATCGTCAGGATCGGGAGCTGAGTGATCGATCCGGCGGCCCCTTCCACCATGCCTGATCGTTCGTAGAGTTCCGCAAGGTCGGAGTAGAGATATCCCGGATATCCCTTCCGGGACGGTATCTCCCCGCGGAGCGTGGAGATTTCACGGAGGGCCTCACAGTAGTTGGTCATGTCGATCATGATTACCAGGACGTGCATTCCGCAATCGTGGGCGAGGTGTTCCGCCAGGGTGAGGGCGGTACGAGGGGTCACCAGGCGCTCAATGGACGGCTCGTCTGCAAGGGAAAGAAAGAGGGCGGTCTGGTCCTGTACCCCCGACTCTTCAAAGCTGCGGGTGAAGTAGTACGCCACGTCGGCTTTGACACCCATCGCCGCAAAGACGACGGCAAACTCCGATTTTTCTCCCCGTATCCTGGCCTGCCGGGCGATTTGTGCAGCCAGTTGAAAGTGGGGGAGACCGTTGCCGGAAAAAATCGGCAGCTTCTGTCCCCGTATGAGGGTATTCATCCCGTCGATTGCAGAAATTCCCGTCTGTATGAAGTCCCGGGGATAGCGGCGCGCCGTCGGGTTGATAGGCCGTCCGTTGATGTCGCGATACTCATCAGCCAGGGGCGGGACGCCGCCGTCAATGGGTTGTCCCAGGCCGTTGAAAACGCGGCCAAGCATGCGTTGCGTCACGCCGAGACTCAACGGTTCACCCCGAAATCGGACGCGCGTTTCAGGTACGGTGAGTCCGACGGTCCCTTCAAAGACCTGGGTTACGACGACCTCTTCCGACGTATCAAGAACCATCCCGAATCGAACCTCACCGGTCGGGGTGATCACTTCCGCAAGCTCCCGGTAGCCGACGGGGTGGGTGTTCCGTACAAAGACGAGGGGCCCCTCAATTTGTTCGACGCCGAGATACTCGCGCCCGGCGACGAGGGATTGCCGATCATGCATAGACTGACTCCAGTTTCTCTATCGAACGTTCGAGCCGCGCTTCAAGGCGCTCCACTTCGCCGAGCTGATCATTGGCGATGGAGAACTTCATGCGTGCGATGTCCGCGAGGACTTTCATCTTCCTCAGCTTCACCAGGGTGACGCCGCGCTTGATCGCCTCACTTCCACGGGTGTGGTAGGTGAGTACAAGGCGGAGCATGGCGACCTGCTTTTCGAGCGTCGAATAGCGGTCTACGTCGTCGAATGCGTTCTGTTGAAGAAAGGCGTTTTTAAAGAGGGTGCATACTTCGAGGACAAAGCGCTGGCTGTCCGGGAGCGCGTCGGGGCCGACCAGTTTCACCACCTGCTGCAGCCGGACTTCCCTGTTCAGCAGTCCTATAATCTCGCCGCGGTCGTGTTCCCACGTCTCCCCGCCGTTTTCCCGCCACCATCGGGCCATTTCGGGAAGGTATTCGGAGTAGCTCTCGAGCCACGAAATCGCGGGGTAATGCCGGGCATTTGCCAGTTGCCGGTCGAGGGCCCAGAACGCGCGCACAAAACGTTTTGTGTGCTGTGTAACCGGTTCCGAGAAGTCGCCCCCAGGCGGCGATACGGCACCGATTATGGAGACCGAGCCGCGGCGACCGCAGAGCGTCTCCATGCTCCCCGCGCGTTCGTAAAACTCCGCGATCCGCGTCGGCAGGTAGGCGGGAAAACCCTCTTCCGCCGGCATCTCCTCCATCCGACCTGAAAGCTCACGCAGTGCTTCCGCCCAGCGACTGGTGGAATCGGCCATGATCGCCACGTGGTACCCCTGATCGCGGTAGTATTCGGCCAGGGTAATTCCCGTGTAAATACTCGCCTCCCGTGCGGATACGGGCATATTTGAGGTGTTTGCGATGAGGATCGTCCGTTCCATGAGACTGAGTCCCGTCCGGGGATCGACCAGCGTTGGGAATTCGGTAAGCACGTCGGTCATCTCGTTCCCGCGCTCGCCGCATCCGATGTAGACGATGATGTCTGCGTCGGACCATTTGGCGATGGCGTGCTGGGTCATCGTCTTCCCCGTACCGAATCCTCCCGGTATCGCGACGGTGCCGCCCTTCCCGATGGGAAAAAGCGTGTCAATGACGCGCTGCCCCGTGATGAGGGGCTCGTCCACGGGGAGTCGTTGCGCCACCGGCCTGGGGCGGCGGATCGGCCAGTTCTGTTTCATAGTCAGAGTTCGCTTTTCGCCGTGCCCCGTGTTGATGACGGCGATCTCGTCGAGAACGGTGTACGCTCCCTCGCCGCTGATGCGGATAAGTTCTCCCGACAGGTCCGGCGGTACCAGAACGCGGTGCTCGATTCGTTCGCTCTCCCTCACCGTGCCGATGATCTGTCCGGCGGTTACCCGGGATCCCGTGGATAGGTCGGGGGCGGGAATGAAGTGCCACAAAGTATCCCGTTTCAGCGCACTCTCTTCGATACCCCGTTCTATATAGACACCGCTCTTTTCTTTGATGCGCTCCAGGGGCCGCTGGATACCGTCATAGATGGTTCCCATCAGTCCCGGACCCAGCTCCACCGACAGGGGGTGACCGCTGCCGAAGATCGGTTCTCCCGGACGCAATCCCGTCGTATCCTCATACACTTGGATCACCGCGCGCCGGCCCTGCAGCTTGACCACTTCGCCCACGAGGCGTGCCTCTCCGACATGGACCAGCTCCATCATCATCGCATTGCGTACACCCTGGGCTTCCACGACGGGACCATTGATACGTAAGGTTGTACCGACTATCCGGTCACCCATTCCTCACTCCTGACAAAAAGGTTCTCCATGATGATGCGTTGGATTTCCCGCTCGTATCGGCGCAGGCGGTCATCGAGGGTGTTGCTGAAACCCCTTCTTCCGGAGGCGTTGCGTGCAACGACACCTGTTGCACCCGCCGGCAATGTGGTATCGGCGATCGTGATCTCCGGCGGCGAACCCTCGCAGTGGCGGGACACAAGGGACCGCAGTTGGTCGATTTGTTCCATCAGAAAGGTCCGGTCCTCTCCGGCTACCGAGAGGGTAATTGGTTCTTCCGTGCCGACACCTACGATCGCTTCCGTCGTCCAGTTGAGAAGCATGCGATGATACGCCGCCGGTTCACTTTCGCGCATCGTGGTGATATGGTCACGAACACGCCCTTCCACTTCCCTGATCGCCCTCTTCTGGACGTCAAAGGTTATTCTATCGCGGGCACGCTGCAGCAATCGTTCATTGCGGGCGTTGATCTCACGTTGCTGCTCTTCAATTCGCACCTCCCCATCCGCCGCTACTTGTCGCTCCCGCTCCAGGAGGGATTGCTCCCGGGAATGCAGTGTTTTTTCGGACTCCGAGAGCATCGCGTCGGCTTTCCGCTGTGCCTCTTCAAGAATGTCCGTAACGATCTTTGTCCGGCTCATGCCGATAACACTCCTGTCCTATAGATTGATGCCTATCGCGTGGTTTACAAGCGCGCGCATCTCCGGTCGATTCGGATCGGGGCCGTGGCGGTCGGGGATTTCAACGATCAGGGGAAAATCCTCGGTAAAGAGGTATCGATCAACCCGGGTCCGGATCATGCGTGCCGCGACCTCGGTGATGATGATGATTCCTACTTCCTTGTCGCCGAGGGCTCGCTCAAATGCGGCTGACGCCTCTGCGGCGGAGGTGACCGTCATTCCGTCAACCCCGACGAGACCGAATCCGAGGACGGTGTCCTGATCGCCGATCACATGGTATTTCAAATTCGACCCAGGATTATAAGGGCGGTGATAAACCCGAATACGACGAGACCTTCCGCCAGGGCGATAAAGATAAGTGCCTGTCCGGCGACCTCCGGTTTCTCGCTGATCGCCCCCATCGCCGCCGCCCCGACATGGGCAATTCCGATCCCGGCCCCTATGGCACCGAAACCGAAGGCAATTGCCGCAGCGATAAAACCGAATTTTGCCACCTCTCCCTGTACCGGGGAAGTTATCGCCCTGCTTTGCTCCTGGGCGACAACGTTAACCACCGGAATTACCCCGAGGATCACGATGAACGCCGCGGTAAAGACAAGAGATATGACAACTCGCCGGTGAAAGTCGGTTTTTTGATTCTTCATGAGACCTCCAAAGTGATTGGTTTATAGGCTACCCCGGAAGGCTGGAAATGCTTTGAAAAGAACTCGTAGTAATTGAGCCGGAGCGATTGTATTCCCGCGGATAGTCCTTCAAGGACGATGACGAGAATGTTCCCGGCAATAAGTATTATCGCGGCAACGGCGTTGAAACCCTCGGGGGACGCCATTTCGGCGATCTGGAAAAAGGCGATCATCAGGGTGACATGGGCGATCCCGAGTCCGGCAACCCGCATAAAGCTGAGGGTATTTGCAAGATATCCGGTAAATACCTCGAGGAGACTGATGATCCACTCCATGAGCCACCACGCGGGGTTGCGAGAGCGGCCTTCGAGAGGAGTCTTCAGGAAGAGGAGCACCGCCGGTATGACGATCGCTCCAATCGCGAGAGGGTTGGTCGGCACGCTGCGAAACCCGGAGGAGGCGAATGAAAAGGCAAGGACGATCCCGCCGGCATAGATGGTGCCGCCGAGAACTCCCGATTTGTCGAAAATAAGATCGAACCAGCGTCGCTGTCTCGTCAGGTTTGCCCAATTGATCAGAAGCCCGAGGGAAATAATAGCGATGCCGAAATAGATCGTAATCGTGAGAATGTCGAAGATGCTCGCCACCGGCCCGGCATCGACATGTCCCGCGACGACACCGTGGTAGTCAAACCATACCGCCGGCAGAGGTGAAAAGCCGAAATAGGAACCAAAGAGGATTCCCGCGATCACCGCCGCACCGCCGCACCACATAAAGAGTCTCCCAAGCAGGGGAAGTGCGGCGGCGATGGCGCCGTCGCCTTTGCCCGGTCGCCGGTGGAGCCACAGACGAATGGCAAGGCCGGCGGCGATCAGGACGGCCCCGTGGCCGGCATCGCCGAACATCAGCCCGAACATCGTCAGGTACGCGACCGCCACCAGTGGCGTCGGATCGATCGTGCCATAGGCGGGTGTGCCGAAGTTGGTCACCAGCGTCTGGAACGTTCCCAGAAAGGAGGGGTTTTTCAACCGGCTGGGAATGGTGACGGCATCTTCGCCGGACAGTCTGTACTCCCGGTCCCGGTGCCATTCAAGGTATAAATGGCCGTCGGTCGAGGCGGTGAGCGCCTCTTCCACGCGGGTTTGTTCATTTGCAGGCAACCACCCCGAAATGATCACCACCCGCCGGGTGTGGGCAAAACTATCGCCCAGCGTTTCCATCAGTTCCTCAATGCGCATCGCCCGCCACGCGTCTTCCAGACGGGAGCGTTCTTCCGTGACGATTCCGGGAATAGACTGTGCATAGTCCAGTTGCTTTTGCCGCAGAAGGGAGAGTTTCTCCTCCAGGGTAGCCCGCGTTTCGGTACCGATGTCGGGGGAGAGTGTTTCCTCGGTGAAGCCGTGTTCTCCGAGGAGGGCCGCAATCTCGGTATCGTTTCGTTTCATACCCGCCAGGATGAAGAGTATCCGTTCGCCCCGGTCCGCCAGGGGGGTAAATACCGCGGGAAAGAACGTCAGCTTCTGCTCGAAGGATTCCCGCCGGTCGGCAGGGATCGTTCCGGTGCGAACGGTAAGAAAGGTTCCGCCGCCGCCGATACGCGCCGCGTCGCGGACGGCCCGACCGCCGGAAAGGGGCAAGTGACGTTGAACGTCCTCAAGTCGATGGATCTGTTGTTGTGCCGCCCGTTGCTGTTCCCGAACCTCGTCGATACGGGCGCCGATCATGTCGGCGATCCTGGTCGTTTCCGTCGCTGTGGGAGAAGCAGTGTCGCGGAGATTTTCCGCGGCTATGGAAGGTCGGCCATAGCCGCCATAGCTCAGGATAGTCTCGATGCGACGACGTATTTCTCCCTTTTTCCCGGGTGCCGCCTCCTGGTCCGTCGGGAGGAACAGTTCATTTCGTCGTGCCCGTATGTCCGGGTCGACGGTGGCCAGGTCGACCAGGTGCAACAGCCCGAGTTTCAGCAATGCCTCCGACGCCGCCCTTGTATAATCGCGGAAAATTACCGCCGTCAAGTGGACCATCGCCGATGTGAAGATCATAGCAGCGCTTCCACCCGTGACGGGGAAAGGTCGTAGTACTTGCCGTTTAGGACCGTAACCAGTCCGTTTGCCTCCTGTTGTACGAGGGCGACGTAGGCGAGGACGACACCGATGGTGAAGGGGTAACCGCCGAGGGCACGACGGCTTTCATATTGAAGCAACTGATTCAACAGTGTTTCGATGAAGGCGAGCATTCTCATCTCTCCTCCGTGGTCGCGATCGTCCTCCCTTGTGGTGATGCCATTGCCGATCCTCTTGCCGAGATAGTCGGCGAGATACTCGGCGGGGCGGGAGGCTGACATGGCGGCAGAGAGCATACGCGCATCGGTGAGGGTGCCGTCGGGAATAAGTTCCACTTCCGTGGCGCTTCCCCGAAGGTCCTTGATCCGGACAATCCAGTTTACGTTGATCACGTCGATCTCTATTCCGATAAGGCGGTCGGCAATGAGCCGGTCGCGGCGGGACAACTCCGCGGTGGCGGCGGCAAGATCGGCGTAGTACCAGCGGTCAAGGGCGATTTCCAGAGGGAATAGCGACTCCCTTTCGATGACTTTCGGGAGCGATTCAGAAACAATCCGCCCGTATGGACGATCCTTGAATATGGTCTGCAGATTTTCTTCATCGGCGTTGACGACCTTCTCAAGAAGCTGCGGATCTCCCTGGGGAGGAACCGAGCGGAGGAGGTACGGAAGTTTATCCTCTACCGAACGTTGTCGTTTCACCCGTTCAAACCACAGTCGCAACGCATTTTTTATTGTCCCGATTTCGTAGCGCATCAGGAGTGTCGCCACAAACGCGGCGACAACTCGGTCGGAAAACTGGACCGCATGGTGGTAAATCTCGCTGAACGAGGCGTAGTGAATGCGGGTGATTTCCAGTTCCGTCAACAGAAGGTCTCCGCTCGTCTCGTAGATATGCGCCGCCGATTTGTAGCGCGTCCCGCCGAGAGACCGAACCGTTTCCTCCAGTGACCGGGCCTGGGCCATTTGAATCATGAGCTCCCGCGGAATCAGCGTGCTTATCCGTGCGCGAAGTTTGGCGTTGATAAATGCGTATCCGGAAACGGCGCTCTTCATCGTCTATTCGATGGCGGTCTGCGTGACCACGGTAAGAACAGATTCAACGGTATCATTGATCTCTATTTCATGGGAGTCGAGAAATGATTCCATTGCAGAGCGCGCCGTCGTAAGCCGATCCTCATAACGTTGTTCTGCTTCGAGTCGAATCTGCGCGACCCGTTCTCGCACATGAGCGTCGGTGGTACTCTTTGCTGCCTGTAGCCTGCGTCGCTCATCGGCATCAAACCTTGTCTGGGCAATGGCGACAGCATCCCGGGCTTCAGCAATGATAGCTTCCGCCTTCTTTTCCGCTTCCAGGACCTCTTGGATCACTTCAAGCACGGTGTGCTCCTCAAGTGAATTCTACTATATCGTTGGAGTAGTTGCATATTATTCTGATCGGAAACCGATAGGGTGCCTGCAGGTCACGACGAGTTCTCGCGGGGTGTTGACCAAATTGGACATAAATGTTGCCCTAGAATCATGAAGAATAGTAAACATCTCACACATCGTTTTCGAACAATTTTACGACTTACCATTGTTTTGGCTGGTCTGATTGTCATTTCGTTCCCGATTTTTGCTCAGAATCAATCTGAAGCAGCCGAGGTTTCCGACCAGGAGCTTGAGAGTTTTGTCGCCGTCGTGGAAGAGTTGCAGGAAGTGCAGCGTGATCTGGCGGCGCAGTCACAGGAATCGGTGGAATCCTCCGAAATGGGAGTTGAACGATTTCAGGAGCTCTTTCAGGCACGACAGTCCGGTACCGAACCGGCAACCGCCGCCACCGACGCCGAAAATGAAGAGTTTGACCAGCTTGTCGCCGAAATTCGGGAAATCCAGCAGGAGTTCAATGACGTGATGGTTCAAGCGGTTCAGGACGAGGGTCTTGCGGTTGAGCGATTCAATGAAATTGCCCAGGCGATTCGGCAGGACCAGAGTCTGCAGCAGCGTATCCAGGAAATTGCGGGCGGCGGCAACTCCTGAGAATCTGTACCGCCCACGCCTCGCTGATTATTTCACACCGCGGCGTATCCCCGCGTGCTCCCCGGCCGGGACGCTTTCCCCGCCAAACTCACCCGTCTACATCCACTCCGCCTCGGCCTTGATCTCCGGCGGGTGGATGTTTGCCTCGATCTGTTCGTCGTCGATGATCGTGAGGAGCTTCCAGTGTCCAGCCCGGTAGCGGGCAAATATGGATGCGCCCAGCACAACGACAAAGGTGATGAAGAAGCCCCAGATCGCCAGCGGGGGCAGGGCGAATACGCGGATGAGTAGAACCATCGTTATCGCCATGACCCAGTGCAGGCCGACGGAGATGTACATGACCCATCGCGTGTCTCCCGCCCCCCTGAGGGCGCCGGAAAAGACGAGCTGCGTGATGTCCGCCAGCGTGTATATCGCCGCCAGTCGGAGCATCGCCTTGGAGAGTTCCAGAAGCCGTTCTTCCCCCGGCGCGAGTCCCCCGGCAAAGGCACGGACCAGCATGCCCGCTCCACCGATAAAGAGGACCATCATGACGGCGGCGTAGGAGTAGCCGACCCTCAGGGCGAGCATCGTCGCCTCATGTGCCCCCTGGGGATTGCCCGCTCCCATTTGCTGTCCCACCATCGCCGTTACGGCCACGCTGAGACCGATCATCGGAATGAAGGCGACCATGTCATAGTTGAAGGTGATGGTTACCGCCGCTGCAACATCGGGTCCCATGGAGTGAAAGAGCTGGACAAAGATGTTGAAGGCAAAGACGTTGAGAAAGAGCTCCACCCCTGCAGGTCCCCCGAACTTGAGGAGCCGACCGGGTCACTTCCTTTCTGAAGCGCCACGTCTCCCCAAAGGATGTGGCGTTATAGAACTCGTGGCGACGGTACACTGCAAAGAGGACGACCACGATTAAAAAACTTGAACAGATCGTTCCATAGGCGGCACCGCGAATTCCCAGGGCGGGAAACCCGAGCTTTCCAAAAATCAGGACGTAGTTGAGGGGGACATTTACCACCATGCCCAGGAGATTGGCCAGCATCACCACCCTGGTTGAGCCGATGCCGAGAAAGAATCCCGCCAGCGCCTGCCTGAGGAGTACCAATACTGAGGCACTCATGAGAATGGAAAAATATGGATACTCCAGATCGATCTGCGCCGGGGTGTGACCCGCCAAAGTAAAGGTTGACCCCACCAGGGGAATCAACGCGAACAGAAGCGGCGTAAAGAGCAGAGAGAGGTAAATTCCCTGGGTGACCACATGGACGCACCGTTCCTTACGTCCCGCGCCGTAGTACTGGGCGGTGAGGGCGTTGGTGTAGCCCACGATGCCGGCAAAGAACGAACTGAAGACAAAGGCGGAAAGCCCTCCGCTCATGGAGGCGGCGATGTGGACCTTTCCGAGCTGTGCGAGGAAGAGCCTGTCCACAAAAAGCATCACCGTCTCCGACGCCTGACTGAGGATCATGGGAAGGGCGAAACTGAGCAGCAGCTTTAGATTGGGTCGCTCCACACTCTGCATGAAAGGGACTATAGCTCTTCTCGGGCGGGCGAGAACAGATAGCACAGTCCGCACCAGTTCAATGTATTTATGGAATTATAAAATCATGAATAACTCAACAAATTTAACAGTGCGGCCACCTCATCCCCTCTCCCCAAGCAACCCCCTCGATATCGAGTGCCCGCGTGTACATCCCCACTTCGCCGTCGGGGGTGCGGGGCCACTCCTCCCGGGGGCGATCGCGGTAGAGTTCGACGCCGTTTCCGTCGGGGTCGCGGAGGTAGAGTGCCTCGCTCACGCCGTGGTCGGCGGCGCCGTCGAGGGTGATGCCCGCGTCGACAAGTCTCCGCAGCGCGTCGGCAAGAGTTGCCCGGGTCGGGTAGAGAATCGCCAGGTGGTAGAGGCCCGTCGTTCCCGGGGCGGGCGGGGAGCCGCCGAGGCTCTCCCATGTGTTGAGACCGATGTGGTGGTGGTAGCCGCCGGCGGAGACAAAGGCCGCCTGCGTGCCGAAACGCTGCATCAGCGTGAAACCGAGGACGTCGCAGTAAAAGCGGAGCGCCCGGTCAAGATCGGCAACCTTGAGGTGGACGTGGCCTATGGATACGCCCGGTTCGATGTTCTCTTTGCTCATCCTGCCCCCTTACCGATAAATACCGATGAATACCGTCGTCCGGCAAATGTCGCGTCGATCAAAAAAGACAATTCTTAATTAAAAAAGTTGACAACCCATTCCGGCCCGTATACCGTATAGCGACTGCATATATATGCATCAAATATCCATGAGGAGGTCCCGGTAATGGACGGAAACAAACCCAAACACGTAGACATCGATTATTCCCTTGAGGCTGTTCCCCAGACGGCGCGAAAGGGATTCTGGTCCATATTTGTCATTATGCTCGGTTTTACCTATTTCTCCGCCAGCATGAGCGTCGGCGCCCGTCTGGGCAACGGTCTTGATTTTGCCGGTTTTCTCTGGGCGGTCATTATCGGCGGTACGATACTCGGTGCATATACCGGTATTCTGGCGTATATCGGCAGCCATACGGGGTTGAGCCTGGACCTCCTCGCCCACCGCTCCTTTGGTTCCGTCGGTTCCTTTCTTCCTTCGGCACTTATCAGTTTTACCCAGATCGGGTGGTTCGGAGTCGGTGTCGCCATGTTTGCCATACCAGTGGCGGAACTTATGAACGTCAGTCCCGTCGGACTGTTGATCCTGGCGGGCGTCCTCATGACCGGTTCCGCCTACTTCGGCATAAAGGGACTTGAGGTGGTGAGTTTCATTTCCGTGCCGCTCATCACCGTGCTTGGCGTCTATTCCATGGTGGCGGCGACCGTTGAGGGTGGGGGCCTTTCCCGGATATTTGCCCAGTCCGCGGGAGAGATCACCGTCTTTGCCGGTGTGGGTATGGTCATCGGATCCTTTGT
This sequence comes from Alkalispirochaeta sp., assembly GCA_965242725.1. Taxonomy (GTDB): domain Bacteria; phylum Spirochaetota; class Spirochaetia; order DSM-27196; family Alkalispirochaetaceae; genus Alkalispirochaeta. The sequence continues at coordinate 139,212 of CBDESZ010000004.1, forward strand.
GAGCGGTGGTACCGCCACACCCAACTTTGTCCGTTTTGCCAAGTCCCACAAGATCGCCGTCATCACCACGGTGATCGCCTTCTTTCTCGGCAATACTCTGATGTTCGCCTTCGGCGCCGTCGGTGGTGCATTTACCGGTGCCGAGGATATTTTTTACGTCATGATTGCCCAGGGACTGGCGATTCCCGCCATCCTTGTTCTGGGTGCCAATATCTGGACCACCAACGACAACGCCCTGTATACCTCCGGTTTGGGGCTCTCCAACATCACCAAGATCCGCAAGCGCCCGATGGTCCTTATCGCCGGCGTGGTCGGTACCGCAACGGCAATGTGGCTCTACTTCAACTTCATCGGATGGCTCAGCTTTCTCAACGCCACGCTGCCGCCGGTTGGCGCGATCATCGCCCTGGACTTCTTTATGCACCGCGATGAATACACAGGCGGTGAGATCTCCGACCGGAAGGTGAACTGGGGAGCCATAATCGGTGTTGTCGCCGGCGCGCTGGTAGGGAACTTCGTCTCCTTCGGCATCGCCGCAATCAACGCCATGGTCGTGGCAATAATCTGTTACTACGTCGCCGACAAACTCGTCTATCAAAAGAAAGGGTGAGGCCGCGCGGATGGTACTGAAGAACCTCTACATTGAAAACGTTGCGGAGGCGACGGATATTCGCATTACCGACGGCCGGTTTGAGACGATAGCCGCCGGTCTGACTGCGGCGAAAGGCGAGCAGGTTGTCGACTGCGGTGGCAAACTCGCCCTGCCGCCCTTCGTGGAATCCCACATTCACCTGGACACCTGCCTTACCGCAGGTGATCCCGTGTGGAATATTTCGGGTACCCTCTTTGAAGGTATCGAGTGCTGGAGCAAGCGGAAACAGAAGCTCTCCAAGGCGGATGTGAAGGAGCGGGTCCACCGGGCGGTGCGCAAGCAGGCGGCAATGGGCGTACAGTACGTCAGGACCCATGTGGACGTCACCGATCCAACACTGACCGCCATGGAAGCGATGATCGAACTGAGGGATGAGCTGAAGGACGTGACGACCATCCAAATCGTCGCCTTTCCCCAGGAAGGCATTCTCAGTTATCCGAAGGGACGGGAACTGACGGAAGAGGCGGTAAAGATGGGCGCCGACGCTGTCGGCGGCATACCCCACTTTGAGTTCACCCGGGAATACAGTGTGGAGTCCCTCAACATCGCCATGGGTCTCGCCCAGAAGTACGACAAGCTGGTGGATATTCACTGTGACGAAATCGACGACGAGGCGTCACGGGGCCTTGAAACGGTGGCCGCCCGGGCGTACGAGATGGAACTCTACGACCGCGTCACCGCCAGCCATACAACCGCGATGCACTCCTATAACAACGCCTACGTTCTGCGACTCATGCGCTTGCTCAAGATGAGCCGGATCAACTTCATCGCCAACCCCCTGGTGAATACCCATTTACAGGGGCGGGTGGACACCTATCCCAAACGGCGGGGCGTGACCCGTGTGAAGGAACTGATGGCGGAGGGCATTAATGTCGCCTTTGGAAACGACGACATGTTTGATCCCTGGTACCCCATGGGCAACGGCGGGATGCGGGACGTCGTCTTTCTCGGGCTGCACGTCACCCATCTCATGGGATATGAGGACATCATGAACTCCTACCGCTTTGTCACCACCAATGCCGCCAGAGCAATGCACCTCGACGACAGTGAGTACGGTATCAAGGTCGGTAATCCCGCGAGTCTCGTGGTTATCGATGCCGAGAACTATTACGACGCCCTCCGGGACAACGCGATGGTGCTCTATTCGTACCGGAACGGAAAGCTTCTCTTTCAAGGTTCCCCCGGGGAGAAGAAACTCCAGTTCTGACGATTGCCGGGTATGCGCTGCCGACATATTACTCCGTCGAGACAAATATGTGTGTGGCGATATCGTATCCCATCGTAAATCGATGACCGTTGCCGGGATGAGTGACTGAAACGATTCCCGCAACGGCATCGATGGTTTCCACGACAATTTCCTCGCCGGGGACGATATGGTTTCCCTTCATCAAATCCAGAAACTCCTTGTCATCCTTTGAAAGGCGAACGATCGTCACAACCGTTCCCGTTTCGGCGTCCGGGAGCGGGCGGGAGGGAGCGCCGGAAAAGATTCCGGAGGGAGAGGGAATCGGATCGCCGTGGGGATCACTCCCGGGATGACCGAGAAGACGGTCGATACGCTCCACAAAGAGATCGGAAACGGCGTGTTCCAGCTGTTCCGCCTCGTCATGCACCTCCGACCAGTCATACCCGAGGATTTGCTCAAGAAAAGTTTCGATCAGCCGGTGGCGTCGGATGATCCGAACCGCCAGATCACGTCCCTTGTCGAGGAGTTCGACGCCGACGCGGGGCTGATACCGGATGTATTCATTCCGGGCGAGGTGTTTCACCATGGTCGTCGCGGTACCGGGCGTCACCTCCATCGCTTCGGCGAGCCGTTTCATCTGGACAACGTCGCCGATGCCCTTTTGCTGTTCCTGATAGATCACTTTTATGTATTGTTCGACCGTACTCGTTGCCATTGAAGAACCTTTCGTTCCGTGAAGGATGACGCGCGTGGACCGATAGTCAGGGTACTATAAATGGAAACGCAGGGGAACGTCGGGGCGGCGCGCCCGTCGGATGGAGAGTTCCGGACGGTTAACAGAGCTGCTGCCGACGGATATAGTTCAACTTTGTGGAGGACCTTGTGTTTGATACGTGGAAAAACGAGCCCGATTCATTTGTACACGACGGCAATACGGTGACGATCACGGCAGCGGGCGGGACGGATTACTTTAATGACCCCGCATCGGATGTGCGAAAGGCGAGTGCCCCCGTTCTGTACCGCGAAGTTGACGGTGATTTTACCGTTGAGGGACGCGTCGCCCCCGCCTTCGGTGCCACCTATGATGCGGGGGCGATTGTCTTTTACTGCACCGACGATGTGTGGGCCAAACTTGCCTTTGAGCAGACCGATCTGGGGAGTACCTCCGTCGTGACGGTGGTAACCAACGGCCTGAGCGATGACGCCAACGGAGAAGTGGTTGACGGGGACGCGGTCCATCTCAAGATGTCCCGTCGCGGTGATGTACTGGGTCTCTATTACTCTCTCGACGGCAGGGGATGGCGCATGGTACGTCTGCTGGCGCTGCCGGTACCCCCGGGGGCGACGGCGAACGTCGGGATTTCCGCCCAGAGCCCGACCGGTTCGGGCTGTACCGTGACTTTTTCGGAGCTTGCATTCGCTAAACGCGCCGTTACGGAGATGCGCGGCGGAGTTTGAGCCGCGGAGTATGAGCCGCGGATTATTTGCGGGCGCGCGGGGGCCTGCCTGAACGAAAGGTGCACTTCCCGAGGCGGATCATGAGTCGGCCCGACGTGCCCGGTCCCGGCCCGACTGTTTTGCCGCATATAATGCCCGATCAGCCCGTTCCTGCAGCATTGCAAGCGTATCGGTCGGTCCCGCTTCGGCAACTCCCACGCTTGCGGTGACGCTGCCGGCGGCGCCGAAGGAAGTTTGCCGTATCTCCGTAAGGAGACGCCGGGCAAAGGCCATCGCCTCGTCTCCGGAACTCTGTCCGAGAAGAATTGCAAACTCTTCGCCTCCCCAGCGGCAGGGTACGTCGCTCTGCCTGCTCGATCCGGACAGAATGGTGCCGAACGACTTCAGAACTTCGTCGCCCACGGCGTGCCCGTGGCGGTCATTTACTTGTTTGAAGTGGTCTATATCGATCATGAGCAAGCTCACGGCGGCACCTGTTCGTCCCCGCGCCCGAATGGCGTAGGTTCCGAGCCGCTCAAAGTGCCGGCGGTTGGGAAGTCCGGTGAGATAGTCCGTGTCGGCCCGTTTGGCGTCGGTGACATCCCGTACGGCGATGTAACACCCGGCGAGACTTCCGTCAGACTGGAAGTGGGGTTCGAGATTTCCGCGAAAGCGCCGATTCTCGTTGTCGTCGTCCTTCACGTCAACTTCAAAACTGACGCTCTCCCCTGAAAGCGCTGCCTCCAGATAGGGACGCATTTGATCATATGTGTCCGGCTGTATCAGCTCGTGGACATACTTGCCGCGGATTTCGGAGAGGGGACGTCGAAAGAGCTTCTCATGGGCGCTGTTCGCCTCCACATATCGCTGGTTTCGGTCAAGGTAGCCGATGACTATCGGCGTCGCGTCGAGGACGGTCCGGCGTTTCCTAATCTCCTCGTCGAACGCTGCCGCGTCGAAGAGCGCCGCCGCGAGAATACTTGAGGAAAGCTCCAGGAGTCGGGCATCGTCGAAGGAAAAATGCCGCGGCCGGGATGAATACACCTTGAGCACTCCGTAGCAGCGTCCCTGATGCACAAGTGGCGCGAGCACTCCCGATCGCATTCCGACCCGTCGTGTCGCTTCCCTGTTGACCCGGGCGTCCGTGTCGGTATCATCACACATGAGCGTCTCCCCGGTGGAGAAACTGAGACCGGATATGCTCCCTTCTATCGGCAGGCGCAGTCCCTCCTGACCGGCGGCGTTTCCGACGGCTGCCCGATAGACCATATCGGAACCTTCCGGCTCCTCTACAACCGCCGCTTCCGCGTCGGTGAGACGGCGAGCCTCTTCCGCAACCCGTTGCCTCAGGTCGTCGAGATCCAGCCCCGCTGCGGCCACCTCCTGCCAGACGTTGTGGAGAAGGGCGAGCTGCTCGCTCTGCTTCTTCAGCCTGATCTGCTCCGTGATGTCTTGAAGTGTCACGATGACGTAACGGCGGTCCCGGGACGACGGGGAAAAGGCGGTGATTTTCCAGCGTACCTCGATAGGGGTTCCGTTCTTCCGGAAGTTTGTCATATGTGTGACGACGGGGTTCCCCGTCCGTATGGCCGAATGGATCGCCCTTGTCGTCTCATGTTCCGATCCGGCTTCAAGGATGGACAGCGAGGTACCTGCTACATCGGTCATGTCATAGCCGGTCATCTCTTCAAAAGCGCCGTTGACAAACATGATCTGCAGGTCCCGGCCATCTGTTCCGGCATCGACGACGACGACGGCCTCGGATATTGCGGCGGTAATCGCTGAAAAAAGTTCGGCGGACAGGGTCATTTCAAGAATCAAAGATACTGACCGGGACAAATTGGAGCAAGGATATGGAGATTTTTTATGTAATGAAGTCTTCCAAGCCATCTAAATATCTTCGAATCAGTCATATATAACCGTGACATCCGCGGGGACGACTAGTATGTTTGAACCGAACGGTACGCGGGAGGTATCTATGAACAGACACCTGGCAACGAAAATTCTCATACCGACATTGCTTATTATTCTCCTCGGCATGGGTGCCCTCGGTTTTTTCAGTTTTCGAGGTACCCACAATCGCCTGCAACGTGATGTGGTACCCAGTCTCATACGCGCCCTGGCGGGGGATTCCAAAGCCTTTGTGGAGGGAGAGATTGCCGCCGCCGTGGAAACGAGCAGACTCCTGGCGAGAGATCCCGCCGTAGAAGCGTGGTTTCGCGCCGGCGAACCGGAAAACGATTTGCATGAGGTGGTTCTCCAGCGCCTGGACCGGCTTACGACCGATGCCGACTATTTTCACGCCTTTCTCGTGAGTGCCCAAAACGGTAACTACTGGGCGGAGCGCCGGCAGCTTCTTGACGTGGTCAGCGAGGATGATCCCGAAGACAGCTGGTTCTTTGACGCCATGGAGATGCCGGGGGAGTACGTTCTCAATCTCGACTACAACCCCGAGCTCGATGAGACGCTCCTCTTCGTAAACGTTCCGATCGTCCTGGATGGTACACGCGTGGGTGTCACCGGTGTCGGGCTGGAGTTGTCCGGAGTCGTCCCCACGGAAGCCGCCGTTGCGGGAGGAGACCTCTTTCTTGTTGACGGCGACGGATTCATCCTCGCCTCCACCCGGGACGGTGCGGAAGGTTCACTCCTCCTTGACTCTGTTTCCGGCCTCGATCTGAAGACGCTGCAAAGCGAGCAGGTTGTACCCGCGGACGTCTCCGGTCTTGAAGAGGAGGAGGGCACACGGGAGATGTTTATTGCCGGACGACAGGTCCTCGACACATCCTACTATTTTGTCGCCTCGGTTCCCACGTCCCTCATGGAAGATACGATCCGTCAGATCAGAAATGCAACATTTCTCATCGCCCTCATTGTCGTGGGTGCCGCAGCGGCGATCCTGTGGTTTCTCATCGGTTTTTCAATTCGGGGTGTCCTTCAGGTTTCACAGCAACTGGAAGAGATCGCCTCGGGAGAAGCGAATCTCACCCGACAAATCGAAACGCAGAGCCGCGATGAAGTGGGGCTCCTGGCGTCCCGCTTCAACAGTTTTGTCCAGTCACTCGGTGGACTCGTGGACGGGGTGAAGCAGGACACCGTGGATGTATCCAATGAGAAGGACACAATCGTCGGCAGTGCGACGGAAACCGCCGCGTCGGTGAACGAAATCGCCAGTAATATCGGTTCCGTCGCTCAGTCCGTGGACCGTCTTCATGTCTCCATTGAAGAGAGCGTGGACAAGGCGGAGCAGATCCGTACGGCGATTTCCGTAATGGATGAGCAGATCAACAATCAGGTAAGCGCCATAGAGGAGACCTCCGCCTCGGTGGAAGAGATGAACGCCCAGTCCCAGAGCATTCAGAACACCGCCTCCCGCCGCATCCAGGAGGTGCGGGACCTCTCGGCGGCAGTCGGTAAGAGCGGCGGCGATATAGACAATATCAACGCCACCGTACGGGACCTCGCGTCCCGGGCCGACGAGATGCTGGAGGCGACGGCAGTGATCGACGGTATCGCCGCCCAGACCAATCTGTTGTCCATGAATGCAGCGATCGAGGCGGCCCACGCCGGTGAGGCGGGGAGGGGTTTTGCCGTCGTCGCCGAGGAGATTCGCAAACTTGCGGAAAACTCCGGCGAGAACGCCCGGGTCATTCAGGAAAGCCTCAAGGGCAGTGTTGACCGGATTCACACCCTGAATACCGCGTTCGGCGAAATGGAACAGACCTTTGGAGACGTGGCGCGCGGTACCGACGGTACCCGCGCAGCCTTTGAGGAGATTGAGTCAACGGTGACGGAACTGTCTACCGGCATGAGGGAGGTGACCTCCGCGGTTGTCTCCCTGCGCGACGCCATCGCCGCAATCAACGAGAAATCCCGGGAGGTCAATGGACTGACCGATTCAATAATCGATTCCAATCGCATGAACAACACCATAGGGTCCGAGGTCCGGGGTGCCGTGCGTGAAATTGAGACGGGTGCCGGTCAGATCAATCAGGCGATGAACGGCCTCAACGACAGCCTGACTATCCTGGGAGAACGGATCAACGGTATCCGGGAACGAATGGAAATATTCAAGACGTAGATTCCGGTCCCGTCGGGTGATCGGCACGGAACCGACGGAGACGGTCCGCAAGGACCGGTGCCTGATCATATGAAAAGCGGCTCACACACGCCCGCAGCCCTTCCGGGTGGGCGCTTCCCGTTATGGCAAGACCCATTGCGCTGATACCGTAGTAGAGAAGTTCCTTCATCAGGGAGTCCCCGTCCATACCGGGATAGGAAATGGTGAAAAAGAAGCCGTCCGCCACAGCCTGGTCCCGGTCGTGGTCGTAGACAATGCGAAAGCCGTTGTCGGTGAAGAGCTCTTTCATGATCGCCGCACGACGACCGTACTCTCTGGTGACGGCGACAAAGTTCATCTCTCCGTCATTGGCCGCCTTGAGCATCGCCGCCACCGCGTATTGCGCCGAATGTCCCGTCCCGGCGGAAAGGGCGTAAAGCGCCCCGTACACGAGGGCACGACCAAAGCGGTCAGTGTTGTAGTAGCGCAGGAGATCGGGATAGCTCCGGTCAAAGAGCGCGTCGGAGACGAGGAGCAGCCCCAAACGTTCACCGGCGTAACTGAACATCTTTGACGTCGAAATGAGGAGAACCCAGTTGTCGGTATAACGGGCGACCGTCGGCTGGTACGGTGCCGTCCCCGGTCGGGAGTAATCCTTCCGGAAATCCATTCCCAGGTACGCGAGATCCTCTATGACGGTCACGTCATATCTCGACGCAAGTTCCCCGATGATACGGAGCTCCTCCTCGTCGAGACACATCCAGGAAGGGTTGTTGGGGTTGGAATAGAGGATTGAAGAGATGAGCCCCTCCCTGAGATGCCGTTCCAACTCACCCCGCAGACGCTCACCGCGAAACTCTGAAATATCGAAGGAATCATACTCATGGCCGAGAATGGTGCATTGCTGCTTCTGGACGGGAAAGCCGGGGTCGAGAAAGAGCGTCCCCTTGCGGGTACGGTCGTTCCGGTTTGCGACCATGAAGGTTGCAAAGGCGCCCTGCATCGCGCCTACGACGGGGATGCATCCGGCGGGTTTAATCGAAATGTCGAGAAAGAGGCGGGCGAACCGGGCCGTTTCCTCCTTCAGCGCGGGAAGTCCGTCTATGACTGGATACTGGGCGCTTACTCCCCGAGAGAGCGCCTCGATCTGTGCCGCCGGGCCGAGAGCGGGGGAGGATAGGCCGGGTACACCCATTTCCATACGAATGAAGGTTTGTCCCGACTCCGCTTCTATCTGTGAGACGAGCTGAACGATTTCCCGTATGGAGCTCCTGCCGAGGGGGCCGATGCCGTTGGTTTTGAGGCAGCTGTCCACAACCGTGCGGGTGATCGGTGTTTCATGGTTCATTGTGCACCTCCGGGGTGATACGAATGCGTGCATCCACCACCAGGAGACCCGTTTCGGTGGCGATGAGGGGGTTGAGATCGAGCTCCGCTATCTCCGGTACGGCGGTGACGAGGCGGGAGAGGGCGGTGAGCGTGCGGGCAAGCTCCTCCTCGTCGGCACCGGCGCGGCCCCGTGCCCCCGCGATCACCGGGTATCCCCGGAGTGAGCGGATCATCGTGAGTGCTTCCGTCAAATCGAGGGGGACGAGGCCGGCGGCATAGTCTTTGAGGGTTTCCACAAAGATTCCGCCCAGCCCCGTCATAATGAGATGTCCGAAGGCGCCTTCCCTACTGACTCCCGCAAAGAGTTCCAGGCCCGACGCCATCGGCTGAAGGAGAACCGCCGTGGCGTCGGGGATCGCCATGATACGTCGAAACTCTCGTCGCACCGTTTCTTCACTCGCAACGTTGAGGGCAACTCCTCCGACGTCGCTCTTGTGGAGAGGTCCGACCACCTTCATCACCACCGGAAATCCAAGCCCTGCGGCTGCCGCGACCGCGCCGTCTTCCGATACGGCGATCTCTTCCGGGACTCTCCGAATTCCCGCTGCGTCCAGGAGCGCCTGCTGCCGTTCCGGCGGGAGGTATCCTTCCGCAGACTCGCCGTCAGGTGCGTCAAGCCCGGCTATACGACGGAGTTTTTGTACCTCGCCGCCCGCCTGGGTTCCCGTCGGGGTGGCCACCGGCGCGACGCCCTCCGGGAAAGGACCGAGGGTCCCGTACACCCGACCAAAAGCGCGACCGAAAATGACCTCATCGGGGAATGCCACAAGGCCCGCTTCCGTAAACTCGGCGATCTCCCGCCCGGCGTTTACCACCGACGGGAGGATCGGATAGATCGGCTTGCCGCCGCGCTGCATCCGGTCGCGGAGAACCGCATAGGCGTCGTCCACCGGAAAGAGGCCGGGACTGCCGAATATCACAACCACCGCATCGATGTTGTCAAAGTCCCGTTCACAGGCATCGAGAATGGCGCCGAGCTGTTCCGCCGTGCCGGTGGCGAGGAAGTCTATGGGGTTGGCGACGGAACTTCCCGGATGGAGCTGCTCCTTCAGACGTTCCGCCGCGGGACCCGAGATTGGGGGCACCTCGAGGCCGCCCTCGCTGAGGGTATCCGTGAGCATCACCGCCGGGCCGCCGGCGTGGGTGACGACGGCGATCCTCCCGCCCGGCAGGGGGGGCAGGCTGAATATTGCGCCGATGGTTGCGAGCTCTTCCCGTCCGTAACACCGTACGATACCGGCCTTGCGGAAGAGGGCGTCCACGGCGACGTCGGACCCCGCCATTGCGCCGGTGTGGGAGCTGGCGGCGCGGCTGCCCGCATCGGAAGTGCCCGCCTTGATCGCGGCGATACGACACCCTTTGGTGACGAGCGAACGAGCGTGGCGCAGCAGTTTTACCGGGCGGGCGATATTTTCGATGTAGAGGAGTTTGGGGTTGGGCACGCCCGGCTCGCCGTCCAGGTACTCCAGGACCTCCTCGACGCCGATTTGGGCGCTGTTGCCGACGGAGAAGAGACGGGAAAAGTGCAGCCCCTTTGCCGCCGCCGCTTCCATGATGAAGACCGCCGTCGCGCCGGAGCCGGAAATGAGGTCGCACCCTTCCCGATCCAGGTGGGGAATGGGGGTGGTGAAGACGCCGTTGTAGGACGGAGTGAGGACGCCGATACAGTTGGGCCCGATCAGCGACGCCCCCGCCTCTTCCACGAGGGCTGCGAGCTCCTGCTCCAACGCGGCGCCCGCTTCACCCTCCTCGCTGAAACCGGCGGAAAGGACGATAAAGGCGGAGGTCTCCTTCTCGCGGATCAGGATACGCACCGCTTCGACGCACGCCGCCGCGGGAATCGCGAGGATTGCGAGATCGACCGGCGGGAGATCCGCCACCGTCGCATAGGCGGGAAGACCCTGCACCTCCTCCTCCCGGGGATTTACCGGGTAGATGGGGCCGGAAAATTGTCCCGTAAGGAGGTTGAAAAGCACCTTGCCGCCGGGCTTCCGGGTGTCTTTGGAGGCGCCGATGACGGCGATCGATTTCGGATTTATGAGCGTCCCGGTGATCATGACACACGACTCCGGGCGTAGTCCCGTCCCGCCTCGAGGGCGGCGATATTGGCCGCCACCACCTCGTGACCCTTGCGCTCAAAGACGCGTTCCACACCGACGGCGAGGGCTTCAAAGGGGAGCTCCAGGTACGGTGACGCTGCCCCCGCCATGACCATGTTCATGGCCAGACGATTCTTCAGCTGCCGGGCTATGGCATCGGCATCAACGGTGAGGCTCCGCGGTAACGCTTCGATTTCGTCTAGAATTTCTGATACCGGAGGGTAGGACGAAATGTTGTCGAAGGGCGTGATGTTGGTCACCAGCCAGCCCGTGGCGGAGAGGTAGGAGACGTAGCGCAGGCTTTCCAGGGGTTCCACGGAGAGGACGATCTCGGCGCCGCCGAGGGGCACGAGGTCACTGTGGATGGGCCGGTCGGAGATGCGCATATGGGACTGGACGGCACCGCCGCGCTGGCTCATGCCGTGAACCTCCGCCTGCTTGAGATGGAGACCGCTGTGGAGCGCCGCGTGGCCGAGGACGGCGGCGATGGAGAGAATGCCTTGTCCGCCGACTCCGGCGAGGATGATGTCGAGTTTCATACGGCGGCCTCCGATCGGGCGCGACGGCTCCGTCTGATTTTTGTCTGAATACACTCCCGTACGGGAATGATGACCGATATGCCGGGGTATTCCATTTCTCTTTTGATGATTGCCGTGTTTTCGGCGTGTTTTTTGGGCGACGGGTCAAAGAGAATGACGTGATCAGGGTCGACGCCGCAGCCGATGACCACCTCCCGTATATGGGCCCCTGCAAGGATCGTGTCCTGGCCGCCGGTCATGCCGGTGGTTCCGTTGTCGAGAATCACCACCGTCATGTTTGTGCCCGCCGATACCGCGTCGATGAGGCCGGGGATTCCCGAATGGAAGAATGTGGAATCACCGATGGTGGCGACGACGTTGGGCCGGCCCGCCTCGGCGGCGCCCTTTGCCATGCCGATGGAGGCTCCCATGCAGAGAATCGTTTCCACCGCATCGTGGGGCGGCAGCGCTCCCAGGGCGTAGCAGCCGATGTCGCTGGTGACGATGCTCTCGGGAAAGGCGGCGCGCGCCTCGGTGAGGGCGTGAAAGGAGTCGGTGTGGGGGCAGCCGGCGCAGAGCTGGGGCGGCCGCGGGGGAATCGCGGGTGCGGGAAGGGTGGGGCGTGGTGCGAGTCCGAGGACGGGGCGCACGTTGTCGGGGTTGAGTTCTCCCGCCGCCGGTACCGCACCGTCCATCTTTCCGCTGATTGTCACCGGATCGCCGAGGATAGACCGAAGCTGACGCTCGATGAAGGGGTATCCTTCTTCTATGAGAATGAGCCGCTCTGCCCCTTCGGCGAGGCGGCGGATCAGCTGTACCGGGACGGGATAGGTGGCGACGTGGAGATGGGATGGACGGTGTCCGGTGAGGGCTTCCACGTCCGGGAGGTTTTCCTCGTAGTAGTTGCCGCCGAGGCCGCTGGTGATGACGGCGAAATCTTGGGAGTCGGGGTTGAGGGAGAGGCGGTTGTAGGGTGCATCCTCGGACCAGGCGGTGAAGGCCGGCTGCTGTTCCAGGAGGCGTGCCCAGTCCTTGCGCGCCATCGCCGGGAGGGTCATCCACCCCGTCCGGTCTTTTGCCGTGCCGAGATCGCTTTTGGCGAGGGGCGCGGCGCGGCGGATGAGGCCTCTGCTGTGGGAGAGGCGCGTCACGAGGCGCACCACCACGGGAACGTGAAAGCGTTCCGAGAGGGTGTAGGCATCCCTGGTCATGTCGTACGCTTCCTGATGGTTCCGCGGCTCCAGACAGATCGTCCGGGCAAAGTCGGCGAGGTAGCGTGTATCCTGTTCATTCTGGGAGGAGTGCATGCCCGGGTCGTCTGCCACGGCGAGAACGAGTCCGCCGTTGATATCCAGGAGGCATGCATTGATAAAGGCATCCATGGCGACGTTGAGACCGACGTGTTTCATCGTCACGAGGCTGCGCTTGCCCGCATAGGAGACGCCGACGCCCCCTTCCGTCGCGGTTTTTTCGTTGGAGCACCAGCGGACGACGAGCGTGTCGTCATGGGCGTCACGGTAGGACTGAAGGTACTCCAGAATCTCCGTAGACGGGGTGCCGGGATAGCCGTAGGCGACGCTGACTCCGGCGTCAATGGCGCCGAGGGCGACGGCGTCGTCTCCGAGTACCAGCATTTCTGCCATTATGAACCTCCTGTATATGTCGAATTGTCCGTTGATAATCAGGTGATGTCAACGAAAAACCGTATGTTCGACGGATTATGGCGTGCTATTCCGAACAGGGGTGGGGTGGTGACAGGGGCGATGCCCCGCACCGAATGCGGGTGGATCTGGCGGGATGCGACGGGATGCGACGGGATGCGGGCGGCGCAGCTCAGACCGGTATCTGAAGGGTGTCCTTTATCGTGGAGAGGACAAATATGGTGGTGATATGTCCGATGTTGGGCATTGAGGCGAGGGTGTCGAGGGCGAGACGCTCGTAACTCTTGATGTCCCGGGTCACTACCTTCAGGAGAAAGTCCTTGTCACCGGCGACGTGGTGACACTCGAGTACTTCCGGTATCGCCTCCACCGCCCGGTTAAACTCCCTGACCGCTTGAGCGGAATGGTCTGAAATGGCGATTTCCACAAAGACCGTTATGGGCAGCCCCACCTTTTCCGCGGTCGACGACGGCGGCGTAGCGGGCAATCACGCCGCTCTGTTCCATTTTACGCACCCGCTCGAGGGTTGTTGCCGGGGCCAGACCGATCTGTCGTGCCAGCTCCGCGTTTGTGATGGAGCCGTCCTTTTGTAGCACCTGCAGGATCCGGCGATTGGTCTGGTCCAGTTTCATGGTTGTAACGATAGAAGAACTGTTCTCGCAGCGCAAGTGGTCCGTGGATCGGGCGTGACGGCATGTACCTGTACGTGCCCGCCGATTTTGTCCGCATGTACTGGAAAATAGTTTGCTTGATCTTTAAAGTGGTTCCAGGAGGATCTTCATGAATTGGAACATCTCGAAATTCTTTGTTATCACACTCGTTTTATGCGTTTCCGGGGGAATGGTATTTGCCCAGTCCGGCGGCAGTGTTCCCGAGGGAGGCGAGTTCACCTTCACCATCGCACCCCCTCCGGTCGGGTATCCCGTATTTGAACCGGGACAGACGATCCATTCCGTCCGGGGTACCTATCTCGGTATCAGCAATGACGACAAAGACTACGACTGGCGTTTTGACGGTGTCATCGGCAGCTACGCCAGGCAGAGTACCTACTCGCCGGTATTTACCTATAATCGGTCTACCGCCGCGGGAGTTCTCGTCGGTGATGTTCCCGGGGCGGACGTGACGATGGTACCCATCGTCGCAGATTTCACGCCTATTCTGCGTCCATACTACAACGAAAATCTCGATGTCCTCGCATTCGGTATGCTGGGAACCAACGCGACGATTTCGATCATGGAATTTGATGACTTTGATCTCCAGTCTCAGATGCTGCAGGTCCTCATCGTCCCCGGCGGCGGTCTGCAGGCCAATATCGGCGTCGGAGATTTCGTGGTCAGTCCTTTTGGTGTGTACCGCTACTCCGTCGGCGGGTATATGGTTGAGTACTCCGGGGATTTTTATGAACAGAATGACTATCTGGAAAGCGACAGCGACAGCATCGACGGTTACGGATCGCTGATTTTCGGGTTTGACCTGCTCTACAAACCCTACAATATCTCCCTCAGCTCCTTTGTACAGCAGGAGGAAGAGGTAACGATCGTAACAATTTCTCTGGGCTTCTCCTTCACCACCGGTGAAGGGTGAATTGCACACTCCCCGCGACGGGTGTACCATATGAATGAGCGGCACGTTTTGCCGGCTCACCATCTGAAAACCCATTGCTCCCGTCGCCGCATGTACGGATCGACAACAGCAAGCCGTACCTGTACCGAACGGGAGTCGCAGGGAGGCGTCAATGTTGAATTCTGCTCTTGTTGCTAGTGTTCTCGCGTTGCTTGTCGTCGCGCTCCTCGTGTGGGATATCATGCGCCGTCGTATCGAATCTGAGAGTATCCGGCGCCTGACCATAAAAATCCGCAGTGGAGCGGGGACATTCCTGAGAAACGAGTACACAATCGTGGCAATCGTCGTACTGGTGATGGGGTTGCTTCTCGCAGTGGCTCCCTATCTCATGGGAGTTCGACCCGGCGATGCGGAGATAGGGCTGGATACGGCGATCGCCTTTGTGATCGGCGCAATTGCATCGGGATTATCCGGAATTATCGCCATGAGTGTTGCGACCCGTTCAAACGGGCGTACCACCGAGGCGGCGCTGCATGGCGTCAGGAAAGCGTTTCAGGTTTCCTATTCATCCGGCGCGGTAACGGGCCTCTCAATATCAGGTATCGCCATACTCGGTCTTCTCCTCGTATATGTTCTTTTTGACGGACGACCCTCCGATGTGAACGGATATGCCATGGGAGCGTCCCTTATGGCGCTCTTTGCCCGAAGCGGAGGCGGTATCTATACCAAAGGCGCCGATATGGGCGCGGACCTCGTCGGAAAGGTTGAAATCGGTATACCCGAGGATGATCCCCGCAATCCAGCGGTGATCGCAGACAACGTTGGCGACAATGTCGGAGATATCGCCGGTCTTGGGTCGGACCTGATGGAATCCTTCGTTGAAGCGATCATTTCCGCAATGGCGATCGCCTACACCCTTTCATTCATCCCGGCCAACGAACACTGGCACGACGCCCTCGTTCTGCTGCCCTTCGGTGTCGTGGCGTGGGGAATGGTTTCTTCAATCGTCGGAGTGATCTGGACCCGATTCGGCCCGGTGCGGTCGGCGCAGACGGCGCTCAATGTGGGGGTCGTGCTGGCGACGGTGGTGATGCTTGTGGGGACGTTCTTCATCGTGCGGAGTACGGCCGTTGCCTTTGTCGACGAGTCGGGGAGCCGGCACACCGCCATGGGTCCCTTCTGGGCGATCGCCTCAGGTCTGGTAACGGGAATCATCATCGCCGCTGTGAGTCTGTACTTCACCGACTCCCGTTATGGTCCGGTCAGGCGGCTTGCCGATTCTGCCCGGAGCGGTACGGCGGTTCTCATCGTTGGGGGGCTAAATCTGGGCATGATTTCCACGTGGGTGCCTGTCGTTGTCGTGGGTCTTGCTACGCTTGCGGGCTACGCCGCGGCAGGTATTTACGGCATCGGTCTGGGCGCGATGGGGATGCTTTCCACGCTGGGTATTACCCTCGCCGTGGATTCCTACGGCCCGGTTGTGGATAACGCAGGTGGACTCGCGGAGATGACACATCAGCCGGAACAGGTGCGGACCATTACCGATTCCCTGGACAGCGTGGGAAACACAACCGCGGCGATCGGCAAGGGATTCGCCATTGGATCGGCGGCCTTTGCCGCACTCGCCCTCAATACGGCGTACATCCATTCAATCAACCGCTATGCCGAACACGACATCGAGTTGTCTCTGTCGGATCCGCAACTTGTTGTCGGTCTTCTCCTGGGCGGAATGATTCCCTTCCTCTTTTCCGCTCTCCTTGGCAACGCCGTAGGGCGTATTGCCGGTAAGGTTGTGGACGAAGTTCGACGTCAGTTCAAGGAAATCCCCGGCCTGATGGAAGGTTCCGCGGAACCCGACACCGAGACGTGTGTGGAAATCGCGGCCAAGGGATCGCTTCAAAGCATCGCATTTCCCGGAATCCTCGCGGTAGTCATACCGATTATCGTTGGTTTCGGAATAGGGCCGATCGCACTGGCAGGCCTGATCATGGGCGGACTCATCGCGGGGCTGCCCCTGGCAATCATGATGGCCAATGCCGGCGGCGCCTGGGATAACGCCAAAAAATACATTGAAGAAGGCCGATACGGAGGGAAAGGTACGGATACCCACAAGGCAACGGTGACGGGCGACACGATCGGGGATCCCCTGAAGGACACGATGGGACCATCCATCGATATATTGATCAAGCTCATGTCAATTGTGGCTCTTGTCCTCGCGCCGGCCCTTGGTTCGATGCTGTAGAAAGAGGGAGGAGACATGGAAACCCACTATTACCTTTCGGTGTATCCCCTGGAAGCGCTTATCGCATCGCAATTGACTCCATTCGAATATGGCCGGTACATGGCTCTTGGCCGCATTCGAGGTTCAAACGAGCGCATCATGTTTATCGAGGTCGAAGGCGAATTCGGCGACCATTTTGACTGGGAATACGCCGAAACGCGGTGCGTCTCCCACGCAGACGGTTCGCCGAAACACTCGGTCTGGCTGTCGGTTTATCGCACCCTTGAACATGTGCCCCTGAAGCAGTTGCGGTCATTGTTTCTGACCACCCGGGACGGGCGAACTCTGGAGTTGACCCCGACTCCGTACAACCCGCCTCCCGACACGTGGGGATACTATATCTATCAGGAATTGTGCCCCCTCCATCCACTTGTGGTAAGCAGCCTCAATCCCTCGGAGTTCGGCCGGTACATGACGGATCCCGTCAACAAGGTGTCGGTTCCGTCGGTGGTATTTGCCGACCTCAAACACGTAAACCCCGATAATCTCAACGAAACAGGCAATATCGGCGCGGCGTATGAGCGGAATCTGGAGCACCTCATCGATTGCATTTATGAAGTTACCGCCGGTCCGGACAAGCCGAACAAGAATGTAGAACGTTCTGTACGCTCCTTTACGTACCAGATAATCGAGCATGCCGTATACGTCAGCGACGGAACGGGTATCATTCAATACACAATGCCCACGGCGGAATCGATACGTCGGGACCACTATGAGTGGGGCCGATCGGCGATGATTTTGTAGCGCCGACGCAATACCGCGCCGACTGCACCTGCGCGACAGGACAGCAATCCCCTTCTCCGGTAGGAAATCCATCCGATATTTCTCTCCTCCCGTAAAATACGACGGAATTCCGATCGCCTGATCGCGCCGTTGACGGCACGATGGCGCCATGAAACACACACGAATGAGCGTGCCGGCGATCGCGATTGCCGCGCTTCTTGCAATTTCAACAGCCGGTTGCGCCGGGACCCCTCCCATTGAAGGGAACGGCGGTGACCCGATCGCGGTGCGGGAGCGGGTGGTCGTCAACGGTAGGGAACAGGGCGTCGTTATCCGGGGGACGGACCGGTCAAACCCGGTGCTGCTGTGGCTCGCGGGCGGACCGGGTGGTTCCGAACTCGGATGGACAACCACTTACCTTGGCGAGCTTGAGAAGGATGTGGTCTTCGTCAACTGGGATCAGCCCGGCGTGGGTATGTCATGGCGGGCCGCCGACTGGGAGACCGTCTCCGTAGACGATTTCGTCGACGACGTGATCGCCATGAGCGAATACCTCGTCGAACGGTTCGAAACGGACAGGATCGTCCTTGCAGGTCACTCCTGGGGGAGCATTATCGGCCTCAAGGCGGCATCGCGGCGGCCGGATCTTTACTCCGCGTACCTCGCCATTGCCCAGCAGGTCAATGCCGGAGAAAACGACCGCCACGGCTACGAGATGGTCATGCGCGAGGCATCCCGCCGCGGTGACGAACGGGTGGTGAAGCGGCTTTGGGAGATGGGACCGCCGCCGTACGGCCGGGCGGACGGGCGGAACTACGTCTATCTCTTCCAAAAGGTACACGTCTACTCGCCCCATCCCTCCCCGGAGCCTTCGGTCACGTCGATGCTCTTTCCCCGGGAGTATACCCTCTTAGATTCCATAAACGTGGTGCGGGGGATCATCAACGGCGTGACCCATGTCTATCCCCGGCTTGAGGATCTCGATTTTACCGAGAGTGTCCCTCACCTGGATGTACCGGTCTTCTTCTTCACCGGTCGCTACGACGAGACGTGCGTTCAGGATATCACGTGGCGCTACTTTCAGGATCTTGAGGCGCCGCACAAGGAGTTTATCTGGTTTGAACGGTCGGGGCACAACGTCCCCTATCAGGAACCCGAACGATTCGTCCGTGAAGTGCGGACACGGGTCTTAACACATATTTCCAGCAGGAGGAGTTTTTTATGAACGATGGAAGGATTCGACGAACGGTATTGATGGTTGCCCTTCTTACGGGGTGCGTCATGGCGGCGACGGCACTGCCCCCGATCAGCGTGGGGATGTCCACGGCGGCCAGTACCCTTGACGGCGAAAGTGTCGGACAGGCGACCGTTGCGGGGAGCGTCCGCATTGCCCGATGGTTTGATCTGCAGCTGACGGCCACGGCGATTCACCCTCTGGAGCGCTCCTACGAGGACGCGGCGGGCCGGAGCTACCAGAGCGAGACCGCCTGGACGGGCATTGGGTTCCGCCCCTTTGTGAGTCTCGGAGAGAGCGTTGAAATCGGGTTTCCCCTTCGCACCGGTAACGGTTTGATTCAGTTCCGTTATGAACGCCCTTATCGGGATGAGGTTGACTGGACGGAAGAGATTCTGGACCGGGAGACGATCGCCGTGAACAGCGCGGGAGTCGACGTGACGGTTGCGATTTCGGAAAGGTGGAATGTCGTTATTGAGGCCGGCGGGCGCGTAAGCTCTCCGATACGGATGACGGTCCCGGTGGAAAAGGACGCTCTCAACGGCTGGTACGCCGGTATCGGTGCTACCTATCGGCTGGAGGGGAATCCGTAGTACACTTCAGGCGTGAACCACGTCATCCTGTTTCTCTACATTGTACTCATTGCCGGAGGAACGGGAGGCGTCGTCGCGCTGGCGCTGCTCCATTCCCGTCTCAGGACGCCGATAACGGCGTCCTTTCTTGTTGCAAACAGCGGCCTCCTCGCGGCGCTGTTGCTGGTGCTTCTTTCCTTCTATATCGATTCAATCATGCCACGGAACGGAACGGGAACCGCATTTGACCGCGGTCCGTTACGTACGGCTCTGGGTTTTCTCTTTGGCGTTCTCGTATATGGAGGGCTTACCTCGGCGGTCGTGCGTCTGCCCCGCTCGTCGCGCCCGCTGACTCTCACCTTTGGTGCCCTCGTGATCGGGGCGATGTCCGTGCAGACGGGACTGATCCTCTCCGGCGCCATGCAATGGGCGGAACGCCTCGCTCCGGTCTATCTCGTCACCGTCTCGGTGTGTCTTCTCGGGTTTGGCGTCATTATGGTACGCGCCGGCCCGTCGGCACCATCGCCAACGATGGCGTGGCTCGTAACCCGCCTGGGCTACCTCGCCGCGGGATTTGCAGTGTTGTCCACAGCACTCTACGGTCTCCTGTCGATGGTGCCATTCCTGCAGTCTGTCGATTTCAGCTTTGATTTTCTCTTTTATGTCGCCTGGTGCGGTCTGTCAATTGCCGCCTTTGTTCGGTATATCACCCGGCCGGCGCCGGTAGATGAGGGCGACAGCCTGAGCCGCTCCTTTGTATCCGCATTCGCCATCACGCCGCGGGAGGAAGAGATCGTCGGGCTCATCGGTCAGGGGCTCAGCAATCAGGAAATTGCGGACCGCCTCGGAATCTCCTTCACCACCGTTCGTACCCACGTGTACAACATATTCCAGAAGACCGGCGCCGGCAGTCGCGTCGATCTTCTGCGTCTTGTCGGCGGGTATCGGGAGTAGACCGTTGGCGGCCGTTGCCGATGGACCTTCCCAGAAGCGACTGCAGGGTATACCATTGGTTTGATATGGAAGATGCGTTAACAGGTTCCCAACGGGCGGCGCTGATGAAAGAGGCGCACCATCTCGATCCGGTGGCGGCGGTGGGCAAGAACGGCCTCACCCCGGAAGTGCGGGAGCACGTGGACCGGGAACTGGAACGGCACGAACTGATAAAAGTTCGATTTGTGGACTATAAGGAAGACCGCCGGGAGATCACTGAGGCATTAAGCCGCGAGCTCAACGCCGTCCTCGTCTCGGTAATCGGGAATGTCGGCGTCCTGTTTCGCCCGGCATCGGACCCGGAGAAGCGGCGAATCACCCTCCCGGGATGATAGGTGTGCCTGTACCGGGTGACGGCAGGCGATTCCTGTTGGCATATTCCCACACAGGGAGGTAGACAACATGCGTATTGCCAGTCTCATACACAACGACTTTGAAGACCTTGAATTCTGGTATCCCACAATGCGGCTGCAGGAGGCGGGGTACACGGTGGATGTCGTCGGAGAACGAACGGGGGAACGCTACACCGGAAAGTACGGCGTTCCCGCCGTTGCAACCCACGGATTTGGTGACTTGAACGCCGCCGACTACGATGGTGTCCTCGTTCCCGGAGGGTGGGCCCCCGACAAGATCCGTCGATTCGACGCCGTCCTCACCTTTGTCCGGGAGATGAACGGCGCGGGCAAGGTGATCGGCCAGATCTGCCACGCCGGATGGGTGCTGATCTCCGCGGGAATCCTGCAGGGGAAAACGGTAACGAGCACGCCCGGGATCAGGGACGACATGACCAACGCCGGCGCCACCTGGGTGGACAAGGCGGTCGTCATTGACGGGAATATCGTGAGCAGCCGACGCCCCCCGGATTTGCCGGAGTACGGAAAAGCGTTGCTGGAGGTATTGGGCCGGTCTGGAGGCTCACGGTAACGCCCCGTATCAACATAGACCGCGGCGAGGATTGAAATGAAAAAACGGTACAAGGTTCTGCTGTTCATTCTTGTTCTTCTCGTCGGAGCTGTCGCGGTCGGCGGCGTCCTGATCGCCCGGGCGACGCAAAGGTTTGAAACCTATTTGTCCACAGTCGAAATCACTCCGGTCGATCTCGGCAATGTGTCCGACGGCACCTACCACGCCAGGGTCGACACCGGGGTCATTCTCGTCGAGCTCCAGGCGGTGGTAATGGACCACGCACTCCGGGACATCACACTGCTGAAGCATCGCAACGGGCAGGGTACGGCGGCGGAGGCGATCATTCCCCGTATTCTTCGGGAACAGCGCATTGATGTGGACACCGTAGCGGGAGCAACCTACAGCAGCCTGGTCATACAGGATGCGTTGGGCCGGGCGTTGAACGAATAACGTTCCGGTCGCCCGGTATTGCCCCTCTATGACTCAAGGGGAAAACAAATCTCCGTCTGCAGTTGTTCTTCCGGCACCTCATCCGGGCTGTTGAGATAGAGCTCATACATCCACGGTGTCACCTTGAGGCCGTTTTTCTCGATGTGAGTCATCACGGGAGTGTAGGTCTTCTCAAGGGTCGCGTAGGATCCGGTATGAATCGCCGAGAGAACCCTGCCGCCCGGTATCGCTCCGCCCTCGATTCGTCCTTCCCCGGTCACCGCTCTATCAACGGGGAAACCCGCTTCGATTTGCAGCGCTTCCATATCGGCGTTGCGGTACAACACGAAGGGAGGTCCCGTCATCGAAAGTTCGCTCTTCTGAAGATACCCCATGAGTTCTCCGTAGATACCGCCCAGCACGGCGGGCAGCTCCCGGACGGACGTCGTGGTTTTTACGACGATTGTCTTCCTCTCGGGCATTTCCTTGATTTCCATCGTTCAGCTCCTTGATAACAAGATAGCCGAGGATATCAGAAGAAATACGACAACAGCGTGTCATAGTCATTGCGGGGAGGCATACATTTTTACGATATTCCGGGCTCCGTCGGCGATAACGGCACGCAAACGGGACGGACTGACAACCTCCACAAAGGCGCCAAAGGAAAGGATATACCCGTAGAGCCATCCGTCCTCGGGCATCCGGGTATGGACAATGGCGCTGCCGTCGTCCTGCCGTTCCCACGAGTCGGCGGGGTAAAACTCCTCTACAAGGGAGGTCATGGGAGGCAGAAAGCGGAGCACAAGGTCTATAGCGGTTTCGGCGTTTGGTGATTCCGTCTCGGTCACAAATTGCTCAAAGGAGCGATCTCTCGGGACGAATCGTTCCGGAAGGAGCGCTGCGTTTTTGATGCGGGAGATGCGGAAGAGACGGTATCCTTCCCTGAGGCGGCAGTAGCCGTAGAGATACCATGACCGCCACCTGAAGACGATGGTCATCGGTTCCACCACGCGGGAGATGTTCTCCAGTTTGTTGTTTGTATAGGAGAAGCTGAGAAGACGCTCCCGGTCCACCGCCGTTCTCACCGTCTGGAAGGTTTCGCGATGGCGGGGATCACCACCGAGCATACTGAAATCGATGAAGAGCTTCCGGGATTTGCCGGCGAGAACATCGAGCCCACGGTCGGGAAGGAGGGTTCGTACCTTTTCAAGGGTCAGGTCGATCCCCTCGTCCGGTAATGATGATCCGATACTCTCAAGGGCGGTGATGATGTAGTAGAAATCCTCCGCCGACATGAGCTGCCGGTCCATCTTGAAGGAGTCGACGATTCCGTATCCTCCGCCCGAACCCTGGACGGCGTATATGGGAATCCCCGCCAGTTCTATCGCCTCCAGGTCGCGCTGAATCGTCCGGGCGGAAACGTGAAAGCGCTCGGCCATTTCCCGTGCCGAAGCGCGCTCCCGATTGAGCAAATAGATCACGATGGAAAGGAGGCGGTCGGTTTTCATGGTCCGGGTCTACGGCGCCTCCAGCATGAGCGGCTCCCCTTCGACCGCCTTCAATCTGAAGAACGAAATTGAATGCCGCAGGTGCTCAGCCTGGCCTGAAAGCTCTTCCGACATTGAGGCGACTTCCTCCGAAGATGCGGCGGTCTGCTGCACCATCTGGTCGAGCTGGGAGAGGGCGGAATTGATCTGGTCCGCACCGGCGTGCTGTTCGCCGCTTGAGGCATTTATTTCCTGGACGAGGTCCGCGGTTTTCCGTATTTCCGGGACGATCGCGAGGATCATTTCTCCTGCATGTTGTGCGACGGCTACGCTGTTACGTGAAAGCTCCGCGATTTCGCCGGCCGCCTGCTGACTCCGCTCCGCCAGTTTGCGTACTTCAGAGGCGACAACGGCAAAACCCCGTCCCTCCTCACCGGCCCGTGCCGCTTCTATCGCCGCGTTGAGGGCGAGGAGGTTGGTGTTCCGGGCGATATCCTCAATTATTGAGATTTTTTCGGCAATTTGACGCATGGCACTCACCGTTTCGTCCACGGCCCTACCGCCCTTTTCCGCATGTTCCGCGACGTGAATGGCGATCTTTTCCGTTGCCTGTGCATTGTCGGCGTTCTGTTTTATGCTGGAACCCATTTCCTCCATGGAGGCGGATACCTCTTCCGTCGATGCCGCCTGTTCCGTTGCGCTCTGGGACAACTCCTGTGCGGCGGAACTCAATTGTTCACTACCGGCGCGGACGCTCTCTGCGGCGACCTTGACGTCGCCGACTATCGCGACCAGTTTGTCCTGCATTCCTTTCACTGCCTGTGCAAGCTGTCCCGTTTCGTCTTTCCGGTCGATCGTAATCGTCGAACTCAGATCGCCCCGCGCAACGACGCCAACCGAGGCAATGACGTTTCGAATAGGCCCGACGATGCTGCGGGTCATGAGCGGTGTTATCACAATTCCTGCGATGAGTGCGACGAGTCCGATCAGGACAACCATTCGTCGGGTCTGCTCAGCAAGGGATAGCATGACGTCGTCGGTCATGATATGTGCCGCCGCCGTCGAGGTAATCTCCTGAAGGAGCAACTGTACCTCGCCGAGGGCGATTCTTGTATCCTGAGCGTAGATTCGTTCCGCCTCGTCGATGTGCGCGAGCAGACCATCGTGCCAGTCAATGAGCCCCTTGAGCGCGCCGAGGGTGGTCGCGGCGTAAACGGTTGTCTCGTCGTTGAAGAGACGCTCTACCCCCGACGTATCCCCGATATTTCTCAACGCGATGATATCTGCCGCCGACTGGTGGAGCGCTGCATGGGGCGTATAAATCGGCGAAAGGGCGCGGTCAAAATCACGATCGACACGTCGTCGGTTCTCGGTCTCTTCCGCATACAGCCACGATCCGAGACTGCATTGGGTGTGATCGAGAATGATATCCGTTCCGGAGTAGTCGGCGTCTATGAGGAGCATTGCAACGTTGTTTTTCCATTCCAGATGATCCACTTGTTTCTCCCGGAGGAACGACCCGAGGGATGGATCGGCGTCTACATAGAAATCGTCTATGCGAATTGCCGAATCGTGAAGGCGCGTGTGGGGATCCTCGATTGCGGCGAGGGGAACGGCAAGTTGCGGAACCATGCGTTCCGCCTCGATGCGGGCATCGCCATAATACCACCGACCGAAGGTGCACCGCCGCGGATCGGTTTCCACGGTCAACTCGTGAATCGTCGCGTCCGTGAAGAGGGCACTTACATCGCCGGCCCAGTTCAGGTGGTCAACCTCACGCTGGACGATATTTGCATGCAGTTCATTTCCGTGAATGACCTCCTGGGCATTTCCGACGATCCCCCGGACTCCGAATACGGACCAGGCAACAACGACGACCTGCAGTGCTAGAACCGCACCAAACCCAATCGACAATTTGGTCCTGAGACCAAAGTCCTTCCAACGCATTCCAAACCTCCGTCCCGGCGTCCAGGCAATAAAAAAATATCGATTTAAACGTTGCGGAATGGTACCACCGTAATGATCCACGGGCAATTCATTTTTCTTTTGACAGTCGATCGTCCTGCCCTTTCTACGGATCGAAAAAGAGCTTTCCATGAGTCTCCCTGTCGTGTATAATGTCATTACAAAAGTACAAATAGATAGGACAACGGATCAGGCAGAAGCCTGAAAGGTGTGAGTATGGCGACAAACCGGAGAATCAATAAAAACATTCCGATCCCCATGTACTATCAATTAAAAGAGATCCTTCTCGATATGATTGACGACCGGGAGGTGGGTGATCCGCTCCCGACGGAAAAAGAGTTGTGCGAACAGTACGATGTCAGTCGGACGACCGTTCGCCAGGCCCTTCAGGATCTCGTGGTGGAGGGATATCTCAACCGGATGAAAGGGAAGGGAACATTCGTCGCCGAACCGAAAATCAGTCAGGACTTTCTCATTGTGCTGGAGAGTTTTGAGAAAGAAATGCGTTCAAAAGGGCTCTCACCGAGCACGCAGGTTCTTGAGTTTGGAAAAAGTGAATCGACAAGCCGCATTGCCACGCAGTTGCGACTTTCCGTGAGTACGGATGTCTACTTTTTACAGCGACTGCGTTTTGCAGACAATGAACCGATCGTTGTGGTCAATACCTATCTTCCCATCGGACTGCTGCCGGGGCTGGAGGATCACGACCTGGCGGCCGAGTCCCTGTACAGTGTGATTGAAAATGGTTACGGCTATAAAATAGCCAGGGCGCGGCGTAGTCTGGAAGCGGTTGCGGCGGAAGACTGGGTTGCACGACTGCTCTCCCTTCGAGCCGGTGCACCGGTACAGTACATTGAGACGGTTACTGAACTTGTCGACGGGACGCCGGTAGAATATTCAAACGCCTGGTACCGGGGTGACCGAAACAAGTTCGCCTTCGAGCTGGTTGCTCCTTCGGGAAGTCTGAGTTGATTCTCCGTACCGTCCTCCGCACCCCGTCCCCCCCGGTCAGGGAGTAATGACTACCTTGATCGGATCATCCTCGCGGTCTAGAACCATGCGCATCGCCTCGTCGATCTTTTCAAGCGGCAGGACGTGGGAAATGAGTGAATCACCGTCTATGCGGCCGTCGGCGAGGAGTTGCAGCATTTTCGGAAAGTAGAGCGCCGGCGCCGCGTGCGACGCCCGAAGCTGCAGTTTCCGAAAGTGAAAATCATTTGCGTCTATATGCAGCGCGGCGCCGGGCACATACTCAATTCCAATGTAGGAAATAATTCCTCCATAGTTCATCCGGGGGATCGCGTCGGAAATGGCGGAAACGGAGGCAGAGACCAGCGCTCTATCGACGCCGCCTGACCGAAAGGTAGTGGACGTGAGGGGTGTCTGAGATGTTGCAATGACCTCGTCGGCTCCCAGCAGTCGTGCCGCTTCCGTTCGGCGTCCCCGGGAGCGGGGTCTTGAACTCCCGGGGCGGACACTCGGCATTGTCGGCTGCGGTGCGGTTGGACAGGTTCTCGCCCGGCTCGGTCTCGGATTCGGCATGAATGTGATCGCCTTCGACCCATTCCCGGCGCAGGACTTCTTCCCCGGGGAGGGCTTCTCCTATTCAACGATGGATGAACTCCTCCTGCGGAGCGACGTCATATCGCTGCACTGTCCTCCCCTGAAGGAGCGATTTGTCATAGGGAAGGACGAACTGAAGCGGGCAAAGCGGGGTGTCTTCCTGATCAATACGGCGCGGGGGTACGCCGTCGATGCCTATGCCACGGAACCACCGACGGACCGGAGGATCGTCAGTCATCCGGCGGTAATCTCGACCCCCCATATAGGAGGCAATACTGAAGAAAGCGTCGACAGGGCGATGGAAATCGCGGTGAAACAACTCCTTGAGGTGCTGGGGGAACGGTGATATGGTGATCGCACGGCGTCGAAAGTTGCAGGAGTGGTGGCATGAAGTGCGGCCGGAAAGAAATATTTCCCTGGCGTGGATCGGTCAGGCAGGTTTCTTGCTCCGTCTCGGCCAGGTGAAGGTTATCATCGATCCCTATCTTTCCGATTCACTGGCAGAGAAGTACCGGGGCACCCATTTCCCCCATCGCCGCATGATGGAAGTACCCATTAAACCATCCCTTCTCACCGGAACCGACCTCCTGTTGTGCACCCACGAACACACAGATCACCTTGACGGGGTCACGGTATCGGCAATCTGCGCCGCCAATTCCTCTCTGTCGGTTGTGGTACCGAGATTTTCCGCGTCAACCGCCATCGTGAGGGGTGTTCCGCCGGAGCGCCTTGTAACGATGGACGCCGGCGAAAGGTGGCGCTCTCCTCTGGGCGTGACCGTTGAAGCGATCCCCGCCGCCCATGAAACGGCCCCCTGCGACCGTTACGGAAACCATAAGTACCTCGGGTACCGCATGGAGCACGCCGGAACGGTGGTGTATCATTCGGGAGATACCGTACCCTTTGCCCCCCTTGAAGATCGTCTCGCCCGGGAAAACCGAATAGATCTCGCCCTGTTTCCGTCCAATGGACGTGACGAGGTGAGGACGCAGCACGGTATCCCCGGAAACATGACCGCCGAAGAGGCGATCGTCTACCACCGCCGATTTTCGGTCTCGCACACAATACTGCACCATTTCGGTATGTTTGATTTCAACACCCGTGATCCGGAAGAGCTGGCGATGCTTATATCACGGGAATCTCTGAATGAAGAAGTGTTCGTACCGAAGATCGGGACCGTATACGAATTGCAATAACCGGAGCAGGTCGGTTGGAAAGGAGACGCCTTTGAAAAGGGCACATATCACCGTTGTAGGCAGTAACATGGTCGATCTCATCACCTACGTCACACGTATGCCTGTGCGCGGGGAGACGATCGAAGCGCCTGAGTTCAGCATGGGCTTTGGCGGCAAGGGGGCAAATCAGGCAGTCGCCGCGGCAAAACTCGGCGCCGATGTACAGATGGTGACAAAAGTAGGGGATGATCTATTCGGTCCGAACACCCTTGAAAATTTCAAGCGCAACGGTATCGGAACGGAATATGTCACCGTTGAACCGGGGTCCTCCAGCGGCGTCGCCCCGATATTTGTCGAGCCCGATTCAAGCAACAGCATACTCATCGTCAAGGGCGCAAATGCGGCGCTCTCGCCGGAGGATATCGACAAGGCGATTCCCGTGATCAGGAAAAGTGACCTGGTTGTACTGCAGCTTGAAATACGCATGGAATGCGTTATTCATACGGTTGAACTGTGCAGGGAGCTTTCGGTACCGGTGCTTCTCAATCCGGCACCGGCGAGTCCGGACCTGCCACTCAACGCGGTGTCTGGCGTTGATTTTTTTGTACCGAACGAAACAGAACTGCAGCTCGTTACCGGTACGGACGTCGAGACTGTCGACGAATTTGCCGAGGCGGCCCGCTCGCTCGTTTCAAGGGGCATGAGAAATGTGATCGTCACCCTCGGAGCAAGAGGTGTGCTGGTCGTTACCGGTGAAGGGGTGAAACACATTCCTGCACACCCCGTAGACAGTATCGATTCGACAGGTGCGGGAGACGCCTTTATCGGATGCTTTGCCGCGATCTACGGCGAAACCGGGGAGATGGAGCACGCCGTCAGAGCGGCAAACCGATATGCAGCGATTTCCACGACCAGAAGGGGAACACAGACCTCATTGGGTGGAAGAGACGATATCGCACCCGTTCCGTAGAGTACTGCACGGTGGGAGTGCCCCGGCCCCGTTATGTCCACGACGATGCGGGGACAATTGTGTATTATTTCACTCATGAAAACCCGGTATTACACCGCATCGAGTCTGGACGGGTACATCGCGACGGAAGACGACTCGCTGGAGTGGCTTTTTTCGTTGTCGGACCTTGGTGATTCCAGCTATCCCGAGTTTATTGCCGCCGTGGGGGCGCTGGTGATGGGTTCGTCCACCTACCGGTGGCTTCTTGATAACGCCGCCGCGGTTGAGGCGGAGGCGGGTGCACCGTGGCCGTACACCCAGCCGACCTGGGTCTTTTCAACGCGGAAGCTTCCGGCAATTCCGGGGCATTCCGGTGCTGATGTTCGATTTGTGCGGGGTGACGTTGCCGACTTCTTTGGAGATATGCGTCGCGCCGCAGGCGACAGGGATCTCTGGATCGTCGGAGGAGGTGACCTGGCGGGTCAGTTTTACGATGCCGGTCTGTTGGACGAAATCATCGTCCAGATCGGCTCGGTCACTCTGGGCGGCGGGAAGCCCCTCTTTCCGCGGCGCGTCCTCAGTCCGTCGTTACGGCTCTCTGATGTTCGTCCCATGGGGGAGGAGATGGTGGAACTCAGGTATTCCGTCGTGAAGTAATCAGAAGCCTGTTGATTTTCGCCATCAATTCCTTTCCGGAGAATCACATATTCATTTACAACACATCGTTGCGCCGTAACTCCCCCTGCGGTCGATAGATTCCGTGCCTCGATCAACAATCTTGTGAATACTTACGAAAGAGTAGCCCGGGAACGGTCTTCCACGAACTGGTTGGTGTACAGACGGTGATAGCGACCTTTGGCGGACATAAGCGAATCATGGGTACCATCCTCCACAATGCGCCCCTCATGAATTACCACAATACGGTCGGCGTCGCGGATCGTACTCAGACGATGGGCGATGACAAAACTCGTCCGGTCGTGAAGAAGCGTCCGGATCGCATCCTGAATCAGTTGTTCCGTCTCCGTATCGACACTGCTCGTTGCCTCATCGAGGATGAAAAAGACCGGATCCGCAAGAATTGCACGGGCAAAGCTGATGAGCTGCTTCTCCCCGACGGAGAGGAGGCTGCCCCCTTCTCCCACATCGGTGTCAAAACCGTTTTCCAGTCGCCCGATAAAGGCGCCGGCGTTCACAATACGCGCCGCCTCCTCTATTTCATCATCGGTGGCGTCAAGACGTCCATATCGAATATTTTCCCGGACGGTGCCGCTGAAGAGCTGAGGCGTCTGAAGGACGTATCCGAGGTGGCGGTGGAGCCACAGTTGGCTCCGCTCCCGGTAGTCCGTGTCGTCAATGAGAATCTGTCCCTCCGTGGGCTCGTAGAACCGGCACAACAGGTTGACGATGGTGCTCTTGCCGGATCCCGTCTCCCCGACCAGGGCGACCGTCTCTCCCTGCCCGACGGTGAGGTTGAAGTTTTCCAGGACCCGTTCGCCGTCCGGGTAGGTGAAGCCGACATTCCTGAACTCAACCTGTCCGACCGGTCGTTCCCAGTTTTCGTAGTTGGGCAGAAAACTGTCGCCGTACCTGGCAATGACCTCCGGTGTGTCCTGGATCTCAGGTTCCGTCTCGATCATGGCGATAATTCGCTCTGCCGATGCCTGAGCCGCCTGGAGTTCCGCAAAGACGCGGGCCAGTTCCCGTACCGGTTCAAAATATAGCACCGTATAACCAACAAATGTGGCCACCGTACCATAGGTGATCGTTCCGGCGATGATTCCCCGTCCGCCCGCCCAGAACGCCGCGGCGGTTCCCACCGTTCCGAGGGCAAGAACGACGGGGAGGTAGAGACTCGAGAGGACGGCTGTTTGCACGCTGTATCGCCGCATGTTCGTCGTGAGTTCCGCAAACTCCCTCAGGTTCTCCGCCTCCCTCACGAGGGTCTTGGTGGTTCGGGCCCCCATGATGCCTTCATTGTAGGCTCCGCTGATTTTGGAGTTTGTCTTTCGAACCTGACGGTGGCCGGCGAGAATTCGCTTTTGAAAGTAGTTGCTCACCACTGCCAGGACGGGTACGACCGAAAGAACGAGCAGTGCCAGACGCCAGTT
The DNA here is from genome assembly GCA_965242725.1 of Alkalispirochaeta sp. Lineage (GTDB taxonomy): Bacteria > Spirochaetota > Spirochaetia > DSM-27196 > Alkalispirochaetaceae > Alkalispirochaeta. The sequence continues at coordinate 170,159 of CBDESZ010000004.1, forward strand.
GAGAATGAACATCGCCACCGCGGTTGCCGCCATCACCATGGCTCCCCATACGATGTCCACCAGCGCCCAGCTCACCACCTCTCCGAGGCGTGTCGCGTCGCTGGTCATGCGTGCCATGATCCAACCCAATGGGGTCCGGTCAAAATAGCTGAAACTCAGTTCCTGCAGACGCCGAAATCCCCTGGCGCGCAAGTCGTATGCGATACCCACTTCAACTCCGCCGGCAAGGGTGATGACGAGCCACACATTCAGCGTCTGTACCAATACCAGCACGGCGTAGACGGCCGCGAAGCCGACGAGACCGTCCTTCCGACCTGGTACGATAAATCTGTCAATGGCGTATCCGTTCAGGGCGGGAAATACGGTATCTATAACGCCGACGGCGATCATCACCGCCGTCAACAGGGCCATCCGGCCCCGGTAGGAGCGCATCATTCCCAGAATTTTTTTCCACACGGCGGTATCAAAGCGTCGTGTAAAGGTTGTTTCCTGAAATCCTGTCTTCATCTTTCCACTCACTATTGCGAAACGAGACGGGGTCAGCCGGATTTTTCCGTCAATTTCCGGTGCCCGACGTGCCCGCGAAACTAAATACCGGCAACGCGACCGAGGTCGCCCGCCGCATCTGCGTCCCAGCCGGTCTGGATGTCCCAGATCCTGCGGTACAATCCGTCTTCCTCGATCAGCTCCTCGTGGGTACCGATGTGGGTTACGCTGCCTTCGTCGAGAACCACAATCTTGTCAGCCTCTTTGAGGGTGTTTATGCGATGGCTCACAATAAACGTCGTCGCCTTCACACGGCGTCGCATGGCGACGCGAATCAGTGCGTCCGTTTCCGTGTCTACGGCGCTCAGGCTGTCATCAAAGACCATGATCGGCGCGTCGGAAAGCAGGGCACGGGCGATGGCAATGCGTTGTTTCTGGCCGCCCGACAGGGTGACGCCTCGCTCACCCACAAGTGTTTCATATCCGCCGTCAAAGTTCTCAATGACGTCATGCACCGCTGCGGCTCGTGCCGCCTCAAAAATCGCCACATCGGGAAGATCGGGCCGGGCCATGCGGATGTTGTCGGCAATCGTCTTGCCGTACAGGAATGGTTCCTGCAGGACAAACCCGATATGGCGTCGTATCCATTCCCTGTCGATTGTGTTCAGTTCCACACCGTCCACGGTGATGCTCCCTTCGACGTAGTCGTAGAGCCGCGGAAGAAGCTGTACAAGCGTCGATTTTCCCGAGCCCGTCGGCCCGAGAAAGGCAACCGTCTCTCCCTGCTCAACGTCAAAGGTTACGTTGTCCAACACCGGCCGCGTTCCGTCGTAGGAAAACGATACGTTTTCAAATCGAACCGAACCGGCAATGCGCGGTGTCCGTCCCCGACGGGCAGGTATGACGGTGACCTTCGGCGTTTCCGTGCGGTTCCGATTGAGGGCGATCCGCCACGCCTCTTCCTCAAGCGGTTCGTCCAGGATTGCTTGGATCCTGCCGGCACTGACAAGACTCTTCCCCAGGTCCGAGAGGATCCGTCCCATTTGGCGTACAGGCCAGAGGACCATTCCCTGAACCATCATGAAGAGTACAAGTTCTCCCACGGTGAGCGATCCGGTCACACTCAGAACTACGCCCGCGATGAGAACAACCGCAATCTGGGTCATACTCAATAGATCCGAAAGGGACCAGTAGAGCGCGAGGAGCCGAACGAGATGGCGTGTCATGGTCCGGTGGTGCCGGTTCCGCGCATCAAACATCGTTTCCTCATAGGCTTCACGGCCAAAGGCGCGTACAACCCGTACCCCGTCAAGGTTTTCCTGCAGGCGGGCACTCATGCGCCCCTCCGCCTCGTCACTCGCGGTAAATGCGGCCTGGACCCACTTGAAGAATATGAAACTGAAACCGACAAGGATCGGAATCAGCGGCAGGCTGATCCACGTCAGCGTTGTATTGACGAACAGGAGTATCGGCAGCGCCGTCGCGACGAGGATGACTGCACGGGCGATTTCAACAAGCTGTACCGCAAGAAACCGTCGGACCGTGTCCACGTCACTGGTACAGCGCTGTACAAGGTCTCCCGTCTCGGCTCGTGCGTGGTACGCATAGGGGAGGCGTTGCAGGTGATCATAGAGTCGATTGCGGATCGATGCAGCGGTGTTTTCACTGGCGAGAGCGGCCCCGCGACCGGCGACAAAGGTAAAAAGTCCATTCACGACGGAAAAGCCGACCATGGTAGCTGCCAGTCGCCACAGGGCTCCGGCGGAAAGAGTACCGCCGGTGAGGGCGAGTACCAGTCGTTCTACTACCGGAATCGCCGACAATGGGCGGTTCCCCACGACTGTATCAATGCCCACCTGCAGTATGAGAGGCACCATGTATGCCGCGATCGTGGCACAGGCGGTAAATCCCATCGCCATGATATAGGTCCAGTGATTTCTGCCCATAAAGTCCCAGAGGAGGGCAATACTTCCCGGTCTTGTTTTTTTATTGTCACTATCAATCGGTTTCATCATTGGATACACACGCTCATTCAAAAAAAAAGCGCAGGCGGTCCCTGCGCTTTCAGCCCGCCGTAACGGCGGGGAAAAAAAAAGGACCAGCGTCACGCTGGTCCCGTATATGCAAAAAGTGTGCTGACTCGCGTCAACAACGGAATCCGGTAAAAACGGATTCAAAAAGGACCAGTCGGACAGGGGACGGCATTTGACCGTCGGGCACATAAACCGCGTCATCGATAAAGGGAATCTGATATGCGCTCATTTGACTGCTCCTTTCGTGATTGTTGATGAATTCTATAATGATCGGAGACCGACATGGTGTCAAGTCTTTTCTCCCCGGCAAAAACTCTCGGGAAATCGATGTATACTGTCGTACGTCTCCAAAGGAGGTTGGTGGAAATGACGGTACTGGTGGTGGGAGCGAGCGGCGCAACAGGACGCCTTCTCGTGGACCAGCTTCTTGAGCTGGATGTCTCTGTGCGAATCATTGTACGGCCACGGTCCGTTCTGACGGACCACTTTGTCGGCCGGGAAAACGTGACGATCATTCGGGCGGATCTACTTGATCTTGGCGACGATGAGTTGTCCCGACACGTCGCGGGGTGCGACGCCGTCGCCTCCTGTCTCGGTCACAACCTGACGTTGAGGGGGATATTCGGTCCTCCCCGACGGCTCGTGACGGAGGCGACGGAGCGGTTGTGCCGCGCCGTCCGGGCGGGACGTCCGGAAAAGGCGGTGCGATTCATTCTCATGAATACGGCGGGAAACCAGAACTCCGATCGTCACGAACGGGTCACTGCCGGTGAAAGAATGGTGCTGTGGCTGATTCGCCTTCTTGTACCGCCCCATCGCGACAATGAGGAAGCGGCGAAATACCTGCGTGTCCGGATCGGCTCTGCCGACCGGGAGATAGAGTGGGCGGTGGTCAGACCGGACACATTGACCGACAAGGGTGCGGTGACGGACTATTCTGAACACCCTTCACCGACACGGAGTGCGATCTTCAATCCAGGGACCACCAGTCGCATCAATGTCGCCAATTTCATGGCCCGGCTTATCACCGATGACGCATTATGGCAGACGTGGCGCGGGGAAATGCCGGTGTTGTACGATGTATAGGCGCCGTGGCAGGGAGGTGAGGTGAAAGAGGTGGAACTTGTCGTGCCGGCACGGGCTTCACTCGGTGAAGGACCGTGCTGGGACTGGCGGATCAACGTTCTGTACTGGATCGACATCAATAACGGCACGGTTATGGTCTTTGACCCGGCGACCCGCAGGAACATCGCACTAGATACCCACGACTACATCGGGTGTGTCGCGGCAACGACGGGAACGGACCTTCTTGTAGGTCTACGTGACGGATTCTTTCTGTTGAATCCCCGTTCGGGCGGAATGAAAAAGCTCGCCGATCCTGAGGCGCATCTCCCGGAAAACCGCTTCAACGACGGCAAGGTTGACCGTCTCGGCAGGTTCTGGGCGGGGAGCATGCCCATCGATGAAGGGAGCATTGGGAAATCCGCCGCGTCCGTCGGCGCGCTCTACCGCATGGATACCGACCTGTCGGTCACGAAAGTCCTTGACGGCGTGACGTTGTCAAACGGCCTTGCCTGGAGCGCCGACGATACGACGTTCTACTATATCGACACCCCCTCCATGGGGGTGGACGCCTTCGACTTTGACGCGCCGTCGGGAAGGGTGTCCAATCGCCGACGGGTCATCGATTTTCCTCAATCCGAAGGTGTCCCCGACGGATTGACCATTGATCGGGACGACATGCTCTGGATCGGCCATTATAACGGCGGCCGCATATCCCGATGGAATCCCCGGACGGGATCCAGGGTTGACGAGATTTTCGTACCGGCTCTTCACGCGACGTGCTGCACCTTTGGTGGCGACGATCTCCGTGATCTCTATATTACCACTGCCCGGACAAAGACATTCCCCCGGGACCTCCGACGCTTTCCGGAAGCGGGCGGTCTCTTTCGCGTGCGGGTGGATACTCCCGGCGTGCGAACCAATCTGTTTGGCGTCGACAATACCTCAGAGTGATCGTGTGCCGTCGCCTGCTCACTCCCATTGACTGTACAGTCGATTATAACGTGAGCGCATCGCGTCCAGTTGTCGTGAAAGGTCGGCGGCGCGGTTCAGGTCATTTTGGGTGTACAGACGAGTCACCTCCCGTTCACAGCGCGCCATCTCTTCTTCAAGTTGCATGAGACGTTCTTCAATGGTGAGTTCCCTGCCGGCGACCCGTGTATTCCCTTGAACCGTTTTCTTCGACGAGGCGAGGGACCAATATGCCCGGAAGGAGAGGTCGTAGCCCACCAGGGATTCCCTTTCAAATGCGACGATACGTGTTGCCACCTCATCCAGAAAGTAGCGGTCGTGGCTGACGACGAGGATCGTACCCTGAAAGGAAAGGAGCGCTTCCTCGACGGCCTCCCGGCCGGGAATATCCAGGTGATTGGTCGGCTCATCAAGAATGAGAAAATTGGCACCGGTCACCTCGGCGTGGGCGAGCTGCAGTCGATTCCGTTCGCCTCCGGACAGGGAGCCCGTGTTTCGATCCAGATCTTCATATCGAAACTGATAGCGCGACAGAAGGCTAAACACCCTGTCCCGTGACCCGCCGCCGGCCCGGGAGATCGCCTCTTCCAGTGTGACATGTCCCGGAAAGAGCTCCTGTTGCTGGGCGCAGTACCCGATGACCATGCTCGGACCAACCCGGAGATGCCCGTTGTCCCAACTGCCGTGCTCTACAATGGCGCGAAGGAGTGTCGTCTTTCCGCACCCGTTGGGTCCGACGAGGGCAACCCGCTCTCCGCAGTGAATTTGGAGTGATCCATTTCGGAGAAGCGTCCGGTCCCCGACGGTCAGGGAGTACTCCTGTACGTGGAGGGCGATGTCCGAACGGACCGGCGGTGCATCGAGGCGGATCGCCGCCCGTGCTTCCGTGAGTTCCGGCCGTTCCCGCGCTTCCTGTCGGGCAAATTCCAGCTGCGTTCGCCGTGCCCGCAGGCGCTTTCCGACGGAGGTACTTGCCACGGAACGGGCGAGCTGAGCAAGGTAATGGACCTGCGCCTCCAGCCGGGCGAGGTGTTTTGCATCCGCCCGGGAATCCCTCGCTGCCTTCACCGCTTCCCGCAGCCGCGCGGCGCGATAGGAAGAGAAATTACCCGACCACGAGGTGAGCCGGCCCGATCGCAGTTCCACGATTCGAGTCGCGATTCTGTCCAGAAGAAAGCGATTGTGGGATATAGCGATCACCGCGGCGGGGTAATCCGCGAGGGTTTGTTCCAGCCAGTCAAGGCCCCAGAGATCCAGGTGATTGCCGGGCTCATCGAGAATGAGGAGTTCCGGGCGGAGGGCAAATGCCCGGACGATCTGTGCCCGGTTCTGTTCACCACCTGAAAGGGACCGTACATCAGTGTCCGCGACCGACTGGAGCCCCATTTCCGAGAGCAGCGAACGGGCGCGGTCCTCCGCATTGTCGCCGTCCAGATTGTCGTAGCGTTCCCTGAGTTCTCCGTAGCGGTGGAGAACCGTCGTCAATTCTCCCCCCGTCACCTCGGACATGCGGGTTTCGAGCGACGCCAGGTCATTGCGCATTGTCAGGAGATCCGCCATGACAAACTTCCATAACGGACCGGATACATCTGTCGGAAAGAACTGCGGTACCACCACCGCGCTCGCCCCCGGCAACAGTCGGACCGTTCCAGTCTGCGGCACATCGTCCCCTGCAATGAGCTGGACCAGCGTGCTCTTTCCGGACCCGTTTGCGCCGACCAATCCGATGTGTTCTCCCTGTTCGACAGACATCGTTGCTCCCGCAAGGACGGGTCCCGCGCCGTACCCAAATGTGAGGTCTGAGACTTCCAATAATGCCATAATGGCGCTCCTTACACGCCCAGACCACCGGTTACGCAAAAAAAAAGCCGCAGACCGATGGCCTGCGGCGTAAAAATACGGTATTAGAGATATGTCAAATATCTCTACCCTGCTCCGCAGACACAGCTATCCCTTCTGCGGATTGTGCTCCCGTTGAACGACGAATGTAGCGAAGCAGGATCTTTTTCACAGCTCGAGTATCACCCGGTACGACGTGTTGGTCAAGTCGTGGTGCCGGACGACCAGAATTCCAGCCGATTGCCTTCCGGATCGGTGCAGTAAAACGCCGTAGCCCCCCAGACGGAGCGCATCTTTCCCGGAGCGACGCCCTGCTCCGCAAGCTGTGTACGGAGAGTCGTTACATCGTCCACACGAAAACTCAATGTAAGGCCTTTCCCTCCCGCCGACGGGACGGTTGCGCGGTCCACATCGGCTACACTGAGGTATGCGCCGCCATTGAGGCGGAACTCCACAAACCACTCCCGCTCCATCACCGGGCTGAATCCGAGGACTTCGCGGTAGAAAGAGACCGTTGCCGACCACTTGCGGCAGTAGAGAATGGTATTGCTCCGCCGAACGTTGATATTCATTCGGAGATCGTAATCTTCCGGGGACGAATTCACAACCGCCGGTGCAGCGTTACTTCTCCTGTTCGGTCATGCCTTTGATGAAGAGCCGCTGCATTGAAAGGACGACGAAGATCGGTGGGACCATCGCGAGAATTGTGGACGCCATAATAACGTGCCACTCCGCCTGCTGGTCACCGACGGAGAGCATGCGGTTAATACCGATCAGGAGCGTGTAATAACGCTCCTGTGTCGTTACCAGAAGAGGCCAAAGATACTGGTTCCAGCCAAAGATGAAAAGAATGACAAATAATGCCGCGATCGTCGTCCGGGATATGGGTATGAGGATATGAAGGAAGAATTGCATGGGCGTTGCACCGTCCACCTTGGCGGAATCGGGAAGCTCCCGCGGAACGGTCATAAAGTACTGTCTGAATAGAAAGGTTGCCGTCGCCGACGCGACGATGGGGAGAATCAGGCCGATATACGAGTCGATCAAGCCCAAAGAAGCGACCACCTCGTAGGTCGGAAGGATTCGTACTTCCACCGGAAGCATGAGTGTCATAAAAATCGCCCAGAAAAAAAACTGTCGGAGAGGGAACCGGAAGAATACAAATGCGAAAGCTGCCAGAAGGGAGATGATGATCTTTCCGACACTGACGCCGAGTGCCATATAAATGCTATTTACAAGCATCAGTCCTGCCGATGCGCCAAAATCTTCAACACCGGAAGCGATGGCCGTGAAGTAATTATTCAGGACTTCAGTTCCCGGTACGACCGGCATCGGCGCACGCATGATATCGCCAAGGGAGACGGAGGATGCGACAAAGACGATGTAAATCGGAAATATGAACACCATGACACCGACGATGAGCATCGTATGGGAGATTGTCGTGAGAACCGGATTTCGTTCAACCATTGCCATAGCTGCTGTCCCTCAATAGTGCACTTTCCGCTCAAAAAAGCGAAACTGAATGAACGTCAAAGATATAACGATTGCCATAAGAACCACTGACTGGGCAGAGGAGCTACCGAGATTCAAATTTACGAAGCCGTCCTGATACACTTTGTAAACCAGTATGTTTGTCGCCTGGTTGGGTCCGCCTTTTGTCACCTGATGGATGATGCCGAAGGTAAGAAAAAATGTGTACATCACATTCATGACGATCAGGAAGAAGGTTGTTGGACTGAGGAGCGGAAAAGAAATCAACCAGAACCGTTTGCCAGGTCGTGCGCCGTCGATGGCGGCGGACTCCAGGAGAGACGGAGGAATGCTTTGAAGCCCCGCGAGGAAGAAAAGAAAATTGTAGGCGATCTGCTTCCATGAAGCGGCGATCGTCACTAACAGAAATCCGTGGGTACGTCGTAATGCATGGTTCCAGTCATAGCCCAGTTGTTCCAGTGCAAAAGAAACAACGCCTACAGTGGGATTAAAGAGAAAAAGCCACATGACTCCGGCAACTGCCGGTGCAACGGCATACGGCCAGATAAGCATAGTAGTATAGAATTTTGAACCTCGAGTGACGCGGTCGGCGAGAACCGCGAGATAAAGGGCGATTCCCATCGATAGGACCATCACGAAAAAGCTAAAAAGAAAGGTTATCCGTATCGAATGGAGGTAGCTTTCGTCTGCAAAGAGCCTGATGAAGTTTTCAAGTCCGACAAACTCACGGCGCGTGCCGAAGGCATCTTCACGAAAGAGTGAGAGCACGAGGGCTTGAAACCCCGGCCAGAGGAAAAAGAGCGCCACAATTGCAATCTGTGGAAATACGAGGACGTAGGGAAGTATCTTGTTATCGAAAACTGCGCGGTTGTTTTCCACAAAGTAGCCCCTTCTCGGATAATATTTCCGAAAGAGAGTTACGGCCGGCGCACGCGCCGGCCGCAATCGATACACGTGTGAAACGTCGACGGTATCCCGCAGGGAGATACAGACTCGTCTACCTATTTGCCCGTTCAAACTCGCGGAGAACTTCGTTGCCCCGCCTGACGGCCGCGTTCAGGGCTTGTTGGGCCGTTTTCTGACCGTCAAAGAGTGCTTCCAGTTCTTCGTAGTTGATGGTACGAACTTCACCGTAGTTTCCAAATCGAATACCTTTCGAGTTTTCCGTGGGTACCGCCCGGGTCATTTGAAGGATTGCTGTTTCCAGAGCTGGTGTTTTTTCATAAAGCCCCTGCTCTTTTGCCAATTCATACGCCTCCTCGGTAATGGGGAGATATCCGGTAAACTCATGCCAGTCCGCCTGCACATCCGGCCGCGAGAGGTAATCAAAAAACTCCGCTACGCCTTCATATTCCCAGTCTGAATGTCCGCTCATGACCCAGAGGCTCGCACCGCCGATGATGGTGTTGCGCGGCGCACCTTCAACATCAGGCCAATAGGGAAGCATGGCGGAACCGAACTCAAATTCGGCGCTCGCGCTGAATCCTCCGTATCCGGCAGAAGACTCGGTATACATTCCGACTTCCCCGCTGGAGAAGAGGGCATTGCCGGTATTGGTCCGACCTCCATATACAAAGATACCGTCCTCCTGCCAGTCCGCGAATGTCTGGAGGTGTCGAACGTGTAGGGAATCGTTGTAAGTAAATTCGGCATCAAAACCTTCAAACCCATTCGCCTGGGTTCCAAACGGAACGTCATGCCAGGCCGCAAGATTTTCCAGGTGAATCCAGGAGATCCATGCTGTGGAAAACCCCTTGTATCCAGCGTCGACGAGGGCTCGGGAATATTCCTCTACTTCCGGCCACGTTTCCGGAGGATCGTCAGGATCGAGCCCCGCCTCTCTGAACGCATCCTTATTATACCACAGGACCGGTGTTGAACTGTTGAAGGGGAGACTCAACATTTGTCCTTCCGGGGTCGTATAGTATCCCGTAACGGCGGGAATATAGACACTCGGGTCGAAGGGTTTGTCCATCATTTCCATGATTTCATAAACCGGTACAATCGCACCTTCAGCAGCCATCATCGTGGCCGTACCGACCTCATAGACCTGCATAATGTGAGGCGGTGTACCCGATCGAAACGCGGCAATACCACTGGTCATCGTCTCGGCGTAATTGCCTTTATAGACCGGCTCGACGATGAAACGATCCTGGCTTTCATTGAACCCTGCGGCGATGTCCGCCACTTTTTCACCGAGGCGACCGCCCATGGCGTGCCACCACTGGATGGTTATCGGCCCCTCAGGCTCAGGCATCTCCTGTTGACCTGCGCTCCACGTTGTTGCGGCGACCATTGCCGTCAGTACGAGGACTATAACAACACGTTTCATAAGACCTCCTTGTATCACCTCACATCTTCCTTTTTGGATATACGAAATGTAAGGATGACGTATATCTAAATCGTAGACCCAACCTCGTTACACGTCAATTTTTATGTGGCAATTGTCAGAATATTTTGGGCGATTGTTATGCTATGTACGACACAGGCCATGTCGATGCGATCTTCTGAAAACCGAGGGTCCTCAGGATCGGTTCGCTCATTTTTCCGGCATCCACCGTGAGGTAGCGGATTCCCCGATCCCGGGCGGCACGGGCGCGTGCCGATACCAGTGAGGTATAGAGGCCGCGACGGCGATACTCCGGGACCGTTGCACCACCGTAGAGACCGGCAATGGGTGCGTCGCCGAAGTACAGCATCCACGCCGCACTGACCGGCTCGCCCTTGTCGATAATGACAAAGAAGTCCATCGAGTCGGGGTCTTCCGCCATTCTCGCCGTCAGTTCCCCCTCCATCGGGTGGTTGACCGCCGGTGTCGGTGTATCAAAGGAGCTTTGAAATGCGCGGTTCTGGACGGCGGTCAGGATGCGGGGCAGATCGTCGGGATCGGTCACGCGCCGCGGGGCAAGGCTGCCGCCGGGCATGCACGGCCGGTGGCGACGCGTTTGTCTTCCTCCGTCAACGACGAGCTGTTCCGGTATACGGGAAATATCAAGAAGCATAACCGCCTCTTCCGGTTCCAGAACATACCCCCCTTTTTCCAGCATGAAGCGAAGGTCCCGTGGGAGATCGTAATCGAATATTTTCCATTCCACCGAGTGGCCCATGGCGTGGAAGTATGTGCGCTCCCTCTCCCCGACCGCTTCAATTTCCTGCGGCGAAAGGTTGTCCATCTCGTTGTAGAGTATGAGGCTGTGGGTTCCCCGCCTGTTTATGTACCGTATGACCGGCGGGGCTTCTTCACGTCGGTACCCGCTTTCCGTAAGGTCCCGGCGAAGATATTGCGTGTAGAGTTGAAGGAGCCCGTCGTTCCGGGCCGTACCTTCCTGAGGAGCGTCAATCGTTTCCATCGCGTGATTGTAACCTGAAACGACAAAAAAAGGTGTATGGCATAGGGACGTCGATTCAACCGGATATTTGCTGACTTTTATGATAAACTCTATCCTGAAATACAGGAAAGGAGGGCGTCCCGGCTGCCGTCAGGCGATCTATTTTTCCATTCAAATCCCGGGGAGAGAACTTTTTTATGACTGAAGATGTCCCATCGGAGTTTGACACCACTGTCCGGCCGGCACTGCGGAGGTTGCTCATCATAACCGACCTCGTATACACGGGGATACTAGGGATTGCGTGGTTTCCCGCGATATTTTCGGTCATGCTTGCCTCCGGCGGGACCTCCCTGGGGGTGTACATTCAGATTTACAGCCTCCTCACCTTTCCCTTTGTCCTGCTATTTTCGATTATCGTACCCTGGCTGTTCTACCGGCTGCGCATGCCCCGTACGACAAAGGTGCTGCTGTTTCTGCCGGTGGTGAACGCGATTCTCATTCTCTTCTTCATTTTGATACCGTCCTGGACGGCCTAGCTTCGGCGATGCACGCTTCGGAGAACCGGAAGGTTCGATAACACGATACTTCGACCATTTCTGCCGCCGTTGGAGGGGCGGGTTGTTCCCCCGGGGCGTTGACTTCGCCGCCGCTCACCGGCGTAATAGGGTATGGCAGTTTCCGTTTCTCAGCTTGTGGTCTATCCGGTGAAGTCGATGGCAGGAGTACCTCTTTCGGAAGCGACTCTCGGACCGGAGGGATTCCGTTTTGACCGCGCCTGGATGGTAGTCGACGAGAACGACCGGTTTTTGACGCAGCGGCAGCATCCGGAAATGGCGCTGGTCCGGGCGGTGCCTGACGATGAGGGTATCACCCTCACACTTCCCGACGGAACAGCGATGTATGTTCCCCGACTCGGGGGAGGGACTCCCGGCGCCGGGGTCACGACGGACGGGCCTGCCGATTCGGATTCTCCCGTTGTCATAACCCGTTCCGTCACCGTGTGGAACGATACGGTCCGCGCCGTAGATCAGGGCGATGAGGTCGCGCGGTGGCTGAGCCGGTTTCTGGGTCGATCGGTACGGCTCGTTGCGTTATCGGATCACCATCCCCGCCGCCTGGGACCTTCCTATCCGTCACCGCCGGGTATTCACGTCTCCTTCGCCGACTCGTCGCCACTTCATCTTGTGGGAGAGGCATCCCTTTTCGACCTGAACAGACGTCTTTCCCGTCCGGTGACCATGGACCGATTCAGACCGAATGTTGTCGTCTCCGGGGCGGATGCGTACGAAGAAGACCGGTGGGCACGCATTCGCATCGGCGAGGTGGAACTCATCGTGGTGAAGGATTGCCTGCGCTGCCAGATGGTCAATGTCGACCAGAAGGGAGGCGTCAAAGAAATTGATCCGCTGGAAACGCTGGGAACATACCGTTCCGCACCGAAAGGCATCCGCTTTGGGCAGAAGGTTGTCCACAGCGGATACGGGACGGTCCGCGTCGGCGATACGGTAGATGTACTGGAGAGAAAAGGATGAGTGACCGATTGTCCCGGGAGGAGTGGCGGCGGGTAACCGTCGTCGGTACGGAACGGGCAAGTACCGATATGATCGCCCTGACGGTGAAACCGGAGCGGTGGATACCTCATCGTGCCGGGCAGTACTGCGATATCCGATTTCCCGGAGAGACTGTCGTTCGCGCCTTTTCAATCGTTTCGAGCCCGACCCGCTCGGACAGCCTGGTGTTTGGAATTCAGGTGCTTCCCCGGGGCCTTTTGTCACCCCGTCTCGCGAAGTTGCGATCGGGGGACATCCTCGAAATACGGGGACCTGTGGGGAAGTTTTTTACCTGGACGCCGGATTTGCCGGGAAGACTGGTGCTTATAGGGGCCGGTGCGGGGATTACGCCTCTGTTGAGCATGTATCATCTCGCCACGTCGGCTGACGGCGGTGGAGAACCCGTCTTTATTCTCAGCGCAAAGGGCCCCGAGCGGGTCTTTCAGTACGCCCGGTACGCCGCCGTATTGACGTCCCGCTTCACAGCCCGGGACGGCCGGATAGATCTCCCCTTTCTCACGGAAACCCTGGAGAAAAACCTGGCGGAAGACGAAGCCGTGCAGATACGACTCTGCGGCCCCCTCGGGTTCATCGGGCATATCGTTTCGCTCCTTGAAAAAACAGGTATACCCGATGCGGAGATTCGATCTGAGGCGTTCGTGTAACGCCGATGTACTGTGTCATTCGGAAACGTTCTTATTTGTCCTTGATTTCAGGGCGAAACGGACGATACTTGAGAGAGGGGATCATTCCGTTAGGGGTCCCGGAAGAATCAGTATAAAACGTGACAAATGGAAGAGCTGAATTTCGACGTCCATATTGCGAGCGGACGCAACTACATACGTGTAAACATGCATGGTACGATTACGACTCGGAATATTGCGCCGGTACACCTGGCGATGAAGGACGCCTCCACGGATTCGGGAATCAGGAAGTTTCTCGTGGACAGCCGGGACGCCGTCAACGCCTCGCCGACGGTTGAAAACTACCGATTCACCCGTGAGCATAACACATCTGAATTTGATTTTGCCCGGGACGGCTATGTCGTATTCCTCGTCCGCCCCGATGACACAACCCACGACACGGTCATTAAGCTCAATCCCCATTACGGGCGGAGCATTTTTCTTTCCCACGATGAAGACAGCGCGATACAGTGGTTGCTCCGGCAGGAGTGACCCATATTCGGTGCTCCGAAATCCCTTTACCGGGGAGTCGGATTCTTTTCTTGTTTATATGATTGATCCAGTAATAAAATAAAAATCGAAATTGCCGTTCATCGGTCGATATCCGCCGCATCGGATCGACCATAACGGAACAAGGAGGCCCACATGGGAAAGATCAGTGCCTGTATCTGGCTGAACGACGTGGCGGAAGAGGCGGCGGCCTTTTATACGACAATATTCCCGAACTCCCGCATCACTGCAACGACCCATTATTCCGAGGTCGGCCGGGAGTTTCACGGCCACTCCCCCGGATCGGTAATGTCCGTCGTCTTTGAGGTCGACGGCTTTCGGTTTACCGCTCTCAATGGAGGAGCTGTTTTTGCTCCCAATCCGTCGATTTCTTTTTTTGTCCATTGCGAAACCGTCGAAATGGTACATCAGCTCTGGGAATCACTGTCCCGGGACGGGAGCGCCCTCATGCCGCTGGACAGCTACCCGTTCAGCGAGCGGTACGGGTGGGTTCAGGATCGGTTCGGCGTGTCCTGGCAGCTCATTCTCGCGTCGACACCAGAGGAGGCGCGGAAGGCACGGATCGTTCCCAGTTTCCTTTTTGTCGGTGATATCTGCGGAAAGGCGGAGGAGGCGATGAACTACTACGCGTCGGTCTTTCCCGGCAGCCGGGTGGGAGACATCGCGCGCTATGGCGACGGTTTCGGCGTGGAACAGGCGGACTCCGTCATGTACGGCGAGTTTTTCCTCTCGGGACAGAAACTCACCGCCATGGACAGCGCCGACGACCACGCTTTTTCCTTTACCGAGGGGGTGTCCCTTATCGTCGATGCGACGACCCAGGAGGAGATCGACTCGTACTGGAACGCCCTCTCGGCGGTACCCGATGCGGAGCAGTGCGGATGGCTGAAGGACCGGTACGGCGTCTCGTGGCAGATATTTCCTGAGACGGAAATGGAGCGAATCATGAACGATGCCGACGCTGCGCGCAGGGACCGCGTCCTGGAGGCGATGTTCCGTATGAAGAAGATCGATCTTGATGCGTTGCGCAGGGGATAAGACCGGATCGTTCCCGGGGAATCGGCTATTCCCTTTGAAGTACATACATCCGATCCCGGGGACTTCTCGCCGTCATGGTCCATTTGACGGCGGTGACCGACGTGAGAAACGCCTCATCGTGACTCACGATGACAAGCGCGCCGGGATACTCCTTCAGTGTTGCCTCCAGTGCGAGAACCGAAGGAAGGTCAAGGTAATTGGTGGGTTCATCCATGAAGATCGCCGACACCTGGTTCAGGACACCCAGTGCGACGAGTATTTTCCGCGCCTCCCCGGGACTGGGAGTACCGCTTTCCAGAAGGCGTTGCGGATCGCTCCCCAACTGCGTGATGATTGCATAGATACGGCCGCGGCTGTCCCGGTCCAGTCCGTCTATCCGCCCTCGTACGTCCTTCAACTCCGTCGCAGTCAGCTCCTGGGGGAGAAAAAGAACCGAACGGTTTTCCGGTATCGAATCCCTGAGCAGATGGAGCAGTGTCGTCTTCCCCGATCCGTTCGGGCCGCTTATACCGATCCTCTCTGTTGGGGCGATCACGAGGTCCGGATAGGTGAGGGAGAATGTGTCGGAGCCGCCGGGTCGGGCCGTTCCGGCGGCGAGACGGCAGAGAGTGTCGCCCCGGAAGAGATGCGCGTCCATTCCCAAAGGACCCGGAGAGGGTACGAAGGTCGGCCTGTGTATTTCCACATTTCGTCGTTTCTTCGCCGCGGCGGCGGCGCGCGCCCGCATTGCCCGGGCAGCGTCTGAAGTCCGGCGGTCTTTTCCCGTCAGACGTGCCCCGTCGACTCTGGCGCTTGCATCGTGGTCTTTCGGGGCGATGTTCCTTTTTGAAAGTTTCCCGGCGTTCCGGGACTCCGCATCGCTGCGGCGTTGCGCCTCTCTGTGCAGGCGCCGCTCTTCCCGTGCGGCGTCGCGCCTGAGGCGAATCGTCTCGAGGTATTCCCGTTGTTCTTCCTCCATGCCCGCGGTTATTCCACCGGGTCGCAGGGTTCCGTGGCCGGACGCAAGAAAGAGTGTGCTTCCGCACAGCCTGTCCAGAAGCGTGCGGTCGTGGCTTACGATGATGCCGATACCGTTCCACGTCGTGAGGGCGTCCGCGACAAGTCGGCGGGCATCGCTGTCGAGGTGATTGGTCGGCTCGTCCAGGGCGAGGACGTCGGGATTCTTCCACAACGCAGCGGCAATCTGGGCGCGTTTTCGTTCGCCGAAGCTGAGGGTGTCCCACCGGTAAAACCACTCATACTCAACCTTCAGCCGGCGCATGAGTTCAATCGAACTCTCGTCCCATGCATTCAGAAAATCGAAAAAATGTGCAGGTATGCGTTCCGTCTTCTGGTCGCAGTACATGCGGTCGGTGGGGCCATCTATCGACCCGGACGTGCCGTCGGAAACACCATTTCCGGGTTCTCTTTCCGGTACGGGCGGGAGGCCGCACACGAGCTTCAGGAGCGTCGTCTTGCCGCAGCCGTTCGGGCCGACGACGCCGGTCCAGCCGCTTTGAAATGCGGCGTGTAAGGCTGAAAAAACAGGTGTCAGAGCTGATGGGTAGGTGAAGGATAGATCGTGTATTTGAAGGGGCAGCATGAAACCAACGGACCTGTGTAGTGTCCCGACCTCTCACGTGCGCCCGTCCGCGGCACAAAGCGTGAAAAAATAAAACGAAAGAGTGGCCGGTCCGTTCCCCCAACGGCTCAACGAGCCAGTTCAACGGTACGAATACTCAGGGGAAAGGTAGTTCTCTTTCGTTCTATCTCTTCACGTCTCCCGCTCCTCTTATGCACGATAAGAGTATGAAATCAGATGTATCCGGTCAATACGCGTGCGGTTGCGCCAACGGGACGACGCGGCGGGGATAGACCGTTCCTTCGACGCGGAGAAGCGTGTTTTTCCACGGTACGTCCAGCTCCGACGGGAGGAGGCGTTCCCGCATCATCGCGTCCATCGTCTGCTCGATATCGACGATCTCATGCTGGGGTACGCCGGCAGTTCCGTTCTCTATATGAATGAAATGTCGCGGGATCTCAGGGACCGTAAACGTGGCGTCGATACCGGAGGAAGAATTCGTGCCGAAAAAAGCCGCCTCCACGACTTCAAGATGCCGGCGAGCGCCTTCGACACCGACAAGATTCCGGGCAACCACATCCGTATCAGTGTGTCCGGCGAGTACCGCCAGGGCTCCCTTGAGTGCGGCGTCGTTGACGTACGTGCCGTCACCTTTCCGGAGTATTTTCCATGTGCCGTCGGAATGATCGCCGCCGGAGGGCGCCGCCTCAACCGTATCGGGAAAGCGCCAGCGGATGGTTTTCCTGTCGCCGTGAACCGTAATGACGGGATCTTTGATTTCCCGGCAGCTGTGGGCGGCCGTCATGAGGAGTTCCGGTCCGGATCGTCCCCGTCCTTTGCCGGGACGGGAGACGGTGCGTATGCGAACGCCCTGGAAGTCCGCCGTTTCTATGGCGTTTGTCCGGGCGTGCTCCGCCGTTACCGACGTGGCCTGAAAGCCCGCCCGAAAGGCGAGTTCAAGGATGCCATGAAGAAAATGGGCCGCCGCGTTCTGTATGGGACTGTCCAGCACGGCGCGGCCGTCCAATCGCAACCGACCGGCCCAGGGGGCACGACAGTAGTAGCTCTCGTCACGGGGCCAGCCGACGGAACAGGTGATCGCCGAGATCGTACCGGCATCGCCTGCCTCAACACGACGCAACGCTTCGGCAAATGCGTGGTTCAGGGGGTGCTGGAATCCGAACCAGAGATACCGTCTGAAGCGGCGGGCCGCTTCTTCCATCGCGGTGAGGTCATCCAGGGATCCCGCGGCGGGCTTCTCACACAGGACGTGAAAGCCCGCTTCCATCGCGGCCATTGTCAGGGGTGCGTGGAGATGAATGGGCACGGGGAGGACCGCCAGATGCAGCTCTTCTTCCCGTTCCGCAGCGGCGACGCCACCGGAAAAGAGTGCGTCGGTGCTGTCGAAGACGTGCCAGCCCCGTTTGGAATGGTCTCTGACTGCGGTTTGGTGTCGATCTTGACCAACATATGATGGATCGACGACGACGCCGCCGAGACGACAGGTGCCCGCTGCAGCTGCCCGTTCCGCCGCCCGCACCATTTGTGCGGCATACCCCTCCGTTCCGACGATATATACGATCGGGACGGTATCTTCGCTTTGATCAAGGTTCTGCAAGTGCACATTCCTCCGCTGACGACGATCGGATCGGGGATGCAAGCATACAACTCCATCCCGGCCTGCTCAATATATCGGGGAACGCCTATTTCAGTCCCGTCGTGGCGATACCCTGGACGATGTAACGCTGAAAGGTAAAAAAGACGACAAGTATCGGTACAAGCGACAGGGTTCCCATCGCAAATATCGCCGGCCAGTCCGTCGCCGTCTGGGGATCGGAAAACATGCGTAACGCAAGGGAGACCGTGAAGAGTTCCGGCCGGTTGAGGTAGAGAAGCGGCCCCAGGAAGTCGTCCCACCGCCAGTAAAAGCTGAATATGGTACTGGTAATCAAGGCGGGTTTAATGAGGGGCATGATTATGTATCCGTAGATCCGGAACTTGCCGCATCCGTCGATCTTGGCGGAGTTGTCCAGTTCTACGGGGATCTGTCGAATGAACTGCACCATGAGAAAGATGAAGAATGGAAACCCGCCGAACATTGGTACAATCAGCGGAAGAAATGTGTTTATCCATCCCAGTTTATGGAAGATTATGTACTGGGGAACCATAAGTACCTGAAAGGGAATGAGCATCGTTGCGATCATGCAACCGTACCAGAAGCTCCGTCCCGGAAACTTGACGCGGGCA
The DNA here is from genome assembly GCA_965242725.1 of Alkalispirochaeta sp. GTDB lineage: Bacteria > Spirochaetota > Spirochaetia > DSM-27196 > Alkalispirochaetaceae > Alkalispirochaeta. The sequence continues at coordinate 188,960 of CBDESZ010000004.1, forward strand.
AATCCAAATCCGATGAACGACGACGAGAGTACGGCGGCGGCCGTGCCGATTCCGGCGTAATACAGGGAGTTTCCAAAGAAGGTGGTAAAGGTGACCCGTCCTGTGTAGCGCCATCCCCGTATGTAGTTGTCAAGGTTGAACACCTCCGGAAGCAGGGATGCGGAACCGAAAATCTCGGAGCTCGTCTTGAAAGACCCTGCGACCATCCAGAAAACGGGATAAAGCAATACAAATCCAAAGGCTGCGACAAAAAGATGATAGATGATCTTCATATGAATGGGGGAACGACGCATTCTACTCGCCCTCCTTGGATTCGTAATAGACCCAGAAATTGGCCGACCGGAAGATCAGTGCGGTGAACACTCCGATGATCACAACGAGGACCCACGCCAGGGCGCTGGCGTATCCCATTTCCGAGTAACGGAAGGCCCGGCGGTACATGTACAACGCATAGACGAGGGTGCTGTTCAGGGGATCTCCCGTTCCACCGGAGACGACAAATGCCTGGGTGAAGACGGTAAAACCGTGCACCATTTGCATCACCAGATTGAAGAATATGATAGGCGTCATGTAGGGGACGGTGATACGAAAAAATTTTGCTATTGCGCCGGCACCGTCGATATCGGCGGCGTCGTAGTAGGTGTCGGGGATCTGTTTGAGTCCCGCCAGAAAAATGAGCATCGATGACCCAAACTGCCATACCGCAAGGATGATCAGCGTTCCCAGTGCCGTCTGCGGGTCGCCGATCCAGGAGCGGGTGGAAGGTATCCCTATGGCGGTAAGCATTGCGTTTATCGCGCCGTCTGCCATGAAGAGGCGTCGCCACATGACCGCCACGGCGATGCTTCCTCCGACGATGGAAGGGATGTAGTAGACGGCCTGATATATGCGGACGCCCCTGGCCCCGCGGTTAAAGAGCATCGCCACGAAAAAGGCGAAGAGGAGGCGCAGGGGAACCGAAACGAACGCATAGGCAAAGGTGACCTTCAGGGACTGCCAGAAAAGATCGTCCCGGACCATCCGTCGGTAATTTTCAACGCCGTGAAAGACCGGTTCCGAAAGAATGTGATAGGAACTGAAGGAGTAATAGAGCGAACTGAGAATGGGAATGATAAGGAATGCGAGAAATCCGAGAAGCCAGGGAGTTATGAATACATACCCCGTAAATCCATCACGGGAAAGCAGGGGTGTCTTTGGCGGCAGTGCTGAATGTGTCATGTACCTCTCTCAAACTGCGGGTGGATACTCCTTCGATACTTCTCCGGAGATATCCACCCGGGCATACGAATAGATCCGGTTTCTCCGTTCCTACCGGGAGAGAATCCGGTTTCCGTCGGTCAAAATGCGATTGACTCCTTCATCGACGGAAATACGTTCCATGAGGATTTCCTGCGTCGTCGTATTGATCAAATCGACCACCTCGGCGGCGTTGTCAGGATCGGGCAGGGGAATGGGGCTCGAGTTGTCGCCGGCGAGGGCGATAAAATCGAAAATTCTCCTGTTGACGGCGTCCACCTCCTCCGCCAGAGCTGCCCGGACATCCGATGGGATGGGTACGCCCCGTTCCGCCGTAAGAATGTCCCGGTTCACTTCAATATCGTTGACAAAGAAGTCGAGAAACCGCGCTGCTTCATCAGGGTTTTCCGCATGGGCCGTCATGGCAAAAAACATCGACGGTTTGAGGTACGTACCAGGTCGCCGTCCGGCGGATACGTGGGGAAGCAGTGCCATGGTAAGTTCTATATCACTCGCCGCCTGAAAGGAGACAAGCTGGTTGCTCCAGATCCAGTCGATCCAGGCGTTGCCCTTTGCAAGTTCATCCTCCTCGGGGGTGACGTTCAGGAAGGCGACTTCCGGGGCGATGAGCGCCCCCGCTTCCTTTATCCGCAGCTGCACTTCAAAGAACTCCCGCAACGTCGGGGTGTCGGTAAACCCGAGAGATGTTCCATCTTCGGAAAAGATCGTCTGCCCGATCTGGATGAGGGCGTTTTCCAGTCCGTGACGGGGATCACCGGAAACGATGGGCATCATCTGCAGGCCCGTTTCTTCATAAACCGCAATGGCGATGCGTTCAAGATCGGAAAGGGACCATTCGGTGGAGTCCAGTTCGTCGATGCCGGCCCGGCGCAGCGCGTCCGCTCTGTATACGGCGGTCAGCGCATTGGTACCGAGACTGATGCCATAGATGCCGTCGTTGAAACGACCTCCCGACAGAAAGGAGTCCGAAATATCTTCTGTCTGTATGACGCCCGACTCTATGTAGGGTGTCAGGTCGGTGAGGAGTCCCCGCTGTACCCACTCATAGATCATCGAGTAGTCATGCTGCATCAGGTCGGGGAGGCTGCCGGCGGCGGCCTGGGTATTGATGCGGTCCCAGTAACCTCCCCAGCCGACCGTCTCCAGTTCTATCGCCACGTCGGGGTGGCGCTGCATATAAAGGTCGACCGCTCCTTCCGTCTTGGCGTCACGGGTGGGATTTCCCCACCATGCAAGACGCATGTAGGATGTATCGGAATCGACCTCGCCCTGTCCGCTTGCCGCAACGGGCAATGCTGCAACGAGCGTCATCATCACGATTATAGTCGCGTACCGCAAAACTCGTCCGTTTCTCATTTGAAACCTCCTTGCATCGTTATATGCCACAGACGTGCATCTGTGACTCCGCCGGGACTGTAATAACTCCGTGTGTCGCCACCCCTCCTTTCACCGTCACGGGTTCTTGCCGCCGCAGGATTCCCGTATCACCAACTGGTGTCCCATGACGATCTGTACGGCCTGTTCACCGCTGTTCTCTATGAGTCGTTTCAAGACGTCAAATGAGGCCGCTCCGGCGGCCCGAAAGGGAAAGCGAATGGTAGTCAATGCGGGATTCATCAGTTCCGCCTGGCCGGCATCGTCCATTCCGACGATCGAAATATCGTCGGGCACGTTCAACCCGTGGCGGCGGACGACGCGGATGAAACGCAGTGCGTGTTCGTCACATGCGGCAAACCACGCGGGAGGAAGATCCCCGGTCTGCAGAAGACGCTCAACCGCCTCCTCAAGGTCGCCGTGGGTATCGTAATCCAGACAGCTTGGCGGGACAGGTACGCCCCGTTCCTCATGTGCCTGGAAGTACCCCTTCCGCTTTTCCGCGTCCAGCCGGTATGTTGAACCCCATCCCCACGTGCCGACCTCACGGAATCCGCGGTCAAAGAGATAATTTACCGCGTCCCGTGCTGCGGCTTGGTGATCCGCGGAGACCCAACTTGTCCGGTGGTCGTGAAATACGCGGTTTACAAAAACATGGGGAATTCCCGCGGCAGTGAGCCGCTCCGACTCAAACTGTTCTTCTTCAACCGTTCTTCCGAGAAAGAGCACACCGGCAGGTGCGCGATCACTCCCCGCCCCGGGACGAAGATCGAGGGCGCTTCCGGTCTTGAGATGGACGTGGAACCCTTCAGACTCGGCGCGGTCCATAAAACCTGAAATGGAGAGGTCATATCCCTTGAACGATTTGAAATCGGAACGAACGGAAATGAGAAGCGTTTTTCCCCGATGGACTGAAAATCCGTCGGGCTCGAAGTTCAGCTCCCGCATCGCCACGAGCAGGGCATCCCGTGCGGCGGGACGCACGTTATCGCCACGGAGGAACCGAAATACCGTACTCCGGGAGACGCCCGATTGCTGAACCAAGTCGTCGATTTTTGCCACAGTAATCTCACTTAATTGACACTATAGTCTCACTGAAATAACACTATGTCAACAAAAAAAAGTGTGTTCCGGTCTTTTCCGGAATTGGGCGGTATGAGATACCCATCACGGATGACAGCCTGGAAATTACGGGTTATTGTCGGGAACGGTAGTCAAAGATTGTCTGTTATGAAGTTTGGAAGGATCGGCGTAATCATCGTCGCCGCGACGGGTGCTGTGATTGCCCTCAGTATCGCACTCGCTGTCGGTGACTCCACCGCGGTGCCAGACCTCGATTTCGCACCTCCCGGGCAGTACCCCGTTGCGGATACGCCGGTTGAACTTACGGGATTTATTCCCGGTGTGGGTTTCATCCCCGATACTGAATCCAATGCCGTCATGGCGTACGTCGCGGGACGCACCAATATTCACGTCAACTGGATACAGTCCAACAAACTGACGGCCCGCGATGAAATCAGCCTGCTTCTCGCAGGAGAGGAGTACCCTGGAATCATCCAGGGCGCCAGCGGAAGTGGCCTGTCCATGGAGGACCTCGTCAGGTACGGATCACGGGGTATCATCCTTCCCCTCAACCAGCTCATCGAAGATCACGGATACCATATCAAGGAGATGTTTGACGCGGTGCCCGGCATCAAGGCGGCAATCACTGCACGTGACGGCAATATTTACGGGCTGCCGGCGGTCTTCACCGACGATTACCACATGACCATGCGGCAGAAATTGTGGATCAACCGGGAGTGGATCGATCGACTCGGGCTGGACCTCCCCACAACAACGGAGGATTTCTATGCGGTCATGGTCGCCTTCCGGGATCGCGATGCCAATGGAAACGGGGATCCCACCGATGAGGTACCCATGACCGGTGCCCGGCGCAGTCTGGAAGACCTGGCGATGTGGATCATGAATGCCTTTGTACCGGCCGGTGGATCCGATGAAAGCGGGGACGCCCATCTGAATAATTATGAGTTTATCATCGACGGCAAGGTATCTTTCAGCGCCAACACGCCGGAGTTCCGCGAAGGGCTGCGTTACATACGTCGTCTCTATGACGAAGACCTCTTTCACATCGCCGCGCTTACACAGGACCGGATACAGATCCGCCCGCTCCTGGAACGGGACGAAGTGCAGCGGGTGGGCGCGGTGGCGTCACACCACCCCGGTAACTTCACGACCATCGGGGACGATCCGACGTTGCCGTTTCGACAATATGTCGCGCTTCCTCCAATCACCGGCCCCGAGGGAGTGGGACATACACCATGGTTTTCCGACGCCATCATCGAGCAGGGACAGTTTGTCATAACCGATGCCGTCGAGAGTCCGGAAGCGGCGATTCGTCTGGGTGACTTCTATTACAGTCTGGAGTTTGCGGAAGTTGAAAAGGGGATAGAAGGAGTACATTGGCGGAGAGTGGAGCCCGAAGAGGCGCTTCCTGCTATCGGCGGCGGCGTTGCCCGGTACGAGTACCTCAAGACCCTCGTTCCCGAGGACAATGCCCAGATCAATCTCGGGCCAATCTGGACACGGAATCTGAAAAACGAGTATGCCCGGAGCGACGGATTTTCCTATGAGGAGATGCTCCATCGTTCAACTTTGCCCTATGAGCCGTATAAGGTGCGAGTCTTTCCCTATTCCACCATTTCAATCGCCACCGGCGCGATCGAGGAGTTCAACGATTTGCGTCGGACGATTCATACCTATGTCGGTGAATCGGTGGACCGATTTATCATCGGAGAACTGGATATAGATCGTGACTGGGAGACCTATCTCCGTCATCTCAACCGTTTGGGGTTGCCCCGTTATCGTGAAATGCTCCATGCGGCCTATGTACGACTGGAGCGCGGCTCACCATGACGATCCGGTTCTCCCGATTGCGCCGTACCGGCGCCCGGCGTCTGTTTCTGCGGTATGCTATAAATAACATCCTCTTACTTGCCCTTCCACTCTGCATAGCCGTCATTTATTACGGCGTTTCCGTTCCGGTGCTCAGGGACGGTATCGACTCCTTCGCGGAGGCGCAGCTCAAACAGAGTATCGATGTCATCGACCGGGAGTTCTGGGAGCTGGACAAAATGGTCAATCGGGTAGGCAATGACTACGACATCAATTTCTATCTCAGCAACAACGGGCGATTCACCGACATGGAGTACTACGGACTGCACAACCTATCCGCGAAACTCGCTCCCTACGTGCAGGGAAGTCCCATTGTCAGTCACGTCCTGCTCTATTTGCACCGCAGCAGGACCCTGATCAGCGAATCGAGCTTCGGATACTACGACGACTACTACGGGACTGTCGTATCCGTGGAGGGATATGAGGCGGATCAATGGCAGTCGGTCTTTCTTTCTTCCCTTCGGCAGACCGAATTTCTCCCGTCGGTGAGTGTCAGGATGCACGGAAATGAGTTTGACGCCCACCTCTACCGGAGCAATATCGGCTACGGAGACTACTACCGAGGATCGCTGGTGGCAGTCATTTCTGCCGACGAGCTGCGTGGTTTTCTCGCCCGGACACCGCAGCAGTACGGCGGATGGGTACACGTAAGTACCGCCCGTGGTAAACCTGTCGTCACCACCGATCCTGACGCAGAGACGGTCGTGACTGCGGCGATTCCCGTTGAAGGGAGACAGTCGACGACGATCAACGGCGAACGGTTACGTCTCTATCGCATGACCTCTCCCGTCACGGGGTGGCGATATACCGCCGCGTTGAATGAGACGCTCGTTTTTGCGGAAGTACGCCTCGTCCGCACCATCGCCCTCGTACTTTTGTCCCTCGGTCTCGTTGCGGGCCTTGGTGTTTCCTATCTCTTTGCATTCCGTTCCAGCAAACCCTGGATGCGGCTCTTTGACATCGTCGGTCAGGAGTCGTTCACGTCCGCTCCCCGCCCGGTGAGTGCGTACCGTGAGCTGGAATCGGCAATTGATATACTGGCAAATCGCCATCGTCGCATGGAAGAGGAGATCGGCGCCGCGGAAGAGATGACGCGGCACTATTTCTTTCAGAACGTACTCCGCGGCGCCCACCGCAGCCGCCGTGACTTTGAGCGTGGCCGGAATGAGTTCGGTGTCGCCTTTTCGTCGCACCCGCACTATGTGATTGTAGCGAGGATCATGCCGTTGAACGCCGTACGCGGCGATGAGACGTACCGTCATTTGCGGGATGAGCTTTCGTCGGCGATTGACTCGTGCCGGGGCAATAAGGATGTGATGGTACCCATCTCCTTTGACGATATCGTTCTCATTCGGGAGATCGATCCCGCCGCGGGCCTCCATGAGGATGCGACGACACTCATCACCACGATCCGCAGGGCTATCAATTTCGCCCTGCGTGGAGATTACTGCTATGGTATCGGTACCGCCGTGGAGGAACCCTTCCTTCTTACCCTCTCCTACAATCAGGCGATGACGGCAGTGACACCCCTCGACGGGGAAGGTCACGATCTCATGCGCTTTTACGACGAAGTTACCGATTCCTCCGTCTTCTATTCCTACCCGCTGGACGTGGAGGAAAGCCTGATCCGCGCGGTGAGGGCGGGCAACCACGAGCTCGTCTCCCAGCTCATCTCATCCCTGGAACGGGAGAACTTTGACAACCGCCGCCTGACCGATGCAGAGGTGGACGACCTTTTTGTGGAGCTGAAAGGGACCATACTCAAACTCTATAACGCCATGCCCGGGGGGAACGCCTGGCCCGATCACCGATACGACCAATGGTGGGCTATGGGACCGACCCGGGAGAAGCTGCATCGCTTTGAAGCGCTGTGCCGTCAACTCGGCGATCGCTATGACGGCCGGAAACGAAGCCACAACTCCGTCCTCCTTACGGCGATTCAGGAACACCTGGAAGAACACTACGCCGATCCGAATCTGGGGCTTACCTCCATGGCCGAAGTGTTCAAAAGGTCGGAAAACTATCTTTCCGGCTTCTACAAGGAACAGACGGGGATGCGCCTTTCCGACGATATTCAGAAGATCCGCATGGAACGGGCCCGGGAATTGCTGACCGGGGATTTTGAATCGATCGACCGTGTCGCGGAACTGTGCGGTTACGCCAATCCGGCGTCGTTCAGACGCGCTTTCAAGCGCGTCTTCGGCGTCTCCCCGTCTGAATTTCGCGTCAGAAGGAACTTGTAGCCCTCGATTCGGGGAAAATGTTCGCTCATCGGGAAATTTGCACCCTATCTCCCGGAGATACTCCGTGATACATGAGTAATACAATGGTTTTTTCGTTCATGCATACAGGAGTTTTACACCGTGGAGCGTAGGGTACAACTGAAACGCGCAGTATGGGATAACGTCACCTCCTACGCATTTCTCGCCCCGTGGCTCATCGGGTTTCTCGTGCTCACCCTCTATCCGATGATCTATTCCCTTTATCTGTCTTTTACCCGATTCAATATCCTCCAACCTCCGGAATGGATCGGCCTGAGAAACTACATAACCATGTTTGGGGGCAGCGAAGAGGTCCGGGGCGATCCACGGTTCATGAACTCCCTGTGGGTCACCTTTCGCTTTGTCTTCATTTCCGTGCCGGTAAAGCTCGTCTTTGCCCTCGCCGTCGCGATGCTGATGAATCAGAAGCTGCGGCTTATCCCCTTTTACCGCACCCTCTATTACATACCGACCCTTCTGGGTGGAACGGTCTCGATCGCCGTGCTCTGGAGACGCCTCTTTGCCGGCGACGGGGTGATTAACCAGATCCTTGAGATCGCCTTCGGTATCGACGCTCCGGCATGGATTTCCAACCCGAAATACGCCCTGTATACGCTGATTCTCCTTGCGGTGTGGCAATTCGGCTCACCGATGATCATATTCCTCGCCGGCCTCAAACAGATTCCCGACGAGTACTATGAGTCCGCCCGGGTGGACGGGGCAGGGCGAATCCGGCAGTTCATCTCCATAACCCTTCCCGGTCTGTCTCCGATCATTTTCTTCAATCTGGTCATGCAAATGATCACCGCCTTTCAGTCTTTTACCCAGGCGTACATCATCTCCGGTGGTCAAGGCGGTCCCCTGGACTCGACCATGTTTTACAGCCTCTACCTCTATCTTAAGGGATTCGGTTTTGCGGAAATGGGGTACGCCTCGGCGATGGCGTGGTTCCTGCTGGTTCTCATTGCCGTCCTGACGGCGCTTGTCTTCAAATTCTCCGGGTCTCTCGTGACCTACGGGACGGGAGAGTAAGCGATGACACGACGAACGAGCCAGAGAATTTACGCCGCCGTGTCAAATATGTTCATCATCATTCTGGGCGTGGGCATGCTCTATCCCGTGGTGTGGCTTATCGCCGCATCCTTCAAGGAGAGCAACACTATCTTCAGCGATCCCAGTCTGTGGCCCAGGGCATTCACGCTCCGGAACTATCCCCAGGGGTGGCGGGGCATCGGAATCGTCACCTTCGGCACCTTTTTCAGGAACTCATTTCTCATAAGCGGACTGAGCGTACTGGCAAACATCATATTCTGCTCCCTCACCGCGTACGCCTTCGGGCGGCTCAAGTTCAAACTGCGGCGCTTCTGGTTTACGGTGATGCTTCTGACGCTGATGCTTCCCAACCACGTCACGACGATCCCCAGGTACGTGATATTCCGCTCCTTCGGATGGGTCGATACGATCCTGCCCTTTGTGGTGCCCCGTATCTTTGCAACGGATGCGTTCTTTGTCTTTCTCCTCGTTCAGTTCATACGAAGTCTTCCCAAGGAGCTTGACGAGTCCGCCTATATTGACGGCGCCGGAAAGCTGGGGATTTATCTCCGTATCGTCCTTCCCCTGACGGTGCCGGCGCTGGTGACGACGATGCTCTTCTCCTTTCTGTGGACCTGGGACGACTTCTTCAATCAGCTGCTCTTTCTCAACTCTCCACAGAAGTACACCGTGCCGATGGGACTGCGGCTCTTTCTGGATTCGTCGGGCATGTCGTCGTGGGGACCGATGTTTGCCATGTCCGTACTGGCGATCGTACCGGCGTTTATCCTCTTTTTCTCCCTGCAGAAGTATTTCGTGCAGGGAATCGCGACTACGGGAATCAAGGGATAGGAATATCCCACATAATAGGAGGTTTCTATGAGGAAATCAGTACTGATGGTTCTAACACTGGTCTTCAGCGCCGCTCTGGTATTTGCCGGTGGTGGCCAGGAGTCCGGCGGGGCCGGATCCGACGGCGTCACCACGATCAGGTGGGCTTACTGGGGAAGCGGAGAGCGGGTGGAAATCAGCCAGGAGGCTATCGAGCTCTACCAGGAGCGCAATCCGAACATTCGCGTCAATCCTGAGGTCTCCGGCGGCGCCGGTGATCACTTCATCAAAGTGGACACCCAGCTTGCAGGTGGTGCGGGGCCCGATATCATCCAAATGGGCGGAAACATCAATGACTACGTCGTCAGGGATGTACTTCTCCCCCTCAACGAGTATGCCGGGACGATCCTGAATACCGATGTCATTGACGACAGCGCGATTCAGTCGGGAACGATTAACGGCAACCTCTACGGCGTATCCACGGGGGTGACGATGCCGGCGCTTGTCTACAACAAATCCCTCCTTGAACGGGAAGGAATTCCCCTGCCGGAAGTGTCGATGACCTACGCCGAGTTCCGGGATTATCTGGTGATGCTCCGGGACAATCTGCCCGATGACGTCTATCCCATGATGGATATCGGGGCTATGTCATCGAACTCAACGCCCTTCGGCTACTGGTCACGATATAACGGGACGCCCCTGTATGACGCAGAGAACGATCGAACTCCCGTCACACCCGAAGCGGCAACGAGATATCTGGAGCTCTTTCAGGACTATCGTGAAAACGGCCTCATTCCTCCGGCGGACGTTGCCGCAGGATATGCCGAGACAAACGCCGATACCTCGGCGATCGTTGCAGGGCGCGTCGCCATCGGCTATCTCTTTACCAACCAGCTCGGCGGATATCAGGCGGCCATGACGGACGAGCTCGATCTCATCGAGTTCCCCGGCGCGGCGGAAACCAACGCCCTCTGGGTTGCACCGAGTCAGTTCTACACGGTCAACAAAGACTCGGAAAACATCGAGGAGACGGTGCGCTTCATCAACTTTCTCGTCAATGATCCCGATGCGGCACTGATTCTTGGTAACAATCGCGGTGCTTCGGCGTCCTCTTCTGCCCGCGCCGCCGGCGCAACCTCGGAAGCGGACCAGAAGGTCCTGGACTACCTGGAAGCAGCGGCGCCCCACACCTCTCCCGATACACCCCGGGTACCCAATGATACGGAGCTCAACAGCACGCTCTATCTTCTCTATCAGCAGGTTGCCTTTGGTGAACTCACACCGGAGGAGGGCGGACAGGAGATTTACGATCTCCTCGTGCGGCTGATCGAATCGTAATGTAGACGGCGAGGTTCTCCTCGCCCGAGGGCCGCCCTCCAGGGCGGCCTCTGTAGTATTCACAAGCTTGTTGAAATGCAGGGTGTAACACATGTCCATGACCGGGAAAAAGAACCGACGTGATATCCAGATCCGGGATCCCTTTGTCCTTCCCGTGCCGGAAGAATCGCGATACTACCTCTATGGTACTACCGACAGGAATCCCTGGAATGCTCCGGGCGAGGGATTCGACGCCTACGTGGCGGCGGACCTTGACGAGTGGGAAGGGCCTATTCCCGTTTTCCGGCGGGACGAGCGATTCTGGGGCACCCACGATTTCTGGGCTCCGGAAGTACACCGTTATCGGGGACGGTATTACATGTTTGCCACCTTCATCGCCGAAGGGAGAAAACGGGGTACTCAGATCCTCTCGAGCGATGTGCCCCTCGGTCCCTTTGTTCCCGTCACCGACGGCCCGGCGACGCCGCCGGAGTGGCACTGTCTCGACGGTACTCTCCATGTCGACAGGGAGGGAACGCCGTGGATCGTCTTCTGCCATGAATGGGTGGAAGTACATGACGGGGAAATATGGGCGCTCCCGCTGAGCGATGATCTGCGCTCGCCCTCGGGAGATCGCCGTCTTCTCTTTTGCGCATCCGAAGCGGCGTGGACGAAGCCGCTGCCCCGCCGCGACGGCAGCGGCCTCGTCGATGCCCGCGTCACCGACGGTCCCTTTCTCTACCGGGCCGGAGACGGTTCGTTGTTTCTCCTATGGTCCAGCATCGGTGAGGACGGGTACGTCATGGGATACGCCCGATCCGCGAGCGGGGAACTCGCCGGACCGTGGCTGCAGTCGAAGCGTCCTCTCATTTCCGGTGACGGGGGGCACGGTATGCTCTTCCGCGGTCTCCACGGCGGGCTCTATGGCGCGTATCACGCACCGAACAACACGCCCCGGGAACGCTTTCGATATGTCGAAATTGCGGTAGCCGCGGATCGCCTTGAACTCGCGAAGGTGTCTCATGGCCATTGACCGCCGGGCGGTGGTGCGCCGGCACAATCCCGTTTTGATTGGTCCCGATCCGCGCTCTCCCCTCAGTGTCGGGAACGGTGAGCTGACCTATACCGCCGACATCACCGGTTTTCAGAACTTCGGCGGGGAGGTGCCGTTGTGTACGATGACGCAATGGGGGTTTCACAGCTATCCGTCGTCCCTCTCCCGGGAGGAGCGGTACCGGCGTCTCAGGAGACGGATGTATCAAACCGGTTCCCGGTGGGTGGGGTACATGAGCGACTCCTCCGGGCAGGAAGAGCTCTTCCGGGAGTTGCGGGTGTCCCCCCATCGGGCAAATCTGGTACGGATTTCCCTCGTCGAAGCGGGGACTGACGGCGCACGCCTGTTACTCCGGGAGTGTGAAGGGTTTCGACAGCGTCTCGACTTGTGGGAGGGTGCCATCGACAGCACATTCACCTGCAAGGGCGGGTCAGTCAGGACGGCGGTGGTCTGCCATCCCCGGCGCGACGCACTGGCGTTCACCATTGAAATTCCGGAAAACGAAAATCGGCGAATGGAGGTCGAGCTTGCTTTTCCCTATCCGTCGCCGCAAATTGACGGATCCGACTGGTCCGCCGACGCCGACGGACGTCACGAGACGCAGGTGTATCGGACGGCGATAAAGGGCGTATATGCGATCGGCCGGCGGGTGGACGATTTTGTATATACCCTCGTCGTCCGGCTCGGTCCGTTCGGGTATATCCGGGAAACGGGGCCTCACCGATGCGTGGTGGGAAGCCGTTCCGTGACGACGGCGTTTACCGCGGAATTTCTTCCCGGGTCGCCGCCGATGGAACTCCCCGTCGATGTCGCCCCCGATTGGGACCGCTGCCGTCACGATGCGGCGGACCATTGGGAGAGCTTCTGGAGTACCGGCGCATTCATCGATCTTGGCGGGAGCAGCGATGATCGCGCGGAAGAGCTGGAACGGCGGATCATCCTTTCCCGCTACCTGACGGCGATCCAATGCGCCGGTTCCCTGCCGCCCCAGGAGACGGGGCTGACCTGTAACAGCTGGTACGGGAAGTTTCACCTGGAGATGCACCCATGGCACGCCCTCCATTTTCCTCTCTGGGGACAGCCCGACCTTCTTGCAAAAAGCATGGACTTTTATCTGCGGATCGCCGACGCGGCGCGGGATCGAGCCGCAGAACAGGGATATGCCGGCCTGCGTTGGCCAAAGATGACCGATCCCGAGGGATATGACAGTCCCTCGGAGATCGGAACGCTCCTTTGCTGGCAGCAGCCCCACTTCATCGTTATGGCGGAGCTTCTCTACCGGTGGGCGTTGAAGGCACCTGCACGCAAAACGGGAGCGGGCGAGGATCTGCTCAACAGATACGCTCCCCTTGTCTTTGAAAGTGCCGAATTTATGGCCGCCTACGCCCGCCTGGAAAACGTTGCACCCGATGTCGCTGCGACAAACGGCGCCACGCCGGACGCTGGAACGCCCTTTCCCGCCGGCTCCGACGCGCGATTTCACCTCGGCCCACCGGTGATTCCTGCACAGGAAAATCACGATCCCGGGGCAACGGTGGACCCCCTCTTTGAGGTGGAGTACTGGCGTCTCGGTCTGGAAATTGCGGCGGCGTGGAAACGACGGGTCGGCCAAAGGGTTCCGGACCGGTGGGAGGCGGTGCGCAGGAGACTCGCCGATCCATCTCTGGACCGAAAGACCGGCGCCTACGCCGCACACGCCGCCTGTAACGACACCTACGGCGCCTACGCGACGGATCATCCCTCATTCCTGATCGCCGGAAGCTATTTCCAGGGGGAACGTATCGATCCCGATATCATGAACCGGTCTCTTGATGCGGTGCTGCGTCACTGGGATTTTGATTCCGCCTGGGGGTGGGACTTTCCGGTCATGGCAATGGTCGCCGCCCGACTCGGACGTCCCGGGGAAGCGGTCTCGTTTCTCCTAATGGATGCACAGAAGAACACGTATCTGCCCAACGGACATAACGCGCAACTGCCGAAAAGCGACCTGCCGATTTACCTGCCCGGAAACGGCGCACTCCTGACCGCAGTCGCCATGATGGCCGGCGGGTGGAAGGGTTCGGTCGCGGAGGCACCGGGATTCCCGAAGGACGGCTCATGGGTCGTCGACTGTGAGGGATTCTTTCCGCTGCCGTATTGAAGGAAAAAATGCGCGTTCTTTCGGACAACGCGATTTCGGTAGATTCCGGGCTACCAACAACACCGGGAGAGCCGACTCCCACCGGCGTTCAAGTGTGACGTGTCACACTTGCGGCCCCGGGGTACCTTCATTTTCAGGTTGATTCACGGACAATTAATGCGGGATGGGGCGGGTGGATGACCGACACATCCGGGGGAGTATCGGTAATGAGGGAGTTGATCATTGCAACCGCCCGCAACCCAAGATCGGTGGAATCAAACTCAACAGTCGTCAAACCGGGTGATACAAATGCGGAGTACGTCATATTATCCGTTCCGACAATCGCCACATCGTCAGGTACGGATACGCCGTGTTCCCGAAGGGCGGCGAGGATGGGAAGGGCATAATCGTCGCTGTAGGCATAGAGGGCGGTTGGCCGGCGGGGCATGGTCAGGAATGCGCGGACAAACTCCCGCGCCCCGGACATATCGGGACGAATACTCGCTTCCGGCCATGGCAGCGTCACAATTTCGCCGGATGTGTGATAGCGCATCGCCCGCTCCATGCCGCCGTATCGAATGCGGAAGGGACGGCTCTGAACGGGATCTGAGGGTTTGAGGATCGCGATACGTCCGTGGCCCCGTTCAAGAAGGTGGGAACAGGCGAGGTAGCCCACTTCTTCCACCGGAACCCGGAGCGTGACGAACTCTTCATGGTCTTCAACGTCCAGGACGAGAATTCTCGCCACTCCCTTGGACAGTGCAAGAGCGATATCGTCCCGGCCGAGATCCAGCCCTCCGCAGAAAAGGCCGAAAGGTCGCCGGCTGAGAAGCATGTGATAGGTATTTCGCATCCGTTCGCCGTCGTCATAGGAATTGAAGGAGTATTGGACGGGCATGCAGCCGTTGGCCAGCCCCTTTTCATGAATCGTACCGATCATTTCATTGATTCGCGGCGTGTACGGTGCGGGAAAGAATATGCTGAACTCGTTGGAGTATCCTCGTCGTAACGCCTGCGCCGACAGGTGGGGGCGATATCCCAGTTCCTCCGCCGCCGCGATGATGCGACGGCGTTTGGCTTCGCTGACATGGGAACCCTGATCGCCGTTCAGTACATATGAAACCTGTGTTCTTGATACACCGGCGCGCGCGGCAACATCCTTTGCCGTAGGTCGACTGATCGCTGATCCGTCGGGGACTCCGTCGTCTTTTTTCTTCATCTTTTTGTTGACGTAATTGTGATCTCGCCGCATACTTTGGTCAAGCAGAAAGTGACACGTGTCACAACGAATTCGAAGGAGGACTTGAAATGAGGCGTTTTCTGATTATCACGGTGGGGGCATTCCTGTTGTGCGGCGGTCTCGTATTTGCCGCGGGGGGACAGGAGGGTCGAAGTGTGGATATCGGTTACAGCGTGCCTGATACGACCAACCCCTTTCTCGGTTGGTTGACGTCGGAGGTGCAGAAGCTCGCCGAAGAGGATGGGCTGACCGTCCAGATTGCCGATGCGGGGAACAACCCGGTACGTCAAATAGAACAGATCGAGAACTTTATCGCCATGGGGGTGAAGGTTATTGCAATCATGCCTATCGATCCCAATAACGTGCAGGATGTCATCCGCCGCGCCCGGGAGCGGGGAGTCAAGGTCCTTGTCGCGGGAACGGACACCTCCGTATATGACGTCATGATGAATATGGATCAGTACAACGCGGGAGAACAGATTGCAGAAATGGCGATCGACTGGATGGTGGAAACCTTCTCTTCCGACGGTACCGCATCCGGTCTACCCGACGGCGCGGATCGACCGAAGGTTATCGTTCTGAAGTGTACTGAAACGGTGGATATGACCAATCGGTCTGAAGGAATGGTCGATGCCATTACCGAATGGGGTCATGCAGACGTGGTGATCGCCACCGCCGAGGCGCGAACCGCCGCTGCGGCGACGGATGTCATGGAAAACATGTGGCAACAAAACAGTGACGCCGATGCCGTAATCGCCTATAACGCCGACGGCGCGCTTGGTGTCAACGAGTATATCATGGGCCAATCCGGTATCGACCGGTCCCGTTTTGCGGTGTTTGCGGGAGACTGGTCACCTCCTATACAGGAAGTGCTCGATGGGTCCGCCCAAAATGAATCGGTATTTCGCGGAACGATGCAAATTGTCGGGCCTCAAATCAACGGCGAACAGGTACCGCTGGAAGAGGCGACATATATGCTTCTCAAGGACCTCTATGACGGGAATTTGAGCTACGGCAGCGTCATCACCGACGCGATCAAGAAAGCCTATCCCGGGGATAATTGACGGGCATCTCACGGATACGCGCCGTCCTTCGGGACGGCGTTATCAGAGGTATCAATGAAACCGATTTTGTCCCTTAAAAACATTACGAAATCATACCCCGGTGTGATCGCCCTTCACGATGTGTCGATGACGGTTGCCTCGGGAGAGGTGCACGCGCTGCTCGGCGAAAACGGCGCCGGTAAGTCGACGCTGATTAAAGTCATATCCGGCGCGGTAACGCCGGACTGCGGAACGATTACCATTGACGGAACGGACTATTCCGCTCTGACGCCGCACACCTCCCGGGAGGAAGGAATAGAGGTAATTTATCAGGAGTTTAACCTGGTGGAGACACTTTCCGCGGCTGAAAACATCAGTCTGGGCATCCGTCACGGGAAATTTGTCGATTTCAAGGCGATGGAACGGGTTGCCCGGGAGATTTTCCGCGATTTTTCAGTCGATATTGATCCCTCGGCGCTGGTCAGGGATCTCCCGACGTCGCATCAGCAAATTGTTGAAATCGCCAAGGCCGTTTCCCGTAATGCCCGCCTCCTGATTATGGATGAGCCGACGGCACCGCTTACCGTTTCAGAAGTGGATACACTCTTTCGAATCATACGAGACGCCAGGAAACGGGGCGTCACGATCATCTATATTTCCCACAGGATAGACGAGATATTTGCAATCGCGGACCGGGTGACCGTGTTACGGGACGGCCGGTACATTTCCACTCTGCCTACCGTGGAAACCGACCGCAAGCATCTCGTATCGCTCATGGTCGGAAGAGAATTGACCGAATCCTATCCCCCGCGACGGGACCACGCGTCCCGGGTTGTCCTGGAATTACGAAATGTGACGGGGAACGGTGTGCGTGACGTGACCTTTTCCCTTCATCAGGGAGAAGTGCTCGGGCTCGGAGGTCTTGTCGGTGCCGGCAGAACGGAACTGGCGAAAGTCCTCTACGGTGCGGCGCCCTTGGAATCGGGAGAAATAGTCGTGGAAGGTTCTTCGTCCCCGATTACTGCCCCTCACGATGCGATATCCCGGGGCATCGGTCTCATACCAGAGAACCGAAAGGAAGAGGGGTGCTTCATCGACCAGACGGTCAGGTGGAATATAAGCATCATGGCGATCCGTCAGCTCGCCCGGAGGGGAATCGTTGACAGGAAGGCCGAAGACAACCGTGCGATGGAATACCACGATCTTCTGCAGATAAAGACGCCGTCATTGTCGCAGAAGGTATTGCATCTCAGCGGCGGAAATCAGCAGAAAGTCGTTATCGGCAAGGTGCTTGCGTCCAACTCACGAATCCTCATTTTCGACGAACCGACCAGGGGAATCGACGTCGGGGCGCGGCAGGAAATCTATAGGCTCATGGCATCTCTCGCGGAAGAGGGATGTTCGATAATCATGATCACATCCGATATGGAAGAACTATTAGGAATGTCCGACAGAATTGTCGTTCTCCACGAAGGTCGCGTGAACGGGATACTGGAGCGCGGGGAATTTTCTCAGGAACGGGTGCTTGAGCTGGCATCGGGAATGACACAACAGGAGGAAGCAGTATGAATCTGCGCACAGGTGCATCTGAGATTTTACGAAAATACGCAATTCCGCTGGTGCTGGCGGGGCTGATAGTGCTCTTCACCATTGCGTCACCCTATTTTTTCACCCTGCAGAATCTGACAAATATCTTTGTACAGCAGTCCTATGTCATCATCGCTGCGGTGGGACTCTCTTTCGTCATGATCGGCGGGGGAATGGATCTTTCAATCGGGTATCAAATATCCCTTGTGGGTGTCACGACGGCGGCGCTTGTGAAATGGTACGGAATTCCTCTCCCTGTGGCCATCATCAGCGGGCTGCTTCTCGGTGTTCTCCTTGGAGTATTCAATGGATATGCAGCCATCAAGTTAAAGGTCCACACCCTGATTGTCACTCTTGGGACGATGACCGTCTATCAGGGGTTGTCGTACGTCGTTTCACGGCAAAGCGTCATACTCAATTTGCCGCCGGCGTTCAAATACTTCGGGCAGGGATACATTTTCGGCGTCATTCCCTTCAGTGTTATTTTGATGGTGGTTACCGTTGCAATCGGCAGCTTCGTCCTCAATCGCACATACCTCGGACGGTTTATCTATGCCGTCGGCGGAAATGAAGAAGCTGCACGCCTCGCCGGCATCGACGTCAACAGGACGAAAATACTGATTTTCACAATTTCCGGGTTCTTTGTTGCCGTTGCGGCACTCGTCCTCTTCGGTCGGGCCGGATCAGCCGCATCAACGACCGGTCCCGGTACCGAATTTTCCGCCATAACCGCCGCGTTTCTCGGCGGCATCTCCTTCAAGGGTGGGGAAGGAAAGATCAGCGGGCTGGTGGCGGGTGTTCTCATTCTCGGGGTATTGGGAAACGGCATGCAGCTGATTGGTATGGGAACGTATTCCCAGTATATCGTGCGGGGATTTGTCCTCCTTGCGGCGGTTGGTTTTGATGTCTATCAGAAGACGGTGGACCGGTCGACGGCATCGTCACTCACGTCATCGGAAGCGGCGTAGTTCCGTCGGTGAGGCGGGTATACCGGTATGAGACATGTGTTTATTGCCTCCGTTGTCGGGGTGGCAATCGGAGTAATCTTTAAATCTCTCAAGCTTCCCGTGCCCGTACCACACGGCATCGCCGGTCTTGCCGGGTTGATTGGTATGTTTGTGGGAAGCGAATTGTTCTCAATGGTCATCAGGACAATACAGAAAGGGTGAACAGTGAATAAGGAAGTTGCAGAGGTGATGGTCCGCCCTCCGGCGGAGATCGCATGGGTAGAACGCAGGGGATACAACATCCCCTATGCGACTGAATCGCCCTATCAAATGCTCGACGTCTACCTGCCGGAAGGGGAGGGGCCATATCCCGTCATCGTGGCGATTCACGGCGGGGCGTGGATGCACTGCGACAAATCGGACGATCAGGTGCAGCCCATGCTGGAGGGGCTGAAACGGGGATATGCAGTAGTCGCGGTCAACTACCGGTTGAGTCACGTCGCAACCTTTCCCGCCCAGGTCCACGACATCAAATGTGCGATACGGTGGGTCCGTGCCCACGCGGGACAGCTGAATTTCGATACTGAAAGAATTGCCTGCTGGGGCGGTTCCGCAGGGGCCCATCTTGCCGCACTGGCGGGTACGACGGGAGACGGTCCCTTTCTGTCCGACCGGTCCATGGGGTGGTCCGAATTTTCCGAGGAGGTCCACGCCGTCGTTTTCTGGTTTGGCCCTACCGATTTTCTGAAAATGGACGAGTATCTGGCCGCACGCGGTCTTGGACCGCGGGACCATGGTCAAGCAGATTCCCCGGAATCACGTCTCCTGGGTGCCCCTATCGCCGAGGTACCCGATCGTGTCAGCGCCGCCAACCCCGAGACCTATGTGACCCCACAAACGCCGCCCTTTCTCCTGCAGCATGGAACGATGGATGCAACGGTCCCCGTTCAACATTCCATTTCCTTTGCCGAAATGTTGCGACAGGTGGTTGGAGACAAAAAAGTGCAACTCCATCTCCTGGATGGCGCCGTACATGCGGATCCTCAATTTGAATCTCCGGAAAACGTAAAGGTCGTGCTGGATTTCCTCGATTTCCACCTCCGGCGATAATCGCACGGCAGACGGTTTACATTTTCACCCGAGTTAGGTAAGACTAACTAAAACGGTAAGGTATTTGTCGGTACACCATCCGGCGGATCTGGCGATATGAGTGGTGAAAAGGAAAACCCATGAGATACGAACCGACGGGCAGACGGAAAATCATCGAGGACGCGCACCGGAAACGTCTGAAGGAGCATATTCAACGGGGAGGGGTCTCCCTTACCGTTGTGGAGAAGGAGCGACTCGACCCTACCGCTCCCGATCACGTGACCCTGCGGATAGGGTTTGAAGGGAAGGACCCCCATGGAGCGCCGGTCTTCACCGGCGGTCCGTCCTCCCGGGACTTCGGCGCGGTACCGGCCGACCGGGAACGGGCGGTACACGCCGCGCCGAATGACTATCTCCTTCTGCGCTGGCACAACACGCCGGATGCCGTCACGACGCTGATTCATCAGCTCGGCGATGATCCGGACCGTCCGGTCACGGTGAATACCTTTCACAGCGAGCTTTTCCCCGGCAGGACCGTCTCCGTACCCCTCAGGAAGGCGCTTTCGGACCACGTGGAGGCCCGCATTGCGGGTGTACCGTTGCTTGAGCGCTACAATTTGCACAACCTCGCCAAATCTGCCCGGGCCGGTCGTTCCCTCATGAAGGACTTCTATCGCATGGCCGACGGGGTGATCCCACCTGACGGCGGTAAGTCGCTTCCCCCGGGACGGGACGTTTCCCTGTCCGCCGTTATTGACTCCCTGAACGGTACCGCTCCCGATACGGAGACACTTTTTTCCCTGCAACCCCGAATCGCCTATCGGCCGTATACGATGAGTTCCTTCCGTAGAACAGGGGATAACCGTTTTTATGCAGAGATCACCGTAAGTGTCGTCACCCGGGAGCTCTTTGACGTGGACGGTACCGCCCGGACGGCGCCCGGCAGGGCAACATCGTACATCTCCACCCTGGAACCGGGGGATGTGACCACGGGGTATATTCTTCCCGACCGCCATCAGTTTCCTCAAACCCGTGCCGTCAACGCTCCCCTCATCGTGGTGAGTACCGGCGCCGGAATCGCCGGTCCCCTCTCGCTGCTTCGGGCGGGATATCACGGGGGGCCTCTCTGGGTCATCGACGGCGTCCGCGACGGCGGGAGGAATCTTCTCTACGGTTCGGAACTGAAACGGTATGCATCGGATGGAACAATTGCCCGTCTGGATATCGCGGAATCCCGCCCCTCCCGGGAGGGGAGCAGGCCCCGACGGGTAACGGACATTCTCAACGAAAATCGGGAGGAACTGCTCCGCTGGCTTGACGACGGCGCCCATCTGTTTCTCAGTGGACAGCTCTCCATGGGAGTTTCCGTGAACAGCACTCTTGTTGATATCCTTGCCCGGTCGAAATATGACGGCGACCGGGACCGGGGATACCGGCAGCTACGGAGATGGTACGAAGACCAACGCTTTCAGGCGTCGGTCTCCCGGGTATGACGGTCTCCCGGTGGATCAACTCGGCTGCTCCTGTACGCCGCCGACGGTCATGATCGTGGACACGACGTCGACCAGGTAAGCCGCACCGTACTCGGTGGTATCTACGATGATGGTCCCCGACGCGCTGTCGGGAGGTCCGTCGGGACCGGTTTCGGATACACTGGTCCATGAGTAGTGGACATTGTTCAGTCCGATATACCTGGCCGGTGTTTCCTCCGAGTCAATCGACATCGCGCCGTCAAATTCGGCGGAGAATGTTCCCGTCCCCTCGCTGACGACGATATCAAACTCGCCGGTTATTTCGGTTCCCGTGGCGTTATTGATGTCAATGTCCATGGTGATCTGTCCGTTTTCCCGGTCGATCCACGCTATTGTAAATCCTTCGCCGGTGATGCCCTCTTCCTCGGACAACAGGAAGTTCCACAACGACGTGACGAGGAAAAATGCGTTTATGGTACTGAATGAGACGCCGTCGGCCATGATATTCACGATTGAAGACATCGCATATTCATCATCACCGGCGGTTATTGTACCCTCCGCCTCGAGCGGGAGATCCCCCATTTCTCCCTCCGCCGTAGTGTCGGTCGTCACGGTGACGGCGTCATAGGTAAAAGAGGGGAAATCGTATCCGGAAATGGTGAGGGAGCCGTTGAGCGTCACCGCCTCGGTATTGTCTGTACCGTCCGATGTTTTGGTGAGATT
Source organism: Alkalispirochaeta sp. (assembly GCA_965242725.1). Taxonomy (GTDB): domain Bacteria; phylum Spirochaetota; class Spirochaetia; order DSM-27196; family Alkalispirochaetaceae; genus Alkalispirochaeta. The sequence continues at coordinate 211,258 of CBDESZ010000004.1, forward strand.
GATCGTCTCACCCTCTCCCGTACCGATGGTGAGGTCTGGAAATTCCTCCGGCGGATCGGCGGGACTATATGCACTGAAGGTGACATCGGCCTCGACCCACGTTTCAGTTGTTTGTTCCACGATGCTCACGGTGATTCCAGCGGGCATCTGCCGGTCGATGGCGCCGCGTTCAATTTCTATGGCGGTAAAAATGTTTTCAGTAAGACCGAACATTCCAAGTATGACCGGTGCCGGTATCTCCGCCGCGGCGGTAACCGTTCCCGGTGGTGAAGGACCCGGGCCTGTTCCGCCGGTTTCTCCTCCGCCGGCGGCATTCGGATTCAGCACGTTTTCACAGGATGAGAAGAGAAACGTCCCGACAATAATCACGAGTGCCGCCATATAGTTCCTTCGGTGAGTGTTCATGTACGTCTCCTTTTGCGCCTCCTCAGACACGGAATAATATGACAAAAAAAGTCTTCTATTATCGAACATACCGCGATGCGGGTTGTCTTTCAAATTCTCCTGCCGAGGCGGGTTGCACGGGGCTGGACGGGAGAGATCCCCGCGGAACGCACGTTCAATTTTGAAAAAGAAAAGAGACTTCCGCCGGAAGGCGGTCAATCATCGATGGGATGGGTCCAGTCCCAGGTGCCGTCGGCGGTCATCGTTGCCCAGTAACGCTGGCCCGACGGGATGGTGAGTATGCCGCCGGAGGCTCGCCCGGAGATGAACTCACCTTCATAGCGGAGGCCGTCCGATTCCGTGAGTATGCCGAATCCATGGGGAGTCCCTCCGACGATTTCTCCCTCATAGGAGGTGCCGTCGGGCCAGATCGCCATTCCGTAACCGTGGGGACGGCCGTCCTTCCACTGACCTTCGTGGTAGCGGGCGGCTCCTGCGGTGAGGGGAACTTCTATCACGCCTGTGCCGGACCACTCCATGATTCCGACGCCGTCACGCCGTCCCGACTGCCACTCGCCCTGATAGCGGGAGCCGTTTGCCCAGCGGTATTCGCCCTGTCCATGGAAAAGACCCCGGTGAAATTCGCCTTTGTAGCGGTCTCCGTCGGATGTGGTGAGCGTCCCCTCGCCGTCCATCGTTCCATCCCGCCACGATCCGGAGTAGATGCTTCCGTCCGCCCAGGTGAGCGTGCCGTTTCCGTTGCGTCTGCCGTCCCGCCAGTTTCCTTCGTAGATGTCGCCGTCCCGGGTGGTGAGGATTCCGTATCCCGAGGGTTGACCGTCCCGGACGTCGCCGACATAGGTGCTTCCAGGTAACTCGATGGTCATCGTTCCCGACGGGAGGGGGAGGGACGGCGGTAATGGCGGTGCGGGAGGTGGGGTGTCTTCCGGAGGACCGAATGTGATTTCCTGCGGCGAGCGGGCGACGACGTCGACGCGACGGAACAGTTCTTCCCCCGACCGGGGACCCTCCGACGGGATGACGCTTATTATCTGGACGCCTTGGGGGAGCGACAGTACCAGAGCGCCCTCGTCGGGGACATCCCCCTTGAACGTTCCGTTTACGTAGACTGCAGCGGGATGGGAATACCGTACGGCAACACTCCCCGTCGCGACCCCGACTTCTTCTCCCGCCTCTTCCCCCGTGTCGGGGCCACTTCCGGGAGCCTCCGACGGGGATTGGGCACCATCATCCGCCCCGAAAAGATCCGTCCATGTCGGTATCGTTGTGCAGGAGGCGACGATGAGCATGAGAAGGGGCGCCACGTACTTCATTGACCATAGTGTAATGTGAGACGCACGGATCGGCGAATAGATGGTATAATTGGTAACAGGTAATTGCGCTGTAATGTATTCCCATACAAGGAGGATCTATGCATTACGCAGGTAAAACTGGTTTATTCCTTGTCACGTTGTCGCTGCTCTCCTTTTCATTCCTTGGTGCACAGGCTGTCGACATTTCCGGCATCGCTCCTCAGGACCTCGATCCGTCGATGCTTGATCTCAGCGACGCATCGTTCTATTTCCAGGGGCCACTTGAGTTGTATGTGGATGGCCTGCAGTACGGTGATCGTATGTATGCGGCGCTTCTCAAGTTTGATGGAGCACGAACGATTGAGGTATATGCCCCCGACCGGTACGGCGCCGGGATGAGGCCGCAGGCAATCGATTTGAGTGATATCGAGCTGACCCCTCACAGCGACGGGACGATCACTATAGAGGGAGCCGCACTGGACGGTCATCTCTACGCCGCGACGGTGAGCTATGTGAATGGGCGAACCCTGGAGGCGTCCGCCGACTTTTCCCGTATCGGGGAGGTTCCCCGGGTACCGCCTGATGTGACGGCCCGGATTCAGCGCCTCCAGAACAACCTTTCCACTGCAGAAACAACCATTGCAACCCAGGAGGAACAGATCCGGGAGCTGAGAAGGGGAGACGAGGCGATAGGAGATCTTCAGGATCGTATTTCATCACTGCGGAACGATGTGTCCCAGCGGGATGAGCGGATCACGACCCTCCGCGACACCGTCAACACGCTGGAGACGCAAGTCCGTAATCTTGAGAACCCGAGAATCCCCGGGCTGCCGCGGATTCTGCGCTCCGGTTTTGACGGACAGAGCCTTTCCTTCGGCGACTGGGCGAGACCGGGCGACACTTTGCGCCAGACAGATCCGACAGCACGTTTTGCAAAGGTGGTCTTCCCCGTACGCCAGGCGGGCCGGGAGTTTACCTTTTCCGTAGAGGCGACGGTTCCCGATTCCGGATGGGTCGGTTACGGTCTCCATTTTCTTGCCGACCGGTCGGAAACGGTTCAGGGGTACGGGTACGGTGATTCCTACCTCGTCTGGTTGACCCGGGATCCCCGCAACCAGAGCGATCGCGGGTATATCCAACTGTACCGTTCATTTGACGACATCCATATGATTCAGGTTGCCAGCGCGATTCTTCCTATTTCCAATTTCAATCGCGTGCGTACCACGGTCTATGTGAATGCCGACGACAATGAAGCGCAGGTATTTGTCCAGGGACGCTACGCCTTCTCCTTTCCCGCAGAAAACCTGAAGACCCGCGGATCATCCGTGGCCGTGCGGGCGTTGGGGCCGGTCACCTTTACGGATTTGACGGTCCGCGGACGATAACCGGGGACCGTACAGAACCGGGGGCGGCGTGCCGCCCCGTATCGTACGCCTCTGTCCGATGTAAGGACACGTTTTCAGTCCGTGGTGAGTTGATCGCCGATCTCATCCGATTGGGATTGTGCAGTTGCTTCCGCGTGTCCTTCCTGTTCCTCGTCGTCCCTTCCGTCCCGGGACGGAAGGATAAGGGTGTTAGTTGCATTCATGATGTCGACGATTTGCGTCCGATTGCGGTCACTCACCGCAGAAATGTCCGTCATCGCTCCTGCGATCGTCGTCATGCCGTCTCCGATACGTGCCATCACCTCGCGGGAGTGTTGTGATATCTCGCCGACGTTGCGCATCGCTTCCAGCATTTGCTGATTTCCCGATTTCATCTCAGTCGATCCCCCGGACACGCTGCCCGCCATTTCCCGCATTTGGGACAATGCACTGAGGATCTCCGCCCCGCCGGTACGCTGTTGTTCCATGGCGCTGAATATCTCGGAGAATACCGAGCGAACCTCTTCCAGGGCCGCCTGTATTTCAACGAAACTCCGGGTGCTGACGGTGCTCCCGTCGACAAGGCGGGTGATGAGGTTCTGCATCGATTTTATATCTTTCTTCACCCGGTCGGACTGGAGACTCGTTGTCTCTGCAAGTTTGCGTATCTCTTCCGCCACCACGGCGAATCCCCGTCCCGCCGAGCCGGCGTGGGCCGCTTCTATGGCCGCGTTCATGGCGAGCAGATTCGTCTGGCCTGCCACCCCGGCAATGAGCTGGTTTGCCTCCTGGAGACTTCGGCCGGCGTTTGACATTTCCACAACAAGCTCTTCCTGGCTCGCGATGGAACTCTGGCCCGATTGAGCCGCTTCCGTGAGTGTGCCGAGGCGTTCCCGGGCGTGGGTGGATACCTGGGTGATGTTCTCCACCGATGCGATCATTTCTTCTATCGCCGATGATGACTGTTCGATCATCGATGCCTGCTGCTGAACGCTTTCGTCGAGGGACTCAATATTGCGCGCCATTTCCTCGATGATCGCCGAAGTCTCGGTGGTGTTTGCGACGAGGTCATCATTCTGGTCCCGGCCGGTCTGAACGATGTGGTTTATCTCCTGAACCGTTTCCACGGTCCGGGTAGTACTCTCTGCAAGCTGATCCCCCGTATTGCTGAGAACATCCACTCGTCCCACGACGGTATTGATAATGCCTCCCAGCTCGCTGATGGCGACGTTGATGTTACCCGCAAGTTCCGCGACCTCGTCCGAACCGTTCACCGCGGACGACGCGGTGAGATTGCCCTGGGCGAGGGCGGCGCTGACTTCCATGACGCCGTGTACCCGTTTTACGATACTACGGGCGAATAACAGGGCAAATATGAATGCCGCCATCAGACTGGCCACCGTTGCCGCAGCGAGTGTGATGATTCCGAGGCGCGCCGTCTGCTGCATGCGAAGGCGCTGATCCGTCAGTTCCGTCACGATGATCTCTTCCGCCCGGGAAGCTTCATTAATATACCCGAGCCGGGCGTTGCGAAAGTTCCCTTCCAGGGTTGTGCTGAACTCCCCGAAGCGATCCATCGCGTCCATCTGCTCCTGGGCGAGGGCTCCCATACGCTCAAGATAATTTCTCATCTCCCGCAACGAAATGAATACGTTGTCATCCTCGGTCGCGGGGACGGTACGGCCGAGTACCTGGGTACCGCCGTCCAGAATGGCGGATACCGCATCGTTGCCGTCTTCCAGGTGTTCCTGAACCTGGGTAATGTCGCTTTCGTCGAGAAATCCCGCGCCGATTGCGGTGAGCGTCAGATTGGCGTGAATCACCGCATTCTGAGCGCGTTGAATCTGGTAGAGATGAGGCGTATAGACATCGGCGACGACCCGTGCGGCGCCGTTCAATTGGATGATCTGCCATACTCCGATACCCCCGGCGACGAGGATGATGGCGGCGAGACTTTGGAACGCGATCATGAGGCGTGTGCGTAATCGCATATATGTATGACCTCCCTTGCTGGTCCGTGTGTTGTCAATGTGTGAAGGACTTTTTTATTTTGTGGAGGTTTTTTTGAAATGATGGCTCCACGGCCGCGGACATACGGGCCGTCAGAGATGGTGACACCATACCGTTTTGCCGGCATTCTGTCCACTTCTTCTCACACGGGCACGCCTCTCTTGTGTCGGCCTTCAAAGGCGGGACATTCATTTCATCGTTCCGGTGTGTTATATTCTCTCCATGAAATCACGACTGATTCTTGTAGTACTTCTTGTCTGTTTCATTGTCATTCCCGTTGCGGCAGATATCGGCGCCGGTATCGTCCTCGGGTCGCCCTCGGGAGTGAGTGTGCTTATCGACAACCGTGTTGCCTTTGCCGCCGCGTGGAATATCGAGAAAAGTCTCCTCCATTTGCATGGAGATCTCTGGCTGTTGCGTCAGACACTGGATGATCCCCTGGACTGGTATGTCGGTGTGGGCGGCAAAGTGCTGGTCATGGAAGATCCATCAATAGGGGCACGGGTTCCGGTAGGTCTGCAATGGTATGCAACACCGGTGATTGAACTTTTTGCGGAGGTTGCGCCGGGTCTCAGAATCGTTCCTAGCACGGCCTTTGACATTGACGGCGGCCTGGGGATTCGATTTCACTTTTAACCGACACAACTGAATGCGTCAGGCTACTCGTGGTCGCCGTTTTTTATGAGGTCCACAAAGAGCTTTGTCAGCGTCGGATCAAGCACTTTGCCTGCCATCTGGGTGAGGATGCGGCACGCTTCCGCCGGAGGGTAGCTTAGTGGTTTTCCCTGGGAGATCCTGTACGGCCGTTCGGTGGTGAGGGCGCTGTAGACATCCGCTACGGCGACGATGCGTGCTCCCATGGGGATCGTTTCTCCCTCCAGGCCGTCAGGATATCCAGATCCGTCCCAATGCTCATGCTCGTGGCGGACGATGGGTACGACATCGCGATAAATTTCCATGTTTGACAGTATTTTTGCGCCAATAATGGTGTGCTGCTTCATGATCTCGAACTCCTCATCATTGAGGGGTCCCAGTTTTTTCAGGATACGATCGGGAATGGCGATCTTTCCGATGTCATGAATGGCCGCCCCCGCCCGAACCGCTTCCATATCTTCATCAGACAGTTTCAACTCCTCCGCAAGTCGGACCGCCAGTTCCTCCACGTCCTGCGAGTGTGTCCCCGTGTACTCATCGCGTTCGGCGAGCATGTCGGTAATGCGTTTAAAGGCAAGGTGGGATTCCCGCCGCAAACGGAGGTAGTTCCGTGTGGAATAGTGGACCAGTGACAGAGGCACGAAGGCGAGCATCAGGTAAATGATGGACGCCTCGTACAGCGTCGCCATGAGGGCAGCGAGGACTCCCATCGTTGAAAACTGCAAATGAAGATTCTTCAATGCTGTTCTCAGGACCCGGAAAAAGCTTTCTCCACTGCTTAAATGCAACATACCTGCGACAAGACTGTTGTTGAGCAGGATATACATGAAAAACGATGCAATCATGGCGAGGAATTCACCAAATTCGGTCGGTGTCGCGGCGACGATTGTCTCAAATATGATTGCGGCAACACCGATACTGATAATAAGTTGCCCCGTGTTGAAAATTACAGGCGCAAAGAAACGCCCGCGATCGGTCCGGAAGTAATCCCATCTGAGAACGATTTCCGCCGGCACCGTCGAGAGCGCGACAACCCAGAGAGCGAGCGGGAGACCTCCAATGTAAATGGCGGACATGACAACGGCAACGCTCGTTGAAAGGAACCAGCGCGGCAGGATTTCCAGCTCATAGACCTGAGAGAGAAAGGAGCTGACGGTGAGAAGAAATAAAACTCCTGAAAGATCGGCGACATCTATCGCCATTAAGCCCAACAGAGGAAATGTGAGAGCGCCCAGTCCAACGAACGCGAGATACAAACGTACCCTCAAAGCCATTGGGGGGATAGTAGCATGTAATGGAATGGAAAGGATAGAAAAAATAACGCCCCGTTACGTGGTAATCGGGGCGCTTATACGGATGAACGCCTGAAGCGTTCCGTTGTTTACATCGTTACGTGCGTGTCGATCAACCGCCCCACTTGCTGCTTGAGGTAGCGATAATGACGAGCGCAGTTACGGCGATTGTTACCAGGATGGAACGTGAGTTCTGGATCTTGACGAAAAAATTGTTGACCCGATCAGCCGCCTTGTCGTTGTAACCTTGCCACTTCATATGATTCCTCCTCAGGATTTTAGGTTCCCGAACCATTAATTTCAATAACTATTTTACCTTTACTAACGTCAGTTTAAAACCATAAATTCTACTTGTCAAGGATATTTTTAAATTTTTTTTCTCTCCCTCTGGAGATGACGCTATTCGGTTGTTGAACAAGGTGTCGTCCGGTGGAACGCGATTGATGTGGAAAACGATGGGCGATCAGTATGCGCGAGCGCGCGGCTTTTTCTGCATTATAATACGGATTATTTGTTTCGAGAACGGGAATTAATGGAAAATATCGAAGTGGTGTGTGTTTGTTCTATTCTTCGTCGGTTTTGAAGCGGGAAACGTTGCGGCCGATGTGGCCAATTGCATCGGAGAGGCGGGATACCGCGGCGGTGAGCTCCTGCATAGCTGTACTGATTTCCGAGGTACCCAGGTCGATCTCACCGACACCGTTGAGAATTTCTGCGCTTACCATACTGACGGAACTTGTATGATTCTTGATCTGGTTGCTTTGCTCACCGATACGCCGGGTTCCTGCTTCTACCCCGTGGGTCGTATCCCGGAGTGACGCAACGGCACGGCCGATTTCATCGGCACCGGTTGAGAGTTCGTTCATGGCACCGGTTATCTCGTCGAACGCGTCACCGACAGTCCCAATCTGACCTTCCACCATCTCATAGTGGGCAAAGACGTTGTCCATAAAACCGGTCAGATTGGCGATGTCCTGGGCGTTTTTCTTGAGATTCTGGCTGATCATCTTGGAATTTTCCGCCGCAGATTCCGCAAGTGACCTGATTTCCGCCGCAACGACGGAAAAGCCGCGCCCGTGAGCGCCCGCATGAGCTGCCTCGATTGCTGCGTTCATTGAGAGAATATTGGTCTGGGCGGCGATAGAATTGATAGTGGTAATGGTTTTTTGAAGTGTCTCAATGGACCCTGCCATATCTTCAACTTTTGATTTCGTTGCGACGACTTCCTGTCTTCCTTTTCCCGTCGTTTCGTGAAGGGTGTTCAGGTTTTTCTTTTTTGCCGCAGCCGTAGAGGCGACGTTTTTTATTGAAGCAACCATCTCTTCAATTGACGCTGAAGTTTCTTCCACGGTGGACGCCTGTTCAGATACCCGTTCCATGAGAGATCGTCCGTCCCGATCAATTTCCTCCGCCGCGGTGGCGGACTGTTTTGCTTCACCCGAGAGGCGCTCCAGTTGTTGTCGGATGGAGCGGACCGTTGCTGAAATCTCGTCCGCCGACGCGGCGACCTGGGTGGACGTGGATGACACCGTCTCTTTCCGTTCCTCCGCATCGCGGACCGTTCCCTTGACAGCCGAAATAAGTTGCGCCAGTACTTCAACAAAGGCATTGAAGTGGGCGGAAGTCGCCGCAATCTCGTCGTTGCGCCCGACATCCAGGCGCCTGGTGAGGTCTCCTCCCCCGCGGGCGTACTCCTCGAGGCGGCCGGCCAGCGTCCCAAGCGGCCTCAGGGTGATGGAAGCGACACTCCAGAGAACAACGATGAGAATCACCAGCCCGACAAGGCTCAGGGCGACACCGATCATCGTAAAGGCGGCGGCGCCGCCTGTGATGATATCCTCTTCCGCCTCGACAAAAATGTGCCATCCGTTGGTGGACTGAACAGTGTGGGATATTTGAACGCGGTCATCATCGGTGTATGTGGATGATTCCGCGCCGCCCTCCAATAGAGCTGCGACCGGGGGATGGCCTGAAAAATCGACAAGCTCTTCCTCGCTCATGCGACCGGGGTCGGAATGGGCGACGAGAATGCCGGTGTTATCAACGACGTAGACGGCCTTTATCGTATCGTTCAGGGCTGACGCGACAATTTTGGAAACTTCCGAAAGCTCGGAGGCGACAAGCAGCACACCGGCGGGACGACCCGCCCCGTCGGGGGAGGGAATGGGAATACCGTACGCCACAGCCGGGGCGGGGGGAGTGAGCGAACGGCCCATGAGGATCTGCCGCGTAACCGGAACACCCGCCATGGCCTGGACAAAATAGACGCGGTCCGAACGGTTCCCCGATCCTTGGGTACCATTGCTCAGCATGAATACGGCGCCGTCGGCGCCAATCGTGTAGACCGTGTACACGTATTCCTGCAACGCCGCAGCGGCACCGGCGAGTGCCGAACCCTGGGTGGCCGCATCCATACGCTGGACCTCGGGATTGCTGGTGACGGCCGTTCCCGTGGTGACGATCAGCTCGTCCCATCGGTCTATCTGACGGGCGATGCCTGTGGCTGTGTGGACGAGATCCGCCGTGGCCTGGGCCAAAAGTTGTGACCTCGCGCGGAGCGTCAATGTGGTGACGACTGAAGCGAGAATAATAGCAGCCAAAACACCTGAAAAGAGGGTCAATCGACTTTTTATTGTCATGGGGATCCTGTGTGGATGGCATTGTATAGTCACTGCCGTACTTTGTCAAAATCTCTTTTTGTGACGTCCGGCGTTCGATCTATACCGAAAATGGACAGGTATGGTAGCATGGAGCAATGATCAAAGGACGTGAAAATCCTCAGGACGCGAAGATTCAGACAAACATGGAGCGTGTCTCCTATAAGATCGCCGTGATGAGCGGCAAGGGCGGCGTAGGGAAGTCTACGGTCAGTGTGAATCTGGCGTGGGCGCTGGCGATGCGGGATCTGCAGGTCGGCATTATGGACGCCGATATCCACGGACCCAATCTGCCGACAATGCTTGGGGTATCTGAGGAACGATTCTCCGGAAGTGAACATGAGATCGAGGCCGTTGAGGTCCTGGCAAATCTGAAGGCCGCCAGCGTCGGTAACATCGGATACGACCGGGACGCTGCGCTCATATGGCGCGGTCCGATGAAGCTGGCGCTGATCAAGCAGTTTCTCGCCGATATCGTCTGGGGTGATCTTGATTACCTCATTATTGATACCCCTCCCGGTACGGGGGACGAGGCGCTGACGCTGGGACAGGAGATCAAGTCCATGACGGGAATCGTCATTGTGACGACTCCCCAGGATGTGGCTCTTCTGGATTCCCGGAAAAGCGTCGATTTTGCACAGAAAATGAATATTCCCGTCATCGGAATTGTGGAGAATATGGCCGACGGCGCGGCCCTGAAGGTCTTTGGCTCCGGAGGGGGCGAGCGTGCCGCGGCGGAACTGGGTGTACCCTTTCTTGGCCGGGTTGCCCTGGATCCGCGTATGGTGGCAGCGGGAGATACGGGCCGCCCCTTTCTCGCCGACCATGAATCAGAAGAGGCGGGCCGCCAGTTGCAGGCGATTGTGGACGGCATTGTGATGTACTGCAAAGGAGTGAGCGGCTAATCGTGCGAGCACGTTACGGTAAATCTCGGACCGGGGCGATCGTCAAGACCGCCGATGTCTATACACAGAATGAACATGATATCGATCCGCGGGATCTGGATCACGATGCGGTCAAGGTGGTCCGCCGGTTGCAGCGACACGGACATGAGGCGTATATCGTTGGAGGGGCGGTGCGTGATCTTCTCCTTGGAAAAAAACCGAAGGATTTTGACGTTTCCACCGATGCAACGCCCAATCAGATACGCAAGCTCTTCCGCAACAGCCGGATTATCGGGAAGCGATTTCGCCTCGCCCATTTGCTCTTTCGCGACAAGATCATCGAAGTCTCAACCTTTCGTGGTCAGGACTCGGAGGGTTTCAAGAACGTCTTCGGGTCGATAGACGAGGACGTGCTTCGCAGGGACTTTACCGCCAATGCGCTCTTTCTGAATCCCGAGGACAACACGATCGTCGACTACGTCGGCGGCGTCAAAGATATCAGGAAAGGGGTGCTGAAACCGGTCATTCCCCTGGAACGGATCTTTGTGGAAGATCCGGTACGCATGATCCGGGCGTGCAAATATGCGGTGACCGGTGCGCTGCGGATTCCCTGGGCGGTGCGGAGGCGCATACGCCGGGACCGTGCGTTCCTGGCGGATACGCCTTCGAGCCGCATGACCGAAGAGATCTTCAAGATCCTCAATACAGGTTATGCCGGGGGGATTATTGAACTTCTTGTCGACTACGGCCTCTTTGAGAACATGATACCCTCACTGGCTGCGTTGGCACGAAACAACAGGGCGTATCGTACGGCACTCCTTGAGCGGTTGCGGCTCCTTGATGAGAAGCGTCAGGAGCGGGGTGCCCTTGATCGGGCGGATCTGCTGGTCTTTCTCGTTGCCGACTATCTCCTGGAGCACGGTCCGTTTCACGGACAGAAACGTATTCCCTTCCGGGATGCCTACTACGGTATCAAGGAATTTCTCTCACCTGTGACGCCGGCAAACAAGGAAATTGAGAGTGCCATCAATGTCATTTTTCGGAATAAGGGTCGAATCCTCCACGATGAAGTGCCCGCCCATCTTGAGAAAGGGGGCGGACGGAGGCGTCGCCGTCGCCGGCCCCGTGGTGGTAAAAGTGGCGACGGTTCCGGACAGGCCGGGTAGACCGGGCAGGAGGCTGTCCCGGCACATGCCGCACATTATCCCCTGATGCGGTAGAGGATCCGTTCCGCCTGTTCCCGATAGCTCGGGTCAAGCTCGATCGATTCCTCAAGATACGTGACCGCATCATCAAAGCGGTTGTCCGCATAGGCGTTGACGCCCAGGGCGTAGAGGGTTATCGCCTTTTCCGCGCCGGCGGCGACGGCGTCCCGATAGTACTTCTCCGCCGCTTCATAGTCGTTGAGTTTGTAATTTATGAGACCCAGGTAGTAGAAGGGGACGTGGTCTTCTCCGCCCAGTTCTACAGCGTTCAGAAATGAGTCGATCGCCGATTCATACTCTTCTGCGTCGTACTGTTCGATCCCCCTGGTGATCCAGCCCTCAAAGGTTTTGCGGCTCTCCACGTATCCCACAAACTCGTCGACGAGCCGGTTCTGGTCGACCCAGCGAAAGACGTGGCGATGAATTGCCGCGACGTTTTCTTCCCGCGATGCGTCGCGTTCCATTGCGCTGATGCTGTCCCAGAGGATCCGTTGAGCATCTTCATACTCGCTGTTCAGCAGAAAGCTCACGATTCCCCATGCCTGCGGATAAAATGATTCCAGGCGGGTACGCACTTCGTCGGGAGATGCAGAGAGCAATGATTCCAGTGGAATCGGCGTTGCATCGCCCTCGCCGGCGACAATTGCCTTTAACACATCCAGCCATGCGAGATTTTCCCGGTACTCGGCGCGCCTGAGCTCCGGGTCATAGTGTGCCGCCTCATAGTAGACGGCAAAGCCTTCCTGCAGCCACAGCGGGGGATTGTGAATGCAGGCGCGGAGAAACTGGACGAAACTCTGGTGGACAAAGGAGCGTTCCAGCTCTTCGTCGGAACCGTGATACCCGACAAGTTCACTCTTTACAGGATCATCGTAGTGAAGATAGACAAAGCCGTCCCGTTGCTGGTCGATGAGGCGATTCAAATAGGCATCGTACTGCCCCTGGGATGAAAACACCCGTACCGACATGGGAGCGGAGAGTTCTTCCGGAAGAAACCGGAACTGTTCATTGTAGAGTCCCGCAAGTCCTTCCAGCTGTCGGGCAAGGTCCCGGGCGTGGGCCTGGGAAACGTAGGAGATGACGGAATAGCGATCCGATTGCGCCCGATAGGTTGTGTTCTCCTCCTGGGCGCCGGCCGTCACCGACAGTGATAGTATCAACGCCAGGGTGACCGCTGCCGTCCGGACGGGGTGTGCGATTCCGTTCATTTCTTGCCTCCATCTTTCCGTTTGCCTTTACTCGGATTGTTCCCCTTACTCTGGGCATTGTATGTCGGCTCAGTCACATTATCAATTATGATGTTCAACTCATCGATAATGATCCCGGAAAACCGTTCCACATGCTCCAGGATGTATTGCTGGAGACTGTAAATGCTGCCTTTCAGTTCCAGCCTGTAGGGCACCTGCAAGTGAACGTCAATGCGGTACCCGCCCTGATCGTACTTGATATTGACCTTGCTTATGGATATGCCCGGCGAAAATTCAGCGACACAATGCATGATCATCTGGGTTAACGCCGCCTCACTCATCGTAATGGACCCTTTGTCGCTGAAACTGGGTCGGACGACCGTTTTCTCGTAGGCCTTGTCTTTGAAGATAAGGCCCATCCCCCGCCGCCAGATCACCTTTATGGAGTCACCCATGATCTTGGGGTAGTTTCTGTGGACCTCTATGGAAGGCACGGGAATGACGTGGCGCCCCTGGGTTTTGCGGTGGTTGATTGCCGTCTCGATCTCTCCGGCGGTGGCGATTTCTTCGATACGGATAATCCGCTTCGGTTCAGGCAGTTTCAGCGTCTGGGCGATCTTTCGAACCATCCGGTCCGAAGTGCCGAGAATGAGTATGCGCTTGAATTTTGACCGTTCTATGGCGTGCCGCACCTGCCGCCGGTGATCCCGTTCCGTGAAGAGCGCGGTGCGTACCGCCGCCATGTATGCCGATTCCTTCTTTGCCGATTTTCCGGCGATTATTTTCTGGTCCTCTATGAGCAGACCGTCGTCTATGAGAAGGGTGATGCCGTATTTCTCCATCACCAGGCGCGCCCGGAAACTCTTACCCGTTCCGCTCTTTCCGACCAGGGCAAATACCTGTACCCCCCGAAAACGCCATATCATGTGTGAGAAGAGTTTTCTCATATCTTTATTGTATCTCCCCGGGGACAATGGGTACAGGCGGAGGAGGCAACCTCGTTGAGTCGTCGCTCCACGGCGGAAAGGTCCCCGAAATGGCGGCGCAGCAACCCATAGGTGGCCGACGCAAGGGGCGCATTCCACATAAGCGCCGGCTTTGCCGTCGCGAATACGGTGGCGTGAAGGATATAGCGCGGATCTCCCCGAGTTATGTCGTGCTGGTCGTCAAAAATTTCCCACGGCGCACCACCATATTTCTCGTCACCAAGAAGGGGTATACCCAGCGACGCCGCGTGGCAGCGGATCTGATGTGTCCGGCCCGTCTCGGGAATGGCCGCAACGAGGCCCGCCTTTCCGTTTGCCGTGTAGGCAAGTGGAAAAAACCTCGTCATGGCGGAGGTGAATCGCAATCGCCTGAGTGCGGGGTCCTTTCCCGGCGCATCGGTCGGTGCGGGTACGGCGGTACGGGTTTCCCTGTTGTACGCGATGCGTACATTGCAGTCCGTTCTCCGGGTGAGGAAGCCGGTGACCAGGGCGATATAGATTTTGGAGACTGAACGCGTCCTGAGCTGCTCCGTCAGGGTCCGTGCGCCCTCGGTGGTGAGGGAAAAGAGCTGGACACCGCTTGTATTGCGGTCGAGGCGGTGAACCGGTCCGGGACGGAAGCTCAGGCTCTCCGACCACCAGCCGTTTTCGGCGGCAACGACACGCACCATCTCATCAAGGGCACCCGCACCGTGTGTGGAGAGACCCGCCGGCTTGTTGAGGGCGATCCAGTCATCACCGCGGCTCACAATGGGTATTGACCACTGGCCTGTGACGATATTTGTGCCCGCGAGACGCGGCGGATCTTTCGGCGTTTCCATGCGCTCCTGTCCGGTATTGTTCCAGTCGGGGTAGCCCATGACATCACCTGTTGAGACTCTCGTGTCATTCCGGACGCGTTTTCCGTTTATCCGTACATCGCCCCGCCGGACAGCCCCGGCGATTGCACCGGGCGGTACGTTGGGGAAGGCCTTCCGCAGCACGCGGTCAAGTCGTCTCCCGTCGTCGTCGGGACGTATCGTTTCTTCTTTCATCGACGGCAATTGTAGTGGGATGACCTTATCTTGACAAAGGGTCGCGGCAGCGAGGAAACTGCATTGGTGAACAACCACGTGGCGATGTATGCATTTCAAATGCTCTCCAGTAGAATGTTCCTCGCAGGTTTTTTCAGCTGGTTCATCGCCCAGTTTATCAAAATGGTGGTCGATCATCTCCGCGGACGGACTCATGGATCACGGGATATGCTGGCGACGTTGTTGTGGCGGACCGGTGGAATGCCTTCCAGCCATTCATCAATGGTGACTGGACTGGCGACGGCGATCGGTGTGCTTCACGGTGTACGCTCGGCAGTTTTTGTGGTCTCCCTTTTTTATGGCGGACTTATCATACGCGATGCCATGGGTGTGCGACGCTCTTCGGGAATACAGGCACGGGAACTGAACCGGATTGGCCTGCAATTGGCCAAGCGCTTTGATTTCGATTTTAAACCGGTGAAAGAAGTAAGTGGTCATACACCGAGTGAGGTGTTTGTGGGCGTCCTGCTCGGCTTTTTTACCGGGTTGGCCTTTAGTCTACTCTGATCGCGTGGAGATACATGCGTCGATTTGGAGTGCTGCCGGTTGGACTTTTGATCCTTTGTACCGTCGCCGCGATTGCGGCAGTTGTCGTGCGGGGTGATCTGTTCTCCGGTGATTCACGATGGAAATCCTTCCATCTCCTCCTTGTCTCAACGGACTACGATATCGAAGAAATCCATGCAGCTCTGTCGCGGGCGGGACTGCAGCCCCTTGATATGGCCAATGCAACGGTACGGGTTGAAGACTTTAACGGCCAGGAAACGATACCGGTAGCCCAGCTTGGAGAGCGTTTTGACGACGCCGACCCCAGGGTCGATCCGTTTGTCCAGCGTGTACATGAGCTTTTCATCACCCGGCACGGAAATGGAGCCCATCATCTCATATACCTCCCGCGCACCGTCGCATCTACCGCCCCGTCCCGGGCGATACAAGCCGCCCTCGGACCGATACCGTTTATTTTGAATGACCGCAGCGGGGAAGCCTCTCTGCTGTTGAGCGGTATCGGAATTGCGGTGATGCTCGGGGTCCTCTTCTTTTCCCGGCAGCGCCTCTTCCCCGGTCTACTGATCATCGCCGTCGCCGCGATATATATGGTATTGCACGGAACCCCTGTGCTTTCCCGGAGCATCCTCACGGCGCTGGCGGCGATATACCTCGTACGGCACAGCGAAACGGTGGAGCGGGAATGGTTCCTGTACGACCGGACCGAACGGTTTCATTCCGACTATTATCAGGCTCTGCGCCTCTTTTTTATTGCCGCCTCCCTGTCGGTTCTTTCGGTAGTCGTGGAGTCCGGGGAAGAGCGGTTTCAGTCGCTGATTTCCTACACTCTGTACGCCCTCGCACAAGTCGGCATGTACGGTATATCCGTAACCGTACGGGGATATCTCCTGAGGCAACGGGAACACCGCCTCTTTGCACCTCGTCCTATCCTCGGGGAGATGTGGCGGCACCGACAGAAACTTCCGGAGCTCTTCCCGGGGCTGGTTGTTGTTGTTCCGCTCCTTATCGTCCTTGTCGCGGTTTTTCACCTCTTCGGCGACCGTTTCACCACACAGGGTGACCTCTTCGTTCCTCTTCCCGATCACCACATTACGGAACTGCAATTCTCCGGTTCCCCCGGAGAGGCGGAACAGCTGCTTGCCGTACTGACACAGGGAGAAGCGGAACAGAAACCGTTGTCGACGGCGGGCTTTGTTGCACACAGGCGGTATCAACGCTCCCTGCTGTACGGAGGAGCCTACGAGGTTCCCTCGGCGGGCGAGGCAGTGGGGCTGACCCGTTTCCGTCGCGCCGGGGACCGGATAGAGACGTGGGAGGAAGAGGTGCTGCGCTTTGACGGAGAGTGGGTGCTCAACGAGTTTGACG
Source organism: Alkalispirochaeta sp. (assembly GCA_965242725.1). Classification (GTDB taxonomy): domain Bacteria; phylum Spirochaetota; class Spirochaetia; order DSM-27196; family Alkalispirochaetaceae; genus Alkalispirochaeta. Next base: position 228,139 of record CBDESZ010000004.1, read on the forward strand.
TCCCCGACGACTCGGCATATTCCCTCTTTGTACGGGAAGGCGGGGCGTTTTTCGTCCGATGGGAATCGCTGGGAAGCGTCCTTCTGACGCGGCAGTCGATGATCGCCCAGATATTGCTGCTTTTTGCCTTCCTCATACCACTATTCACTCCGTTTGGCTTGCCCTACCGCACTGGGCTTGGTACCGTTGCAGTCGCATCAAGGAGCGCGCGCCGTTGAGTATATTGGTTCAGAAACGTCTGGGTATCCGCCCTGTACAGGAATATTCACCTCTCGAAAACGGATTCTGGAACGCCGCAGTCCCGTCCCGCTGCATATTACCGTTGCAGCAGCATGCGGGGGGACTATTGAAACCCCTTGTAAAAACGGGAGACATCGTTCGGGAAGGGATGGTAGTGGCCGAAGGGGAAGGGCGGTTGACCGTCCCTCTCCATGCGCCGATTCCGGGACGGGTGGTAGATACCGGCAATGTCCGCCTTTTTGACGGCACCACATGTACGGGACTGGCGATCGAGCTGGATGGTGAATTTGACCGTCTCGGCAAGCAGCTGGAGCCGCGTCCATGGGAGAGTATCGAACGGGAGGAACTCCTGCAGCTTATTCGCGCCGCGGGAGTCGTATGTGGTCCACGGTCCGCCGTGCCTGCTCACGTATACCTCGGCGGCAAAAGACAGCTGGATGCCCCGGTCGTCGTCCTTGACCTGGCGGAAAACGAACCGTATATGACCGCCGGACTCGAACTCGCCGCAGGCGCGCTCAGTGAGGTCTTTACAGGGCTGCAGATCGCAGCCCGCGCGGCTGCATCGGAGGACGTTCATGTTGTCATGAGCCCCCGCGCCAGGCGAAGGCTGGCCGGCGTCAGAAAAATGGCGCGGCAATTCGGATTCAACAGGCATCTCGTGTCACACCACTACCCCGCGATCACCGAGGCCACCGTCCCGGCCGCCGTCTCACGGCGCAAACGAAGGGAGCTGTCGGACTTTCTCGTCATTTCGCCCGATACGGCGTATGCAATACATGACGCCGTTGTGTACGGGAAGCCACAGATTGACGGCGTGGTCGCCGTCGGGGGAAGTGCGGTAGCGCGGCCTGCACATGTCCGCGTCCGGTTCGGGACTTCCATCGGGGATGTCCTGGCGGAATGTGGAGGGCTTACCGATGATCCGGAGCGTATCATCGTCGGTGGTCCCTTCACCGGTCAGCGCATTCTCAACGTCAACGCCCCCGTCACGAAGAACATCGCGGCGGTGGTGGCGATGAATGCCGACGAGGTCCGGGACGGTCGTACCGAGCCATGTGTCGGATGCGGCGCCTGCACGAGAGCATGCCCGGTACATCTGGATCCGAGGTTTCTCCATCGCCTCATCGCCGGAGGGCGTCTTGAGGACGCCCGCGCGGCGGGACTCGATACGTGTATAGAGTGTGGACTGTGTTCTACAGTCTGTCCCTCCAGAATCCCCCTGACCGCTGAGTTTCGTCGGAGAAAATCTTCTCATCCCCTGCGCAATCGGGACGACAAGACGTCACAGGGCGACGGAAGGGAGGAGTCGGCGTGAACGGTATTCTCTCGTTTCCCCATACCTTTCAGTCGATTACCGTACGCGGGCTCTACGGCAGATTGGTGCTTGCCATGACACCCCTCGTCGTCGTATCCGTACAACGCGACGGAATGACGGCTCTGATGGTCTTTGTCATTGCCATCGCGTCGGGTGCGGTGGCGGAGTTTCTCCTCGATATGGTACGAAATGTCGATTCCGGCCATTCAATGTCGCGAAACGGACGAGTTCTGTCGTTTATGGTCTTGCTGGCGCTCCTTCTTCCCGCGCAGACGCCCCCGTTGGTGATCGTCATCGCCGCGACGGCGACCGTCGTCGTGGGGATCCATTTGATGGGCGGTGCGGGGGTCTACTATATTCACCCCGTCGTCGTCGGCATGCTCGTCGCCGCGATGGCGGGTATCTCGACGGCTCCCGACCCCGGCATTCCGTCGGTTGCAGCCGGGGCGTCGGTGATCGCCGAGGCGCGATGGTATCAGCTGATTTCCGAGTATCTCTTCATCCCGCTGGGAATGCGCGTCCCCCCGGAGTCGTTGATGCTCCTTTTTGCCACCAATGATGTCGGAATGGTCAGTATCGGTGCGGGCCTGTTGATTCCCCTTCTCATCGGCGGGATCGTCGTATTCGGCGAAGACCTCGTGCCCCCCGCGATGGTGTGGGCATTTCTCGGCGCTGCGGTGGCGGTTCTCTATGTTGCGGGCGAAGAAATACTTCTCCTCTCGGTACAGACCAACCTCCTCCTCGTCACGGTTTTTCTCTTTGCCGAGCCGTCGGTACGGCCGACTTCGGGACCGGGTATGGTTGTGTTCGGCGTATTGAGCGGTGGTCTGGCGGCGTTCTTCCTCGTTGCGGGGTCGACGTCGGTTCCGGTGATCGCCGCCGTCGCCTTTGGTGCAACCCTGTTGCCCCTCATTGACTACCTGGAGGCGCACCGGTGAGGCGCACCTCGATAGTCCGTAACGTCCGGGTCATCCGGGCTCTGAAGATTCTCGCAGTTCTGGGCGCCTCGGTGGGATTTCTGCTTCTCGTCGATGTCGTCACCGGGATGGCCGGAATAGGCGAAACCCATTCAATGCGGCACGAATCGGAAGTACAACGTCCGGAGTCCATATGAGAATTATTGTTCATCACCTCTTTCAGAAGAATCCTGTATGGGTCGCTCCTATGGTGTTGCCTGTTCTTCTCTTTGGAAGCGGCTCCATGGAACGGGCCCTTCTTTTTATCATCCTCATCGGTCTCGGCCTTCCCACGGTGCATGTGATCTCTTTTTTCATCGAAGCCCATCTTCCAAGGTCATTCCGCCTTTTTTCGGTTCTCGTCGTGGCGGCGTCGATCTTTACCGTTCTCGAAATACTGTTTGTACCGGCCGGAGGGGACGATCCCGGTGCGATCAGTCGTCTCACCCTCCTTGTGCGCGGGTTGAGCGTCTCCGGAATCGTGATTCTGCCGACCGTCCGGGCGCCCCGGGGAGAACGATTCTCCGAGCGGATTCAGCATGTTCTTGGCCTCACCCTCGGGTTTATTCTCGGCTTTGTCGTCTTTGTCGCCCTTCGACTGGGCCTGCAGCAATTGGCGGGACGGGAGATTCAACCGGTGGTAGCCGGCTTTTTTCTGCTCGCTGCCGGGCGCATCGGCTATAACCTTTTTCCGGTGTACCGGAACGGTACGGCGGGAGATTCACCTTCAGACGACACCGGTGAAGAGGGGGTATCGTGACTTTTGTTGGCATTATCCTGACCGCATCGCTGGCGCAGAACGTCATACTCGTTCACTTTCTCGGAATATGGCCGTTTCACTCGGCGGTGCGCTCCCCCGGCCGGAGCACCGCAGTCTCCCTGATGGTGACCGCCGCGCTCCTGTGGGTATCGGTGGTGTACTGGCTTGTCAGCCGGTGGGTCATTGCACCTCTGAACGCCTATGTCCTGGAAACCCTTATCCTCGTCGTCATCATCACAGGTACGCTCGCCCTGTGCGTCCGCGTCGGAGGATGGCTTGCGCCATATCGGCGGCGTGACGTTATCGAATTGACCAGGATCGGCGTCGTCAACATGACCGTATTTGTCGTTGCCATGGGACTGGGACACAACGTTGAAACGCTGCCGGAGGTTGTCATTGGTGCGCTGGCCGCCGGTCTCGGCGTCTTTATCGCACTCGTACCGATCTCTGCGGTGAGAGTCCGTTTTTCAGGGGCACACGTACCAAAGGCGCTGCGCGGCGACGTCTCGGTCTACCTCGCGACCGCCTTTATGGCGCTGGCTATACAGCAAGTCGACCGGTTGCTTCAGCCCTTTGTGATGCCGCTGTTTTAAACTCCGAGGTCTCGTGGAAGGTGACACGGGGATGATCCTTTATATTTGACTGAAGAACCCATTGGGATTCAGCGAGATATACCGGCTTCCCGTCCTTGTCCCAGACGATGTTTCTGTCCCGAAAACGCATGAATTTTGACAGCGCTTCCGAATCATCCGATGTGATCCACCGAGCCACGGTGAAGGGAAGGGGCTGACTCCGTGCTGCCGCTCCGTATTCATGTTCCAGCCGATAAGTAATCACGTCGAACTGCAGTTCACCTACCGTCCCCACGATGAGCCGGTTGCCGTTTCGAATGGTGAACAGCTGCGCGACGCCCTCTTCAGTGAGCTGTGTCAGTCCCTTGTGAAACTGTTTGGACCTCATCGGATCGAGATTGACCATTTCCCGGAATATTGCAGGTGAAAAGGCGGGAATTCCCTGGAATTCAAGCTCTTCGCCCTCGGTGAGGGTGTCGCCGATCTTCAGGTCGCCCCTGTCGTAGAGTCCCACCACGTCGCCGGGATAGGCGTTGTCGATTATCTGTTTTTTTTCAGCCATGAAGCTGTAAGGACTTGTGAAACGCACCTGTTTCCCGTGACGGACGTGAAGAAACTGTTTGGACCGCTCAAAGGTGCCGGAACAGATCCGCAGGAATGCGATACGGTCCCGGTGGCGGGGATCGAGATTCGCATGAATCTTAAAGACGAAACCGCTGAAGGTTTCCTCTGCCGGATCGACAACCCGGGAGCTTGTGGGGCGGGAAACGGGAGACGGGGCGATGGAGATAAATGTTTCAAGGAGCTCCCTGACCCCGAAGTTATTCAGAGCGCTGCCGAAAAATACCGGCGCCTGCGTTCCGGATCGATAGGCGTCGGGTGAAAAGGAATCGTATACGCCTTCAACGAGTTCTACGTCGTCCCGCAGGCGGTGCGCGTCCGTTCCAAGCTCCCGCTCCAGACGGGGATCGTTGATTCCGTTGATGAGGAGCCGCTCCTCCTCCACAGTCGTCTTACCCGGTTTAAAGAGGTAGAGATTCTGCTCGTGGAGGTTGTAGACGCCCTTGAAGAGGGACCCCATATTGATCGGCCACGTCAACGGTCGGACCCGTATATCCAGTTTTTCTTCAAGTTCATCTAGCAGTTCCAGGGGTGGGCGACCTTCCCGGTCAAGTTTATTGATAAAAACAATGACCGGCGTATTTCGCATACGGCAGACGTTCATCAGGTTTTCAGTCTGTTCCTCCACACCCTTCACGCTGTCGATGACGAGGATGACGCTGTCGACGGCAGTCAGCGTTCGGTACGTATCTTCCGCAAAATCCTTATGTCCCGGTGTATCGAGGATGTTGATGAGTTTTCCGTCATACTCGAAGGACATGACCGCGGTGGCGACTGATATTCCCCGCTGTTTTTCTATTTCCATGAAATCCGAGGCAGCGGTCTTGGTGATCTTATTCGACTTCACCGCACCGGCGGTACGGATACCGCCTCCAAAGAGAAGGAGTTTCTCGGTGAGCGTCGTCTTTCCTGCGTCGGGATGGCTGATGACTGCAAAGGTCCGCCGGCGCTGGATCTGGGTCTGTAAATTCATAGGCGCCCATCCTATACAACTATGGGGTGGTTCACAACCGGATCTCTTCAATACGGTGCGGGAACGGAAGCGGCTTCGCGATGACTCAATGGGACGGCGTCGATCGGAAATGTATCGTATTTCCCCGCCGTAACGGGCTTGCGAGACTACTCGGCAGCGGCGAGTTCTTCCAGCTCTTCCCACCGGAGAAGCACCGTTTCCAGTTCTTCCTCGATCGCTTCCAGACGGCGCGTCAATTCTGCCGGGAGATCGGTATTGTCCTCGGCGGCCTGCCGGTAGGTTTCGGGATCCGAGAGATCGTTGTGTATTTTCCCCTTTTCAGCTTCAAGTGACTCAATTCTGTCGGGAATCGCTTCCAGTTCCTGCCGCTCCCGAAAGGTCAACTTGCGCGTGCGCAGTGTCGGGCGCCGCGACGATCCGACGTCGTCTCCGGAAGGGCGCGATGGTGATTGCCCCTGCAGCACGGCGACCCGTCGGGCGTGGTATCGCGCCTCCCAGTCGGAATATCCACCGGCATACTCCTCGACGGTACCATCCCCGGGCAGCACCACACAGCCGGCGACGATGTTATCGAGAAACTCCCTGTCATGGGTAATGAGAATGATCGTGCCCTTGTATCGGGCGAGCCGTTGTTCCAGGAGATCCAGCGTATCAGTATCAAGGTCGTTTGTCGGTTCATCAAGGACCAGTACGTTTGAAGGCTTTGCAAAGAGTCTGGCCAGGAGCAGGCGGTTGCGCTCGCCGCCGCTCAGGGTGCGGACGGGACGGTTTTCATCCCCCTCGGTGAAGAGAAAATCCCTGAGGTAGGCGGTAACGTTGCGTCGGGTGGTACCGACGGTAATCGTGTCGTATCCTCCGCCTGCCGCCTCAAAAAGCGTTATGTCTCCGTCGAGCTGCTTCCGAAACTGGTCAAAGTAGAGGACCTCCAGATTGGCGCCCCGGCGAAGGAAACCCTCGGTTTCCGGTATTGACGGAGCGGTCATCGACGAGTCGGCCCCGGTCGATCCGGAACGCCCCGGTTCCATCTCCTCAAGGAGAACTCTCGCGAGGGTCGTCTTTCCGGCGCCGTTGGGGCCGACAATTCCGATTCTGTCGCCCCGGAATATGGTGGTTGTCAGCCCGCTTACGAGAGGTGTTTCCGCCCCCGGCCATCGAATGACGAGTCCTTCCGTTTCCGCGACGAGATCGCCCGACCGGCCGCCTTCGGCGATGTGTATCTGGGCAGAGCCGAGCCTGGCCCGTCGCTCTTCGTAGCGTTTGCGCATTTCCATAAGCGCCTTTACGCGCCCTTCGTCCCTGGTCCGACGCGCCTTCGTTCCGCGGGCGAGCCACGCCTCTTCCGCGCCGAGTTTTTTTCGAAATTCCCGCTCCCGGCGATCCTCTTCTTCAAGACGGTCGTCCCGTCGTCGGGTGATTGCGTCGTAGCCCTCGTTGTACACTCGCAGGGTCCCCCGGTCCAACTCGGCGGTCCGATTTCCGATACGCCGCGCGAAGGCGCGATCGTGGGTGACAAACACGATTGCCCGGCGCCTGCACTCCGGGCCGGTGAGGTACTCTTCAAGCCAGCGGATCGTCTCGATATCCAGGTGGTTTGTCGGTTCGTCAAGAAGAAGAACGTCGCCGTCCGCGGCGAGTACGCCGGCGAGCATCGTTCTCCGCTTTTCGCCGCCCGACATCGCCTCTCCAGGATCCTTGTCGGCAACCCCGAGAAGGGAGAGAAAGCGGCGGGCAGGTACGTCGTCCGGCCGGGACATGCCGTCTCCCTCCTGGGGAAGCAGGACGCGGCGAAGATCCGACGGAACGCCGACAACGCCCCCGTCGGGCTGTTCCGTGCCGGCGAGTATTCGCAGCAACGTGCTTTTCCCGGCTCCGTTGCGGCCGACGAGACAGAGGCGATCGCCGGGATCGATGGAAAGGGAGACATCTTCCATGAGATACGGGCCGCCGTGGGTGACGGAGATGTGCTGGAGTGTTACCAAAGCCATAGTGTCAGGGGAGTGTACTAGATTTCGGCGGGCGTATCAGCCGTCCCGCGGTGAGAGGAAACGCTGTGTGCCGCCTCGGTGTACAAGGTACGTCCGAGGTCGTAGGCGCCGAGGTTTTCGGTAACCGCCGCCGGAGAGATGCGACGAAATCGCTCGGCAATGGCGTCACGGAGCGCTGCGTCGCCGACGATGCCGGTGGCTCCGATGAGAACTCCCAGGGCACACACATTGGCGCTCCGGGAGGAGCCAAAGGAACGCTGTGTCCGTTCGATAATGGGCAGGGCAAACTGCCGACAGTCGACTCTTGTCGTGACGGCCGCTTCGGTGCTGTCGTTTATCAGAATGCCGCCCGGCCGGAGGAGCGAAAGGTGGGCGTGCAGCCCCCTGCGGTGAAGACACACGAGAACATGGGCCTGTTCAACCTTTGGATAGAGAACGGGGTCGTCCGATACGGTGACATCCGCACGGCTCAGGCCTCCCCGCATTTCCGCGCCGTAGCTTTGACTTTGTACGGCGTGGCGGTTTTCAAATACAACCGCCGCCTCGGCGAGAAGGATGCCGGCGCTGATAACGCCCTGACCACCGACCCCCGTCACAATCACTTTCCACGTCATGATTTATCTTCTCCGGCCGCTTCCCGGGCCGCTTCCCGGGCAGCTTTAATCACGGCGGCGTACTGTTCGCAGTATTCCGGGCGTTCCTCTTCAAGAAAGACTCCCCGGGGAATCTTGCCCTCCGGTATCGATCCGTCCGGACGGACCGGAGCGGTGTCCCGTTTATAGGACCTGAGCATTTCCACCGAATCGGGCTGGCCGTTTTTTCTTCCGAAGTGGGTGGGGCACTGGGCCATGATCTCCACCACGGAAAACCCTTTATGGGTTATTGCCCGGGCGATATATTCTTCAATCTCGTGTACGTGAAAGGTCGTGGTCCTGGCGACAAAACTCGCACCCGCCGCGCGGGCGAGGCTTACGATATCGAAAGATGGGTCCATCGTCGTATACGGTGCCGTTGTCGCGTCGATGCCGCATCCGGACATCGGAGAAAACTGACCTCCCGTCATGCCGTATATTCGGTTGTTCATGATCAATACGGTCATATCGATATTCCGACGCGCGGCGTGAATAAAGTGGTTGCCTCCGATGGCGAGACCGTCACCGTCGCCCATGGGTACGACGATTTTCAGTTCCGGCCGACTCATTTTGACCCCCGTGGCAAAGGCGAGGGCCCTGCCGTGGAGGGTGTGGAGGGTATGAACGTCGACGTATCCCGATATCCGGGCGGAACATCCGATGCCCGATACGACGACGATGTCATTCTTCGGTAACTTCAGTCGATCAAATGCGCGAATCAATCCGTTCAGGACGGTACCGTGACCGCATCCGGGACACCATATATGGGGAAAGAAACGGGTGCGTATATAGTGGTCAGGCCCGTTCATTCGCCCTGTCCCTCAACGACCCTGAGGACCCGTCGAATATCGCGGGGCGTGATGAATCGCCCGTCAACGCGATTTGAAAGAAAGACGCTGCGGGGATTATCGACGGCGTTCCGCACCTGCTGATGGACCTGTCCCATATTCATCTCCACGACGATGCACGCCTGGGCGTTTCGACACGCTTCCCGTACCAGACGCGCCGGAAAAGGCCACAGGGTCTGGAGTTCCAGAAAGCCGAGGCGCCGTCCGTTTTGTCGAGCTTCGGTTACCACCTGCAGGGTGGATCGCGCCGGTGACCCGTATGAAATGAGGACCACTTCCGCGTCGTCCAGGTATTCGCCCCGGCAGGCGGCGATCTCGTCGGCACGAAGATCGATCTTGTCGTGGAGATGGTGTATGAGGTCATCCACCACCGTCGGATCCGTCGACGGAAATCCCCACATATCGTGGTACAGCCCCGTTACGTTATAGCGGTGTACGCCGCCAAAGTCGGACATCGGTATGCGGCCGTCTTCCCGGGCAAGATAGGGGTGGTAGTCCACTCCTTCAGGAACGGATGTCCGCAGCCGGTCAACGAGTTGCAGTTCCCCGGGGTCCGGCACCTGCAGCCGTTCCCTCATGTGGGCGAGCATTTCATCAAAGAGGACGACCACCGGGGTCCGGTACATTTCGGCAAGATTGAATGCACGAACGGTCGTCTCAAAAAGCGCCTGGTGGTTTGATGCGGTGAGGGCGATAATGGCGTGATCACCATGGGTGCCCCATCGCACCTGGTTGACGTCCCCCTGGCTTCCCTGGGTGGGAAGACCCGTTGACGGTCCGCCTCTCATGACGTCGACGACCACGCAGGGAATTTCAGCCATCACCGCAAATCCGAGCGTCTCCTGCATCAGCGAGAATCCGGGACCGCTCGTCGCGGTCATCACCTTGTTTCCCGTGAGGGAAGCGCCGATGATTGCCGCCATTGACGAAATTTCGTCCTCCATCTGGATGAAGGTACCGCCCCGGGCGGGAAGACGGCGGCTGAGAATTTCAGCTATCTCTGAGGAGGGGGTGATGGGGTATCCCGCAAAGAAGGTGAGCCCGGCGTACAGCGCCGCTTCGGCACATACCTCATTACCCTGGATGAGTACGGGACGTCGCGCGTGACTGCCGGGGATGATACTCATCGCTATGCCGTGCCTTCCGCCGGGCGGATTTCCGTTGAATTGGAACGGTAGACAAGTTGAATTGCCAGGTCGGGGCACATGCGTTCACACAACTCACAGGCGACACATGCATCGAGATGGGCGACGGATACCGTGCCGTCCGGATCGGTCGTGAATACTGAGACGGGACAAAAGGCGGAGCATATTCCACATCGTTTGCACCATTCCTGATTGATGTCTATCGCGTATACCCGTCGTTTTGCCATAGGAGGTCGCTACAAATATTAAAACACGCGTCTTGAGGTGAGACAAGCTTTATGTGCAGTTGTCGTCGCGGTGCGCCGTCGGCGGACGGGAAAATAGCTTTCAGGCCCTTGCGACCCCGTAGTGGGCGCGATACACTGTGCAGCACCGATGAGCCCTATCCACCTCATCCTGGGGTCTCAAAACAGCCAGGCCGTCGATCTGGCGCAGAGTGATCAGGATGCATTATACGAGTATTCCTACAAGCCTCTGTTGAAGCTGCTCTACAACCACAAGCATATCCGATTCACGATGTATTACTCGGGACTGCTTATCGAGTGGCTGGAGAAACATCACACCGAGTTTGTGGACGTTCTGACGGAGATGGTAAAGCGTCGACAGGTGGAACTTCTGGGGGGCGCATACTTTGAGCCCATTCTGCCTTTGATACCGAAGACGGACCGGATCGGGCAGATAGAACGGCTCACCACGCATATACGCAAGTGTTTCGGCAGGCGCCCGCGAGGGGCGTGGATTCCCGAAAGCATCTGGGACCAGCGCATTGCGGCCAATCTCAAGGCGGGAGGGATCGAGTACGCCTTTCTCAGGGATACGGCATTCTCCTTCGGTACCGATGAGCCTTCAGGGAACGGCAATGTGGAACGGTGCGCCACGGGCAACGGTCACATCACTGTTGACTCGGATCGTTCCGGCGTCGGCAAGGTGGGGCATCACCCGGTATTGACGGAAGATCAGGGGAAGACACTGATTCTGCTTCCCCTTGACCATGACCTCTCGCAACGGATGTTTGTCTCCTCCCCGGAGGAGATTATCGCGGAGCTGCAGGGAATTTCTGAAAATTCATTGGTTGACGGCAACGGGATGTCCCCGAGGCCGCTGGTTTCGCTCATTTTTGACGGGAACGTCGTCGGGTTCAATGCCGAGACCTCAAGGGAGCGGATGCAGTGGTTTGAGTCGTTTCTCTCCCTTTTGACTGAAAACTCCGACTGGATCAGGGTGAGCACGCCACAGCGGGTGCTCCGAGACTATCAGCCCCGAAGCAGAAGGTACGCACCGGTTAGCTCCCTCTACGGAATGATGGCGTGGCTGCGACGTGTCTTTCCTGAACTCACCACCGACGCCGTATCCGGCGATCGATGGCGGAGTTTTCGCTCCGTCATGGAGGTCTATCCGGAGAGCGGCCGCCTTTATGCCAAGATGCAGCACACCCACGTCCTGGTCAATCAGGTCCGTGGTGACAAGTACCGGAAAATGACGGCTCGGGAAGAGTTGTGGCGCGGCCAAAGCCATTTTGCCTATTGGCTCAATCCGACGGGGGGCATTTACCGGTCGGGACTGCGGAAGGCGACGTACGCCGCACTCATCGAAGCGGAAAAGACGACCCGTGAACGGGGCATTTTCATTCCGTCCCTTTCCCGGGTCGACGTGGATCTGGACGGTGAAGAAGAAATCCTCTATCAGGGGAATGAACTGAACGTTTACGTGGACAGGTCGGGGGCGAGCGTCTTTGAACTGGACTATCTGGACAAAAACTGGAACTACCTCGATACCTTTCGACGCCGGCCCGAACCCTTTCATGACGAAGCGTCGATCTCCGCCGGGTACGATGACTGGCAGCGTGGCGCCTTTGTGGACCACCTCCTCACGGCAGGTCACGACATGGATCAGTTTACCCGGGGAGAACGGGACCATTTCTGCCGTCTCGACGGGCGGGACTACACGATCGCCAGTCTCGACAAGGAACACAACACGGTCGTCCTTGAGACGTCATGTACGGCACCTGACTCATTCAGCAGAATCGGAATACGAAAAACCTATCGGTTTATGAAGAATCGGGTGGAAGTGGAATATCGTCTCACCAATACAGGCATGGAAGGGGTGCGATTTGACCACGGATGCGAGATCAACCTCTCCTTTCACTCCCTCGACCCGGGAAAACTGCGCATCCATCTCCGTCAGGGACGGCAGCGCCAGGAGATATCACCCGACCGGTTTACCGCCGAAGGTATTTCCGACATTCAATTCTTTGATCTGCACAACAATACGACGCTGACGGTGAACCCGTCGGATCGGCCTGAATTGTGGAGCTTTCCCGTTGAGGCGGTGGGTGTGCTTTGGGACAGGCCGCACTGGTTTTACCAGTCCAACTGCATCGTCCTCACGTGGCCTACGCAACTTGACGCAGGTGCGACAAAAACGACGTCGGTATCTCTGAAAATCGAAAATACAAAGTGATTTCCGGCTATCAGCCGACCCGTGCCGCCCCTCCTTTATCGGCGGGGCAGGAGAATTCCGTCCATCCAGGGTTTCGCACGGGTGTAGAGGTCGCCCTTGGACGCGAGAAGAAACTCAACGAATGCAGGCTCCATCCGGCCGTCAAAGTAGAGAGACTGGCCAAGATAGAATCGGACGCGACGTTCCAGAGGCTCGCTTAATGGGAGGGTAAGAAGGTTCCGCAGGAGATCTGCAGCCCGCGCGTAGTGGCCGTCGGAAAAGTCCGTTGCAACGATCTGGTTGAGCGTTCTTTCCGCTCCTTCCGCACGTCGGGCCCGTTCTTCCGGCAATATGACCGGCTCCGGAGAGAAACGCGTCGGCTCGGGAGCGCGGGAGAGGAGGTAACGTACCGCCGTCTCCGTCTCTCCCTTCAGCGGCGCATCTGAACGCCGGGGAACGGGATTCAGGGCGAGTCGTTCACCGGTGCGAATGTCCCTGGCGATTTGAAGAATGGGGAGCGGAGCTCGTCGTTTTGTTGCCTGGGGAAACTGAATGTTCACGGGCTGGATTGATGCAAGACCGATTCGCACCGAGTCTGCAAGGGTATTGTCCCCGGGTTTCAGCTCCAGACTGCCACGCTCAACGAGTGCCTTATCGACGACGGCGTAGTAGTAGTCCACGCCGGGAACGGGATAGTCCGCAAAACGGCGGGTGGTGCTCTCAAATTCATCGATCAAGGTGGCGGTGTGTATATCGGACTCCGCGCGAAGGGGGGTGGTGCTTCGGTAGACGACAAGATCACGTCCTCCCCGGGAGGGCTCAAACCGAACGACCACCGCATTGTCCTGAACAATGGCATCGATGTTGTAGACCGCTGCGGCGAGGTCCTCTTCCGTTTCAAGCTGGGCAACGGTGACCGCCCGGATCGTCTTATTCCGAAAGGGGACAAAGATGGGGTAGATCGTGTCGGCTCCGTCGGTCGCAATAACCGCGTAGAAATACTGTCCCTCTTCCAGCGGAGTATCCAGGTACGTCTCGGTTCCTGCGGCAACTTCCGCGACCAGGGTCGCATTTCCAAAGGTGTCTGCCGTAATTTCCCTGGTGTGGCGATAAACCCGGTATGCGCCTCCATCAAGATCTTCCGCGTCCCGCCACGTCAGCCTGACCTGGGGATCCCGAACGGCGACCCGGAGGCGTGAGATGAACGGTGCAAAGACGTCCCGATCCTCAGCGGTGAGGTCGGACTGACCACCCTCAGACGTTTCCTGTGCGACCGCAGGAAAAAGCGGCAGCGTCGCAAGCAGGACCAGTATAGTGATCATTATCGATTGGCGTTTCGTCGAGAACATCTCACACTCCCTCTTAACACTAATCGGCAATCTTTCCCGTTGTCCATAGCGCCTTCCTCGATTATGATTTCAGGATGGACTTTACATGGAGCTTATTCATCGATTTTGGTGTGGTTTCCATCGGACTTCTGGCGGCAACGGCGCTAAGATACCGGTTTCGCTTTTTTCAGCGTTACCTCATACCAAACGCATTGACCGCAGGATTCCTAATCCTGCCCTTTTATAATTACGTCGCCCCCTACCTGGGTATCGATTCCGTGCATCTGGGAGAGCTTGTGTACCATCTACTGAGTCTCTCCTTCATTTCGATGACGTTGCGGGCAACCGCTCCGCGTGCAACCGGCGGGGACGGACGGATTTTTGCAACCTCGATCGCAACGCTCTCCCAGTTTGGCGTACAGGCGTTGATCGGCCCTGCTCTTTACCTGGGTGATGATGATCACAGTGATGCCCGATCTCTTTCCGTCTTTCGGGTTTCTCCTGCCCCTTGGCTTCGCCCAGGGCCCGGGACAGGCGTATGCCATCGGTACCGGTTGGGGCCGATTCGGTTTTCTGGAGGCGGGAAGCATCGGACTGACCTTCGCCGCGATGGGATTCATATTTGCAAGCTTCGGCGGTGTGTTTCTCATCAATTTCGGCATAAAACGAAAGTGGCTCACCGAGGAGTTCCTTAAAGGGTTTGATACGTCCGCGGTCAAGAGCGGGATCTTTCCGTCACGGAAACGGCGTCCCGTCGGCGCGGAGATGTCGACGGAAAGCGAGGCGATCGACTCCTTTACCTTTCATATCGCCCTCGTGTTTGCGGTGTATCTCCTCTCCTACGTCATCCTGCTGGGTATTACCACGCTCCTTTCGTCTCTCGGTCCCCTTGCAACGGATCTCGCCGTGAATCTGTGGGGCATCAATTTCATCTTTTCCGCCCTCACGGGCATCCTCGTGCGTACCGTCATGCGTCGGACGGGATTGGACTATGCGGTGGACAGCAAGACCCTGACCCGGATTTCCGGTTTGTCCGTCGACGTCATGGTTGCCGCCGCCATCGGAGCGATTTCAATTGTCGTAGTCAAGGCGTACCTCCTGCCGATCATCCTTCTCTCTCTTATCGCAGGTGTGGTTACGCTGGTGACGGTACCGTGGTTCTGTTCCCGGATCTTTACGGACCACCAGTTCCACCGGACGATGATGATATTCGGAGTGTCCACGGGTACCCTTCCGACGGGGCTGGCATTACTGCGGGTTATCGATCCTGAGTTTGAAACGCCCGTTGCCAGTGACTACATGTATGCGTCGGGGATTACCTTTGTCCTGGCGATTCCGTTCATTCTGTCGATAAATCTTCCCGCCTACGCCGCAACGACGGGAGACATGAGGTATTTCTGGGCCGGCCTGGGTGTTGCCGCGGCGTATATCGTCCTCGTGTTTATCGCGTTCCTCTTTATTGCGAAGAAGCGCGCTTTTGCCCGGAGCTACAGGGTGTGGCTGCACCCGGAAAAGGACGACACGTAAGATACGAAAAGGGTCCTTATTCGCCGGCACCGTGGAACGAATCAAACCGAATGGGCAGCAGCTCTCCCAGGGTTATCGTAGAGACGATGCCCGACAGGTTTGCGATGTGGATGGGGAACTCCCGCGGGAAGAATTCCCTCAATACCTGGAGACACAACGCGCAGGGCACCGCCGGCGGATCGCCGTCGGTCACCACGACCAGGTGGTCGGCAGGGACCGATCCGTACGTGGCGATTGCCGTAAAGAGGGCGTTCCGCTCGGCACATACGGTGGCACCATAGCTGACGTTTTCCACGTTGCACCCGGTGATGATCGCATCGTCGTGAGGAAAGTGCAGGGCGGCACCGACTTTGAATCGCGAATACGGGGTGTACGCCCGGAGGCGAACCTCTTTTGCCGAGGCAAAGCTGTCTGCGGGACCTTTCATGAGACCTGGTAGTGTATATCCACCATTTCCCGGCGTCAATTCTCAATCAGTATATGCCGACACTCTTAAACAGAATGAACGGGAACACATCCTTCATTGAAAAAATGGTTCGTCGACTCCGTCGCTCCCCGTATACTGCCCCTACCGTCTTCTTCCTTGGTGTATTTATTCTCACGGGTATACTGGTCTGGGTCTTTGAATTTCCCCGGAATGAGGAATTCGTCACCGTCATGGACGGGCTGTGGTGGTCAATCATCACCTTCAGCACTACCGGTTATGGAGATAAGGTTCCCGTCACCTTTGTCGGGCGGCTCATTGCGGTCCTGACGATAATGGTCGGCATCGGCGGAACGAGCCTGTTGTCCGGTGCTCTGGCGTCGTGGCTCGTCGACAGGAACACCAAAGCGAGGAGGGGACTTATGGATTACAAAAAGTTGAAAGACCATCTGGTTATCTGCGGCTGGAAAAATGACATGAAGGAGATACTCCTCGACATTCTCCGGATTTCGGCCGACGTCGATTCCGACCATCTCCTTGTGGTTTCCAACGTCGAATCCGAGCGTATTGAGGAGCTGAAGGAAGACCACCGTCTTGCAGGGCTCAAGTTTGTCCGGGGCGACTATTACTCTGAAGCGGCCCTGCGCCGGGGGGAGCGTGGAAACGGCGCGAAAGGTCCTCATTCTCGCCGATACACTTGAGAGCAGTGCAAGCAGCGAGGTTGACTCAAAGACCGTCATGACCGTCCTGACGACGAAGGCGATCTCCAGGGATATTTACGTGACCGCGGAGGTGCTGGACAAAAAGTACGAGAGCTATCTCAAACAGGCTATGTGCGACGAAATACTCTTCAGCAGGGACTTCAGCCGACAGATGCTTGCAAACACGAGCGCCACCAACGGCATGAGCCATATCATATACGATCTGCTGACCCAGTCAGGGGGCACATCACGGCTGACGACGGAAGTTGTCCCCCAGGGAAAAACTATTCATACCTACGGTGACCTTAAAGCGCTGTTTACCGATCCGGACCGGGTCCTTCTGGGAGTCCTTGAGAACACCGGCTCCCCCAATCGCATGAAGCGTGAAGCGTTGCGGGATGCCCAGAAGACGTCAGATGTGTCACAGCTCATTTCCAATCTTCAAAAGGTCAAGGGGCTGGAAGTGAACAAGCCGCGCTTCCTGCCGCCCGACGATCACCCCATTCAACGACACACCCACGCTATCGTGCTGGAGCGACTATGAACGCCAGGGACGCAACGGGGGTGAACAATTCGATCCTGCAGAAGCTCAAAGAAATTCCAATTTTTGAAGACATCAGGGACGCCGACGAGTTTATGCAGCGCCTCATCGGAATCTGCAAGCTGAAGAAGTTTCTGAAAGGCGAGACGATCATCAGGGAGGGCGACCTCGGCAGCGAGATGTTTATCGTCTATTCCGGAGCGGTCGAAATCAAGAAACGGACCCGCGCCGGCGACGATTACACGGTCGTCATTTTGAAGGCTGAGTACAATGTCTTCTTCGGTGAGTTGGCCCTCATTGACGACGACAAACGGTCTGCAACCGTTGTTGCCACGGAAGATTCGGAGTTTCTCGTCATCGAAAAAAGTGACTTCATTCGCCTGGGGAATGACAACCCCTCGATAGGATTGCCGGTGACGCGGTCGATCGCAAAAATCCTCGCCTCCCGTCTGCGGAAGACGACTGTAGATATGCTGACCCTCTTTGACGCGCTGGTCAGTGAAATCGAAGACTGAGACAAAAAAAACCCGCCCTCACATGGGGCGGGTTGTAATGAATCTCTTCACTATCGGAAAAGATCTTTCCGATACACGGTACAAACCGTATCAGGGAGAAAGGAACCGTGAGGTTCCAACCTACGCATGCGTTACGCCGCTTTTCGGAATGTCCGATCGGCGTTGACGCGCAACCAGGTAACGGCCACTGCGAGGGCCAGTCCACCAATGGTAAGAACGGCAAGCATCATCGCTGTCCTCCTTAACAGGGTAGTGGGCCAGAAACTTTCCCTTTTCTGTTTTCAAGTGGCAACTTACCATATGACGCTGCCACTTCCCTGTCCGACGTTTTTCGTCGGCACATCCGTAAGATAAAAAAATACCGAATTAATGTCAATCCATCTGTCAAGAAAAAAGTTTAAATATTTTTATCGATTCTTTTCATCGCCTCGACCACTTTTTCCCTGTCGTTGAATGCACTTATGCGGATATATCCCTCTCCGCCGTCGCCGAAACCGGCGCCCGGTGTGGTGACGACGCCCGTATTGTTCAGGATTTCGTCAAAGAAATCCCATGAGGGACGTCCGGCGTTGACCCAGATGTACGGCGAATTGTCTCCTCCGACACACTCATAGCCCTTGGCCTGGACTCCCGAGCGAATCAGCTTTGCGTTCTCAAGATAGTAATCCGACAGTGCACGGATTTCTTTGGATCCTTCGTCGGAAAATACTGCAGCGGCAGCGCGCTGAACGGGATAGGACGCTCCGTTGAACTTCGTGCTGTGTCTTCTGGACCAGAGATCCCTGAGAGAGTACCGCGTGCCACCGCTGTCGGTGGCGACGACCGTTTTGGGAATCACCGTATAGGCGCAGCGCAACCCGGTAAAGCCCGCGGTCTTGGAGAAGCTGCGAAACTCGACGGCACACGTCTCGGCTCCGGGTATTTCAAAAATACTCCGGGGAATCCTGTCGTCCCTGATGAATTCGACATAGGCGGCGTCAAAGAGGATGATCGCGTCGTGTTCACGGGCGTACTGAACGTACTGCTCAAGCTGCTCCCGCGTTGCCGTCGCCCCGGTGGGATTGTTGGGAAAGCAGAGATAGAGAATGTCCGTATGTTCTTCCGGAGGGGGCGGTACGAAACCGTTGTCCGCCGTCCCGTGCATATAGTGGAGCCTGCTCTTCCTGCCCGCCATGATACTTGTGTCGCGATAGACGGGGTAAACGGGGTCGGGTATTGCGATGACCTGCCCGTCCGCAAAGAGTTCCTGGAAGTTTCCGGTGTCGCACTTGGAACCGTCACTCACAAAGACGTCGTCGGGAGAGATGTCCACGTCACGGCTTTCATAGTCGTGGTGAACGATCGCCTTCCGCAGGAATTCATACCCCTGCTCCGGCCCGTACCCGCGGAAGGTCTCCGCCGCGGACATTTCCTCTGCGGCATCGTGGAGGGCTTTGACGGCGGAGGGCGGCAACGGTTGGGTCACGTCGCCGATTCCCAGTTTTATGACCGATGTCTCCGGATGGGCGTTCTCCCACGCCTGGACACGTTTTGCGATATCTACAAAGAGGTAGGACTTGGACAGTTCCGTATAATGTTCATTGATCTTGGGCATACCTTGTCTCCAAGGAGAACATACGCGATAGTACTCACTATGAAAAGGGCAGATCTGCTTGCACATTGTCAATCTGAATTGGATCGGGGGGCCGAGCGGGGAGTAGGGCTCCAACTCGTGTGCTCCTACCTCCAGCGGGAAGTCCCCCATTATGACTGGTTCGGTTTCTATATCGCCGTGCCTGAAGAACGCCTCCTCGTTCTGGGACCGTATGAGGGAGCGCCGACGGATCACCTTCGCATTCCCTATGGACGGGGTATCTGCGGACAGGCCGCGGAGCGGCTGGAGACATTTCTTGTTGACGACGTGAAGAATCAGAACAACTACCTGTCGTGCAGCATTCACGTGAAGAGTGAAATCGTCGTACCGGTATTCAGGGACGGTGCGTTTGTCGCGGAAATTGACATCGATTCCCACCGGGTCAACGCATTTGACGACGATGATCGGGAGTTCCTCGAGGCGTTGGCACCCCTGTGCGCTCCTCATATTCCCGATGTTGAAGGGTAAGCGATGTTTGGCTATGCTCGTTGAAAGGGGTATCTACATGAAACAGACAGCAGGAATACGTTTCGGGTGGACGCGGGGAATGGGTCCGCTGATTGTGCTGACCGTAACGCTCGCGATGGTCATGGCGGCAGGTTCTCTGTTTGCCCAGGATGGACAGGGGGACATCGAATCCGCACTTGCCCGGATTGACGACATGATCGATGCGGAAGAACCGCAACGGGCGATGTCGGAACTTGAATCGATGCAGTCGCAGGCATCAACCCCATCGGTACGGGGTGAAATCCTGTGGCGGATGGCTTCCGCGACGCTCATGCACGGCGATCAGCGAAAGGATGCCGGTGCAGGAGACAATGAACTCCTTGAAATTTACGCCAGGGGTGAAGAGTACGGAAAGAGGGCGGTGGAAGCCGATCCCGCAAATCCTTTGGGGTACTACTGGCAGTCCGCCAATATCGGCCGGTGGGGTCAGACCAAGGGTGTATTGAACAGCCTCTTTCGCGCTCCCGACATGCGGGACCTCCTCACCGAAACGATACGTCGTGACCCGGACCACGCAGAAAGCTACTACGTCCTCGGTCAGCTCTACGCAAAAGTGCCGGGGATGATCTCCTTCGGAAACGTCGAATATGCCGTCTCCCTTGCCCGCAAGTCGGTGGACCTCATGGAGGCGGAATTGACGTCGGGTGAACGGGAAGAACGAAACGAGGCGTTTTATGTGCAGCTTGCATCCCATCTCGCCGATCGGGACTGGAACAGGCGGCGGCGCGACCGGGAACGGGACTCGATGAGGGAGAGCTACAACGGCGCAAAGGGCGCTCTGGAAAAGGGTTTCTACTATGAAGGTATCGCGGATATCCCGGGCCGGGACGACGAGGCGGAGGCACGGGAAATCCTGGAAGAGGTAATTCGCCGTCTGGAACGAACAGCCTCACCGACGCCCAGCGAACGGCGGCAGTTGACGGAAGCCAGGGAATTGTTGTCGGAACTGTGACCTTATTCCCGGTCTGAAAGGTCGTCCCCACCGTCATCGGTGGGGATGAAACTCGCCCGGCCGATGGCGGAACGACCAAAACGATTGCGCAGTGCGACGATGGTCGTGTCGATGGGTGGCGCGTCGTGCTCGCCGGTAAAGGGAATGAGATCGTTCTGGAGATCCTGCCCGTCGGTGATGTCTCCGCTCACACCCACTCCCAGGAGGCGCAGGGGCCGGGACTCCCGGCGGCTCTCCAGCATACCCATCGCGATTCGGGTCAGGTCTCCACTGCTTTGAACACGGTGGGACAGCGTCCTGGATACCGTGTGGGTCTCAAAGGAGGGAAGGCGAAACTTTACCTGAATCGTCCTCCCCCGCCACCCCTCAACGATCGAACGATGGATGACCTCGTCGGCCATGAGAAGCAGGTGGTGTTCCAGAACGTCCGGATCCTGGATGTCTTCCTCAAAGGTCTCTTCAGCCGAAATACTGTGACGTTCACCCTTTTTCTGGAATATTCCCGGATCCTCTCCCCGGGCGGCGTGGTAGAGATACCGCCCCGCGGCGTCGCCAAAATGGCCGTTGAGATACTCGATACGTTGGTCCCGCAACTGCCGTACCGTCGTGATGCCGAGACGGTTCAGGCGGGTCAGTGTCTTTTTTCCAAGTCCCCAGAGGTCCTTGAGGGGGAGGGTGAGAACGAACTCCCCTTCCTCCCCGGGGACGACTTCAAACAGTCCGTCCGGTTTGTCCACATCGCTTGCCATTTTTGCAATAAATCGGGACTGCGCGATTCCGACGGAAATTGTCAATCCCGTCCGACTGCGTATCGCCTCTTTGATTGACCGCGCCTGGTCGCGGTAGGGGCCAAGGAGGCGTTGAGTCCCCGTCATATCCAGAAAGGCCTCGTCTATGGAAATAGCCTGTACCGACGGGGATGTCTCATTGAGGATTCCCATAACGATTCCGGATACCTCCCGATAGCGATGCATGCGGACGGGGACGACGTGCGCCGAGGGACAGAGCGACAGAGCTTGTCTCATCGGCATGGCACTGTGGACGCCGTAGGAACGCGCCTCGTAACTGCACGCCGCAACGACGCCCCGTCCGCTCCTGCCCCCGACGACGACCGGCTTTCCCCGCAGTGCAGGGTGGTCGTTCTGTTCTACCGAGGCGTAAAAGGCATCCATGTCGACGTGAAAAAAACAGGAGCTCACGGCAGGACCCCGCGGGAACGGGCGGTCCATTCCCGCGTATAGTCACCGAGAATGAATGTTTCCGCCGGACCGGTATAGGTGACCAATCCGGGGTCCCCGGGAAATTCAGCACGGAGTACCGCCGTTACCGGCGTATCGGGAGGGACGTTCCTGAGTGTAATCGTTCCCGACCACCGGGGCGGCGGGAACGGTCCGGGGCTGAAGGTAATCCGTTCCGCTTCTTCTCCGGGTTGTACGTTTGCAGGCAGATCGGTGGCGTATAGCTGAACCTCTGAACCGGCGGCGAGCTCCATTTCCACGTACGTTGCCGGTTCAGCGAACTCTATCGAATAGGTGACGGTGCGACGATCGAGAGACCGCCCCGGCTCAATGTGAAACTCGAGCGGTGGCGGCGGAGCCTCAACGGGGGAGGTACAGGGTGGACCGGAACATCCGACGGAGGTTTCCTGCACGCCCGAAAGAAGGACTTCGCCGGCGGGAATCGATCCCGCCATTGTGACGACGCCTCGATAGCCGATGGTCGAGCCGGACTCGTCCCCGACGGGAGTATATCGTTCCGTTACCTCGACCGTCGCAATCGATGCCTCGCTTGTCCCGGCAATGACGATGGCGACGGATATTGCGACGGCGACGCCGGCGACCATGCCGACGACGGGCAACAGAGAAAACTTACGAATGAGGACGTCGAGGCGAAAAAACATGAGAACCAGAGGGAGCAGGAAGACGGCGGTCACGATCTCCCGCCAGAGGGGGTGGTGTGAGCAGGTTCCTGACGGTCTGAATATCCGCTACGGCGGCAACGTTTATGAAGAGATAGACGCCGGGTATGACCGCAAGGAGGAGAAAAAAACGCCTTGAGATATCCTTTGTGGGAGAGGCTGAAGAGAAACCCGAAAATAAAGGCGAGCACGAAAAACGCCCCGAGAATGAGACTGAATACGGAGGCGATAACCCCGCCGATCATCAGCAGGAACAGCGCCGCCCCGCTGTAGACCGTCGATGAACGGCGAAATCTTCCGTGCAGAAAGGGATGCATCAGGGTCAATATGACCAGGCCGAGGGATATCTTGGCTACCGCAAGGGGCAGGGCAAACTGTTCCAGGGGAAGCCGATCGTCAAGAATTCGTATGCCCAGGTTTGCGGAAATGAGGATTCCCACCAGAAGCAGGAGAAATCCGGGGAAGAGAAGAATATTGTGGGCTATTGCCATGGCGTACCGCCTTACCCGACGAGGACGTGCGACGGCAAAAAGGATGAGCAGGGAGGCGACGGTAATGAGGGTCCAAACGAGCACCCCTTCAGGGTATTACCGGGTTGGCCTGACCAAAGAGGGAAAAAGGCACGATAAGGTAATTCTGTTCCACCGGGCGGTCCGGCGGGACGGGGAGCGTTTTCAGGGCGTCCGCCAACGCCGAGACGATCGTCGCGGTTTCAGAATCGTCGGTGACGGAAAGGACCGCCGCACTCTGACCGTTCTGCAGGGCCTGTTGCAGTACGGCGTTGCTTCGGCCAAGTCCAAGGCGTGCGGTGTTTACGAGCGAGGGTGAATAGGAAGCTGTTGCAGACCGCGTGATACCCTGGGTCAGCCAGACCGGAGATACCGTACCTTCCACCGACAGCAGCCACCTTGTATCGGTGCCGATAGTCCGGTATATGATCGCCGTCTGATCGTCGGGATTCGCGATATGCTGGACGACATCCACGACGGCGTTGTCCCTGTTTCGCGGCGCGACAATGATCGTTTCCACGTTTGTAGGTATCGTACCGATGCGCTCAACGAACGAGCCGGTCAACGTCTCCATGGGGAGGACGAGAATGATTTCCCTGCTCCCGACAGCCCGGATAACAACGTCGGGATACCAACTGTGGTCGATGCTGTCAGGAGATTGGGGGAGAATCGTGATATCTTTACCTTGAATGGACCCGTCCGATTGGATCAGTTGGTTGATGGGATGAACAAACGGGTGGTCCCTGGCACTAAGGGGCTGTGACAAGAGGATGAGTGCTGTTACACTGTACAAAACTGGAAATAACTTTGCACGCACGGTGCATGTGAGCATATGAATCGATGACCCGCCGGTCAAGGAGATATTGTGGTGGAACTACTTCCCGAAATTGTCAATAGAAGAAGTGTGCGTACCTTTTCCAATGCTCCTGTGGACCCGCACAAACTTGAACGGGTGGTAGAAGCGGGCAGACGCGCTCCGTCAGCGAAGAACAGGCAGGCTTGGCGGTTCATTGTTGTTCGGGACGAGCAGACCCGCAAAGAGATCGAGGACGCGTCGTACGGTCAATCCTACGTCGGCGAGGCTTCGGCAATCGTCGCAATCTGCACAACCAATATCGACTACAAGATGCCCAACGGGCAGTTGAGTTATCCCCTCGACAGCGGCATCGCTGCAGCCTTTATGATGCTTCAGGCGGAACACGAAGGACTTGGGACGTGTCCGGTGACGACCTTCCGTGAGGACGAGGTCAAATCTCTGTTGAGCGTGCCCTACAAGATGCGGGTCGTGCTGCTTATCGCCGTCGGTGTTCCCGTTGACGGTCAGACTCCGTCAGTGCCGAGTGAACGGCTCCCGTGGGACCGCGTCGTCGGTTGGGAACACTGGTAGTCACCGGGCGGTGAAGTCCCGGACCTTTGTGCTTCCCGACCGCTCCAGGGCAAGCCGGATCAGCTCCTTCAGGAGTTCGCCGTAGGACATGCCTCCCCCTTCCACCATCTTGGGAAACATGCTGATGGGAGTGAAGCCGGGAATTGTGTTTATTTCGTTTACATAGACGGAACCGTCGCGGGAGTCGATGAAGCAGTCCACCCTGGCAAATCCGGCGCCGTCGACGGCACGGAATGCATCCCGGGAGAGTTGCTCGATCCGTGACGCCTGATCCGGCGTGATATCCGCAGGTACGGAGAGGCGCGCCCCCTGGGGGTCTTCATATTTTGCCTCGTAATCGTAAAACTCGTGAGTCGGAACCACTTCTCCCGGAGGAAAGGACCTGATCTCCTCGTTTCCCATTACCGATGTCTCTATTTCCCGCACCGTCATCGCCTGTTCTATGAGAACGACCGGATCTACCGCAAAGGCCCGGGACAATGCGGCGGCGAGGTCTACGGGACGGGTCACCTTTGTCACACCGACGCTCGATCCGGCGGCATTGGGTTTGACGAATACGGGAAATCCAAAGGCGTCTTCAATGCGTCCGGTCACCTCGGCGGCCTGGGTCGACACGCCGGCGGAGTTTCTTCGGACTTCAAGATAGGGTACGATGGGAAGTCCCCACTGGTTCCAGAGTTGTTTGGAACGAATTTTGTCCATTCCCACCGCACTGCCGACGACGCCGCTGCCGACGTAGGCGAGATCCGCCATTTCCAGAAGTCCCTGCAGAGTGCCGTCTTCACCAAAGGAACCGTGAAGGACGGGGAAGACGCAGTCGATGGACAAGACACGCTCCGGCGCGGTGGCCACCGTGATGCCCGCTCCGGGTACGACCAGTACCGCCCGGTCGGTGTGCTCCACGGTGAGCGCCGCCCCCTGTCGCGCCAGCCCGATCTGATGCGTTGGATCCTGAGCGAACCAGCGACCCGTCCGGGTAATGCCGATGGGCAGCAGGTCATACTCTTCCATGGTGGACAGCTCTTTCAGTACACCTGCGGCGGATACCAGGGAGACTTCGTGCTCGCTGGACCGACCTCCGTACAGTATCGCAACCGTCATCGTCGTACCTCCGCTTTCCGGTATGGTTCAAGTTCTTCCGCGACGATTCTGCTTTCGTCCCATTCGAGGGTGTGATCGGCGTAGATAATCGACACTTCGTGTCCTTTTCCGAGGAACAGGATAGTATCGCCTTTTCGTCCCAGTGAAAGAGCAAAGCGGATCGCCTCCCGGCGGTCTCTGATGATGAAAAGCTCCTCGTCGTACTGTATGCCCGGCCGTGCCGTTTCGCATCCCCGGGCAATTTCGCGCAGGAGGGCGAGTCCGTCCTCTCCGCGGGGATCTTCATCGGCGAGAATGACGACATCGCAGTGTCGCGCCGCTTCCTCTCCCAATAGCGACCGTTTGCCGATATCCCGCTCACCGGCGGAACCGAAGAGGACGATGAGCCGGCCGGGTGTGTAGTCCTTGACCAGGGGCAGAACCTTGGCGTACGCCCCCGGCGTATGGGCGTAGTCGACTATGGGAACAAAGGGGAGGTCCCGTGCGACGATCTCCATCCGGCCCGGCGGAGACTTGAGGCGAGGCACGAGCTCGAGAAGATCCAGGGGATTATGGTCAAGCATTTTTGAGACGGTAAGGACTGCGGCAAGCACGTTTTCCACATTGAACGGCCCCGGCAGGGGAATGCGCGTCTCCCGTGACTCCCCCCGCCAGTGAACGACGCAGGTTGTCCCCGTCATATCCGGGACGATGCCGTCGGCATAGAGATCCGCCGACTCATCCCGCACGGAATAGGAGTATACCGGTTGTCGGGTGGCGTGGCTGAAGTAGTATGCGTTGGGATCGTCCGCATTCACCACACCGAAAATCGGATACTCAGGGTCTTTCTTGCGTGACGCCGTGCGGTCCAGAGCGCGAAAAAGGTTGGCCTTGTCGCTCCGGTACTGTTCAAAATTGCCGTGGAAATCGAAGTGCTCCCGGGTGATGTTTGTAAAGACCGCCGCGTGGAAATCGATGTCTCTCAGACGGCCCGTTTTTTCACTCAATCCGTGGGAGGTCGCCTCCACTACGGCGAAACGTTTCCCGTGGTCAAGGACATCTCGAAGAAATCCGTGCAGCTCCGGCGCTTCCGGCGTTGACTGGCGGAAGGGATTCCGTTCCACCTTGAACGCCCGTTTTACCAGCGCCGTCGATACAAAACCGGTATCCTGGTCCGCCGCCGAAAAGAGCTGGTCAATGATATAGGTTGTCGTGCTCTTGCCGTCGGTGCCGGTCACGCCGAGTACGGGCAATTGACGGGAGGGGTGGCCGTAAAAGCGCGCCGAAACGGTACTCAGGGCGATGCGACTCTTGGCAACCTCGATAAAGACGACGTGGTCCGGCAGATCGTCGGGAAGGGTTTCACAGATGACGGCGATCGCACCGGACTGTATCGCCTGGGGGATGAATTGATGTCCGTCAACGTGATCACCGGGAACGGCGACAAACAGCGTCCCCGGACCGACCTGACGGGAGTCATAGCAAATTGACGTTATTTCCGGGTCACCGGCGCCCTTCCGGGAGACAACCGGGAACTTATCTATTAGACGGGAAAGGGGAGCTGAGATCATGGAGCGCATGGTAGCAACTCCGGTGAAGTGGGACAAGCACTCACGGGGCGGAGCTGATAGATCAAATAGTAATGTCGACGTCACAAAGGGCATGAAAAAGGGCGCCCCGGATCAATCCGGGGCGCCCTGCATACTTCTTTGTGGTTGTTTCTCTCAACCGTCCTCTGAATAGAGGAAGTCGAAGTACTGCATGTCCGTGCTCAGCGTCTTTCTGAACTCCGGCAATGTGCGGCGATATGACTCGATTGCCCGCCAGAAGGCGAAGAACTCCGCGTCCTGGCTGTAGGCGTCGGAGTAGATCCGTGCAGCTTCGGCGTCCGCCTCACCGCGGATCGTTTCCGCCCGTTCATACGCCTGGGAAAGAATGGAGCGCCGCTCATTTTCCATGGAACCGATAAGTTCCTGTTTACGGCCCTGGCCGTAGGAGCGGTACGCCTCGGCGATACGCCGCCGTTCTGAAACCATTCGATCGTAGACGCTTTCAGTAAGGTCATCGGAATACCGAATCTGTCGAATGATAATGTCCTGAAGATCGATTCCGAGGGTTGAAGCGGTTTCCTGCGCCCTGTTGAGCATTTCATTGGAAAGCTCCTGACGTCCCCGGCTGATTTCCTGTCGTTGTTCCACCACGGTCAGCAGATCGGCGATTTCCTGGAGGCGATCGTCCGATTCGTCACCCTCCATGTCTTCCGGTAGTACCTGTTCCGCCTCGGAGGGCAGCGCCTGATCGC
Organism: Alkalispirochaeta sp.; assembly: GCA_965242725.1. Lineage (GTDB taxonomy): Bacteria > Spirochaetota > Spirochaetia > DSM-27196 > Alkalispirochaetaceae > Alkalispirochaeta. Next base: position 255,949 of record CBDESZ010000004.1, read on the forward strand.
GGTTGATCTCATTGATCACGTTGCTGTCCCGCACCGCCTCTTCAATTTCGTTGGCTGAGACGACCGTACGCACCGCGCTTTCCACGACGTCATCGAGACGGGAGTAGGCGCGCTCCATCGTTGTGACGGACCGGTAGAAGAGCTGGGGGTCCTCAATGCGCCACCGTGCGGTGGTGTCCACCCAGATGAACTGGTTTTCAGACGTGGGCATGCGCCGGGGGTCGCCGTCCCATGAGAGCAGCTTTGCCGAATATGTTACCACCTGGTCTATGACGGGTGTCTTGAAATGCAGCCCCGGCTCCCTCGTCTCCTGAACAATCTGGCCGAATCGTATGACTACCGCCTGTTCACCTTCCGTCACGATATAGAATGGACCGAGAAGGACGAGAAAGACGATCACGACGACGAGTACCGTTAAAAATCCTGCGAACTTTCTCATTGCTGACCTCCCGTCGTGTTGGCGCCGTCCCGCTGGAGGTTAAGCAACGGAATAAAATTGGAGAGGTTTCGGTCGATGAGCTCCGGCACCTCCCGTCCGGTGATGTCGTCTCCCGATGCGTCCTGGGCGGGAAGGAAGACGTCCTCCACCATCTCATAATAGAGACGGGTGCGCATCGTCTGCTCATCGTTGCGGTACTCGGTGAGAACGTTTGTAAATCGCGAGGCGTCACCGCGGGCGCGATTGACACGCTCGGCGGAATATCCCCGTGCAATCTGGACGACCTGTTCCGCCTCACCGCGGGCGCGGGGGATTTCCCGGTTGTACTCTTCCCGACCTTCGTTGATAAGCCGGTTCATATCCTGGACGGCACGGTTGACGTCTTCAAAGGCGTCCTGCACGCGTCCGGCGGGAGGAACGATGTTCTGCAAGCGAACGGCGGTGACGTTGACACCGAGTTCATAGTTCCCGAAGAGCTCGTTCATCTGTTCCTGCGCGAGGATCTCAATCGACGGCCGCTCGTCACCGAGCACATCCATGATCGATCGATCACCGACGAGGCGGTTCACCACGGACTGGGATATGTCCCGAATCGTCCTGATCGGCTCGTCAACCTTGAAGAGCCAGTTTCTCGGCTCATCGATGCGATACTGGATGATCCACTCCACATCAACGATGTTCAAATCACCGGTGAGCATGAGACTCTCTTCCGGGAAATCCTGACTGGAGAGAACAGTGTTCACTCCCGGTCGTTCAACCCGAAATCCAAACTGCATGTTCTGAATCACTTGTGTTGGGACGTTGTAATTCTGCTCGATTCCAAACGGTAATTTAAAATGGAGGCCCGGGGAGGCGGTACGGTTGTACCTGCCGAACCGCGTCACTACCGCCTCTTCCGTCTGGTCGACGACGAAGAAGGCGGTCGTTGCAATACCGATAAGAACGAGCACGATCACTACGACTGCCAGTACTTTCCCGTTCACTTTAAAGGGAAAGCGAGGCTGCTGGTCGGAATCCGACATGATGCGCTCCTTGTTTCTTTGACTCTGTCCTGATGGGCGTCTGTAGAACCCCGTGGACATCCTGTCTAAATTATCCCGGCAGGTGCATGGAGTCAAGAAACGATGCGTCGTCGACTGGAAAAGGTCGGGGACCATCGTTCACATTGCCCGGGGCACACCTCCCGACGGTGGCGGTAGTCCTTTACAGATGACGGGAAATCATGGTGCACTATGGCCTGCAATTTTCTGGAGGCAATGTATGAAGAAATTGATATTGCTGGCAGCGTTTGCGACGATCCTGGGGGTCGCGACGGTCGCTGCCGGAGGAAACAAAGAAGAATCCAACGGTGCGGGAGCGGAACAGGCAACGGAAGCCGGAACCGCGACGGCACAGGGTGAACGCATTACCGTCGACGACGCGGTTGCGCGGGTAAACGGCGAGCTCATATCCCGGGAAGAGTTTGATAATATCATGGCGAGCAACATCAGTCGCTTTGAGGCGCAAAACCAGCAGCAGTTTGATGAGAATTATCGACCCCAGCTGGAACGGCAGGTGCTTGACGGCCTTATCACCCGCACGCTTCTTGAACAGGAAGCGGAATCGGCAGGCATCACCGTCTCGGATGAACGGCTCGATCAGACGCTGGAACAGTTCAAGAGCCAGTTTCCCAACGAGAGTGCCTACCTTATGGCCCTCGAGCAGGAGGGGTTCACCGAGGATGAATTTGTCGGTGAACTTCGTCGCCAATTGCTGATCGAATCGCTGATCCAGACGGAGGTCTATGACAACGTCACCGTGAGCGAGGAGATGATGCGCAATTTCTACGACGATAATCCGCAGTATTTTGATATTCCCGAGCAGGTCTCGGCGCGGCACATCATTCTCACCACCCAGGGAATCACCGATGAGAACGCCCTTGCGGCAAAACGGGAAGAGCTTGAAGAGATCCGACAGGAGATCCTCGACGGCGCCGACTTTGAAGAGGTGGCCCGGGAACGAAGTGAAGGGCCCAGTGCATCCGACGGCGGCAATCTCGGGTCCTTTGGACGGGGGCAGATGGTACCGGAATTTGAAGAGGCCGCCTTTGCCCTGGAGCCGGGTGAGATTTCCGAGGTTGTGGAGACGCAATTCGGATATCACATCGTCCAGGTTACCGAAAAGACTCCGGGACGGACGGAAAGCTATGACGAAGCCGAAGAGAACATTCGTACCTTTCTGACCGAACAGGAACAGAATGTGGCGGTCCAGCACTATCTCTCCGATCTGCGCCGTGAGGCGGAGATCACGGAGCTCATAGAAATCGATCTTCCCGCACCGGGACAGCAACCCGCCCAGGGAGCGCAGTGACGACGGCGGATCGATTTGCGCCAGTCAGATCGGGAATGACCCATAATATTGGGCCAATTTGACCCATCGAGTCGCCGGAAAAACTGACATTTCCGTGTCGACTCGACCCAGCAGGCGGCGTCGATTCCGGCGCCGCTTTATTTTTATCTCTTTGTAATATAACAAATTATCTCATATCATAAGCTTGGCACGGTCGTTGCATATTGTTTTATACGAAACGTGATCGTTCGGAATGAACGGAAAGGAGTTGCTTATGTATCGGACGCAGAGACGTGATTTGTGGCCGTTTAACGAGTTTGAGCGGCTTCGATCGGAGATCAACGACCTCTTTGAGGATGATCTCAGCTATGGAACCACCGGATTATTTGATCGCTCCATCTCTCCCCGTCTTGATGTGGTGGAGACCGACGACGCCCTGCTCGTGGCATGCGATATCCCCGGTGTGGAAGCGAAGGATATCGAGCTGAATGTGGTGAACAACGTTCTGACGATTCAGGGCGAGAAGCGCCCGGCGGGTCGCGACAAGGAACGTGAGGATATCACCAACTACCGCCGTGAGACGTGGTACGGATCGTTTCAGCGGACTCTCGCGCTTCCTGACTCGATCGATCCCGACAAGGTTTCGGCGGAACTGAAAAACGGCGTGCTCTCCATTCACATCGCAAAACGGGAAGAGCGGAAGCCCAAACGGATCGGAATCAAGGTGAAATAGGAAAAGGAGGCACAAAATGAAAAACGAAGTTCAGACCCGGGAGTCGCGAGACATCGACAAGAGCCGTTCCGAGGAAACGCAGCAGCCGCGACGTCGCATTTATCCCGCGTATGAAGTGTGGGAAGAGAAGGGTGCCATCCATCTTCGCCTGGAAATGCCCGGCCTGGAACGGGACAACGTGGGTATTACCGTTGAGAGCAACCAGCTCACCATCACCGGGTCCCGGCCGGACTGGTCTGTGGAAGGACGGGTACTCGTCCGTGAGCGCAGGGTAGGCGACTACTACCGGGTATTCACCCTGGACAAGACCGTGGATACCGAGGCGATCAATGCGGTAATGAAGGACGGCGTCCTCGATATTACCCTTGGTCTCGCCAAAGAGGCGCAACCGCGGAAGATCGAGATCAAGACGCATTAGGACGTGCTGTAACGCGCTGAGATGTGACACATCCGCCGACGGCCGCACCGGGCCGCCGGCTTTTTTTTTGCCAATTCATCAAGGTTCGATTACTTTTTTTGTATGAGACTATCAATTACATATTTGGGACATTCAGGATTTCTCCTGGATGATGGTGAGTACCGGCTGGCGATTGATCCGTTTCTGACGGGAAATCCCGTCGCCGTTCATGAGCCGGAGGAGGTGGATGTCACCCACATCGCCCTGACCCACGGTCACGGAGACCATATGGGTGATACCGTTGCGATCGCCAAACGGACGGGAGCGATGGTCATCGGTGCCTTTGAAATCGCCAACTATCTGGGCGAGCAGGGCATCGCCGATACGGTGGGCGGGAACCCCGGCGGAACGGTGAAATTGCCCTTCGGTTCGATAAGTTTCACCCACGCCTTTCACTCGTCCTCCTACGAGGGGCGCTACATGGGGATGCCATGCGGCCTGGTTGTACGTATGGGGGGAGTGACGATGTACCACGCCGGAGACACGGGTCTCTTTTCCGATATGAAGCTTATCGGTGAGATCTACTCACCCGATATCGCCGCACTGCCAATCGGAGACCTCTTCACCATGGGGCCTGAACTGGCGACAAAGGCGGCGGAGTTCGTGGGGGCCGGGACGGCGATACCCATCCACTTCCGTACCTTTCCGCCGCTGGTCCAGAGCGCCGCGGCCTTCACGCCGAAAGGAATCACGGTGAAAGAGATGAAGCCGGGAGAGGTGTGGAAGGTCTAAGCCGTTGACGTCCCTTCGCACCGGTCATATCATGGGCGACCATGAAGAAACGCCTTATCACCAGTGCGCTCCCGTACGTCAATAATATTCCCCATCTGGGAAACCTCATTCAGGTGCTCTCGGCAGACGTGTTTGCCCGGTTCTGTCGCAGTCGGGGATATGAAACGCTCTACATCTGCGGCACCGACGAGTACGGTACCGCCACTGAAACGCGCGCCCGGGAAGAGGGAATTACCCCGAAAGAGCTCTGTGACCGGTATCACGCGATTCACACCGATATCTATGAGTGGTTTGAAATAGCCTTTGACAAGTGGGGCCGCACATCCACGCCGGAACATACACGGGTAACCCAGGATATTTTCCTGAAACTCCACGCAGCGGGGTATATCAGGGAAAAAACGATAGAGCAGCTCTACAGCGAGAGCTCCCAGATGTATCTCGCCGACCGGTACGTTCGGGGTACGTGTCCCCACTGCGGATATGAAGATGCCCGGGGTGACCAGTGCGAGAACTGCGGAAAACTTCTTGATCCCACGGACCTGATCGACCCCAGGAGCGCCCTTGACGGCTCCACGCCGGTGGTACGGGAAACGACTCACCTGTACATAGACCTCCCCGCCATTCTGCCGAAACTGCAGGAATGGATGACCGTTGCCAGCGAACGGGGCAAGTGGGCGCGTAATGCCGTTCAAATGACCCAGGCGTGGATTCGTGACGGCCTGCGGGAGCGTGCGATAACCCGCGACCTCAAGTGGGGTATACCGGTCCCCCTGAAGGGTTTTGAAGACAAGGTTTTTTACGTCTGGTTTGACGCGCCTATCGGGTACATTTCAATGACGGCAAGTCATACCGATCGCTGGGATTCCGATTGGTGGAAGAACCCCGAGGAAGTTGAACTCTTCCAGTTTATCGGAAAGGACAACATTCCCTTTCACACGGTCATCTTCCCGTCCAGTCTTCTCGGCAGCGGTGACAAATGGACCCTTCTGCACCATATGTCCAGTTCCGAATATCTGAACTATGAGGGCGGTCAGTTTTCAAAGAGCAAGGGAATCGGTGTCTTCGGAAACGACGCCAGGGACACGGGAATACCCGCCGACGTGTGGCGGTTTTACATGTTCTATAACCGCCCCGAGACGAGCGACTACACATTCACGTGGGATGATTTTCAGGAAAAGGTAAACGGTGAACTCATCGGGAATATTGCCAATCTGGTAAACAGGACCCTCACCTTTGTGGCACGGTATTTTGACGGTGAGGTGGTGGAAATACCCGCCGAGTCCCGGGAGGACGAGTTCTGGCAGGAGGTTCGCCGGAGAGAAGAGGCGATCACGGAAAAACTTGAATGGGCGGGCCTCCGCGACGGGCTCAGGCAGATCTGTGCCCTTTCCAGTTACGGCAATCGCGTCTTTCAGGCGGCGGAGCCGTGGAAAACACGGAAAGACGACCCCCGGGGTACCCATATCCTCCTGAGCAACCTTGTGTATCTCATCAGAGACCTCTCCATTCTCCTTGAGCCGTACATACCCGGTACGGCGCGACGTCTCCGTGAGATGCTCGGTGTGACGGACGTGACGTGGAGCGACCTCGGAACGCCCTCTGGGCTCACCACGATCGGGAAGCCGGAAATCCTCTTTCAACAGCTGTCCGACGAGGTGATAGAAGAGATGCGGGAACGATTCAGCGGTAGTCAGGCGGAACGTGCCGCGAGGAATGCAAAGACGAAAGGAACAGACGTGGAAGCAACACAGAATGACAACGGACCCACCGATGATCACGGTGGAGAGGACGCAAAGGCACAACGGTCGCCGGAAGAACAGTTCTCCGAGACGATAGAACTGCGGGCCGCCCGTATTGTTGAAATTGAACGTCATCCCGAGGCGGACAAGCTGTATATCGAAAAACTCGACGACGGCACCGAGGAGGGGCGGACGATCGTCTCCGGCCTGGTTCCCTACTATGAACCGGAGGAACTCCTCAACCGCACGATCATCGTCGTTGCAAACCTCAAACCGGCAAAACTGCGGGGAGTAAAGAGCAACGGCATGCTCCTCGCTGCAAGTGCGGACGATGTGGTGGAAGTGCTTTTTGTTGACCATCTTGCCCCGGGAACCCGGCTCTTTCTTGAGGGCGACCCGCGAAGCGGTGCGGACGGCGAGTCGGAAAGACCGAAACGCATCAAGGTCGATGACTTTTTTGCGGTCCCCATTCGTGTGGAAGATCGAAACGTCCTCGTGGGGGGGAAGAAGCTGCTGGCCGGAGATCAGCCGGTAACGACCGGGAAAGTATCCGCAGGTACCGTTGGATAATGCCGTTATGGGCAAAGGCGGTCACGACGGAACGGGCGTGACGGTTCCGCTGCTTCAGAGCCCCTGGTGGCGAACCGTCAAGGAGTCCTTCGGATGGAAGGCGATCTGGCGGGAACCGCTGATTCTGCAGCGCCCCGTCGGACCCTTTCGCCTTGCCTACGCTCCCCACGCCTTTGACGACGAGGGAGCAACCCTCGCACAGGTTGTGGAAACCCTCGGTACCGCAGGGGCCGCGTCAAAGGCGACTCTCGTCAGGTGGGACGTGCCGTGGCGGCGTGAACGGTTTCCGGAAGCGGCGGCACATGAGACGGGGCTCGTCCCTTCGGTGATGCGCGTGCAACCGCCGGACACGGTGCTCCTGCCCCTTGCCGACGGGGAAGAGGCGATCCTCGCCGCCATGAAGCGGAAGACGCGATATAACATAGGTCTTGCCGGCAGGAAGGGTGTCACCCTCTCCACGATGACGGGACGGGAGATCGGTACGGTCCTTCCGGAATGGTATCGACTCTATCTTGAAACGGCGCGCCGGGATGGAATCACCGTCCACTCCCGGGGGTACTATGAAACGGTTGTGAGCGCCGCGCTGGGGCTCGAGTCCGAAGATGCTCCGCAACTGGAGCTCCTCTTTGCCCGCCATGAAGGAGAACTGCTGGGGGGAATCATGACCGCTTCCTGGAACGGCGTGACCACATACCTCTATGGTGCGAGTTCATCGCACAAACGAAATCTCATGGCTTCCTATGCCCTTCAGTGGGAGGCGATCACCCGCGCCATCGGACGGGGTGATCACAGCTATGATTTCTTCGGTATACCTCCGACGGACGATCCTGCTCATCCGATGCACGGGCTCTACCGGTTCAAGACCGGTTTCGGCGGGATGATCCTCCACCGGGCGGGTGCGTGGGATATACCGATGCGGAGACCCGGGGCGGATCTGTACCGGCAGGCGGAGCGACTGCGAAAATGGTACCACTTCTCCCTGAAAAAGCGATTCCGTTCCGGCGGCGCGTGACAGGCGACCCTGCGTACTCTGCGGTACGCAACCACGAGTGAGGCGGTTATGGCGCAAAAAAAGGGCTTGCTGATACCGATCCTTCCCGCCATTGTCATGGCGATTCTCCTTTTCATAGTGATTTCCGGATGCCGCAGCAGGGCTGACGTGATTGCGCCCGGCGACGGAAGGGCTGAAATTTCCCGCCCCCCCGACGGGGATGTGACCGACGACGATCTTTCCGTCACCGTTCAGCTGCATGGCATCGATCCTTCGGACATTGCCGCGATTGTCGTTCAGGTGCATCACGGGGGTACACTTGTCAAGGAAGAGGAGGTGGCCTTCCGGCTCACTTCCGCGGATGCGCTCACCCTCGGGCTGCCCGTTGCCGCCCTGGAAGACGGAAAGAGATATCTCTTCACTCTTTTTATCGTGACGAATGAAGGTGCCCGGTATCGTGTTTCTCCGGATATCGATATTCGATTTACCCTCGATCTGACAGTTCCCGTAGTGGACGGTGAAGAGGTGAAGACCTTTGACCCCCGCCATACCTTTCGATGGAGGCACGAATCGCCGCCGGTAGGGGATCGTGTCTCCTTTACCCTTGCAGACGGTCCCGCCGGGGTGCCGTTGCTCACCGCAGAGGTCGACGGCGAGACTACCAGCTACACCCCTGACAGCGACATCGTCACCGGGAATGAAATCACCGCCGGGCGGCAGACGGTGTGGTATGTACGCATGGCAAGCCGGCACGGCGTTCTGGGACCACCGTCGGAAACGGGCGCCGTCACCTTCACTGAAGATCTCCCACCCGTTGACGCACGTACGGGAGAGGGGGGGCTGCCGTCGGTCGTCGCGCTTCCGGGACTCGTTTGGCAGCACATACCCGGCGCCGTCCGGTATCATCTGGATATCGCGGCCGCCGACGGCAGCGATTCCGCCGCCGTCATCCGGCGGACCACGACGGAGAGCCGCTACCGCATCGCGCCGGCGGAACTTGAGCTCCTCCTGCGCCGGACGGAGCGGGAGATCGCACAGGCCGGCGACGAGGTGCCGATCTTATACTGGCGGGTGCATGGGGAAAACGCCCTTGGCAATACGACGCCGTCGAGCGACCTTTTCTCCTTTGTCTATGATCATCGCATGCCGACGATGGAGGTGGTCCTGCCGCCGCCGATTGAACGTCCCGTGGAAGCGGTACCCGACGAGGTCCCCGCTCCCCGGGGCGTTGTCGTTCTGGGGACACGGAGCGCGCCGGAAAGAGATGAATCACCGCCGTTGACGGTGACGGTATCCCGAAGTTTTTCCATGGCGAAATACGAGGCCACAAACGGTGTCGTCGCGGGGGCGATGAATAACGCCCTCTTTCACGGGGAGGCGATGATCGTTGAACGGGACGGGGAGGGGACGTATGTCGTCGACGCGGACTTTCAATATCCCCTTATCGCCCTGGACTCCCTTGAATTCGGCACGCAGTTTTCACTGACGGTGACTGACGGCGGGGCTCTCGTTCCCGTCGAAGGGTATGCCTCCCATCCGGCTGTGGGTATAACCTGGTACGGCGCGGCATTTCTCGCAAACGAGCTCTCCCTTCTTGAGGCTCGGGACGAGGTATATACCTTTGCGGCCGACGAGATCACATCCCATCCCGAACGGGACGGATATCGGCTGCCGACGGAGGGAGAGTGGGCCTTTGCGGCATCCCTTGATCGGAGAATCGACCGAAGCAGTCCCGGCGCGATTGAATTCCCCGTCGTTGTGACTGAAGCACGGGCAGTCGGGGCGATTGAGTTCAGGGGAACCAACTATGAGCGCAGCGGTCACCGCTGGGAGGATTTGTCTCCGCCCTTTACACGGGCGGGGGGACCTACCGTTCCCGTCGGGGCGTTGGGCTATCTCAACAGGGCGGGGCTGTCGGACATGCTGGGGAACGTCTGGGAGTGGACGGAGGACTGGTATGATCCCGAGTGGTACGCCCGCGCCGCCCGTACCGACGGAAACTCAGACGAAAACTCCTACGAAATCTCCGTACCGGACGGAGGGCCTGCATCGCCCGTTCCCGATGTATATGGAAGGGAAATGAAGGTAGTACGCGGAATGGCGTGGAATACGCCCCGCGGGCAGATCAGGGTGACCAACCGGGGAGCTTTCAGTCCCGACGCGACGAGTCACAGTATCGGCGTGCGTTTTGTCAGGACGATAACGGCTCCCGCCGGTGCCGCTACTTCCCCACTCCGTACTGACCCTCAAGGTGTTCGTAATAATTGATAACCTTCCGGACATATTCACGCTTCTCCGGGTAGGGCTTATATGAAAATGAACGCTTGAAACCGTAAATAATGATATTCCGCAGTTGGGTCGGGGTGATATCGAAGTTACGGATCGCGAGATTGATTTCATCGGTTACCGTCGTGTGTGAGACGAGGCGGTTGTCGGTGCAGAACGAGACGGACAGCTTGTTCTCAAGCATTTTCCCCAGAGAATGCTCTTTTACCGACTGGATGTCCGGGGCGGTCTGCAGGTTGCTGGTGAGACACACCTCGATGGTCGTGCGATGGTCGGCGATGTAGTTGACCAGCTGGCGGATATACTTCCGGCGGTCGGAGATCGTCTCGTCCCGAATGTGGTCGGGGTTGAAAAGACGCATGCCGTGGCCGATGCGATCGGCGTGAAGCTTGGTGATCGCCTGAAAGATCGATTCCGGACCGTACGCCTCTCCGGCATGGACCGTCTTCTTGAGGAAGTGCTTGTGAACATAGTCAAACGCCTCCGCGTGATCTCCCGCGGGATATCCGTACTCACTTCCGGCAAGATCAAAGGCAACAACCTGGACGTCACTTTCGTCCCGAAGGGCGACGGTGGCACGGGCAAGTTCACTCGAGGCGAGTTGAATGATCTCCGATTGGTCGGAATAACTGTGAACCGTCGACAGCGCCCGATAGTAACGGGAAAAATTCGATGCAAAAAAGCGCATGGCGATGACGATAATACCGTAGTCAAACTCCGGTTCCTCGTCGGGGAGGGTGCGGTTGATTTCCGATCGGGCCTGACGCAGACCGGCGTCGACGGCGTGCATGACCTGGGAAAATGAAAGATCCTCGCTCATGTGGAGCTGCGGCGCAAAGCGAACCTCCAGATGGCGAACCCCTTCGGCAAAAATTGTCCAGAGCCAGTTCATACGCCACCTGCTGCAGATGCTCCTCCCGCTGCAGGACCTTGTTTGTGAGTCCGAAACCGCGAAGGTACTCGTCAAGATTTTTGTACGTCGACTTGAAGACCGTTTCGTTGAGACCTTCCGGGGTATATGAAGGTATGTCTATGCGCTCTTCCTTGGCGATATCGATGAGGGTGCGCTCCCGAAGGCTGCCGTCGAGATGGACGTGAAGGTCTGTTTTTGGAATTTTCTTTACAAATTCTTCCGGATAGTGTGTCATTCTTCCATCATAACCGTGATGCCCGGAAGAACGCTACCGAAAATACATTCGCCTTTTTTCCGTCTCATAACCCTCTGGATACTGTTGTGGGCGTCAACCGGCGGTGCCGTCGGTGCACAGACGACGTCCGCCGGGACCGTCGATCTGCGGCTGCGCACCTTTCCCGGTGACACCGATGCGGTGCTTTTGCCGGCGCATCCGGGACCGGCGATTGAACTGCACGGGCGCGAGGAGGAGGACGGCTGGCGTCGGTATACGGGACTGCCGGCCGGAGGAGTCATCGAACTTCGTGCCCCCGGATATCTTCCGAGACTTCTCGTGCTTCCCGGGGAAGGAGCGGGGGAGGTGGTTGTGAAGGAGCGTCTTCTTCCCGCCGAGGGACCGCTCCGGGCGCTCTCCGAGGCGCCTACCGGCGGCTCTCCCAAGAGCGCCATTTTTCTTGGCCCCCGACCGTGTCGCGGTTCCCCTCCTTCGGGACAACGGAATCGATCTCTTTGCGGTCCGTCGTGACCGGTGGGGTGAGGTCAGCCTCGTTCCCGACGGGCGGCTGTCGCCTCCTGCACCCTGGGCCGAACGGCATGGATTTGTCGAGGCATTGGTTGTCCGGGACGGTACGGAACTGTGGGTTTCCCAGATGACCACCGGATCGATACACCGGTTTTCACTGCCCGACGGCATGTGGCTCTCCGTCCATTCTTCCGGCGGAACGTGGCCCAAAGTCCTCGCAGGCGGGAAAATGGACCGGACGGTGTGGGTTTCCAACTGGGACGGCCGGTCCGTCGCGGAGCTCGATGTCCGGAGCGGACAATTGCTGCAGACAATATCCCTTCCGGGTCAGCCCCGCGGGCTTTTCTACGACGGGGAACGTGATCACCTCTGGGTCTGCCTCTTTTCAAGCGGACAGGTGCTGCGCCTCGGGAATGGCGAAATCCTGGAGAGATGGGGGCAGTCGGTGGGTGCCGCCAGACATATCGTTGCCCTTCCTGAGTCACCCCTCATCTACTACAGCGATATGTACCACGGAACGGTCCGTGTCCTGGACTCCCGGAACGGCGGGAGCTCGTTTCGCGCCGCATCGGCAGCAATATCAACACGATCGCCCTCGATCCGGAGGGGCGCTATCTGTATGTAAGTGAGCGGGGCAGAAACAATCGGGAGAGTTATCTTCTCCCGGGGCCCGAGTTCGGCAGGATCTTTGTTCTTGATGCCCTCACGCTGTCCACCGTCCAGACGCTCTACGGTCGCAATCAGCCGACGGGTCTTGCCGTCTCACCTGACGGTCGGTTTGTGGTGGCCACCGATTTTCTCGACGACAACATCACCTTGTATCGCGTTCAATAATGGCCGTGGCGATCTCAATAAACTGATTTCCCCGGTCAAACTCATTTCGAAACATCCCGAATGAAGCGCAGCCCGGCGAGAGCAGAATTATCGACTCACCCTCATCTCCTTTGCCTTTGCGCATAGTCGCTTCCCCCGTACAGGTGGTGGACCGCATCCGTGAGTGTTGAAAAACGCGGAATCCGTGAAACGGCGGCGTCGGACAGCTTTCTCCCGATGATATCCGTTGCGGTTCCGTCAAGAAGGGCGACGGAACCACCCGCGTTGAGAACCCGCTGTATCGTCTCCACGAGGGGGCGCGGATCGAGTCCCTTGTCGCTTCCCCCGGCGATGAGAAAGAGCGTCACCCCCGAGGACTCCGGAGCAAAGGCGTTGACCCCTTCCCGGGCTGCCTCGGGTATCGTTGCTGCGGTATCGTTGATGAACCGGATCCGGTTGACGTTTCCCACGGTCTGGAGACGGTGGGGGTACGCCGGGAAATGAGGCGATCCGTCCGGCTATCGTCGGAGGTGTGACCCCAAGGCGGGCGGCCGCGGCGGCGGCCATCGCAATATTTATTTTGTTGTGCCGTCCGGGAAGGGGGATGGGGCTCCCTTCCTTCGGAATGGCGCTGATATCGAAGGGAGGGTCCCAGGTGGAGCCGGCGTTCGATCCATGATCACCGACCGGACCGGCAAGGTAGACGGGGATTATCGGGAAAGTGTGTCGAGAGTTCCTCAATGAACGACGGCGTCCATTGATTGTCCTTCGGGAGGATGACCAGTGCATCAGGGGGGAGGTGGCGGTAAATTTCCCGCTTATCCTCCACATACGCCTCCATGGACGGGTAGTAGTCCTGATGATCGGTGAAAATATTGGTGATGATCGCCACCGTCGCGGAAATTGCCGGAAAAAAGACCGTCCGGGGCAGGGTGTGCGGAATACGAGCCCCGGACCGCGCATTATGGCTGCGAAAAAACGCAAGGTCTCCCAGCTGAAAGGACGATAGTTCCAGCACCACCGGATCCGCCGGTTTGAGGGTATCGAGAAAACTCAGGGGAGAGACGGTGATGTTACCGCCCAGCATCGTTTCCGGATACGCCCCCGCAACGATGTGGGCGGCCAGGGACGAGCAGGTACTCTTTCCTTTTGTGCCGGTCACGGTGATGAGGGGACTGACCCCGGATCGATCCCCGGCGGAAAGAGTCTCCCGCTCGGCGAGAAAGAGGGCGATATCACTCGTCACGGCCGCCGTATCGGCGAGGAGCGGAGCCGTCCGCGGGACCGCGGGATTCTTTATGACCATGTCGGCGCGGACGAAATCGTCGCGTTCATGCCGGCCAAGAACAACCCGGCACTGGCCGGGGAGTTCATCGGCGCTGTTTTTCAGGAGATCATAGCTTCTGAGATCGGTGACGGTCACTGTGGCACCGCGGCTCACTGCGTACCGCGCCGCCGCGAGTCCGCCGCCATGGACCCCCAGTCCCATGACGGTGATGCGCATTCCCGAGAGATTCACGATTTCCGTCCTTCCTTCGGCAGGACTTCAAACTCCCGCATTTCCTGTTCGTTGAGGTAGATATCAAGGGTGATATCATCAAACCCACCCGTTCCAGTCGGAAGGTATCCGTTCCTTCAGTTCCCTGAAGAGGGGAAGTTCCGGGGAGAACTCCTCTTCTCTGAGGGACGGCCTGGATATCCTGGACGTGGGGTTTTCAGAAAGTCGATGAAGCGATGAAGACGGGGAATGGCCTCCCGCCGCTGGGCTGAGGAAATACCGATGGGGTTGTGGCAGATGGTGCGATACTTGCTCGTGAAGGGATAATAGGGATAGATGCGTTTTCCCTGGGGTATGACGAGTTTTGTAAAAAACTTGTTGAGATCGGCATCCATCCAGATGCCCTGAATAAAGTATCCCCGCCCGGTTTCACCTATCCATGTATCGGAGATCATCTGTTCCACAACGGCTACGGCCGGTGCCCTCATCTCTGGTGCGGACTTCCCCGAGGGGTATGATAATTCCCTCCACAACGAGATTCGACGTGCGGTACACCGGGGTCGTATCATTGGTTACCCCTTTTCGACGACGACGTGGTTCTGGGGGCGGAAGGTGAGATCCAACCGGAGGAGGTAGAGATAGTGGACCCCCGACACGCGGTAGATCTGAAAAAAAAACCGGGTCGCAGTATTTCGGCAGGGTCAAAGAAATAGGTCAGCCCTTCAAATACACCGGGAATGAGCTGCTGCAGCCTGGGAGAGAAATCCCCTGAGCCGTTCCTGATAGGTCGATTCGGGAGTGGTCGAGTTGACATCATGATGAATTGAAAACGAGGGTACCTGAAATTCCTGTCCCAGGCGGAGGAAAAAATCTTCCGATTGATTGAAATGGCGGCTGTACCCAACGGCGGAATCACTCTTTCGTCGCAAGAGTCCGTTGATCATCGAATCGGTTGTATCGACTCGGATCTCCCCGAAGACTTTTTCCATTCCTCCAAAAGTATAGGGAATAGGCGGACCATGCAAGTTGTATTGTGATTTGGCAGGTGCCGGGATACACTATTGGGTATGATGTCGTGTCGTACCATCCACCGTCTTGGTTTCATAGCGATCTTTCTCGGGATAGTCTTCAGCGCAGGCGCACAGCAGCGGAACGAGGCGTATGCCTTCATTATCTATGCTGAAGGGTACAACATGTCGGTTTTTCGCAATGACGAACTCTCGACGTACGATGTGCTGGTGGACGATGTGCTGGGAATGCCTCTTCTTCCGGGAGACATCGTCCAGACCGACAACGACACCTTCCTTGAAATGCAGGTCATGCCTTCAAGAACGGTTGTGAAGATCGCGGAGAATACCACCTTTGAGATAGAACGTATCGGCGGCGCAGGCGGCGGATCCTTCAAAATGTCCTATGGCCGCCTGCGGGCGCGGGTGGAGCGGGTTGCCAGGAACGACCGGTTTGAGATCCGCGGCTTTTCCGCCGTCGCCGGCGTTCGCGGGACGGACTTTGGTTATGACATGGTGGTGGAACGCTCGTCGGCGTCGCAGGGCCGCCGCGGAGCTCCAGACGAAAGTCTACGTCTTTGAGGGTGAAGTTGAAGTATCTGAAAGCGTCGAGGCGACGGAGACTCCCGAAGGAACGCCGTCGGACCAGGGGGGCGGCACCTCCTGCGGAGCGGCAGGCGGTGCGGCTCCAGGCGAATGAAATGGTCAATGTGGTAACGCCCGCCCCCGGCGGATATCGATCGACCCCTCGAGGAGATGCCTTGAAGATGACGGTACGGCCCGCCCCGAGCGCCCGGCCCCCGGCAAAACGCCAGCAGGTGGTCTTTCAGCAGACGGCAATTGCGACTGATATTCAGGAGTTCTGGACGCGACAGGATTTCAAAGAGGAAGCGGTGGATCCCGACCAGGTGGAAGAAAAGTTTCCCGGTATCAACGCCCGGGTTCAGCAGCTCAGTGAGGAGCGGCGCCAGTATGAAGAGCTCCAGCGCCTGCGCCGGGAGGGACTCCTTGGATCATCACCGGAGACGCTCGCCCCAGGTTGCGGAACCGGTGGAGCCGGAAGAACCGGAACGGACTCCCGAGCGGGTATCACTCAACGCGCCGGTGAGGATTCCCGTATCGAGCGTATTCTCCTGCCTCAGGATGCGGCGGGTGAGGCCAGAACAACTGCGTATTGCCGGCCATTGGATGGTCGGACTGGGGGTGGTGATGGAACTGGCGGGACTCGCCGGCGCATGGTACGTGGATGACGCACGACGGCTGGAGGACCTGAGTCAGGCCGGACCCAGTACGGGTGCCATGATCGGAGGCGGTGTATTTATCTCCTCCGGTCTCTTCTCGTATCTTCTGAGTCTTTTTGCCGATTAGGGCCGCGACGGTCCGGCGATGACCGTCGTGTCCAGTGCGGTTATTTCCCATCCCCATCTGGACGGTGAGAAAAGAAAAAAATATGGTCAGTCGGTCGCGAAGCACCGTTTTCGTCGCCGAGAGGGACGCTTCCGCCGACTCGCCGTCAGGTCTCCACATCGTATAATCCACGGTGATTTCCACTGAATCTGCTCCCTGCCCGGTGACCGACATGGACTCTATGATCGGTCCGTAGGGGATCCTGCTCTCCGGTCTGCCCCCGCGCAATCCACTCCGCAGCGGGAATGACCCTGTCTTCCATGGAGTGGGCAAACTGTACGCGGTCAACGACATACAGGTTGGTAACTTCCCTGAGAATGCCGGCGGCGACACCTTTGGCGAGGGCGTCGTCCATGGTTTCGTGATCAAGCATCGCCCAGCTTTCATAAAAGAGGGTGGCGAGCCGTTCCGGGGAAAGTCCCGCCGTCACGGGAGGAGCAAGTCGATTTCTGACTATCTGAAAGGGTATAGCCCCCGCAACGAGGGCAATCACGATTGATGCGGCAATAACCGTTCCGCGACGGCGAAAAGAAACGGCGTCGGCGCCACTCCCGCTGTCTCTTCTCAAACGCCTGTTGTGCCAGTTGCCGCCGTTTTGCCGTCTCATCGGAGTCGATGTCCCTCCAGGACCGGTACCGTTTTGACCGTCGATACCAGCTCTTCCATCGTCCCCTCCCGGAGGGCGACTTCAGGCTCCCGGATCAGTCGGTTCACGAGCTCCGCCACGATGGGGGTGAACCGAGGGTTTCAGACGGTGGATGGCGGGACTATTCCTTACGGCGTCGTGGCAGAGGTCCGATTCATCCTGGGTTGACCCGGTACAAAGCGGTGTCGAGGTGAGAACGTTCCAGAGTACGGCGCCACACTCGTAGGCGAGGGCGGCAGGACGTTCAAGGCGGCTGAACCGATAGGGAAAGACCGCGCGCCGTCGTCGTTCCAGGGGCAGGTAGCGATTTATCTCCGTCGCGAGATCGGTATCCAGGAGGAGGCACGTTCCGTCGGAGGTGATTATGGAGGTAATCGGCATTGCAGACCGTATGTGTTTCCCACCGGCGAGCGTAGGCATAGGCACCCGTCACCGCGCCGATCAACTCGGCGAGGGAAGGGGTGTTGACGGTTTGCGGTACTCGCCGGGGCGGAATGGGAAAGGTGTTCACCGATTGTGTACCCGTCAAGCCATTGGCCGCAGAGGAAGAGGACGCCGTCATGGGGCAGGATCTTCGTCCACCTGCCACGGCCTGACCGTTCCGTTGGTGACGAGGATGCCTCCCCTTCGTGATAGTGCGCCGATCCGTTGGGCGGGAAAAACCGCCGGCGGGTACTCCCGTATTGAGGCCGAGAATGAGCTGCTCTTCCCCGTTCCGCTCTTCCGTTATCCGCAGCCGGGAGGAGGAAGATTGTTTCGATGATCATTACGTATCCTTCGTATAGACGATGGAGGCAAAGACGACGGTCCCCACATCACCTTCATATTCGGTATTAAAACTACCACGGTCAAGGATATGAGGACGAGAGGCAACACCGGCAAGCATATGTCCCACCGCAAGGGGGCCATGTTGAACGGGGAGGATCCTCAAAGGTTGATATATTCTCGACAAGCTGCGTACCCGGTGCGGTCAGAATAAGGCGAAAGATCTTCCGCGCGTTGGCTTCCGCTTCCCCGTGGTGTGGTAAAACCGCTCAAATTTGCCGCCACGAGAATCTTTGTACGCACATCCGCCTGCACTGAGGCGATGGCGTCGGTCACGGGGACGAGTTGATCCGCGGTGGAGGGGTGGTACCAGAAGGGGAACGATAGGTATGTTGCCGAAGTAATAGTGCAGCGACGGCAACAACACTTCGATACTGTGATTCTGCAAATGGGCGATCTCATCGTACACAAAAGGCGCGGTTGCCGTTGTGCAGTTGCCGAAGGATTTCCGTCGCGACGGGCAGGGTTTTCCCAGGGGCGTCGCAAAGTGATCCGACTCGGGGAGAAGAATGTACTCATCGTGCCGTGTTTTCGGGCGGTGCCAGGATGATGATACGGTCCGGTTTGTCCGGGCCCATCGCCTTCAGCGCTCCGACGATGTAGCGAAGGCTGTGCCGGTACGCCCCGAAGGGTGCAACCGCTACGGCGACGTTTTCCACCCGTTATCGGCGAGTCTTTAAAGGCCTGCCGCAGCAGCGGGGTGAGAATGTCGGGATCAACCGGGGAAATAGATGGTCTTCACCGACCATGGCACGTATCAACGACGAATCCTCCCTCAGGAAGTATCGTCTCTGAGGCGCGCCCTTTCAAATCACATTTTCACCGCCGATACCCAGGACGTTTCAAACCGCGACTCATCGAGCTCAACGGCGAGATTTTTTTTCCTGTGTCGGCAGCACGAGACCGGTGGGACCGTCCTTGGCACGACGGAGGTATTTGACCTGCGTATAATAGAGATCGCCCTTGCCGCTCTGTCTCGCCTTGCTGTAGAAGAGTGCCAGGTTCCCTGCATCCAGCAGAACCTCCAGGGGAACACTCTTGCCCGGCTGGTTGCGGATAAACACATAGCCTCCCGGGTAGTCACGGGTGTGGAGCCCACCAGTCATTTCCGCGGACACGCCCCCCGGAGGAGCTGATCGTTCTCCCGGGCGTTACGGCCCACGAGAATGCGGAAGCCGTGTGACGCAAACTCTATTCCGGGACCGTCCTCGCCGGCACGCTGCTTTGCGCTCTTCTCTTCATCCCGCAGGAGGTCAAGAATCTCGTGGTTTTCAAGGGTCTCCAGCCGGGCGAGCTGTGAATCCACATGGCGAATACGGTGTTGCAGGGATGCCGCCGCGGACTCGAGAAATGCGGCGGGACTCCTCCGCGCGGTGGGCGCGGTCGTAGTAGCTCTTCGCGTTATCAGCAGGCGATAGTCGCGGATTGAGCCGTATGCGAATCGGCTTGTCCTCGTCAAGATAATCCGTCGTGTCCAGCCACTCCATTCCCGGTGTCATGCGGTGCGCCGAGGCGAGAATGAGATCACCGTAATGACGATTTTGCGTCCCCTCGTTCCCCGCGGCGCGCCCCTTTTCAATTTCGTCAAGACGGGCGGACAGACGCCGCCTGGTCCGTGTGAGGACCGCACGCGCCCGATTGAGAGCACGTTCACGCTCCCGGGCGTACTCTTTTGTCCGATACTCCCCGTCGATCGCCTCGTTGAAGGAAGCCGAGCCGTCGTAGTCTCGAACCTTCCGGTCCGCCCCCGGATCACCTTCAGGCTGTTCCGGATGAAATGACGCACCCCGACTCGAGGTGCTCCTTCGGCTTTCTGAAACAGACGTCCAGGATCGTACCGTCCTCTTCGGTGACGATTATGTTTGCCCTCGTTCCCCAGAGACGGATATAGACAATTGATATCGTTTCGTTTCCGCTGAATCGAAATCGCGACGATGCGGTCCCGGTAGACATGGTCTGCGGAAATGATGCGGGCCGCCCTTTATCCGGGCGTGCAGAAAATCCTCAAATCGCTGATGGCTGCGTTTTTTTCCGCGGCGGCCAGGCGGTCCGGTGGAGGCGGACCCAGGGATGCTCCAGGCAGATACGCAACCACCACGTATGTGGAGGAGTATAGATCTGCAGGTAGAGATTCTTGAAATCATGCTGAATGACGTTTTGAACGTGACTGTCCTCGAGGGGAAGTTCGGCGAGGACGGCGTCGATCTCGGGGCTGTTTGAGGGACATGTCGTTACGGTAGCACGATACGCCGTATTTCAGCGACCATGTTAAAAACGAACCGGTAACGAGGATGGGAGGAGCCGCTCCGTCTCGGGGGAGGGACTCGCGATGGTGCCGTGCAGCGATGAGGGCCTCTTCATGATCGGGCTGAAACCTCCACGGTCAGCCCCATACCTGAAACGCGTCTGACCACGTCCCAGGGGATCCCCCGGCTTGAAACGGCCGGGGAGTGGAGACGATTACCGGAATCGGGCAACCTCCCTGAGCTGCGCCGCAATCCCCTCCACATTCCTTTCCCGCAACGATACCGAGGATGACGGGGAAGCGCACATCGGGACCAAAGCGGTCTGCAAAGGCGGCGACGACGGCGGCGACGCTCTCCGGAGTGTGTGGCGCCGTCAAGATAGACGTCGGCGGATCACCTCTCCCCGACCGGGAAGGCGGGTCCCTCTCTACCGCATCGATGACGGCGTCCCGCGGAGCCACCGGCAAACTGCCGCACCTCGCATAATGTGCGATACACGGTCAGCGCCTGAATGATGTTCCTTCGCTGCACCGTTCCCACCATGCGTGGTGAAAGGGTGATGAAGGTATCATCGGGCTCCCGATCATATGGCGGAAGGAGAGCTCCGGGGATTTCGGCGTGTCCGCGCCACGGCAGGTTCCCCGGCGTCCGCCGTCTGTCTGATGGTGCGGCCGCTCCTTCAGACAAGACCGTTCCTTCAGACCCGACCTCCTCCTCGGCGGGAATCTCCGTGAGCGGAGCCTCCCGTTCCGCGGCGATCCGTCGAAAGACATCGGCCGCTTCATGCCGCTGGGCGGCGCATACGACGGGTACGCCCTTTTTTATGATTCCCGCCTTTTCCGTGGCGATCTTTTCAATCGTATCGCCCAGGTAGTCCGTATGTTCCAGTTCTATTCTCGTGATAACCGCAACCTCGGGACGGCAGACGTTGGTGGCGTCAAGACGGCCCCCCAGGCCGGTCTCCAGGACGATCCAGTCGCAGCCGACGGCGGGGAAAAAGAGAAAGGCGAGGGCGGTGAGCAGCTCAAAGGTCGTCGGCAGATCGTCATCTTCCGTGCCCGCCCGGGAAATTTCCTCCACGGCGCTCCATATGCGGTAGGTCGTTTCGGCGAGGGCGGACTCATAGGTGTCGCCCCCGGGCAATAACGCCGCGGCAGGATCGGTCGGTTCAACCACCTCTCCTGTCGCGCGACGGGGAGGAATAACGGAGAACCGTTCCCGGTATCCCGTGACGTGGGGCGACATATAGAGGCCTACGGTATACCCCGACGCCGCCAGCAGGGATGTGGTGTACGCCGCGGTGGACCCCTTGCCCTTTGAGCCCGCAATGTGGACCACCGGAAGTGTCCGCTCCGGCGAGCCCAGCTTTTTCAGGAGCGCTTCCATCCGTTCCAGACGGTAGAGGCGGAGCTGCGGCTGCAGCCGCTCAAGGTTGGTCCGTGATTCGAAATGGCGAAATCCGGTGTCCCCCGTCCAGCCCGGAGGAAGGACCGGCGATGTCCGTTGGCCCGCCATATCAGTGCGGTCGCTTTCGCAGCGCCGCGGCGTGGGTGTAAAACCCCTCATGATCGGCGAGGGCGATGACGTGATCGCGCATTTCTCTATAACCCTCCGGGGTGACCTCAATGACAGAAGATGCCTTCTGAAAATCCCGTACCGAAACGGGGCTCCAGGAATGGGCCCATCCGCCTGTGGGGAGTACCGCATTCGGACCTGTGGCGTAATTTGCCAGGCTGAATGCCGTATAGGGGCCGATAAGCACCTCGGCGGCGTTGGTGATGCGCTGCGAGAGCGCCCGTCCGTCGGCGGCGTGCAGAAGCAGGTGCTCCGGTGCAAATTCATTCACCACCGCCACGGAGCGATCAATCCCTTCGGTAAGGATGATGCCCCCGTATCCCTGAAAGACGTCGGTGAGAAATGTTCGCCGCGGTTCCGGAACGTCCCGGATCAGTGCGTCTATCTCCCGTGCGACCTTGTCGGCAAGCTCTTCGCTGTGGGTGACCAGCAACGCCGCGGAGTCACTGCCGTGCTCCGCCTCGATCATCAGATCCAGGGCGACGATAAAGGGATCGGCGGACTCATCGGCGAGGACGATCGACTCCGAGGGGCCGGCGGGAAGGCCCGTATCAACGCGATCGGCGACGAGCCGTTTGGCGGCGGCCACATATGCGCTGCCGGGACCGACGATCTTGCGTACAGCCGGTACCGAATCGGTTCCGAATGCGAGGGCCCCGATCGCCTGGGCGCCGCCGGACTTCACGATCTTTGTAACACCGCAGAGACGGGCGGCGTAGAGGAGTGCAGGATCAACCGAACCGTCCGGCAGGGGCGGTGTCGTCACCACAAGTGTGGGAACTTCTGCGAGCATGGCGGGGATCGCCAGCATATACAGCATGGAGGGGAAGCTCCCCCGTCCGCCGGGTACGTAGAGCCCGACACTCTCTATGGGCGTCCACCGTTCCGTGGCAAAAATACCGTCCCTGACGTGGACGGAGGTCATGGCGTGCTCCACCTGAGCGGAGTGAAAGCGACGGACGTTTTCTATTGCGTATTCCAGGGCCGCGACGACGGAGGGAGACAGGAGTCTTCCTGCGCGTTCAAACTCATCGGGTTGGACGATGACGCCGCGCCCTGACAGATCGGCGCCGTCAAACTCACGGGCGAGACGTATGAGCGCCCGATCCCCCTCGGTGCGTACGGAATCGATAATGGGACGCACCGTCTCTTTCAGAGCGTCTATGTCGCTCTGCGATCGCCGGAGAATGCGTTCCTTTTCTTCCCCGGTGAGATTGTCCCAGCTGTATTTCTCTATTGTCATGACGGCGGATCGTACCACGTGGGCGCCCGTTTTGGCAGTAGCCGGGCGTGGGAGAGGTCAAAGGCGAAGAGAAAGAGCGCCTGGACGATGACACCGACTCCGTTACCGAGGAGAAACGGATCGTCCCGGAAAATGACGGTTACCGCCGAGCCCGCGATGAAATATCCGATGTCGAGAAGTGTGTTCACCACAAGGAGCCGGCGCACCTTTAGCGTCTGTTCCACCTCGCGATACTCGTCGGGATACTTTTGACTCTCCCGGGAAGCGCGTAGAAAACCCCATCCTGCGAGGCCCGCGTCGATGAGGCCCCAGAGAATGGCGTGCAGGGCGACACCCCGGACAAATGGATGGGTAATCAGGAGGCCCGCGACGAGTCCCGTTCCGACCGAAAATGCCCCCCACATGAGGAGGCGTCGTGAAAGCGTGCGCTGAAATGCATAAATGTCCGCCACGAAGACACCATAGTACGAAGTGCGGCGGGACGCAAATGCCGGGTCGGCGCCCGGCTTCCCGGTCCCGTCAGTCCGCCACGGCTTTCCGGCTCCGGTTTCGCAGCGCCGTAAAGGCGACGACGATCGCCGCGAGAATACCCGTCGCGGCAAGGACGGGAGCGCCCCGGGGGCCGGTGGCAGCCTGGTAGACAAGGGTGGCAACGGACCACGCCAGGAGGGTCAAATACCCGGCGAGCAGCCAGCCGTAGCCGTGTCCCATCTCCCGTATTGCCGCCCCGAGGGCGGCAACACAGGGAAAGTAAATGAGCACAAAGAGGAGGTACGCGTATCCGCCGGGGCCGGAAAAGTGCCGGCGCATTCCCGCAAATACGGAATCCTCAACCTCAAGTTCTGCGCCCACTGCGGCGGCATCATCACTGACAACCCCGAGCCCGAGGGGATCGGTGAGGCTCTCGTACAATCCTGCAATATTCTCCGGTATCGTCGCGAAGGCCGCCGCAATGCCGCCGCCCGGGTCAAAAGCGTTACCGTCATCGCCGGAGCCGTCATCGGGGGCGCCTTCATTCTGACTGTAGAGCGAACTCAAAGTTCCGACGATCGCCTCCTTGGCAAAGAGTCCGGTAAAGAGGCCTACCGTCGCCGGCCAGTTGTCCTTCTCGATACCCATGGGGGTAAAGACAGGGGTGATCGTACGACCGATGGAGGAGAGTACGGATGTATCGGAATCTTCGTTTCCAAAGGTACCGTCGGTACCGAGGGAGTTGAGAACCGCCAGAATGGTAACGACCATGGTGATCGTTGTTCCGGCGCGCACAACAAAGATACGCAACCGCCGTCCCGCAGAACGGGCGATCATCCACAGACGTGGTGCGTGATACGGCGGCAGCTCCATGACAAAGTGGGAGTACTCGCCGCCAAAAAGGGTAAACTTCAGGAGCAGTCCGGTGAGCATCGCCAGAATGATTCCCGCCACATAGAGGGAAAATACCACCAGACCCGAGCGACCGGGAAAGAGGGCGGCCGCAAAGAGGGCATACACGGGAAGTCGGGCGCCGCAGCTCATGAAGGGCGCCATGAAGATCGTCATGAAGCGGTCCTTCCTGGTATCGAGGGTGCGGGTACCGGAAATGGCGGGAACGGTGCAGCCGAAGCCGACGAGCATGGGTACGAAAGACTTGCCCGGAAGTCCCACCACGCGCATGACCCGATCCATCACAAAGGCGGCCCGGGCCATATATCCCGAGTCCTCCAGGAGGGAGAGCATGAAGAACATCATGAAGATGATGGGAATAAAGGTCGCCACCGTCTGGATGCCCGCTCCTATGCCGTCGGCAAGGACGCCAACCATCCACGGGGGAGCGCCTACAGCACCGAGAAGCGCGCCTGCTCCGTCGACAAAGATCGTTCCAAAGAGAATGTCAAAGAAGTCTATGAATGCGCCGCCGAAGGAGATTGTTGACCAGAAGACAAGGTACATGGCGGTAAGAAAAACGGGTACCCCCAGCCACCGGTTCATGACGACGTTGTCGATCTTTTCGGTGATGGATTCCCGGGAGGGCTTGCGGGTGATCACATCCCGGCTGATACCGTGAATGAAACCGTAGCGGCCGTCGGCAATGATAATGTCCGGCTCCTCCCCGAGTTCCCGTTCCAGGGCCTTTCTGGATTCTATAACCCCTTCGGGCGGGAGCAGCCGGTCGGAAAAAACAGACTCTTCCAGGGATTCGTCACCCTCCAGAAGTCGCAACGCCGCATATCTCGCCGGCAGACCCGTAGCGGAACGGAGCGGTTCCAACGACGGTTTCCACGCGGAAATGATCGTTTCCACCTCGGAAGGATAGGAAATATGCGCCTCGGGACGGGGCGGATTCTCAAGGGCGGCCTGAAGGGCGTGCCGAATGGTGACAATACCTTCCCGGGTTGTGGCGTTCACCGGTACGACGGGACATCCCAGATGAACCGCCAGATGCGCTGCGTCGACGGTCATTCCGGCGGCAGCGGCGCGATCGATCTTGGTCAGCACCACGAGAAGGGGAACCTCCAGCTCGATGAGCTGCAGCGTCAAATAGAGGTTGCGCTCCAGATTTGAGGCGTCCACCACGCTTACAACGATGTCGTAATTGCGCTGAAGGATGAAATCCCGGGCCACCCGCTCGTCTTCACTTGACGCGCTGAGGGAGTAGATGCCGGGAAGATCGACCACCTCGACGGACGTGCGGAATGTACGGTCCGCCCGGGACGCGCGTGAGAGGCTTTCCAGCTCCGCCACCGCCCGGACCCGACGGGAGACGCCGACAGGTGTGTCATCTGTAGGCGACTCCCGTCCGGTTTCACCTTCACCCGTACCGCCCGCGCCCGTCCCATGCCTCGCACCGTGCCCGACGGCCATGGCGAGGGAGGGAGCGGAGAGAAACATCGTTCCCGACCGCTTTTCCACCGTGACGCCGGGCCAGTTGCCCACCCGTTGGTGTGATGCGGTGAGTCCGTTGAAGACTGTTGTCTTGCCGCTGTTGGGGTTGCCCACCAGTGCCACCGCCGGTGTCTGAGAGGTGACGTTCATGATCCCACCTCCACCATTACGATTTCTCCTTCAGCTTTCCTGAGGGAAAGACGGAACCCCCGTATTTCCAGTTCTATCGGATCGCCGA
Source organism: Alkalispirochaeta sp. (assembly GCA_965242725.1). GTDB lineage: Bacteria > Spirochaetota > Spirochaetia > DSM-27196 > Alkalispirochaetaceae > Alkalispirochaeta. The sequence continues at coordinate 282,239 of CBDESZ010000004.1, forward strand.
GGGGTGCGTAGCGCACCACGGAAAAGGGCGTGCCCGGGGTCACTCCCATGGACAGCAGCTTTGAACGGTACGCAGGCGCGCCCCTGGATATTGCGGTGATGGTGCCTTTGGCACCGGTATGAAGTGAGGTCAGGGGAACCATGAAACCCTCCGTATTAGTAAAACAGAATTAAGTTAGGCTTAGCTAACTATATCGGGGCAACCGGATCACGTCAAGAAAAAAGCGGCCCACCGCCCCTTCTGGAAGTGTGGAGGTGAAATGTGTTACCTTTTCGGTCATAGACCGAATAAAGGAGAGCCAAGAATGATCGTGAAACCGATGATCCGCAACAATATATGCATGAACGCCCATCCCGAGGGGTGCGCGGAAAACGTCCGCCGACAGATTGCCTACGTCCGCAGTCAGGGTGCCTTTGAAGGGCCTAAGAACGTTGTCGTCATCGGAGCGTCCGGAGGATACGGATTATCATCGCGAATTGCGGCAGCTTTCGGCGCCGGAGCAAAGACGATCGGAGTCTCCTTTGAAACGCCGGCAAAGGGCAGCCGTACCGCCTCGGCCGGGTGGTATCAGGACCTTGCCTTCCGGGAAGAGGCGGAGAAGGCGGGGCTCGTCCATCGGAGCTTCATAGGCGACGCATTTTCCCACGAGACCAAGAGCCAGGTGGTCGAGGCGGTAAAGGAATTGATGGGAAAGGTGGATCTGGTGATATACAGTCTCGCCTCGGGCGTGCGGGTGGATCCCGATACGGGCGAAATGTACCGTTCCTCCCTCAAACCGATCGGCAAGCGCTATGAATCGGTCACCCTGGACGGAAAGACGGGTGAACTCAAGCCGGCGGCAATCGATCCCGCCACCGATGAGGAGATCGAGCAGACGGTGAAAGTCATGGGCGGCGAGGACTGGAATCTGTGGATCGACGCATTTGAAGATGCCGGCATCCTCGCGGATGACGCGATAACCCTTGCCTACTCATATATCGGGCCGGACATCACCTTTCCCCTCTACCGTGACGGAACGATCGGCCGGGCAAAGGAACATCTGGAAGAGACGGCACGCACCCTGGACCGGCGCATGCGGGAGCGGGGCGGTCACGCATGGGTCAGCGTCAACAAGGCGCTGGTGACGCGGGCGAGCGCGGTCATACCCGCCGTTCCCCTCTACCTTGCCATCCTGTATCGCGTCATGAAGGAAAAAGGTATCCATGAAGGGACGATCGAGCAAATGTACCGCATGCTCAACGACCGTATATATTCCCAACTGGGCGACGGCGCCGCCGTTCCCGTGGACGAAGAGGAACGGATCCGCATGGATGACTGGGAAATGCGGGAGGACATCCAGCGGGAGGTCCGTGTCGCCTGGGACAAGGTAAACGAAGAGAATCTGGCAAAACTGGCGGACCTTGAAGGATTTCAGAGGGATTTTCTCCAGATCCACGGCTTCGAATTTGACTCGGTCGACTACGAGGCTGATATCGAGGTATAGTGGGAGACACATGAAATTCGATGAATTAAAACTTGACAACGAGATTCTTTCCGGCGTCGCCGCCGCCGGATTTGAAGAGTGCACGGAAGTGCAGGCCCGGGTCATTCCCCACATCATTGACGGCAAGGACGTCATGGTGCAGTCCCAGACGGGGACGGGCAAGACGGCGGCATTCCTGCTCCCGGCGTTTCAGCTGCTCCTTCACAACGCCGACTTCGCGGAGAAAAAGGTCCTCATCGTCGCCCCCACGCGGGAGCTGGCGGTACAGATAAAGGAAGAGGCGGACATGCTCGCCGAAAATCTGCCCCTGAAGACCGACGTCTTTCACGGCGGCGTCGGCTACGGCGGTCAGGAAAAGGCGCTCCGGGAGGGACTGAACATTATAGTGGGAACGCCGGGCCGCATACTGGACCTCAGCCAGACCGGTACGATGAACCTCAAAGAGGTGGGTATCATGGTCATCGACGAGGCGGACCGTCTCTTCGACATGGGATTCTATCCGGACATCCGCAAAATGATGCGCCGCATGCGCCCCCGGGAAGAGCGGCTTAACATGCTCTTCAGCGCAACCCTCAGTACCCGGGCCCGGAACATCGCCTGGGAATACATGAACGATCCGGTTGAAATAGAAATACAGCCCCAGCAGATCACCGTGGACAAGGTAAAGCAGACGCTCTACCACGTCTCCTCGGAAGAGAAGATGTCGGTACTCCTGGGACTCCTCAAGCAGAAAAAGCCTAAAAATGCAATCGTCTTTACCAACACCAAGCGCGCGGCTGAACAGGTCTCCAAGCGGCTGGAAATCAACGGATATCCCTCCGAGTTCATCATGGGAGACCTGCCCCAGCGCAAGCGCCTTGCCATCATCCGCAAGATCAAGGCGGGCGAGGCGGAGTTTCTCGTAGCCACGGACGTCGCCGCCCGGGGATTACACATTGACAACCTTGAAATGGTGATCAACTACGACCTTCCTGAAGACCCGGAAGCGTACGTACATCGCATTGGCCGTACCGCCCGCGCCGGAGAGAGCGGCGAGGCGGTAACCCTGGCGTGTGAACACTACGTCTTCGGCCTGGAATCGATAGAAAGCCTTATCAACCAGAAGATCCCCGTCGCGGAACTCACCGACGAGCTTCACGCCGAGGACGCAAGCGCCGGAATGCGCATACAAATGGACCGGGACAGCAGGGACAACAGGAGTGACGACCGCCGCGGCCGACCGGGCCGGGGTGGACGCACCGGCGGCCGCTCAAGCGGACGATCCGAGGGCAGACGTGGCGACAGCCACCGGGGCGGAGACACCCGTCGCTCCGAGGGTCGCCGCAGCGGAGAAAGCCGGCGCGGTACCGAGACGCGGGGAGGGGAAGCACGTCGCGCCCCTGATACCCGTCGTGGCGACTCCCGTCGCGGTGACTCCCGGCGCACGCCGGACCGCCGTCCCGAACGGCGCCCCGATCCCGCAGCCGCAGGAGCTCCAAAGGCGAGCGACAGCCTGGAAGAACGGCTTGCCTATTACCGTCGCAAGTACGGCGAGGACTTCCAGCCCACCGATGAAATGCTCGCCAGCATGCAGGGCGACAACGGTGGCGGCAAACGACGCCGCTCCGGCTCAAGCCGTCGGTCCCGTAAAAACGGCGGTAACCGCGGGCAGAAGCAGGGCGCATCCCGGGATTTCTCGGCCAGGCAGCAGGGCACCGGAAAAGAGAACGCAGCTTCACCTTCGCGTGACCGGAAGCGCGACGGCGCTCCCGAGGCAAAGGGAAAGGCCGCGAGCGCCAAAAGGTCCGCCTCACCGGGCGCTGCCCGCAAGGGTGAAGGCCCGACGCCGGCGGAACAAGGTGACTCTACGCCCAAAAAGAAAAAGGGCATCCTCGGAAAGCTGAAATCCTTCTTCGAGTAATATCGCCCGTGACACCGCGCTGAACATATCGCCATGCCCCTGGAACTGATCGTCGCCTTCTTTGTCACCGCCGTCCTCTACAGCTCCGTAGGGTTCGGCGGCGGCTCAACCTACTCGGCAATCCTTCTGGAGACGGCGCTGCCGGCACCGATGATTCCCCTGGTGAGCCTGCCCTGTAACATCGTCGTCTCCGGCACCGGATTCATACGCATGGTCCGACGGGGCGCCGTACCGGGGCGGACGATCGCCGCCATCGTCCTGTTATCGGTACCCGCCGCCTTTGCCGGGGGCATCACCCCCGTATCACGCACCGTCTTTCTTACGCTCCTTTCGGTCATCCTTCTCTACGCGGGCATCATGGGCATATTCCAGGGAATCCGCCGGGAGCGGGGCACCTCAAAGGCCTCAACAGCCGCAACGGTCTCAATACCGGCCACGATACCGGGCGGAGAAATCGTCCAGGGCGTCCGCCCGCCGATGCAGATCATCATCGCCGGCGCCCTCATCGGTTACGTCTCGGGAATCGTCGGCATCGGCGGCGGCATCCTCCTCTCGCCCATCCTCCAGCGGGAAGGCACCATTCCGCCCCGTCAAATCAGCGCCGTATCGGCGGGATTCATCTTCCTCAACTCCCTCGCCGCCCTCTCGGGAAAATACCTCGCCTTCATCGCCTCCCCGGACGGCCTCGCCGACCTCCGGCAGGGTCTCCTCCTCGTCGCCTTCCTCATTCCGACGGTCCTCCTCGGCGGCTACATCGGCTCCACCGTCGCCGTCCGCGGCCTCACCCCCGGCCGCCTGCGCATCCTCACCGGCGTCCTCCTCGTCGTCGTCGCCCTGCGCGCCCTCTTCTGAGTTCTCTCTTTTTTCTTTCTATAATTGAACTTGCGTTCTGCCCGGCTACTGTCCCCGCCCACAGCCGCAGCCCGCCTCAGGGGGTGACATGCAACGGCCGATCTTTACCATTCATGGAAGCCGCTGCATAATATGACCATGTTGTCTCCGAAGGAAGAAGAACGATACAGCTGGTCCGACTACCTCGCCTGGCCCGAAGGCGAGCGGTACGAGCTCATCGACGGCGTCGTCTACGCCATGAGTCCGGCGCCGCGACGGCGGCATCAGGAAACATGTCGGGCTATCTTTCGTCAGATCGACCGTTCTCTTGCCGGAAAATCATGTGAGGTTTACTTCGCGCCCTTCGATGTAAAGCTCAGCGGCGACGAAGACGACGACGCCCCCACAGTGGTGCAGCCGGATATCACCGTTACCTGTGACAAGTCTAAACTCACCACGCAGGGAATGACCGGTCCCCCCGATCTGGTGGTGGAAATCGTCTCGCCCGACAGCGGCCTCATCGACCGTCGCCGCAAGTTTGACCTATACGAGCGCTTCGGCGTCCAGGAGTACTGGATCGTCGATCAGGACGAGCGGGTCGTGGAAGTCTATCGGCTTGGGAACGACGGATCGTATCGGCGGAGCGGCGTCTATGGGCCGGAGGAAACGGTAACCTCCACTGCGGTCACAGACCTCTCGATTTCACTGACGGAGGTCTTTGCGGAGGACGACTGAGCGCCGCGACGGTGTTCTCAGCGCGCGACCATGAGCCGCGTGTGCCACAACGTGAAATTAATATGAAAATTTTCTCAATCCCGCCTGAAAACAAGATACTTCGCCAGAAGTGAGATAGTATCTCCTTCATAACCAAAAGTCACAGTAATGGGACGTACCGGCGTGTACTCAACCGGATGGTTTCCGCCTAAGAGGCGGGAGACCAGGAAGAAGGAATACTGTGATACTTCGTGACATACTTGCCCCTACTCACCTCAGGAGTCTGATAATCCTTTCGTTTATTGTCTCCCTGTTCGTTTTTCCCGTCGGAGTATCTGCCGAGACCGGGCCGAGTCTCCGCCATGGCCCGCTGATCTCGACGATCCGGTATGTGGACAACGTGGTACGCATCAGCGGTGAGCGTCTGGAAGGAATCGAGACTCGGTGGGGTGATGAACAGCGGCAAATGACCGTTCTTCTCCGTGCAGGTCGGACCGGTCCCGACGGCGTCGTGATCGAGGGAAGCAGCTCCCTGATCCGTGCGGTGACGGTCGTTCCGGAGGAGCTGGACGAGCCGGATGTGCTGACGCGGCTCTTCCGGGAGCCGCCGGTGGGCGATCTGTTTGTGGAAATAGAGCTGACCCAACCGGCCTTTCAGGTAGTTTCGGTATCACCGGATGCACGCACCATGACAATGCACTTTCAGACGGCGGATATGGCCGGGGAGAACCGGGCAGGGGCGGAAGACGCCGACGGTGGATACGCCACGGTGAGCCTGCAGTACGGCGACGCCGAGGGGATCGCGTCTATCCTGCGGCGGCTGGTGGACCGGGGGGACCGGGCGATACAGGTGGCGCCCCGGCGGAATCAGCTGATTCTTGACCGGCGGATGGATCGCTATCTGGATATCCGGGACCTCATTGACCGGCTGGACCGTCCGGGGGACCAGATTCTCATAGACGCCCAGGTGGTGGAACTCAACACCGACGCGGCGTCGCGGCTTGGGCTGGAAATGAGCGACTCCATCACGATCGGTCTGGAGGAGGAGAGCAATTACGGCCAGGCCATCGCCCTGCCGCTGCAGACTTTTCTCCGCTCACCGGTGGAGGTGCGGGCAACGCTGCACATGCTGAAAGGGGAGGGGGAGGCGCAGATCCTGGCCAATCCCCGGGTATCGACGATCGACGGTATTCCGGCGGTGATGAAGACGGAGGAGCGCTTTCCCATCATCGTCACCCAGTCCTCGGGGGATCAGACCTATCAGACCAAGCAGGACATCGTCGGCGGCATTGAGCTGTCTATTCTCCCCCGCCACAACGGGGGTGGGGAGATCACCACGGAGATCGTGACCGACGTCACCACCATTACCGGCACCACCAAGGAAGGCTATCCCACCACCAGCAGCCGCCAGGTAGAGACGACGGTCCGGGTGGCATCGGGGACGGCCATCGTCATTGGCGGCCTGGTGGAAAAACGGGAGATCCGTCACCGCGGCAGAATCCCCATCCTGGGCGACATCCCCCTGTTGGGGGTGCTCTTCACCAACTACCGCACCAACACCCTGGAGACGGATCTGTTTGTCATCGTGACGCCGTATTTGATTGGAGGGGGAGAATGATCGGGAAGGTGAAAGAAGGCTTTCTCAGGAGCTGCTATATTGGAGTATTTGTCGTCGCGTTGTTCACGCTCACACCGATGTTGGTGGATGCGTATACAATTGAGGTAACGGTGACTACCGAAGTATGCCGGGACGAACGAGTTGGGTGTGAGTTTGCGTCACAGGGACATTGCGAGAATCCGATTTACGAAGAGGTGTGTAAAGATGTACCTACGCAAAAATATTACGACGTACCCGATTCCGTAAGTCCCGAAGATCTCGAAGACGAGATCACCGATCGTCTTGAAGACACGGGCATAGAAGACGCAACGGTGAACGCGGAAGGCACAACTGACGATATCGAAGGAAAGACGGCATCAAATGAGGAAGATCTCGACGGAGGCGAGGATATCGACAGCCTGATTTCCGATATCGCCGACGAGGTTGCCCGAAACCATAAGGACGCCGTTACGGCGTTTCGCAATTCCGGCGCTACAAAGGATCCGGTGAGACTGGCCACCGGAGACCTGTACTTTCCGGTTACCGAGTTTGCCCTGGAACACCCCGGTGGCACGGTTCAGGTACAGCGGACCTACGAGAGCGGCCATGCAACGGCAAAGTCCTTTGGGCCGCAGTGGGTATTTTCCTACGACAGCCGGGTGCTCATGGGCGTGTCGACGGAGATCGGGAGTCTCGTTTCCTACTATGAATCGCTCCTGCCGACCTTTATCGAGCGACTGGAAGAGGCACTGGCGAGGTATGAGGAGTCAACAACTGCCATGGAGGAGACGGTCCTCCCGACGCTGGAGTCGATTCTGGCGGACATTGCTCACACGATCACCCAGATAGAGGAGGCGATCACCGCCGCCCCGTCGGATTTTACCGAGCGTCTGGAGGAGGAACTGGCGGCCGTGGAGAGTCTGCAAGCGGAAATCACCGCGCTCCAGGAGCGCTCGGAAGGGGCCTATGAAGAGCTCAACGGTGTGGCACCGCTTCTGGACACGCTACAGAATGATATCGATGAACTCCGTATCCGCCTGGAAGCGGCGGAGGATCGGGCGGATTTTCTCGCGGACATGCAGCAGAGGAACCGGTATATCCACGGCGTCGAGGTGAGCGAAGCGGGCACCGGGAAAGGTACTATTGTCTGGATCGACTTTGACGGGAACAGCCACGTCTTTGATCTGCATACACCGCCTCGTCTGGGTGATCCCGTTGTCGACGGGGAGGAGTATGCAAACTACTATCCCGAGGGGAGTACGGCGACCTCGCGGGATCCGGCTCTAACCGACAAATTGACGCTTCTTCCCGACGGGAGGGTCGTGGTAATCGCAGCGGATGGGACGGAATACCGCTACGACCGGTACGGACGACCTCAGCAGATAACGGATCGCAACGGGAACGCCACGCGCTTCGGGTACAACGGCGAGGGATTGCTGGCGGATATCATAGACAGCGTCGGGCGTACGATCCACATTGAACGATACGGTAACGGACTGATTCAGACAATTGAAGACCCCGCCGGACGGCGGTGGGAGTATTTTTATGACGGCAGAAACCGCCTGACAGCGGTGACCGACGCTGCGGGACATACCGTTGAGTACGTATATGACGATCTCAGGCTGGTAGAGGTGACCAAACCCGACGGGTCGGCCATCGAGTACGATTACGAAGAGCGGGACGGGAAGTGGTACGCGGTAAGCACCACCGACGAGGAAGGCTATGCGGAGAGGATGAGCTTTCACGACGGCTACACCGACTACTACACCGCCGGAAACGTCTGGGAACGGCACGTAATAGACGAGCGGGCCCGCTCCACACGCATCGAGTACGGTGACGGCAGCAGCGTGACGATGGTCTACGACGAGAAGGACAACGTGATCCTGAGAACCGATGAGGAAGGGAAGGCCTGGCGCTACGACTACGACGACAACGGAAACCGGACCTACGCCCGGGACCCGGCCGGGGGCGAGGAGTGGTGGAGCTATAACGAGTATTCCCAGCTCACCGGCTACACCGACCAGGAGAATTTCACGACGGAGTACCACTACGACCACCGGGGAAACCTCCGGTCGATCGACTATCCCGACGGAACAAGCGAGCGCTGGGAGTACAACGAGAGGGGACTGGCGACGGTGTGGACGGACCGGCGGAACAAACGGACAACCTACGGCTACGACGAGTATGGCTACCTGAAGAGCGTGACCGATCCGGGAGGCGGGGTGTGGACCTTTGTGCACGATAAGGTGGGAAACCGGCTCGCCGAGACGGATCCGGCGGGAAAGACGGTGCGGTATGAGTACAACCCCGACGGCCAGGTGACGGCGATCACCGACGAGCTGGGCCGGCAGGAGCGGCGATATTACGACGAGCGGAAAGACCTTATCAGGGTGGAAGACCGGAACGGTGAGGCGACAACCTTCACCTACGATGACCGGCATCTGTTGGTGGCGGTGACCAACGCGCTGAATGAGACGGTAACCTACGCCTACCGTGGCGACGGTCTGATGCGGGAGAAGGTGATAGACGGGCGGAGCACCTACCGCTATGAGTATGACGAGCGGGGAAACCTCCGCAGCCGGGAGCTGGTGGAACTGGGGATCGTGACGAGCTATGCATACACCCCTCGGAACAACCTTGAGGTGGTGGAAGATCCCCGGGGAAAGCGTACCGTCTTGGGCTACGACGATGCGGGCCGGCTGGATTGGGTACGCGACGCCCTGGGCCGGACAACCGACCTGACCTACTACCCCGACGGCCGCCTGCACACCCGGCGTGACCCCCGGGGCGGAACGACGGCGTACCGCTATGACGAGCTGAACCGCGTGACGGAGGTGATCGATCCGTTGAACGGGGTTAGCGCGTTCACCTACGACGAGGCGGGCAATCCGACGGGCGTGACCGATCCATTGAATCGAACGACGAGCTACGGCTACGACGAGGTGGGGCGGCGTGAGACGGTATGGTACCCCGACGGCACTGTTGAGCGCACCCGCTACGACCGGCGGGGGCTTTTAGTCTCCCACACCGATCGGGGCGGCGGCGTGACCACCTACGACTACGACGACGCGTGGCGCATGACGAGTCGTACCGATCCGGCGGGCGGCCGCTGGGAGTACGACTACGACCGGGAGGGCCGTATCACCGCGGTGACGGATCCCAACGGCCGGGTTACCTTGAGAGAGCTTGACGGGATCGGCCGGGTGCGGTTTGTCACCGATCCGGCGGGCTTTACGGCGGGGTATCAATACGATCACCTGGGCAACGTGACGGCTTTCACCGATCAGGCGGGAGCCACCTGGCGTTTCACCTACGACGAGGCGGGACGGCTGACCAAAGAAACCGACCCGTTCCAGGCCACCACGAGCTACCGCTACGACAACGCGGGAAACATACAGCGCGTGAGTGATCCTACCGGGCGGGTCACGGTATACGAATATGACGAACTGAACCGCCTTGAGACGGAAGACCCTCCCGGCGGGGGGCGCTCCACCTACCGCTACGATGAGGGGGAAACCTCACGGAGATCCGGGATGCCACGGGGGCGGTGTACCGCTATGGTTACGATCTTCTGGGCCGGATGACCGAAGAGGAGAACCGCCTGGGCGACACGGCCCGGTATGACTACGACGGGGTGGGAAACCTGGTCAGGGAGGAGCGATTCAGCGGCGAGGTGATCCGTTATGACTATGACCGGATGAACCGGCTGGTTGTAAGGTCGTTACCGGAGGGGGACGAGCGCTACGACTACGACCGTGCGGGGCGGATAACGGCGGCGGAGAACGCTGCGGCGGAGCTCACCTTTCAGTGGGATGCGGCGGGCCGACTGACGGAAAGTTACAACGCCACGGTGGACCGGGGATTGCACTATGAGTACGACCGGGCGGGCAACCGGACGGCACTGATCTTTGACGGCGGCCGCCGGGTAGGGTACGAGTACGGCGTACGGAATGAGGTGACCGCCCTCACCGATCCCGACGGCCGGACAACCACCTTTGATTATGATGAGGTGGGTCGGGAGGTGGAACGAGTGCTCCCGAACGGCATCACCACCGCGTGGACCTACGACCGCGCCGGCCGGGTGACGACGATCGCCACCGGTGGACGGGAGGGACATCTTGCCGGGAGGGGCTACGCCTATGACCCGGCGGGTCGGATCACCGCCCGGGTGGATGAGACCGGGGCAATCCGGGCCTACCGCTACGATGCAGCGGGACGCCTTGCAACGGTGGCCTATCCCTACGGCAGCGAGAAGATGCGCAACGACCTCATTGAGCGGATCAGGCTGGGGCTTCTGGAGGCGGACACCGCCTATGACGGCGAGGAGGAAGACGAGGCCGGATCACCCTGGAACCAGCCGGGACCACCGCCGTGGGCAAACAACGACGGTGACGACAATGATACTGAGGAGAACGCCGGCACCGACGACCTCATCCTCGACTGGCTGGAGCCGTATCTGACCGCCCCGCCGGAGATGATGGAGGGAACCCGTCCCCTGGGACAGAACGGCACGGTCTTCACCGAACGCCTCAGACTGGAGCGGGGTGAAGCGGGTGTCCTGGCCGAAAGGCTCAGGGAGATCGGCATTGACGGAGCGCACCTTGCGCGTGACCAGTGGGTGTGGCAGGAGCAGTTCAGCTACGACACCCGGGGTAACCGCACCGAGGTGGCGACGGGCTGGGGTGCGATCGACTACACCTATAACCGGGAGAACCGCCTTCTTGCGGCGGGCGAGCGGCGCTATGACTACGATGGAGACGGGAATCTGATCACCGAACGCCTGGAGGGGAGAGAAGTCCGCTACCGGTACAACGGCCGGGACCTCCTCATCGAGGCGAGTGGAGATCTCCTCTCCTGGACGGAAGAGGGTCCACCGGCATCAGAGATCACCTACACCTACGACGCCCTGGGCCGCAGAACGAGCCGGGAAGCACGCTACCGGGCGGGAGGTGCGGTGGGCTACGACGCCGTAGCGTATCTCTCAGAGGGCTTAAGCGTGAACGTCGCCGAGGAGCTCCGGGACATCATGATCCCGCCGGGTGTGATGGCCGGCCCACACACCGGCGGGCCGGGGAACAATGGCCGCGCAACCGGTAGGCCGGAGGTATTTCCGGGACCTGAGTGGCTGACCCCGCCGCCGTGGCAGACATCAGAGCCCCAGGAAATCACCGAAACAAACATCCGGCAGTACATCCACGCCAACGGCAGGCTCTTTTCCCACACGGACCTGGTGGATCGCCCGGTGTCACGGAGTCACACGAGCTGGTATCATCAGGACATGCGGGGCTCCACGATGATGCTCACCGGACGAAACGGCGAGGCGGTGGCGAGCTACTCCTACGACGCCTTTGGGGTCGTCTTTGACGACCATCCCGCCGTTGGACGGCCACAACCGACGGTACCGGAGGGAGCACGGGCGGCGGTCGAGCGGGGAACGGAATACCTCTACACGGGCAAACGCCTGGACCCCGACACAGGCCACATCGACTACGGATTCCGTGACTACGCCCCACGGCTGGCCCGCTTTACCACGGTGGATCCGATCAAGGATGGGAATCACTGGTATGCCTACGTAAATAATGATCCGGTAAATTTTGTGGATCCATTAGGACTTGCAGCGACAGACTCTGCAGCAACCGGATTAAATGACATTGAGATAGGAAAACGGCTTTTGAATATAGGAAAAAGTATTTTTCAAGTTGTCGGTGGGGCTATCCTCACCCAGCTCGATAGTCCGGTCATTGGTCTCTTAGATGTGGCTGGAGGACTTGCTGTGGCTGACGGTATTTCGGACATTATTTTAAATTATGGAGCAATCGTGAGTGAACTCGTCGGACTAAATTCCGACGATATTCCTGAGGACCTACTAAACGAAGTCGGAGATACCGTCACAGGAAATGATCAAACCGGTGATCGGTTAGAGGAAGCTACTGATTACTTCTGGCAAGAATATCCTTACTGAACATTGGACATGATTGAGCATTGGCAATCGGCTGAAGGGAGTACAAATGCTGGGAAGTGTTTTCGAAATAGCATTAGGTATTGTGTTTGGATTTGCTGCCATAGCAACACACAGTATCCCAGAGGAGAAGAACTTCATAAAACGATATCAGAAACAGATACTCGCCATTAGCGCGATAGTGATGTTCGTTTTTGGAGGTGTAGAATTGTTGATGGGCTGATTGATTGTCCTTATTTTGGGGCGACAGTCGTGAAAGGGTGTAGTCGCCCCCTTTCACGACTGTCAAAGGTAGGGGGAACTGCAGCGGAGGACTCCGCCTGTCCGTAGGCGTAACTAAAGACACACCTACCGATCCGGGTAACCCATACGGCACGGTTATAAATCACGGCGGAACGCAAGTTCAATATTCATGATCCGTTAACGGGTGCCGGAAACGCCTACGAACGGCACGAGTATGACGAACTGAACCGCCTTGCAACCGAAGACCCTCCCGGCGGGGGGCGCTATACCTACCGCTACGATGAGGTGGGAAACCTCACGGAGATCCGGGATGCCACGGGGGCGGTGTACCGCTATGGCTACGATCTTCTAGGCCGGATGACCGAAGAGGAAAACCGCCTGGGCGACACGGCCCGGTATGACTACGACGGGGTGGGAAACCTGGTCAGGGAGGAGCGTTTCAGCGGCGAGGTGATCCGCTATGACTATGACCGGATGAACCGGCTGGTTGTACGGGCGTTACCGGAGGGGGATGAGCGCTACGACTACGACCGTGCGGGGCGGATAACGGCGGCGGAGAACGCTGCGGCGGAGCTCACCTTTGGGTGGGACCCGGCGGGACGACTGACGGAATCGTACAACGCCACGGTAGGCCGGGGACTACACTATGAGTACGACCGGGCGGGCAACCGGACGGCACTGATCTTTGACGGAAACAGGCGGGTAGGGTACGAGTACGGTGTACGGAATGAGCTGACCGCCCTCACCGATCCCGACGGACGGACAACCACCTTTGATTATGATGAGGTGGGTCGGGAGGTGGAACGGGTGCTTCCGAACGGCATCACCACCGCGTGGAACTACGACCGGGCCGGCCGAGTGACGACGATCGCCACCGGTGGACGGGAGGGACACCTATCCGGGAGGGGCTACACCTATGACCCGGCGGGCCGAATCACGGCCCGGGTGGATGAGACCGGGGCGATCCGGGCCTACCGCTACGATGAGGCGGGCCGCCTTGCAACGGTGGCCTATCCCTACGGCAGCGAGAAGATGCGCAACGACCTCATAGAGCGGATCAGGCTGGGGCTTCTGGAGGCGGAAATTGAAGAAGAGAACGGCGGCGACACCACCACTGGTGACGACGGCCTATCCTGGAACCAGCCGGGCCCACCGCCGTGGGCGAACAACGACGGTGACAACAATGATAATGAGGACGACGCCGGAGACGACGATCTCATCCCCGATTGGCTGGAGCCGTATCTGACCGCTCCGCCGGAGATGATGGCGGGAACCCGTCCCCTGGAACAGAACGGCACCGTCTTCACCGAACGCCTCAGACTGGAGAGGGGTGAAGCGGGTGTCCTTACCGAGCGGCTGCGGGAGATCGGCATTGACGGCGCGTACCTTGATCGTGACCAGTGGGTGTGGCAGGAACAGTTCAGCTACGACACCCGGGGTAATCGCACGCAGGTGGCAACGGGCTGGGGCGCGATCGACTACACCTACAACCGGGAGAACCGCCTTCTTCAAGCAGGGGAACGGCGCTATGACTACGACGGAGAAGGGAATCTGGTCACCGAACGCCTGGAGGGGAGAGAAGTCCGTTACCGGTACAACGGCAGGGACCGTCTCATCGAGGCGAGTGGAGATCTCCTCTCCTGGACCGAGGAAGGGCCGCAGGCAGAAACGATCGCCTACACCTATGACGCCCTGGGCCGCAGAACGAGCCGGGAAGCACGGTACCGGGCAGGAGGTGCCGTGGGCTACGACGCCATAGCGTATCTCTCAGACGGCTTAACCGTGAACGTAGCCGAGGAGCTCCGGGACATCATGATCCCCCCGGGCGTGATGGCGGGACCCCACACCGGAGGGTCGGGAAACAATGGTCGCGCCACCGGCCGCCCGGAGGTATTTCCGGGACCCGAGTGGCTGACCCCGCCACCGTGGCAGACATCAGAGCCCCAGGAAATAGCCGAAACAAGTATCCGGCGGTACATCCACGCCAACGGCCGGCTCTTTTCCCACACGGATCTGGTGAATCGCCCGGTATCACGGAGCCACACGAGCTGGTATCATCAGGACATGCGGGGTTCCACGATGATGCTCACCGGACGGAACGGCGAGGCGGTAGCGAGCTACTCCTACGACGCCTTTGGGGTGGTCTTTGACGACCATCCTCCCGTTGGGCGACCCCAACCGACGGTACCGGAGGGAGCACGGGCGGCGGTAGAGCGGGGAACGGAGTACCTTTACACCGGCAAGCGCCTGGACCCCGACACCGGCCATGTCGACTACGGATTCCGTGACTACGCCTCACGCCTGGCCCGCTTCACCACGGTGGATCCGATCAAGGATGGGAATCACTGGTATGCCTACGTGAATAATGATCCGGTGAATTACATCGATCCGTTGGGATTGGATTCGGTAACTCCGTGGTATGTCGAGGATGCTCTAAATGAGAAAGCGCGTGACGATTCCCGGAGGACTGACCACGTCGATAAATCTATCGAAAATGAATCGCGTGATTTTGGTGATAGTGTACGACTCTTTATACAGGAACCCAGGGTCGAGGGTGCAGCGCAAACAGTTCTTGGTGTAGGAGTTGTGGTCACAACACTGATTTTTGTCGCGCAAAATCCTCCAGCAGCTATTGCGACCGCAAATCGAGTTAGCCTTGGAATAACGATTGGAGGACTCCTGTTTGCAAACGGAGTATCCGTTATAGTGACTGGTAATGAGTCACCGCTGAATCTTGCCGAGATAGTAAGCTCTCCAATGGATGCCGTGGCTGATGCTCTGAGTCGTTGGTTTTTCTCTGATCAGGTATCGGTTCAATCCCTACCCCGCAACAAACAGTACTAGAGGGAGGAGAATGTGAGACAAAGTTCTATTTGGAAGGGATACTGGCAGATATCATTTCCAACCTCGATTTTTGTCGCTGTTTGTGTCCGCGTATTAGGGGAGGCAAGTTTGATGCACACAGCCTTGTTTCTATCGTTAACACTCTTGGTAACGGCGTTAGGGCACGCCATCGTGGAACGAATTCGACGGTATTGAGGAGTGAAAAAATGGCAGAAGTGATTGCTTTTGGCATATACGGATTTGCTATCCTTTTGATTGGGTTTTTACTCATACTTGATGGAACAGGAGTTGTTCGTGTAATCCAGCGCGTCGCAGGAAGAGACCCTGTCAAACAATCCCGTATAGACAAGATCGAGTTGTTTAGCGGCGGGGTGATGGTGGCCATCGGCGTAGTTATGGTCGCGCTGACTGGAATAGGCGTGTTCGCCTAATCGGAGACTATGAGGCGCCATGATCCTTACGGGGAGATCGACGAGGCAAGACTCGAATATTACCAAAAAACGCTTGAGCGTGTGTTTACCATATTAACATTCCAAAGTGCGAGGATGAACAACGACCCACAAGGGATGTCAGAGGCTTTCGATGAACTACAAAACGAAATGAGAGGCGAAGCGGACCCAAACGGCAATCCTCTCTATTCCACGATTAAAATGGAGATCGAAAATATGAAAAGAATTTCTGAATTGAAATTTCAGAATGCGAACAGAGAGGAAGAATTAGAACGAATCAGTAGTAAACTTACCAGCCATCTTGGAGCACTTGATGAATTGGTAAGTCCGGAAAAGACCGAGGAATGCAATGATTAAGTGGGATTATTTAAAGGCATTCTATGTTTTGCCAATTCGTCCCTCGTTGACAGAACATATGGCGAGAGACGAAGTCAACAGAAGGCAATTATTCGTGGTGTATTTTTCTACAACCGTTTTATTGTCTTTGCTATTAAAGTTAGTAGCTCAGATTGTTATTCAACGACCTGTTTCGAGCTTCAGCTCAATTCACTACGCAGTTTACCTTTTTCGACATGTGCTTGTACTATCCTTTACCGATATCCTCTTCTATTTCGGGATTCAGTATGTCCTCAAAGGAGACAAGAATGAGGATTATCCTATCCTTGGCTTTACGACGATAACTTTAACAAATCTTCCAGTCGTCTTGGGCAGTTTCATTGTTAGTATTGTTACTGTTACTCCGTTATATCTATTATTAGTAATATGGAAATTCTATATAGTAAGGACGTTTGTCGGATTGGAGATTGAAGACAAACGTCAACTGAACGTAAGTACGGTGTTTCTCTTTTTGTATTACGCAATACTTTACTTCGTAATCTCTTGGGCGGTTGCATATTTATTAGTAACAGTCGGGAGAGTATCCACATAGGTGAGATGTTAAGATGTCCCAATTGGTAAGTACGTGGATCGATCGATTAGTGCGACCACTGGAGCCGATGCGCGATGAGGTCCGACAGATGCCTCGAGAGTGATCCGGGACCGGGCTGGAGAATCCAGACGGTGACATATGTATGACTTCCCCTATCCGTCGGGGTAACTAAAAATACACCTACCGATCCGTGTACTTCTCACGGCATCGAGACAAAACACGGCAGAACGCAAGTTCGATATTCATGATCCATAAACCGCCGGAAACGTCTATGAACGACACGTAATGGACCAGCGGGGAAATCTCCGGGCTATCGACTATCCCGACGGCACGAGCGAGCGCTGGGAGTACAACGACCGGGGACTGGCGACGGTGTGGACGGACCGGCGAAACAACCGGACAACCTACGGCTACGACGAGTATGGCTACCTGAAGAGCGTGACCGATCCGGGTGGAAGACCGGAACGGCGAGACGACAACCTTCACCTATGACAACCGGCACCTGTTGGTGGCGGTGACCAACGCGCTGAATGAGACGGTGAACTACGCCTACCGCGGCGACGGTCTGATGCGGGAGAAGGTGATAGACGGACGGAGTACCTACCGCTATGAGTATGACGAGCGGGGCAACCTTCGCAGCCGGGAGCTGGTGGAGCTGGGAATCGTGACGAGCTATGCATACACCCTTCGGAACAACCTTGAGGTGGTGGAAGATCCCCGGGGAATGCGTACCGTCTTTGGCTACGACGGTGCGGGACGGCTGGATTGGGTGCGTGACGCCCTGGGCCGGATCACGGCGGTGAGATACCCCAACGGCCATGTGACGATACGGGAGCTGGATAAGATCGGACGGGTGTGGTTTGTCACCGATCCGGCGGGCTTCACTACGGGGTATCAGTACGATCATCTGGGAACGGCAGGTGATCGAATAACGGGGTTTCGAAAATGTCCGCAGTATGTCACACGATCCCACTCCCCCACGATACCTGTCGGTGATATACTGATATCGCTATGTCACTGCCGAAAGCACAAGCCGGCGGCTATACCTACCGTGACTACAGGACATGGTCGGAAGACGAACGGTGGGAGCTGATTGACGGCGTTGCCTGGAGCATGAGTCCCGCGCCGACACCGGAACACCAGACTATACTTGGGCGTCTCTTTAGAAAGATCGCGGATATTACCGACCGCACGGGGTGTATGACCCTGGTGGCGCCCCTGGACGTCCGCCTTTCCGACGATCCGTCAACGGACGAGGATGATGTGCCGACGGTGGTCCAGCCGGATATTTCCGTCTTCTGTGATCGGTCCCGCCTGGATGACAAAGGCGCCGGCGGCGCGCCGGACCTGATCGTGGAAATCCTCTCTCCATCCACCGGCTACAAGGATCAGACGACGAAGCTTGCCCTCTACGAACGCCACGGCGTGCGGGAGTTCTGGATCGTCAATGGTGATGCGGGATGGGTGATGGTCTATCGGCTGGAAGGAGACGGTCGCTACGGCAAGCCGGACTACTACCACCGGGATGAAGCGGTCCGCAGTGACGTTCTCGGCGGTGCCGAAATCGATGCCGATTCTTTTCTGAAACCCCGGCCGTAGCCGTTCCGCCTATCATTGCCTATGGGGTATATCATCGCCGCGAATTGGCGCTGATAAAGAGGGCGGCAATCGCGCCGGGAACCCAGCCGGCGGCGGTGAGCAGCGCCACCAGCAGGATGGACCCGCACCCCTGGTCCAGTACCGCCAGAGGCGGAAAAATGATGCACAAAATGACTCTTCCCAGACTCACGACAGAACCTCCCGTTTGGACGATTGAAACCGCGAAAGTCGTTACTCGACGTAGAACGGTTTTCCCGGAATAGAACAGATGGTCATTGGTCAACACACCCTATTCCAATATCGGCGACTTGGTCACTGGTTTTCGGCAACTGGTAGTGCCGGGACAAGCAGGCACGGTTCAGGACTGTTCCCAGGGCTATTAGCAATATGAAAGTATCGAAAAATATTTATTGACAATACGAAAGAGTGGCAGCATGTATATATACAATGTGTTTGTCAAACACCTGTCTCGGAAACAATCTAACTTTCAGTAGTACGGAGGGTTGATGGTCATGAAATCAACGTGGAAACGGTTGGTGTTGATCGGTGTGATGTTTTTCGTTGCGGGCGCGCTCTTTGCCGCAGACTTGTCGGAAATACAGGCACCCACGGGGTGGCGGGCGGTCGTATCGGTTGTTCCCCTTATAGTGATTCTTGGGTTGCTCTTCGCCCGGGTCCACATGCTTGTTGCCGGTCTCGTTGGTGGTGTATTGGCGATGATCATTGGAGGCATCGGTGTCGGCGGTGCCAACCAGTTCTTTTTACAGGCCTTGCCGACAATGCTTACCATCACCGTGCCGATTGTCAACTCGGCAATCGCGATGGCGGTGTTCAAGTCGGGCGGGTATGCGACCTCCCTGACACTGGTACGACGTGGAATCGGTGGGCGGGTTGAGTACTTTGCAGCATTT
The DNA here is from genome assembly GCA_965242725.1 of Alkalispirochaeta sp. GTDB lineage: Bacteria > Spirochaetota > Spirochaetia > DSM-27196 > Alkalispirochaetaceae > Alkalispirochaeta. The sequence continues at coordinate 301,697 of CBDESZ010000004.1, forward strand.
ATCGTCATCCTTCAGGCGGCGGCGACGTATATGTCCGGCATCGGTGGAGGCAGCGCCATGGTCATCGCCCCGCTGGCATTCGCGGCGGTCGGACCAATACCGGAGTTGATTGCGGGTATGGCTATTGCGGCGGCAGTCTCTTTTACAACCTCACCGGCGTCTCTTGAAACGGGTGTCGTCTCCCGCCTCGGCGGAATCGAGGTCGAAACATACGTATCAACGATGAGACCATATTGGCTGCTCTTTGTCGCCTTTGCCGTATTGCTTGCGTTTTTTGGTGCGAAACGACGGAAGGCGGTCTTTACCGGCGAAGAGTCTGAGGAATTGAAAACGATGACCACCAAGGAACTCTGGCTCCACACCATACCGGCCATTTTTCTCCTTTTTGCGGTCGTTTTTGGTCCCGTCATCAACAAAGCCGTCGGGCTGCCGATTTTTGCACCCCTTGTTTACATGGTCGTCACGATCGGTCTTATCTTCTTCTTCACGAAACTGAATCTGGAAAAATCCGTTGAGGCGATGGTGGACGGTTCCAGCTATATCCTTGTGCGGTTGTTCGGTGTCGGTATCTTTCTGGGATTTATCAATATGATCGGTGACATAGGTGCCTTTGCGACGATCGTGAGCATGGCCCGGACCGCGCCGGTTGCCCTGATGGTTCCCGCTGCGGTACTCGCCGGATTTCTCGTTGGGGTCCCTGCAGGGGCGTACGTCGGATCGATTCTTGCTCTGGTACTTCCCATCGCGGTTGCCCTCAATTTCAGTCCCCTTGCCCTCGGTTTTGTCGTCGTCGGTGTCGGATTTGGCAGTCAGGTCAGTTTTGTGAATATCACGATGCAGGCGCTCTCGTCGGGTTTCCAGATCCCTATCATCGAGGTGGTAAAAGGAAACGCAAAGTGGGTTGGCCTCTGTACCATAGCCTTGTTGGCCATTTCATTTGTGGCATAGGGGATCAGGGAGGTTCACCATGTACGATCTCTTGATTCGAAAAGCACGAATTGCCGACGACAGACCGCCTGTGGATGTCGCCGTACGGGACGGAAAGATTTCGGCGATGGAACCGTCGATATCCGGCGACGCGACAACGGTCATTGATGCCGACGGAAAGGTGCTTATTCCCGGCCTGGTGGAGTCGCACATTCATCTCGACAAGGCGCTCATTGCGGATCGCAAGTTAAACAAGAGCGGCACTCTCAAAGAAGCGATCGATGTGACGGCCGCACTCAAACCGACCTTCACCCGTGAGGACGTTGAAGAGCGGGCAACCCGGGTACTCAAGCTCCTGATCCAGAACGGCGTCACCCACATCAGGACCCACTCAGAATTCGATCCCAGCGGCGGGTTTACGGGGTTCGAAGTGATTATGGAGTTGCGGGAACGCTTTAAAGGGATTTGCGATCTCCAGGTTGTTGCCTTTCCGCAGGAGGGGATAATAAAGGCGCCGGGGACGTTGGAAATGATGTACCAGGCGATGGATAAGGGCGCCGACGTCGTGGGCGGTATTCCCTATAACGATACCGATCCTCATGAACATACGGATATCGTCTTTGAAATCGCCGGAACGTACGATAAGCCGATCGACCTGCATCAGGATTTTAAAGACGACGCGGACGCACTGACGATCGAATACATCTGCAAAAAGACGATCGAAACGGGCTGGCACGGGAGGGTGAGCGTCGGCCATCTTACCGCGTTGGGTGCATTGCCCCCGGAACGCCTGAAAGAGGTGATTGCATTGATGGCGGAAGCGCGCATCAACGTCATGACGTTGCCTGCAACGGATCTTCATCTCGGCGGTCGAGGTGATGCGTACAACATTCGACGGGCTATTACTCCCGTTCGAGCGCTGCGGGACGGAGGCGTCAACGTATGTATTGGCACCAACAATATCAGAAACGCCTTTACCCCATATGGGAACGGTGATCCCTTCCTTACGGCCATGCTGTCGATAGCGGGCTCCCATCTCGGGGGTGCCGATGATCTTCGGACGGTACTGCCGATGATGACCACAAATCCGGCGCGGGCATTGGCTCTTCCCGATTATGGGCTCAATGTGGGTTCTCCGGCGGATGCGGTTCTATTGAGCAGCAGAAAAGTAATGGATGCCGTTATCGATCTGCCGACACGTGAGTACGTAATCAAGAACGGCAGGGTTATCGTTCATACCACAAAGACCGTTGACGAACGATATTAGTTTTCCCGCCGATACGGGAAATCGTATCGGCCGCGGGCATCACCACCTGGTGGTGCCCGCGTGTTCCAATCGTTAATGCGGTACTTTGACCGGCTGTTCACCTCAAATCGGTCGGAATCGTGTGCAATTCTTTATTATGGTCCCTGGTAGCGAGATAGTGCTCCTGCCTCGATACCCCCGCAACGGAACTTGTATCTCCCCGATGCAGTTCCTACAATTGAGATGGTATGCAGAGATTACCCTTGTTGAATCGAAGAAAGACGACAAGCCGGGCACGGAAAGTAGGGCTTCCGCCGGGTTCCCTCGTCCATACGGGGGAACAGAAGGTAGAGACGGTCAGACTCGCCGTGTTCCGATACGATCGGGACGCCAGTTCGGAAGAGCAGATCGATCCTCACAGCGCGTCGCTACCGGTACCGGAGGAGGGGAGCGTTACGTGGCTGAATCTGGATGGTCTGCACGACATTGCGGTGATGGAACGTATCGGACACGCCTACCGTCTCCATCCGCTGTTGATGGAGGACGTCCTCAGTACGGGCAGCCGGCCGAAGTTTGAGGAGTATGACGGGCAGCTGTTTATCGTGGTCAAGATGATCAGTTTCAACGATGAGAGCCGTCGCACCGAGACGGAGCAGCTCTCTCTTCTTCTGGGAGAACATCTTGTCCTCTCCTTTCAGGAACGGGTGGGAGATGTGCTGGACTACGTCCGTGAACGCATCCGAAATGGACGGGGGCGGGTACGGAAGGAAACTGCCGACTACCTTGCCTATGCGCTGATTGACGCGGTGGTGGATAACTACTTTGTCGTTCTGGAGAAGATGGGAGACACCATCGACGAGCTGGAGGAGGAACTGATCGGTGATCCCGCTGAAAAGACGCTCCATCGAATCCATGAGCTGAAACGGGAACTGATCGATCTTCGCCGATCCGTCTGGCCCCTCCGGGAGGCGGTGAACGGCCTCGTGAAAAGTGAATCGCCTCTGATCTCTGATACGACCCGCATTTATCTCCGGGACGTCTACGACCACACGATTCAGGTTATCGATACCATCGAAAGCTATCGTGATATCGTCTCGGGCATGATCGATATTTATCTCTCAAGCGTATCCAACCGGATGAATTCGGTGATGAAAGTCCTTACCATCATCGCCACACTCTTTATTCCCCTCACCTTTCTTGCCGGGATTTACGGCATGAACTTTCAATATATGCCGGAACTTGCCATTCCATGGGCATATCCGGCGTTCTGGGTCATAAGTATCGTCGTATTTGTCAATATGGTGATCTTTTTTCGACGGAAGAAGTGGATATAAGCGCCCCCCGGGCGTACCGATCCGGGTGGCTCGGTGGGCAGGTGTAAAAAGCCCCGCAGAACGCACGTTCGATATAGAAAAGATTGGAAAAAGAGGTCGCATTGACACGGAGGGGGAGTTTTTCATACAATCGCGCCTCTTAGCGTCCGTTGGTACGCTTTAGTTTCAAGGAGTTATGTGAATGGCACGACCTACAAAAGCCCGAGGTAAGATGGCTCGCCATCTCGGCATCAATGTGTTTGGCAATCCCAAGTACGACCGTCTGCTCAAGAAAAAACCGTACGGACCGGGTGAACCGAAGAAAGGTCGCATTCGCGAGACTGAGTACGCACGTCAGCTTAAAGAGAAGCAGAAAGTCAAGTTTGCATACGGACTGTCGGAACGGCAGTTCCGGAACCTCTTCTACAAGGCCAAGGCCATGAAGGGCGTTACCGGTGACAATATGCTGATCCTGCTTGAGCGGCGTCTGGACAACGTGGTGTATCGCATGGGAATGGCTGCAAGTCGACGTCAGTCACGTCAGCTTGTCGGTCACGGTCACATCTATCTCAACGGACGCAAAGTGACTATTCCCAGTGCTCTGGTACGCCCCGGCGATGTGATTTCGGCAAAGGACAAGAAGTCCTCCGAGATGCTCATGCGCCGGCTCGTGTCCGAGAACTCTTCCCGGCCCGCTGCGCCGTGGATCGAGGTTTCTCAGGACGATCTCACCGGAAAGGTGACTGCCCTCCCGACGCGGGATATGATCCCGACCATCGCGGAAGAGCAGCTCATCGTCGAGTTCTACTCCAAGTAGGACGATCCGTGCCTGGGGCGCCCCTGCGGGCGATCTCCGGTACAACGTACGCTCACGGGAGCGTGCACACGCAGACCATCAGCTTCTCGGAAGTTCGATGCCGTCCCGAAAGGACGGGGTTGCAGAGGGAGCGGAGTCGTATACGTACGGCTCCGTTTTTTTTTGACCGGCCGGCGGCGGCGAGCCTGTGGACTTGAAGCTTTTTCTTCCATCGCCGATATTCGATATATGCGTCCATTTCCCGTTATAAGTTCAGATACCGAGCTCAATGACCGTATTACCCGTATTTGCGCCAAGTTCGGTTCCGTATTTCGGCCGGTCTTTTTATCGACTATCGATGAGGCACTGGAGTATGTCCGCTACGAGCTGCCGGAGTTTCAGCTCATTCACCTCTCCGATGAGGCCGTCGACGGTTCCGACTTGATCGACGCGATCACCGAAGATCCCTGGCTCCACTACGGCGGTATTATCGGCGTCTATTCCCGGAAGGATACCAAAAAGGTTGATTCACTCCCGCGGCAGACCAATGTGGTAACGATGATAAAGAGGTCCGAATTTGTTGAGACGTTCTTCAGAGTCCTCGTCATCCTCCATCAGAATCGTCAGATTCTCTTTCAGCGGGACATCCAGCTCAACTTTCTCGGGATCATTAACGGCAGTTTTGAAATGGACAACGATCCCTTCAACGCCCGAACGTATGCGTCTCTGATGGCGAACTTCCTCTTCAACTCCAATTATGTCGACATCGAGGCGCGGGACCGTCTCCATGTGGCGCTCTTTGAGTTGATCATCAACGCCATCGAACATGGCAACTGCGGAATCACCTACGAAGAGAAGAGCGAGTATATCCGCCGTCACGGCGATATCGTTCCCCTGATCAGGGAGAAGTGCCGCGATCCCGAGATCCGGGATCGACGAGTAACGGTAACCTATCGCATCGCCCCGGAGGGATCACATTTTGAGATTCAGGATGAGGGCGAAGGGTTTGACTGGAAGCCGCGGCTCGATGAGAACGGTGTCAATATGGGGGCTCATGGACACGGCATTCGCATGACCCGTCATTACGTCGAGAATCTGCAGTATTCCGAAGTCGGGAACACCGTTTCCTTTGAGGTCACCCATCAGAAAGAGGCAAACGCCAGTCCGGGTATTTTTTCAGACCAGGATGCACTGGAATTCGGCGACGGCGAGGTGATTTTTCATGAAGGGGAAGAATCAAACGACCTCTACTACATCGTTTCCGGAAAACTCGACATCATTGCGGCGGGGCGGCACGTCGCCACCCTCACGCCGGACGATATCTTTCTTGGAGAGATGTCCTTTCTCCTCGGCAATCGACGGTCCGCCACCGTCGTCTCCCGGGGGAAGAGCCGGCTCATATGTGTGACCAAGAATGCCTTTGTGACGGGGATTCAGCGCCAGCCCCATTACGGGATATTTCTCGCGCGCCTTATCGCGCAGCGCCTGAACCGACTGAACCGTCAGGTGGTGGCGGAACACGGTTGATTGCGTCACGCCGAAGCGGCGGTTACGCCTGTGCGGCGCTCTTTTCTTCCGCCCCGTTGTAATCCGCGCGATATCCGATGGCGCGAACAAACTCCGTTATTTTATCTACCGTCGCGGGATTTCCGTCGAAGTCCATATAGATCGTACCGGTCTGCCGATCCACCCAGATGTCTTCAACGCCTTTAATGCGCCGTCCCATATGTTCAATGCCGATTGAGCAGGATGTGCATGTCGCTCCGACCAGATCAAATGTTGCTCGTTTCATAGTTATAAATTACTAATCATAAGGCTTTCGGTAAAGTATTTCCCTGGAGGGCCAGTACCGTCTCTTCCATACGATACGCCGAATCAGCCGGCCTGAGCATGCGGAAGACATGCAGTTTCCGCCCCCGGTAGAACTCCAGCTGATGGGCGTACTGGACGTGTATGCCGGTAATTTCGGCAATGGGAATGGCAAAGCGCTCCGTGTTTCGCCGGTCACGCGCCCCTTGTCCGTCGGCGGGACCGGAGAGGGGGGTTATCGTAAGGTGGTGAGCGGTAAGCTTCATGTGTACACGTCCGTGAGGCGTCAGAACACGGCTTCGATGACCGGTGTAGTACCGGGCTTCTTCCACGATCACCGGTATCGGCAGGGAATGGGAGCTCCCGGTGCCGGATGTGAGGAGGCCGACCCGTTCCTTCAGTACCGCTCGCTGGAGGAAATTCCAGCTGTCGACGGTATCGGGGGTGCGATAGCGACGGAGCGGCCCGCCGCTTTTACCGTTTCCGGCCCCTCCGGCGTGATCTCCGGTGTGAAGGGCGTAGAGCCGTCCCGACGGCGCGATCCATGATTGCCGTCCGCAATGTATACAGGAGAGTGTGTCTTGGTGAGACCGGATGCCGTCCCAGGAGTCACAGTCGGGACAATAAAAGAGCGCCTGCTCCACGTCTTCCGCCCGCCGGGGATGGATGAAGAGGTGTCCCGACTCCCGCTGCCACCGCGTCTCGTTGTGTTCCACCGACCGGGCGATGCGTTCCGTTATTTCGTGCCGGTTGAGACCGGCGATTTCCTCCCTGGTGAGTACTGTGGTCACGTGGAGCTCCAACACGCCCCGCCGGATATGGCGGCTCCATCGCGGCAATGAGAGATACCCCCCTTTCAGCCGGACGGAGACGACGGGAACGCGAAGAAGGCGGACGAGTTTCGGCGTTCCCGGGAGAATCGGTCGGGTTGTCCCGTCCCAGGAGCGCTGACCTTCCGGAAAGATCCCAACCACCCTGCGTCGCGCTACCGCGCGCTGAAGGGTTCGTATGCTTTCCAGATCGACTTTCGCCTTTGCCTTGGGAATCGTCCCTGCAAAGTTCATGAACCATCGCATCACCCGGCTGCGAAAATTGCCGTCCGCTGCGATGAAGTGGATCGGCGGACCAAAGGCGATGAGGACAAGGAAGGGATCCCAGAAGTTGACATGGTTGGCGAGAACGACATAGGGCGGCCGCAGGGTCGCACTGTAGTCATCACGGACAATGTTCACTCTGAATCGCCAGCGAAGCCACGCTTCGATTGGAGTGCGCAGCAGAACGTAGAAGACACGGGCAAGGACACTCGGATTCATCGCCACAGTGTAGCGGCGGCGCCGTCGTGTTACAATGTCGACGGTGAAAACGGCTGAAACGGATCATGCTGCAGCCCTGCTTGTCATCGGGGGCATTAATATCGACATCATCGCCGAACCGGGCGGGCCCGTTGTACCGGGGAGCTCCAATCCCGGTACGGTAACCGTTCACCCCGGAGGGGTCGCCCGGAATATCGCGGAGTTCCTGTCGCGCCTGAGCGTGCCGGTTTCTCTCTCCGGGTCCATCGGGGACGATCCCCTCTCCCGTTTTGTGCTGGACCGAACCGGTGAATCCGGCGTCGACATTTCCGGCGTCCAGGTCGGTCCGGGCGGGGTGGGGAAGTACGTGACGATTCAGGAGGAGGGAGACATCCTTGTCGCCGTCTCAGATGCGACGGGGGTGGAAACGCTCGATCCCGCCGCGCTGATGACCATTCTGTTGCCGCTGCAGGAACGGTTGCCTGCGAGGGGGCGCGATATTCTGGTGATCGACTGCAACCTCAGGGCGGATACGCTCCACGCCGCAATCGCCTGGGCCAATGAGGTCGGCATGTACGTCGTCGTTGAACCGGTGAGCGTCACAAAGGCGCTACGCCTCACCGGCGCCGTCGGCGCGGTGGACCTCATTACGCCCAACCGCGCGGAGTGGGAGGCGCTGTGTGCCGCGGCCGACGTTCTGCCGCCGGTCCGCCACGCGGCGGTCACCTGCGGTGGTGAAGGGGCGATCCTCTACCATCGGCATTCCGAGGGCGGGGATTCCGGCGGAACGCCGGACGCTCAATCTGCCGGCGCCGGCGTGAAATCCTCCGCAGTCGTGAAGGCGCCTTCGGGGGGACGGCGGTATCCGGCACGTACCGTCAGGGCGATGAACGCCAACGGCGCGGGTGACGCCTTTGTGGCGGGAATGGTGTGGGCGTTGACACAGGAGGCGGACCTTCGTGATCCTGACTGGGATCGGGTGGTTTGCGCCGGATTGATTGCGGGACGGTGGACGGTCATGAGTCCGGAAACGGTTCCCGCCGACATTTCCGCTCAGCGGCTCACAGCTGAGCTCGACAGAGGATAGGATGAACATGACAAAGCACATACAGGTACATCCCGAAGTGGCCGCCGCTCTTCAGGACGGTCGGGCGGTTGTTGCCCTGGAATCGACAATTATTTCCCACGGCATGCCGTACCCGCAGAACGTGGAAACTGCCATGGCCGTTGAGGAGATTGTCCGCGGCGGAGGCGCCGTACCCGCAACGGTGGCGATCATGGACGGCGCCTTTCAGATCGGTCTCGCGCCGTCCCGGATCGACGAGCTCGCGCAGGCGAAGGACGTGGTGAAGGCGAGTCGTCGTGATGTCGGCCTCGTGCTCGCGACGGGACGTACCGCCGCGACGACGGTCGCTACGACGATGATCGGCGCCGCCGCAGCGGGAATTCGCATGTTTGCGACGGGCGGCACCGGCGGGGTTCACCGGGGGTACCAGACGTCGCTGGACATTTCCGCGGATCTGCCGGAGCTTGGAAAGACGGCGGTCGCCGTGGTTTCCGCGGGGGTGAAGTCGATTCTCGATATCGGGCGTACCCTTGAATATCTCGAAACGTTGGGGGTACCGGTGGTCTCCGTCGGTTCCGATGAGTTCCCCGCCTTTTACAGCCGGCACAGCGGATTTCCCGCACCTTTCCGTCTGGACAGCCCGGAAAGCCTGGCGTGCATGCTCCGTGCCCACTGGACGATGAGTGGTGCCGGAGGAGTGCTCATTGCCAATCCCATTCCGGAAAGCGCGGAAATGGATTACCGGGAAATCGAAGGCGTGATTGAGCGGGCCGTCCGTGAATCGGAGGAGCAGGGAATCACGGGCAAGGAGGTGACGCCTTTTCTGCTCGCCAGGATCGTCGAGCTGACCGGCGGTGAATCGTTGCGTGCGAATATCGCATTGGTGAAAAACAATGCGCGTCTCGCAACTGAGATTGCCGTCGCGATTGCTCGTCTCGGCGATGATGAGGAATGACGGAGGAGTCTATGTTTGAACGAGATGGTGTACGCATCGAATGTGTGACCGGCGACATCGCCGGGCAGCGAGAGATCGATGCCGTCGTAAATGCCGCCAACGCACATTTGCGGATCGGCGGCGGTGTCGCCGGAGCGATTCACCGCGCCGGCGGGCCCGAACTGGACCGGGAGTGCCGGCCGCTGGCGCCGATTCGTCCCGGCGAGGCTGTCGTTACCGGAGCGGGCCAACTGCCCAATCGCTACGTCATTCATTGCCTCGGTCCCGTGTACGGCGTCGACAAACCGGAAGCGGAGCTCCTTGCCGCGTGCTACCGCAATGCCCTGCAGCGGGGCGAAGAAAAAGAGATCAGGAGCATCGCATTTCCCGCGATTTCTACCGGAGCGTTCGGCTATCCCGCCGCTGATGCGGCGAAAGTCGCCTTTTCCACAATCAAAGCTGAGATGTCCCGCCTGAAGAGCATACAGGATATCCGGTTTGTCCTCTTTTCCGACCGGGATCGGGACCTTCATCTGAAAGTCCTGCGCCAGGTGATGGCCGGTTGACGGCCGGTCAGGACGGTACCCGCTACCGTTTGTCGATCCATTGAACCGCGCGGGCATTGTTCCGCACCTGCTCCGCATTCTTGCAGCCCGGTATGACGGCGGTTACCGCGGGATGGCGCAACGGCCACGCCAGAGCCCACGCCGCCATCGGCGCATCTTCAGGGAGTTCCTCCCGACGTACCGTTTCAACCTCCGTGAGGATTTCCGCACGTTTTTCCCCATCCATCGTTGAACGCCAGTCGTTGGGAGGAAAGACTGAGTCTGCATCATATTTCCCCGAGAGGAATCCGCTTGCCAGGGGAACCCGGGCCAGTACCCCGAGTCCGGCGGACTGTGCCGCAGGCAGGACTTCGTGCTCCGGGGCGCGGTCGACGCGGTTGTACACAACCTGCAGAACTTCGCACCCCGCATCGGGGGATCGGGCAACCTGAAACAGGTTGTCGTTCCTGCTGACCGAGAGCCCGATATGCCGAACCATTCCCGCTTGACGCATCTCCTTCAGCGCGTCCCAGAGCTCCTCGTTCAGAAATTCCTCGTCAGTGGGAGAGTGGAACTGAAGAATGTCGAGATAATCGGTGTGGAGTGCCTTGAGCGATGCAGTCACCTGATTCCGTACCTCTCCCGCGTTCCAGTGGCGCGTGCGGTTCAGCGGGCCGTGAAAGTGGTGGCCGAACTTGGAGGCGACGATCCATGTATCCCGCTCCCGGTGAATACGCTCGCCAATGAGGCGCTCCGAGAGGTGGTCGCCGTAGCACTCCGCCGTATCGATGAGGTTGATGCCTTCATCCCGGGCAGTACCGAGAATGGTGTCCACCTCTTCCGGGGTAAAGTCCATACCCCACTCGCCGCCAAATTGCCACGTACCAACGCCGATTACGCTGACCTGCAGTCCTGTCGTTCCAAGGGTTCGATATTTCATGGTCGGAATTATACACCGGATACTCTGGCAGTCTCGACAACGGTGAAGTACTATGGCCGGGTGACCAGGATTCGGCATCTTTTTATTCTCATTCTCCTTTCCGCTTCGGCACAGCTTTCGGCCGATGAATCTGCGTTTCCCGTCGAAGAAAACGGCGCCGGAGCGCCGCCGGCACTCGGTCTGGCCCTCGCCGGAGGGGGCGCCCTTGGATTTGCCCACCTCGGGGTGATCCTCGAACTGGAGGAGATCGGTCTTAATCCCCGGTATCTGGCCGGTACAAGCATCGGCAGTATCGTCGGCGCCCTCTATGCGGCGGGATATACCGGAGAGGAGATGCTTGAAATCGTACAGTCCGTTGAATGGGACAATCTCCTCTTTGATCAACCCCGGCGCTCGTCGCTGAATGTGGGAGCACGGGAAGCGACGCGGCGCTTTCGTGTCGGTGCCCGATTTGACGATTGGAAGCTCGTGACGCCGGCGGGAATTTCGGCGGGACAGCGGGCGACGGAATATCTGGACGCACTGCTGAGTCCCTTTGCGGGAATCGATGATTTTTTCCAGCTTCCCCGGCCGATCGGAATCGTGGCAACCGATCTCGTCTCGGGCGAAGAAGTTGTGTATACCGGAGGGGATCTCAAGAACGCAGTTCGCGCGAGCATAGCCGTTCCGGGCGTCTTTACGCCGTTGCACTACGACGGCAGGTATCTCATAGACGGCGGATGGACAAATAACCTTCCTGTGGATGTGGTTAAGGGTCTTGGCGCCGATGTGGTTATCGCAGTCGATCTTTTCAATTCAAAACGGCAGGTCGGGCAACTTCAGGATGTAGGGACGATCGTTGAACAGGCGGGGATCATCCTCCGGCAGGAGCGCATAGAAGAGAATCTGGTCCTGGCCGATGTGGCGATCTCGCCGGACCTTACGGGATATACGACGATCGACTTTGAAAAGGCCCTTGAAATGGTAGAGATCGGACGGCAGGCAGCGCGGGATCACCGGGACGAGTTGATCCTGCTCCGGAACCGTCTGGAGGCCGCCGGAGCGGTGCAATCCCTGGTCCCCCCGACCCGGGGGCTGGGTCACAGGCTGGCGGAGGAGGCGATGCGGGATGAACGTTTTTCAGTCGGAGCGGTCCATTTATCGGTACCGCCCGACCGGGAGACACCACAATCTCTGATCGACGTGCGACGATCCCTGATGGGGCGGACATTCACCGCTGAGGAGTTGCGTACCGAGATCTACCGCCTCTATGACTCCGGCGGATTTGAGTACGTTTCCTACGACCTGGAGGCAGGCTCATTTTCCACGCGGGACGACGCGTATCACGTTCTCACGATATACGCCGTGCCTGAAAAACAATACCGGTCGGAAGTTCAGCTCGGTTTCGGAACACGAATACAGCTTGACGGAGCGTTGAATACCCGCTCGGTGCTCCACGGAAATCACGTCGCCACCCTTGGCGACGGGCTGTTCCGATTGGACACCGATCTCTGGCTCACCGAGGTTGCCCAGTTTAGAACCGCATTGAGCGCCCGGGTCCTCGGTCCCCTTCGTCTTGGAATCGGAGGGTATGTGCTGGCGCCGCCGCTGATCTTCTACGACGGACGTACTGTGGAAGCGCTCTATCTCCAGCGCAGAAACGGACTGGAACTGTGGCTGGAATCGCCGGTATTGCGCCGCGCGACGCTGGGTGTTTCGGGATTTACCGAATGGTTCGGTCTCGACCGCGTACAGGGTCGGGAAACGGTCGATCAGGTGAGAACCCGTCGCGTCGGCGTAGGCGCGCGTTTTCATTTACGATACGCTGGACAGGGCGTTTTTTCCCGTCCAGGGAGGAGAGGCGTCATTCGGGTATCGGTGGCGGTATGACAATGACGACCGCTCAATTAACAGCAGATTCGATTTCTCCGGCCGGCGACACATCCCGATCACTGATCGGTTCAACCTGCAGCTCCGCCTGGAAGGGGGCAGTGACTTCAACTCGCGTCTCCCCGCATACGAACAGCATTACACGGGGGGCGCAGAGCTCTTTGAGGGGTATTACTACCAGGAACTCTCGGGTAACCACATTCTGACCGTTGGCGCGGACGTGCGATTTGAATTGTTTCACCTTCCCCTTGGTGTGGGCGAATCGGTCTACCTCCGTGTCGGCGGTAATGTCGGTCGCATCTGGGACGAGTCTTTTGACGCCCTTATTTCCACATCCACCGTCGCGGGCGGCCGGATCGGAGTCGCCGTCGAAACCAGTCTGGGTGAACTCAACATAGGCTACTCTATGAACGACCAACTGCGTCCCCTCGTGTACGTCCTGCTTGGTCCCGCCTATACCTTCGGCGGCAACGGCTATCAGTGGTAGGTACCGGGACGCCGGGTGCCCATTTTTCATCTTTCACGCCATGGTTCAGCATTCATGACAGAGGCGCGTCCGTCATGCTATCGTGGTGGCGCAACAAGCTTCTATATACAAGGGAGAATACCAATGCTACAGGAACTGCATGCGCCGCTGACGCAATTGAAAAAAGAAGTCCATTCCACATGGAGGTATCTTTGACCCCGATGAGGTCAGAACCAAGATAAAGGACAAGGAAGCGGCTACCGCGGATCCCGAGTTCTGGAACGACCGGGAAAAGGCGGAAGCGACGATGACGGAAATAAAACGCCTTCGTGACACCATCGAGCCGTGGGAAGAGCTCATCGCCGACCTCGAAGACGCGGAAGCGCTCCTCGAACTGGCGGAAGAGGCGGAAGACGCCTCCCAGGAGGCGGAAATATCCCGCATCATCACGGAGTCACGCAGAAAATTTGACAGCCTCCAATTGAAACAACTCCTCAGTGATGAGGCCGACACGGCGGGAGTATATCTCACAATCCATTCCGGGGCGGGGGGCACGGAAGCGTGTGACTGGGTAAGCATGCTCTACCGAATGTACACCCGTTGGATCGACAATCATGACCTGAAGCGGGAAATGCTGGACATGCAGGAAGCCGAAGGGGGCATCAAGTCGGTGACGATCGAGGTGAACGGCCCGTATGCCTTCGGCTATCTCAAGGCTGAGGCGGGTATTCACCGTCTCGTGCGAATCAGTCCCTTCGACTCAAGCGGGCGTCGGCATACGAGCTTTGCTTCGGTGTACGTTTCTCCAATCGTCGATGAGGAGATTGAAGTTGACATCAAGCCCGAGGATCTTCGCGTCGACACCTATCGCGCGAGCGGCGCCGGCGGTCAGCACGTCAATAAAACAGATTCCGCCGTGCGCATGACCCATATACCGACGGGTGTGGTCGTGCAGTGCCAGAATGAACGGAGCCAGCACAAAAACCGTGCGACCGCCATGAAAATGCTGAAATCCCGATTGTATGAAGTGTACCGCCAGGAGCGGGAAGCGGAACAGGAGGCCAAGGCAATCGAGAAAAAGGGTATCAGCTGGGGGAATCAGATCAGATCATATGTCTTCCAGCCATATACAATGGTGAAGGACCTGCGAACCTCCGTCGAAACGGGAAACATTCAGGCGGTGATGGATGGTGATTTGGATCCCTTTATCGAGGCATTTCTCAAAAAGCAGGCCGGTCAGGAGTAACGCAATCGCGGCGACCCCGGGACGAATCGTTCGGATATTCTCCGTTGTCCCCGCCAGGGCAAGAGTCTCTTGGCCGGCTCTGGTCCTGGCCGTCCTCGCCGGGTTCGTACTGCTCCCGCTGCCGCTCAGGGCAGCGGGGACCGATGAAAGCCGTCTCCAACAGGAGCGATACGACCTCATCACGGAACTGGGCATTACCGACGACAGCTATCGCGTCGTCCCGGGGACGATCATCGCCCCCGAAATTGCCGACAACCGTCGTACCGCCCTGGGGGGGTACCTGCGAATTGTCAGGGACATCATCGCAAACGTCCCGCTCCGGTACCTTGGCGACGATGAGCGGCAGGCCCTTGTACGCCGACGAATCGCCGCAGAACGGACACGTCTCCAAAAGGCGATCGACGAACGGCACCTGTCGCTGGATACCCGGGTTATGGAGTCGGGGGGTGACGGGACGGAAGGGGCGGCGCATGCACGATCGGGTGACGCCGAATTGAAGCGACTCACCCACCGGCTGGAAATTCTGAACTCCCTTACCGTCGACGCACTCTCGGTTCCACGGGAGGTTCGAATCGAGATTCCCGAAGACCAGACCTACCTCTTCCGCACGACCCTGAGTGATCCCTCCCGTCTCGGTGAGGAGGCGGATGCGGATCTATACGTCTATATCACGGTGGATCCCCTCGACGACCTCTATATCCTCGAGGTGCACATGTACCATCTCGTGCTGGACCGCGATGACGTCATTCTCCGTGTCGTCGCGCTCCCGGAGGAAATTCCTCTGCGGCTGGAGGAATACGGTCGACGGATTGTACACGCCGTCGCGGCGGCGGAGGTCGCCGATGTGACGGTGGAAGCGGTGGACGGCGAGGGTGTACAGCTGGACCATGCACGGATATATCTCGACGACCGGCTCATGGGCGTCGGACGCGTTCGTGACGGCTATGTTCGCGCCGGCACATTTCAGGTACGGGCGGTCACTCCCGACGGCAGGGAGGCAGCGAGGATTCTCACCGTCACTCCGGGAGAGGAGTTGACGCTCCCCCTCGTTATCACCGCCCAACCGAAGGATTTCGTCACCATTTCGACAGTACCCCCCTGCCGCGTCGGTCTATCGTGGTGTTGAATGGCTGGGGTACACCCCCGTGCGCATACCGCGACCCGACGAACTGACGAGCTATTCAATCGTCAAAGAGAATTACTACGATTCACGTCTTGAATTGAGCTCCACATCGCCACAGAACGTAGAGACCGTCCTCGTGTCCCGTGGATACGACTGGGAAGAAGAGACGCGGCTGTCGCGGGAGAGGTTCTACCGTTCCTTCGGACTGTTTTCACTCTCCGTGGGTGTGCCGATCATTCTGTACGGCGCGTATCAGGATTACACAGGGCTCTTTCCTTCCGGATCGGTGCGTCCCGACCTTTCCGATGAGGAGCGGCAGCGCGTCGTCCGGGAGGGTTCGGCCCTCTTTTACGGGTACTACGGAGGGATCGCCTTGAGTGCCGGCTTCTTTGGGAATATGATATGGCGCCTGGTGGACTACATACGGACCGCCCAGGGATACCATACGCGGTGAGGATGAATGGCAAAAAAGACGCTTGGACAACGGTTGCGCTCCCTCTTTTCCGGAGGGACGCAGAACGCCGAATTTTTTGAAGAACTGGAAGATCTGTTGATCGAATCCGACCTCGGTGCGCAATTCACCATGGAAATATCCGACCGGCTGCAGTCATCCGGTACCTACAAGACGAGAGAGGAGACGATCGCCGCCCTTCGGGAAATGATTCTTTCCGAAATTTCCGCCGCCGATATCGACTCGACAGGAATAAACTGAATGTCCTTCTCGTCCTTGGGGTGAACGGCGTCGGAAAGACGACGAACCTCGCAAAACTCGCGCATCGCTACAAGAACGAGTGGGCCGGAGAGGGAGTCGTCCTCGCCGCCGGTGATACCTTCCGCGCCGCCGCGGTGGAGCAGATCGCAACCCATGCCGACCGATTGGGTCTCCGTCTCGTGCGGCAGGCGACGGGTTCCGACGCCGGTGCGGTTATATATGACGCCGTATCAAGTGCACGCTCCCGGGGTGACCGCCTCGTGCTGGCCGATACGGCCGGACGTATGCACAATCGGGCCAACCTGATACGGGAACTGGAAAAGATCAACGGTATCGTCAAAAGACAGGCGGGGGAGGACGTCATCTACCGCAAGGTCCTCGTCATCGATGCGACGACGGGCAGAATGCCCTCCGTCAGGCGGAGCTCTTTCATGAGGCGGTGGGGGTGGATGCGGTACTCCTGGCAAAATATGATTCAAGCGCCCGGGGCGGGATACTCATACCCCTCGCCCGGCAGCAGCACCTCTCCTGCGCGTGGATCGGAACCGGCGAGGGATACGACGATCTCACGACTTTTCATCCCCGGGAATACGTAGACTCCCTCCTGTCGCCGTGAGTGTGGGGATAACGGTGCGGGGGGTGATTCCGGCACTGCTTGCACTGTGCGTCGTGACGGCGACGGACGCGCAGGAACACGCCGCACCCCCCGGTCCGTCACCTCAGGCTCAGTGGTTTATCACTGACAGCGATCTCATTGCCCGGGAGCCCCTTGAAGGAGTGCCTGACGGGTTCCCGGAAGGAAATGAGGAAGCCCCACCGGGGGCGGCAGAGTGGGTTGCAGCAGTCGATACCGTCCGGCGTCCCGGTGGGCGCCGGGACGAGCGGATGCACCTCTACCGCGACGGCGTACTTGTGGCGGTGGAAGATGCACGTTTTTCCGCCGCCGGACTGCCTCTCTATCGGGGGCGCCGTGAACCGGACGGGACGACGGAATTTGAGGAACATTTTCGCTACCGAAGCGACGGGTCGCTCCGGGAGGTGCGGCGATGTGACGCACCGGGTCAGTGCATCACCATCCGGTACGGGCTGCCGTCGACGGCGTGGGACGAACGTCTCTGGCTGGCCGATGAAAACTGGGTGTACCGCTATGATGGTGCGGGGAGGCCGGAGTATATTCGTCGCGATAAAGACGGCGTCCCCCTCCGGGAGGAATGGTACGCCTATCCCGCCCCCGCCGTGGTGGAACGGAGGGTGCGCGAGGGAGATACCGTTACGGATCGCATCCTTCGAAACGGACGAGTCGTTGAGGAGACAGAGCGACGGAGCGGAAGAGTTGTACGGACGGTGCAGCGGGAGTTCGATCAGAACGGAAGGGTGACGGTGGAACGGGTGGTTGAAAATGGACGGGTACAGATAAGTCGCTGGGAGTACGAGGATCCGTCGGAAGATCGGGGGTATCGCCTTTACCGTACGGTAGACGGAGTGCCCGTCCTGGAAGAGCTCCGGAACAACGAGGGGACGGGTACGACCGTCAGGTACCGAAACGGAATCGTCGTGGTGAGGGAGATCTATCGGGACGATGAACTCGTCCAGCGGGAAACCTTCGCAGACGGTGAAGTGATACGGACGGAAACGTGGTAGGAGACTGGGTCCTTTTTGTCGCGCGACGCATGCTCCGTTCGGGCCGAACCCGTAAAGGAGGCGCGGCCCTCCTTGCGATTCTCGGCATTGCCGCCGGTACGGCTACACTCATCGTCGTGATATCGGTGATGAACGGGTTCCAGGCTACCACCATCAATAACATTCTTGAATTGAACTCCTTTCACATCAGAGTCGAGACCGCCCTTGAAGTGGAGGCCTACGTCTCGGACGGGGAGAAGTGGAACATCGACGATCGGATCGACGGCAGACGTTCGTCGGAGATACGCGCCGTCGTGCCCCATGTGGAAATCCAGACGATCGCCCGGGGATTCTGGCCGGAACCGCAGGGGATCATTCTGCGGGCCGTGCCGTCCGACTGGCTTCGTCGTGACGAGGGAGCAGCGGGGCAGCTGAAAATCACCGGCGGTACCTTTGATATTGACCGGCCGGATTCGGTCGTGCTGGGAGCGGAGCTTGCCAGGGCATTGGGCGTCCGGGTTGGAGATACCGTTTCCATTGCCCATATGTCCCAGGAAAGCATCCGCCCGTCCGAGGCGTATTTGACCGTCACCGGTCTTTTTCGCAGCGGCTATCTCGATATAGACCGGAACTGGGGCATTCTCTCTCTCGAGGGGGCCGCGAAGACGCTCCAGGCGACGGACCCCGTCGTTTTCGGCATAAAAGTTGCCGATCGATACGCCGCGGAGCGCATCGTACGGGAGCTTGAGCATGAGATCGGTGATTCCTCCTTTGCCGCGCTTCCGGAAATGTCGATTCAGACGTGGCGGGAGTACAACCGGGGAATATTCGGCGCCCTTCGTATGGAAAAAACGATGATGATATTCCTGGTGGGGCTCATCTTTGTCGTCGTTGCGGGAAATATCTACCAGCTTCTGAGAAGGAGCATCCTGGAACGGAGCGACGAGATCGCGATTATTCGTGCATTGGGCGGGGGAGAACGGGACGTGAGGCGGGTGTTTGTCCTCGAGGGGTGGTTTATCGGGGTCATCGGCAGCGTCTCGGGACTCGCCGCGGGCCTCTTTATCGCGGGAAACGTGAACGAAATATTCGCCCTCCTTGAATTTTTCACGACAACCCTGGGGGGTGAGGGGGTGCGCGTCTTCTCCCCCTCGTACTTCTATCTTGAGGGAATTCCCCTCTCCCTGTCGGTATGGGAGGTAATCCTTGTTGCGTTCGGCGCGGTCGGAATTGCCGTGCTCGCGGCAAGGATTGCGGCGGGAGCGGTGGTTCGGATACGACCGATGGAGTTATTGCGGAATGAGTGATCACACAGAGAATGCAGGTGTCGCCGTCGTCGTCCGGGGCGTTCAAAAAGGGTTCCCCAGCGGGGAGGAGTTTCTCCACATCCTGAAGGACGTATCATTTGTGGTTGAACCGAACGAACGGGTCGCCATCGTCGGCGAAAGCGGAAGCGGAAAAAGCACAATTTTGAGCCTGATAGCCGGTTTGGATCTTCCCGACGCGGGGTCGATCGCCGTGGGTGAACGGGAGGTGACCGGGCTTACCGGTGCGGGACTGGACGGATATCGCTCCCGGACGGTGGGGCTGGTCTTTCAATTTCACCATTTGCTCCGGGACTTCACGGCGATCGAGAATGTCATGCTCCCGGCAATGGTAAAGGGGAGCAGTCGCAGCGACGTCCGTGAGATGGCGGCGGAGCTCCTCGCGGAGGTGGGGCTTCAACGCCGCATGGACCATCTCCCCGCCCAGCTGTCGGGCGGCGAACGGCAGCGGGTTGCCCTCGCCCGGGCGCTGATTAACGACCCGCCCCTGCTCCTCGCCGACGAACCGACGGGAAACCTTGACGATGAAACATCCCGGACGGTGGAAGATATCCTCTTTGACGTCGTATCCCGGCGGAGACGGACGCTTATTCTCGTTACCCATAATACCGACCTGGCCCGTCGGGCGGGAACCGTACTGGCCCTGGAGGGTGGATGTCTCTCTCCGCGCTGATCATGCTCGCCTTCCGCTTTCTCGGTGGCGGAATGCGTCGGGCGGGCAGGGGCCGGAGCAGATTTGTCACGGCGATCATCGCCATCGCGCTGAGTGTCGTTCCCCTCGTTCTCGTTCAGCACGTCGCCGACGGAATGATCGCGGGTATCGTAGGGCGATTCATGGAGACGGGAAGCTATCACATTCAGGCAATCGCCCGGCAGGCGCCGGAGGAGACACCTCTGTCCGCCATCTCCTCCATTCCAGGCGTCGTCTCGGCCGGGAGGGAGCGGCAGGGATTTGGCCTGCTCTATTCCGATTCGGGTCGGAGCGGTGTGACGATCCGTGCGGTATCCAACGCCTACTGGGCCCGGGACACCCGTGTACAGGACTATCTGGAAGTCGCCGCCGGCTCTTTTGACCTGACCGACGAGAACTCAATCGTGGTGGGTACGCATATCGCCGATCGACTCGATATCGCGCCGGGGGACGAAATACGCCTCCTCACCGTCCGTCCCCTGGGAGAGGGGAGGATGCTGCCGCGGGTGAGTCGATTCACCGTCTCCGGCGTCGTCACATCGGGCTATCGTGATCTTGACCGATTGTGGGTATTTATCCCCCTCGAACGGGGACTCAGGGTTATTCCCGATGAGGGCGCCCGGGATATTATCGGTATCAAAGTGGAGAATCCCCGGTCCCTTCCCAACCCCCTCTTTGGACGCGGCGTTGCCGGTGTTTTTGACCGGTCGGAGCGCGAGGGCGGAGCGCGTATGCTCCGTCAGATTGCCGGCGCCGCAGGGGAGGGGTGGTTTGTTCTCGACTGGTACACCCTCGAGGAGGGCCGGTACATTTCATTTCTTACCAGCCGCAACCTCCTGAGTCTCGTCATGGCGATGATCGTCGTAGTGGCGGCGGTGAATGTCTCGTCGGCCCTCGTGCTGCTGGTCATCGAGAAGGAGCAGGAAATCGCCATACTTCGCGCGACGGGAGTCCCCGCGCAGGGAGTTCGCAACGCCTTCGTCCTGGCCGGTCTGATCGTCGGTATCGTCGGCGCCGCGGCGGGAACGGCGGTGGGACTGCTCATGGCTCGATACATTAATGAAATCCTCCGTTTTCTGGAGATCGTTGTGTCGGTCCTTGCCGGCCGGACGGTCGATCTCTTCAACGGTGATTTCTACCTGGAACAGATTCCCGTGACCATTTCCTACCTCCCCGTATTGGGGGCGGTGCTGTTTACCCTGATTGTCTCCCTGATCGCGGGGCTCCTGCCCGCCCGAAAAGCGAGCGACGTCCGGCCGGATCAGATTCTTCGGCATCAATAGGCATCCCGCGGCGATGGAACGACGAATTCCCGTCGATTCGATTACTGTAGTTGTGGATTCTCTTTTCGTGTTGCAGTACCATTCCCCTATAGGAGCGGTGGTGAAGACAATTAAGGTGGTTCGAGTAATCGGCGGAAAGCGCAACGAGATTGAGATATCCGCGGGACGGGCGCGGGAGCTGGGCATTTCCGACATGCCGTCGCCCCCCGTCAGTGTTGCATACCTGATGGATGGTCTCTTTGTCGGCGTCGGTTCTTCCGGCAGTGATCAGATGTGCAACGAATGCGGCACGACGCTGCGGGACGTCCTCCTTCGACACCGCGTCGGCTGTGCCCACTGCTATGACGCCTTTGCCCCGTCTATCGGTCGTCTTCTGAAATTTCATTATCGGACGGATCGTCATCAGCACCGCCTTCCCGTCCGGCTGCAACGGTACCGCAATATGTTGCTTGAACGGGAGTCGTTGCAGCACCGTCTCACTCTGGCCGTCGAGTCTGAAGACTTTGAGTCGGCGGCGGAAATACGGGACAGGATCGGTCAAATAGGAATTGCCGACGGCGAGTCCCATACGGAATAGGAGACTCCATGGTCAACCACGCCGTAGAACCTCGCCGGTCATCCTGGTACTCCCTCGACGGAGCCGACCGGGATGTCGTAATCGTATCTCAAATCGAGTTGCACCGAAATCTGCAGAACATTCCCTTTCCCCACCGAATGACCGGGGAACAGCGCCTGCACCTGCGTCGTATCTGTGAACGGGCGCTTCACGCGCTCACCGGTGATTTCACCCTCCTGGACGGTGAGGCCCTTCCGGCGCCCCTGTTACGGTTCTACGAGGAGGGGGGAGTCATCCGCCACGGAGAGGAGCCCGGGCTTGCGGCCATTTCCGCCGATCATGGTGAGGTCGTCTCCCTGGGAGCCGCCGACCATATCGTTCTCTCGGTGAATGCGGGGGGGCTGGATCTTGCCGGCGCCCACGCGCGGGCGATCGGTCTGGATCAGCAGCTGGAGGACCACCTTGAATACGCAGTCTCCCTTGCGCTGGGATACCTTTCGCCCGATTTGAACCGGCTCGGTTCGGCGATGACGGGACGACTCTATTTTCACCTCCCTGCGATTGAGCACAGTGAGGGTATGAGCCTGCCGGCGGGTGAGAAGGGTGATGAGTCGATCGTTCTTTCCCGTTATGGAACCGCCGGTGAGGAGCATGGCTCGCTGTATACGGCAGAGCTGGCGGGCAGTTTCGGGCAGAGCGAGGAAGAAATAATAACTGAACTTGAAGGTTTTGCCGCCCGATTAGTACATTATGAGCGTGAAGCGCGGCTGGAGTTGAAGAAACGACGCGGTGACGAGCTTGTCGACGCGGTGCAGCGGGCGCTGGGGACATTGCGATATGCCCGCAAATTGTCCCGAAAAGAGACGATGGACCTGTTGTCGATCGTTCGTCTCGGCGTTAGTTTGAATCTCCTGGATGACGTGGAGCTGAACACCGTGACGGACGCGCTCTTTGTGAGCGGCGACGAACAGGTACGGATACTAACAAAACAGGAAGAATCGACATCACCGGAAGCCGCTCGGGCTACGCTGATGCGCACGATACTTGGGAGACTGGAGAATGTTTAAAGGACTGACACAGCGGGCGCAACGGGTGTTGCAGATACTCGCTCAGGATGAGGCGAAGCGATTTCACTCGGATCAGCTTCTGCCGGAACATATTATGCTCGCCCTGCTTAAAGAGGGCGGGGGTCTGGGGTACAAGGCGCTTGAAAAGCTCATGATCGACCCCGCCCGGATGCAGATCGATCTGGAAAACGTCATACCGAAAAAGCGTGGCGGTTTTACCCTCGGCGACGTTCCCCCGTCTCCACGGGGCAGAAAGGTGCTGGAGGACTCCGCGGAAGAGGCACGCAATCTGGGACACGAGTATATCGGCACTGAGCACCTCCTGCTGGCGTGCAGCCGGGAAGCCGACAGCGAGACCGCCAAGTTTCTCGACCAGCACAACGTTACCGTCGAGATGCTGCGCGACGTGATTTCCGAGCTCAGCGGCGGAGAACGGGGCGGCCAGGCGGCGGCCGGAGCCGCCTCATCGGGCGGCGGCAGCGCGCAGGCGGGCTCTTCCCGGCGGCGAGTATCCACCGCATCGTCGGGTAAAAAGACGACACCAACCCTGGATGAGTTTTCCCGGGATCTCACACAACTTGCCAGGGAGGATAAGCTCGATCCGGTGATCGGGCGGGCAAAGGAAATCCAGCGGGTGATTCAGATACTCGCGCGGAGGACCAAGAACAATCCCGTTCTGATCGGTGAACCCGGTGTGGGAAAAACGGCGATCGTTGAAGGGCTTGCGCAGAAAATCGTTGACGGCAGCGCACCTGAAGTGCTCGTGGGAAAACGTGTGCTCACCCTTGACCTGGCCGGCCTCATCGCCGGAACCAAATACCGCGGGGAGTTTGAAGAGCGGTTGAAACGGGTGATGAAGGAAATCACCGCCAACGGAAATATTATTCTCTTTATAGATGAGCTTCACACAATTATCGGCGCCGGCGGCGCAGAGGGCGCAATCGATGCGAGCAACATGCTCAAACCGGCGCTCTCCCGGGGTGAAATTCAATGTATCGGTGCGACGACTCTGAACGAGTACAAGAAGTACATTGAAAAAGACGCCGCCCTGGAACGACGATTTCAGAGCATTATCGTGGAAGAGCCGACTGTTGAAGATACGATCGAGATTCTCAAGGGAATAAAGGGTCACTACGAGAAGCACCATAACGTCTCATACACCCCGGGCGCGGTGGAGGTGGCTGCTACGCTCTCCCGAAGGTACATGTCCGACCGTTTTCTTCCGGACAAGGCGATCGACCTTATAGATGAAGCCGGCAGTCGGAAGCGTATCGACAACAGCGTGCGGCCGACGGAGATTGCAGAACTGGAAAGTGAGATTGAGCGGCTCAACTCCGACAAGCTTGCCCTTGTAAACAGCCAGAACTACGAACGGGCTGCAGCCGTGCGCGATGAAGTGCGGCAGCTGAAGCAGCGTGTAGAAGAGCTGCGTACGCAGTGGAAGGTGTCGTTGAAGAGCGAGCAGAGTATCGTCGATTCCGACGACATCAACTACATCCTCAGCGAAATGACCGGCATTCCCCTCGTACGGCTTGCACAAAGCGAGAGCGAGCGATTGCTGGATATTGAGAAAGAGCTTCACCGTCGAGTGGTAGGCCAGGACGACGCAATCAAGGCGATAGCCGGCTCTATTCGTCGAAGCAGAACGGGGCTCAGCTCGCCGGAACGGCCGATGGGTTCATTCATCTTCCTCGGACCGACGGGTGTGGGGAAGAGCCTTCTGGCAAAGTCTCTTGCGGAATACCTCTTCGGAAGCGACGAAGCACTTATTCGCATCGACATGTCGGACTACATGGAAAAACACAACGTTTCCAGGCTTGTGGGAGCGCCTCCGGGCTACATAGGCTACGATGAAGGCGGCGTCCTGACCGAGAAGATCCGGCGTAAGCCCTACGCGGTCGTTCTTCTCGACGAGATTGAGAAAGCTCATCCCGACGTCTTTAACATTCTCCTGCAAATCCTTGAAGAGGGTGAACTCCACGATAATCTCGGTCACAAGGTCAACTTCCGCAATGTTGTCCTTATCATGACCTCCAACGCCGGAGCACGGGAGATCACCAGGGAGTCCTCCGTTGGATTCCGCAAGGAAGAAGGTGTCATGGATTACCGGGAGATCAGATCGTCGGCGATGAATGAACTCCGCCGCCTCTTTCGTCCGGAGTTCATAAACCGGGTGGATGAGATCGTCGTATTCCACAGCCTCCAGGACAAGCAGGTGCGGGATATTCTGGATATTCTGCTTGGAGAGGTTCAGACACGTCTTGCCGAGCGGGATATCACCCTGGAAGTGAATCGTTCCGCCCGGGACCTTCTCATAAAGGAGGGGTACGACGTGAAATACGGCGCGCGTCCCCTGCGCCGGACGATACAGCGGGATATTGAAGATCCCCTTTCCATGGATCTCCTGCGGGGTCGATTTGACGAGGGTTCCCACATCGTCGTCGGCGTCAAGAAGGGCAAGATCACCTTCCGCACCAAACGTCGCAAGGCGAAAGAGGCGGAGGCAAAGGACTCCGGGTCTGAACAGTCATCTTCCGGAGACCACGACTTCAACGGCGGAGATGCGTCCGGCGGAGATGCGTCCGGCGGGGATAAATCGTTTCGCCTCGGAGACGGGTAGTCAGAGTTTTCCCGCCTCCAGAAAGCTGTAGTGGCCGTCCCGGGCAAAGACTATGTGATCCAGGAGCTTAATACCCAGAATGTCACCCGCCTCCCTGAGGGAACGGGTGACCATGTAGTCCTCCTCGCTTGGATCCACCCGTCCGCTCGGGTGATTGTGGGCACAGACTATTCCGACCGCGCGGTCACTGATGGCGTCGGAAAACACCTCCCTCGGGTGGACCAGCGTCCTGTTCACCAACCCGACAGATACGACGTGAACGGCGATTACCTCATGGGCGCCGTTGAGGGAAATTACAAGAAAGTGCTCCTGTGGCCGGTCCGCGTAGTGCTGAATCAGGGGTAGCACATCCCCCGGCTGGCGTATGCGGTAGTTTCTGGGTGCAAGGACACGACGGGCGAGTTCAAAAGCCGCCGCCAGTTGTCCGACCTTGGCCGGCCCCATTCCCGGTATCAGCAGTAATTGACGGGGATCGTAGCGAAATCTGCTCTCTTCCAGGACGGTAAGGACCGTCTCGGCGAGGCGGTAGACATTACACCCCCGCATGCCGCGACCAATGACCGCGGCGACGAGGTCCCGATCACTCAGACTGTCCGTGCCGGAGAGGAGAATTCGCTCCCGCGGTCCCCCTTCACGAGTTGATTGCGTTCCATTACGACTTTTTTTTATTCGTTCTTCCCGTACTTCCATATACCGACCCACGAAACGGATGGGCCTACCGCTTTGTAAGGACGGAGAATTTCGGTATATTTTGAACCATGGCAGAAATAAAATCGGCTCTCGAGCTCGCCCTGGAGCGGACCAAAGACATCAAGAGTGATCCTGAAGGCCTGCGACGACATGAGGCGCAGGAGACGGGAAAGCGACTGTATGCGAAGTTTCAGGAAGACCCCGAATTTGATTTGAAGAAGGCGTTGAAGGAGATACCCAAAGACAAACAGCAGTGGGTCCGGGAAGGTCTGTTCTCGGTCATACAGCACAACCTCACCCTCCCCAAATCTGAAGCGGATATGGACCGTCTCACCTCGGTGGAGAACGCACTTGCAGCGCTCCTTCGTGACAGGTCCGTTCTCTCGGAGCTCATGGGACAGGTGCGGCAGTTTTTCAAGCGCTACCTGGAAGACAGGAACCAGCTTACCGAAAACCTCCGCCGCCAGTATGAGCCGCGGATAAAGCAAAAGGAACAGCAGCTGTCGCAGCAATACGGGCGCAAAGTGAAGCTCGATCCCGCGTCGGATCCGGAGTACAACCGGGTGCTTCAGGATCATATCGGGCAACTTGATGACCGGTATCGCAACGCGTTGCAGCAGGTTCATCAGCACCTCACCACAATGTTTCGATCATAATGAAACGGGGAGTCTTTACCGTCCTGTCCATAGACGGTGGAGGCGTGCGGGGCCTCATTCCGGCGCTCATCATCCGGGATCTCATGAAGCGCGTCCGTTTTATCGCGGAATATGCACGGCAGAACCGCAGGATGGTGGCCGGGACGTTCATCACGCGGAAAGTGGTACGGGATATCACCGTCGACTCTCTCTTTGATCTCTTTGCCGGAACGTCCACGGGTGCCCTGCTGGCCATCGGGTTTTCGGCAATGCGGAAATATACGGCCGACGAGATGGTGGAGATATACCGGAAGCATGGATCGACGATATTTCCGCTGAAACAGTTCAAGTCGTTGCGGTCGGGAGTGCGTCAGGCCTTTGCGGAAAAATATGACGCCGAACCGCTGGAAAAGCTCTTCTTTGCCATCTTTGGCGATCAGAAGCTGAGTGACTGTACCACCAACCTTCTGGTCAGCTCCTACGATACCGATCAGCGGGGGCCGTTCTTTTTTAAACACTATGACCGGCCGATCAAGGGGAAAAGCGGGGATCCCCCGGAAGACTACTTTCTCCGTGACGTCGCCAGGGCGACAACGGCGGCACCCACCTATTTCCTGCCCGCCCGTGTCCGCTCCGCCTCAGGTACGGAACGCACGCTTCTTGACGGAGGCATGGTGGCAAACAACCCCGCCTTGAGTGCCTATACGGAGGCGCGGAAAATAAAACGCAACGCCCGACGGTTCGTTATCGTTTCCATCGGTACGGGCCGGAACGGGCGGCGATTCCATTACGATAAGATCAGCAAATGGGGATATCTGGATTGGGTCTCTCCCGCAAACGGCGTACCGATGCTCGCTTTCATGATGGACGGTCAGAGTGAAGCGGCGGCGCACTCCCTGAAAAATCTGCCGCGCATCGACTATTACCGCTTCAATGCCGACCTTACCGACGTCGCGGAAGAGATGGACGATGCGAGTACGAAAAATATGGCGGAAATCGAGGAGATGGCCCGTCGCGTGATAAGGGAAAACTCGGCGGAGCTCCATCGCCTCGCCAGAACGCTCTTCTTTCACGCCGTGCGCCGACGCCCCCCACGGCATCGACGGGGCTGACGCGTCTGCCGCGGTGGACCTACCTGCTGATCGCGTCCTCGATCAACCTGCGCCACGATGAAGGGATCGCCGTTATGGGATAGACGTAGCCGAGTTGCCCCGCATCGAGTCCGACGACCTCCGTGGTCAGGCCGACGATGTGAAACGTGGTATCCAGCGCCGCCCCGCCTGAGCTTCCTTCATTGATCTCACCGTCTGTCTTGATGAGCCGGCCAAAGGGCACCTGCTGGTATCCCGAGACGATCCCTTCCGTATATGTGATGGACGCCCGCGACCCCGTTCCTCCGATGGAGGGATAGCCGATAAAGCGTAAATCGTCACCGAAGGACGGCGTCGTCTCAAATCGTCCGGGCAGGTAGGGGAACGAGAGATCCTCCGGCAGGGGGTTGCCGTACCGGTCTGATGTAATCCTCAGGAGCGCCAGGTCCCGATCCTCGGCAGTTTCTATCACCTCCGCCAGAAAGAGCTCCCGCGCCGGACGCCCGTGATCGATACTCAAACCGACGGTGATATCATCCGCCGGCGAACCGGTGTCGCCGAGAACGACGTGGTAATTGGTCAGAATATGACCATCCGGGGTGACTATGACGCCGGACCCGCCGCCGTGTTCAGTCAGAATCTCGACAGTCGAGAGGAGGGCCCGTTCCACATCGGAGGTCACCTCCGGCAGCGAAATCGGTACACCCAGAAATTCAGGCGGAGTCGGCTGATCATGGACGGAAATGCGGTATGGCGCGGAATACTCATCGGAAATCTGGTCAATGACCAGTGCGTAGTACCGTCCCGGACGCAGGCGGGGTGAGGAGTTGCGGTCAATGATTATCTGCTCCGTCGAGCGGACCGTCTGCGCCCAGTACTCGGAGGCGAAGGGATCGACGACGGCATTGTTGCGATTCACGAAGAGGTCAATATCCGCATCGGTGTCGCTGATATCAATACGGAGGGCGTTTGTCCCGAGGGGCACGTTGATTTCGTAGAGATCGACCATTCCGTTTTCCGGCTCAAGCGAATCCACATGAGACATGCCCGGTGTGAGAACAGCTTCGACCTGCGGAATAAAAGCATGAGCCGTAAGCTGAAAGGGGATCGAGGTAAGGCGAACGCCGTCAAGCTGCGGCGGAATTGTGTACTGATATGCCACGGTGAGCTTGAATCGTCCGGAAGTCAGCGGGGGCGAGGATATGCGACTGAGGCGGATACGCTCGTTGTACATGGATGCTTCCGAGACGGCGACGAGCTCGTCCTCCTCGGTATGGAGAAAGAGATCCAGATCGGCCGACGCGCCTTCAATGGCGAACTCCAGCGCAAACACATTTTCAGGAACATCGACGGTAAACTCCCGATACGAGGGCGTCTCCCCGGTCACATTCAACGCAACTGAAACGGTCTGGTTCAGCGGCAGCGGCGGATCGGGGCGCTGCTTTCTGCCCTGCCCGTAGACTGGAGCCGGACCGGACTGCATCGACAGGATGATCAACACGACAAGCATCAGGGACGATCGTAATCCATGTACTCTCATATCCTACTCCGAAAATTTGAGGTTATAGAGCCGGGTCATCTTCTCTTCAAGATCGGGGGCGCTCACGTATCGCGCTTCCCGTATCGTCTCTTTCCCGTCAACAAAGACGAGTATTCCCGGAATAGTAAAGATGGAAAAGTCACCTGCCGCTTCAGGCAGCACATCCAGATTTACGTAGTAGGAAGTAGCCATCGGGAAGGCTGAAACCATCCCCGATACCTTTGGCTTCAGGGCCGTACAGACACCGCAGTCGGGTCTGGAAAAATAGGCGAGGAGGTAGGGCTCCTCCTTGATACGACGATGCAAATCGTCGAGGGACGTGATCTCAATCATAGTTCGCAAAGTATAGCGATCGTCGGAAGTGTGTGCTATACTCCGCCGCCATGGCTCTCAATGTAGGAATCGTAGGTCTCCCAAACGTCGGTAAATCGACAATATTCTCAGCCCTCACCGCCGTACAGGCGGAAGCGGCAAACTATCCCTTTTGCACAATCGATCCGAATGTAGGGATCGTTCCCGTCCCCGACCGCCGGCTGGACCAGCTCGCATCGATAATCACCACCGAGAAAGTGGTGCCCACAACGGTTGAATTTGTCGATATCGCCGGTCTTGTGAAAGGTGCGAGCCGCGGTGAAGGCCGGGGAAACCAGTTTCTCGCCCATATCCGGGAGACAGGGATCATCGCCCACGTGGTGCGGTGCTTTGACAACGACGACATTACCCACGTCGACGGATCGGTCGATCCCGTCCGCGATATCGATACGATCAATATTGAACTCGCCCTTGCCGACCTCGAAACGGTGACGAAGCGGCGCGACAGACTCACCAAGGAGCTGAAATCGGCGGACAAGGGGATCGCCGCCCGGGCAAAGGCGCTGGAACCCCTCCTCCTTACCCTCACCGATCATCTCCAGGACGGCCGGCCCGCCCGGTCCCTGGACCTCACCGCGGATCAATGGCTGAGCCTGCGTGACCTTCATCTGCTGACGGCCAAGCCCGTTCTCTATGTCTGCAATGTCGACGAATCGGGCATGCACGGCGAGAGCACCTACGAAGGGCAGGTGCGGGAGATCGCCTCAGGGGAAAACGCGGAGGTGGTGCGTATTTGCGGACAGCTTGAGGCGGAGATAGCCGCTCTGGAGAGTGAAGAAGAGCGGGTGGCTTTCCTCGAAGATGCCGGGCTGGAAGAACCCGGATTGTCCCAATTGATTCGCACCGGCTATGACGGGCTGGGCCTGAGAACCTTCTTCACCGCCGGCCCCAAGGAAATCCGGGCGTGGACCTTCAAGGCGGGGGCTAAAGCTCCCGAGGCGGCCGGTGTCATTCACACGGACTTCCAGAAAGGATTCATTCGCGCCGAGACGTACCATATTTCCGACCTCGTA
Source organism: Alkalispirochaeta sp. (assembly GCA_965242725.1). GTDB lineage: Bacteria > Spirochaetota > Spirochaetia > DSM-27196 > Alkalispirochaetaceae > Alkalispirochaeta. The sequence goes on from CBDESZ010000004.1 coordinate 332,484, forward strand.
TCCCTCGGGAGCGAGCAGAAAGTAAAGGAAGCGGGCAAACTGCGACAGGAAGGCAAGGAGTACGTCGTCCAGGACGGAGACGTCATGTTTTTCAAGTTCAACTAGCCACTCTACTCTGTACCGCGATGTGTTATCGTTTCCGCGCCACGTAAAAGCCGTAGCCGAAATAGTCCTGGAACCGTCGATAGAGCTCCGCCTCGCGTCGTTCCATGGCGGCCACTTCAACCGCTTCCGGACGGTCGGCGTGTCTTTCGAGAAACCGGGGTATGCGTTGTTCCGTAGGTGCGTAGTAGTTGTCGATCCAGGCGGTTGGAGGAAGGGTGAGGTATCCCAATAGGTCGTACCCCGCGCGCTCGAGTATTCCGATCTTTTCGGGAGCGGTGGCGATTCCGGGATATTCTACGTTCCAGTGTTTTCTGATTTCGTCGGGAGGATCCGGGCGCAGCCACGTCAATTCCGAGACGGCGATGACACCGCCGGTCCGTAAAAACGGTTTCCACCCTTCAACTCCCGCGGCGAACCCGATGTTGTAAATCGCTCCCTCCGACCAGATCAGGTCGAGGGATTCCGGTTCAAAGGAGAGGTTGTCCATCGATTCGACGCGCGTTTCGATTCGGTCGGCATGCCCTGCCGTTTGCGCCAGTTCACCGAGGATGTCCAGAAATTCCGGAAAGAGGTCTACCGCGACGAAATGCGCGGCAGGCAGGTTGCCGGCCAGTGTGAGGGTTGAGGCGCCACTGCCGCAGCCGATATCGGCAATCTGAAGTTCCGCGTCCCTGTCCACCCGAGTCAGTTCAAGGGCTTGCAGCGTTTCCTCGTCACTTCCCGGTCCCTGCCGTAATCCGTCCCGGTGTAAATCCACAAGGAGGGCCAACAACGTGTTTTCGTCCATCACGACACAATTAGTATATATTCCGCAGGATTTCAACGTGTCTCGTTCAGTCTCGACTTCACTGCGTGCCCGGCATATGCTGGTACTATGGAAAAGAACGGACGGGATCGTTTCTTTCGTGCATTCGGCGATGAGCTGCTCTTTCATTCCGGCCAGTACGCCCTCTTTTATATCCTGATGAACTTCAGCAGCGCCGGCCTGGGATACTTTCAGAACCTGGGACATACGGTGCTGTTGTTCATCCTGGTGGTACAGACGAGTGTGCTTGTTCTTTTTGGTTCAACGCCGCCGAGACGATTCTTCTTTTCCCTACTTGCGCCGGCGATGTATACCCTCCTGGAACTGCGTGAAGGAATATCCTTTGTGCTGAACATGGGACACATGTTTTTCTGGATCAGTTCGATAGTGACCGGGGCAATTCAGGCGGCCATGCTGGGTGACCGGGAATCGAAGGTGCGGGAAGTCCTCGAGTTTTTGCTGACCATGGTGAACGTCGCGATTTTCATGGTTGTCTACTTCTATTTTGATATCAAACTCGGTCTGGAGGAGTCCGTTGCCGCCGGGACGTTGTCGGTGGAGCAGATGAACCGGGAACTTGAGATCTCCCGATTTGTTCCGTCCTTCGTCGATTTTCTCGCGGATCCCGCCCATTTGTATATCGTTGCAGGCGGCGTGATTCTCGCGGCAACCCTCGGTATCGGCCGCGTTCGCATTATTAAACTTTCTGCAAGGATAGCCGAGCTCTTCGGACAATACGTGGACAACGACGTAAGGGACCGCATCCTATCCAAGGATGGGGAGACGATTGCCGACTTCCGGGAAGTAGCGATCCTTTTTTCCGATATCCGCGATTTTACCACCCTTTCAGAAGACGAGACACCGGGGAACATCACGGCCATGCTCAACGAATATTTCTCGTGGTGGGACCGGGAAGTGAAACGGCATGGCGGTATCATCGACAAATATATCGGCGACGCCGTGATGGTCATTTTCGGACTTGAGAACAGCGATACCGCATGCGCATCCGCAGTTGAGTGTGCCCTGGCGATGAAATCGAGCCTCCCGGAGCTTCAGGATTTAATGAAGAGGCGGGGTATTCCCGCAATTGAAGGATTTGGCGTGGGAATCAACTATGGACCGGTGCTGGTCGGCGACATAGGGAGCGCCAACCGCAGAAATTTTACCGTCGTCGGGGATTCCGTCAACGTCGCCTCCCGACTGGAGAGCGCAACCAAGGAACTCGACGCCTCGATCGTCATCAGTGAGGCGACGTTTCAACAGCTGCCGGAAGGTCTGAAAACACGCTTTACCGCCAGGGGAGCCGTCTCACTCAAGGGACGGAAGGACACAATCAAGGTCTACTCGGATCCATACGAGGGAAGGTAGAACTTCCGCGACGATTCAGTAATGATATGTGTGTGATTTCCGACGACGATTGGCGAGTTTTTTCAAAGCGATTTTCTCTGTCCGGTATGGACAGGCACTCGGAGCTGCTGATCAGGAGCAACGGTGTTCTTCGACGCGTTGAATCCGGTGAAGTGCTCTATCGTGATGGCGACAGCTGCACGCATCTACCACTGGTTGTATCGGGAGAATTGATTCTTACCAAACATGCAGAGAACGGCCGGGCGATTACTCTCTACCGGGTGGAAGGGGGGCAATCGTGCATCCTCTCCACGCTGAGCATTCTCAATTCCGATGTCTTCCCCGCCGAGGCGACGACACGGGGGGCATCGACGCTGTTGCTTGTTCCTGCGGAGGTGCTGCGCCGCCTGATTGATCGTGATGATTGGTGGCGACGCTTTGTGTTTTCAACGTACCATCAGCGCCTTTCAGGACTGATTTCTCTCATTGAAGAGGTTGTCTTCGGCAAACTGGACGTCCGTTTGGCGGAACTCCTCCTTCAACGGACCGGCGAGGAACACCGTTCCCTGGAAACGACACATCAGGAACTTGCCGAGGAGCTCGGCTCTTCCCGGGAGGTGGTGAGCCGACTTTTAAAAGACTGGGAACGTCAGGGTGTTGTGGAACTGCACAGGGGAGAAGTGAATATCAAAGACCGCACATCCCTCGAAAAATTTCAGCGTTAACGTGACTTTGTCACAGACCCCCGCTCTTTTCAGCGCGTATCTTCAGGTAAAGACGTACCTTCTGGAGGAATACAAATGAAGAAGAATATGGGTTCAATTGACAGAGTTCTGCGTATCGTTCTGGCGATAGCTTTCGTACTTGTCGCGGTCAATTACGGCGGACTTTTCTGGATTCTTGGTGCATTGGGCGTTGTTTTTGTCCTTACCGCGGCAGTCGGCGTATGTCCGCTCTACATGCCCTTCAAAATCAGTACGCGGAAAGGCGGCTCGAACTAAGGGGCTTATCGGGAATGCAGGATGCAGCGACCGGGATGAGTTTCGTTTGATGCGGCAGCGCGTCACCGGTCAGCGTCTTCTTCCCGATTCAGTTTCCCCTGGGATACGCCATAGCGTTCTTTCCGCTCGACGTTACCCTTCGGTTCCACGTGGACGAGTACGTCGTACACGTTGTCGACAGCTTCCTTTATCGCCTGCTCAACCTGTTGTGCAATTCTGTGGCCCTCGACAATGGTGAGGTTTCCATCAACCTCAATGTCCAGGTCGACGACCTGCATGGGACCGATGGTACGTATTCGCGTCCGGTGGGGATGCTCCGCTCCCTCGATTTCGTTGACTACCGAAAAGATCGTCTCGTAGGCGTCCCGGTCTTTGAAATCCTTCCATCAGCTCGGTATTGGTGTCGAGAAAGATCTGAAACGCGACGAACATGATCCAGACGCTGATGAGAAGCGCCACGACCGTGTCCACGGCGGGAAGGTCAAACTGTATCGTGAACGCAAGACCGACGAGAACCCCGACGGAAACGGCGATATCCGCCCGCATGTTTTTGGCGTCGGCGACGAGCATGGAACTGTTCACCCGCATACCGACGATTCCCTTATATATCGCCAGACCGCCTTTGCCGAGAATTGACGCGACGGTGACCCAGACGGCAAGGACCGACGGAATATCCCTGGTATTGCCGGCGATCAGGTCACCGAACGTTCCGAACGCCAATTGGGCCCCCGCGAAAAAAATGATAAAGGAGACCGACTTGGTAGCGATCGTCTCAACGCGACTGTGTCCGTAGGGGTGATCGATATCGGGAGGTTTGGACGTGATGCGCGCAGCGACAAGGGTGATGGCGCTGGTAAGAACGTCAAGGCCCGAGTCTATCCCGTCGCCGAGAACCGCGGCACTGCCTGAGATATATCCCGCCACTCCCTTCAGAAGCGCAAGCAAGCCGTTTCCGATAATACCAACCCAGGATGCGATGACGATCCTGCGTGACCGTTCCGTAGCATGATTTTGCGTCACCGGGCAACGGTAGCGTACCTTCCCGGGGAGGGCAAGTGTCCGTTGACCTCGCTTAAAAGTTATGCTAAGCTAACTTTCCATTCAGGAGACACCAGTATGAACGAGTTTCTCAACGCGGAAAGCCATCGGCATTCACATGTTTTTGGCCTGGACAGAAAGCACGCGGTGTGAACGCAAGACCCACATCGTCATTGCGATAACCGCGACGATGATGCTGTTTGAAATTACCGCCGGGGCTGCATTTGGCTCCATGCCCTCCTCGCGGATGGGATCCATATGGCATCCCACGCCATTGCCCTCGGTATCGTGGCATTTGCCTATGCCTATGCAAGGAATCACGCCAATGATACCCGATTCAGTTTTTGGGGCTGGAAAAGTAAACGCCCTCGGCGGATATACCGGGGCAATACTCCTTGGTATTTTTGCATTCATGATGGCCTGGGAAAGTATCGGAAGATTATTCCGTCCCGTGGAGATCGCCTTCGACCAGGCAATTATCGTCGCAGTTCTCGGTCTCGTGGTAAACGGTGTCTCCGTCTTTGTCCTTGGAGACCATCATCACGGCCACGGCCACGACCACGACCACGACCATGGTCACCATCATGATCATCACCATCACCATCACCATCACGACCACAACCGACGTGCCGCCTACTTCCACGTACTCGCCGACGCGCTTACCTCGGTTACCGGCGATTATCGCACTGGTGATCGGGAAGATTTTCGGTCTCGTATGGTTTGATCCCCTCATGGGCGTGGCGGGCTCCATTCTTGTCGCGAAGTGGTCCTACGGGCTTCTGAAACAGACGTCGACGGTCCTCCTCGATCATCAGGATTCCGATATCGCCGGGCACATCCGGGACATGGTTTGCAGCGGAGGAGAATGTCGATATCTTCGACCTGCATGTGTGGACCGTTGCGCCGGGACGCCTGGCCGCAATTGTCGGCCTGGTCACGACACCGGAGGTCAATATCGACGATCTTCGACAGAGGATTTCGGTATTTCCCGGGCTTGCCCACATTACCATTGAAAATCGCGGAGTGCCTGCGATGTACTCCCAACCGAGCTAACGATCAGACCAACCTTTCCTCATTCCCTGAGTTCATAGGGCGTGAGATTTTGTTTTATTTTTGTTGTAATCTGATTGGGAGAGGACGAAATGAAAGCAGAGTTCACCGCAATCATCGACAAGGCTCCGGAGGGTGGCTATTGGGCTGTTTGTCCGGAGATTCCCGGCGCCAACGGACAAGGGGAAACGAAAGAAGAGGCGAAGGAGTGCCTCCGGGAAGCGATTGCTCTGATCCTCGAAGATAGGCTGGAGGATGGGCTTCGCGGTCTGGCATCAGGAGCCATTCGAGAGACGATTTCAGTCGGATGAAACGCTCGGAGCTCGAACGTCGTCTACGGAGGAGTGGCTGCTACCTGAAGCGTGAGGGGCGATCACATTCCATCTGGGTCAATCCTCAAACGAGTGTTGTAGAGACGATCCCTCGACACACCGAAATCAAAGAACCCCTTGCGAGGAAGATTTTGCGGAATCTTGGCGCTCAATGAAGTACCTGCCGCGACGTAGTTAATCAGCCGGGAACGTCGTCCCGTTCGTGTAATAACTGACGATTCAGCATTTCTCGCTGCTCCCGGCGGCACTGCGAAATCCCGGAAGGTTCAGTACGCGCGTAGATTCTGTCGGCTCCCTCCGACCCGTCTCCGGCACTAATCCGGCATCCTGCCGGATTGCACTCGCCCGTTCGGCGCGTTCCTCGCTTTGCTGTGGTACGCCCGCCAACCGTTTCAAGTCCTCTCCATCCCTGACAAAAAGAAAGCCGAGCACCAAAAGGTACTCGGCTTTCTTTTGCCCGAGAGAGGACTTGAACCTCCACGTCCGTAAGGACACTAGACCCTGAACCTAGCGCGTCTACCAGTTCCGCCACTCGGGCATGTTCGTAATGTGTTGGCGATAGTACCGCGGGGTGACGGCATTGTCAATATGGAAAACCGGTCAGAAGCCGGGGATTGGCAGGCGGCGACGAACTTCATCCTCCAGGCGCTCTCGGCCCTGTTCAAGCTGCTCTTCCACCTGTTGTTCCGCCTCGTCCCGCAGCCGCTCTTCCTGATCACGAAGATAGTTTTCGATCCGCTCTTCCGCCGCGGAGCGTTGCTCCTCTATGAGGTTCCGGTACGTCTCCGCTTCGGCGAGCTCATCCCGGGAGCGGCCCGTCGCGGCCTCGATACGGGATAACAGGTCTCCGTATTCCGCAAATTCTCCGGCGATCCGATCTCTGAATGTCTCTTCAATTTCCGTTTTCACTGCCGAACGCCCGGCGGCCATCAGTTGATCCACCCGTCCCCGGAGGAGGCGGACGAGGGAGGTGTCGCCGGAAAAGCCGGTCAGCCTGCCGTCGGCGATTTCATAGGATATCCGTGCCGTCAGGGGCGATGTCCCGTTTATGGAATCGGCGATGATGCCTGCGGTAATCCCGGCGGCACCGGGTGCGGCGGCAACCGTGACCGCAGGGTTCCGGATGTCCACGCCCATGTCTCCCGTCAGGAGAATGCCCGCTCCCGGGGAGGCCGAAATTGTTCCGTCTGCGTTCAGCGAGCCGGTGCCGGAGAAGGAACTGAATCCGAGGGATCGCGCCGCTTCGGGGAGGGGCGGCGTAAATCCCGAGACGGCAAGGGTATATGCCCCGAGCGGCGTCGCCTCCGCGCGCAGATCGATTGTTCCCGTCACCTCGCTGCGCATGCCGTTGCGATCGTGCAAATAGGTGATGGAGGTTGGCTCACCGAGGAGGTCGGGCGCCGATGAGATGTTGGAGAGGGGTGACGGCAATTGTTTCTCCGGCGGCGGGTGTTGCTTCCGCCTCCACATGGGCGACGAGAAAACGGGGATAGACGGCAGTGGAAAAGGGGACGTCCCGACCGCCCCGTCGCGGCGTCTCAACGGACGACGGCGTCCGGTTGCCTATCGCCTCGGATACGCGCCGGAGGCGGGCGACGATATTCACCGCTCGCGTGTACGTTGTGCCCAGAAAGGATTCCGCGAACCGCCGCGCGGTGTCCACGGTCATCTCCCGGGGATCGATGTCCAGGGAAGGTATGTTGTCGGCGAGAATCGCGAGGTCCGCCTCGACGGCGCGGTTTATCTCTTCTGCGGCGGTACCCGCGGCGGCGGCCTGCCGTTGTATGTCCCGGGCGGTCTCTTCAATCGTTCCATAGAGTTCCCGGGCGTCGGTGACCCGTCGATTGAGCTGATCGACGGTTCGACGGAGCGTTTCGATGTCGTCAATTCGCGAGATATCGAGCTCCCGCGCATCCACGGCAAATTCCCGGAGTTCCGCCGTCCCGCCGACGATGGAGTCCAGGTCCGACTGGATGTCACGGTAGGTGCGTTCACCGTCGTCGATGAGACGCCGGACGAGAGTCGGCGAGGTCAGCTCGCCGGAAACCGATGTGATGAGCTCTTCCGGGTCGACATTCAGCGCGGAGAGTCCCAGGCCTGACGGTATTTCCCGGGCGGCGTCGGCGGCCGTCGATGCAAGGGGCGAAGTGGAGCGGCTGTCGTCGTCTGATCGTTCCGGGAGGGCGCCGGAAATCTCCCGTTCCGTCCCGAAGACGATGCCCTGCACGGCGATCCGGGACATGACAACGTTGCCTTTGAGCAGTTCCGCGGTGCTGATATCGATGATCGCCGGTCCGACGGCGAAGAGGTTGGTCATCGGTCGGTCCCTGTCGGCCACCGTAATCGCGTCGACTTCTATGACTCCGCGCAGCGAGGCGAAATGCAGGTTGGATATCTCGCTCTCCGCTTCGAAAATGGTCTCGAGAAGTGCCTCGCCTCCCTCCTGCAGCCAGCGATCCTTGAAGAGCATCGTCACCGTTGTCGCTCCACCGAGGATGATAAAAAGAACGATGAAGGGTCCCAGTTTGACAAAACCGCGATTCTTTTTGATCTCCCTGAGGATGCGGGCGACTCTCGTGCGCTCCTCAGTGGAAAGGGAGTCGCTGAGCCGATACATGCCGTCGTCGTCCTCCGCAAAGGCGGCGCGGATGCGTTCCGCTTCCGCGGGAAGGTGTATACGGCGGAGTATCTTCTTTTGAAAGGTGCGGCCAGGTATGGGTTTACGGTATTTTCTCGGGATCCGCGCGGCCATTGGTGCTCCTCTTTCCTTTCCTATGCGACGACGGAGTAGATTCCCTGAAATCGTTTTACCAGGGAAACAAACCGGGAGACGACGGGTATTTTTTCAAGGGCTCGTACCACCCTGCTGTCGGCGATTCTGGGATGCACTGTTTTCCGGTAGAAGCCCACGCCGGCGCGGGCGATGAAAAAGAGGGGTATCCACGCGACGAGGCCGAGGGCAAGTCCTCCCATGACGACGGTGTTGTTGAAGCGGGTGTAGGGCACGAGGGGAAGGCTGTACAGCGTCGTCCATGTTGCGTCCAGACCGTTTGCGGTGAGGATCGCCTCGCCAAGACGGTGAAGAAGGGGGTCCGCCACAAAGACCAGTGGCTTGAATACCGCCAGAACCAGAAGGGTTATGGCGAAATTGACCCTGATGAGGGCGGTGAGGGCGAAGAGGGCGATCCATAGCAGATTGCCCGCCGGGATAAGCGCCAACAGAACGCCCATTGCGACTCCCGCGGCGATCTCACCGGGGCGCCGGTTGGCGTTGAAACTTGCCACGATTTTTGCGATCCAGGTGATGAGCATGGCTCTATTGTACGACAAAGTGGCCCGATACACACGCCCGGCGAGGCGGGACGGGCCGAAGGAGGGGATGGAATCTATGCGGAACCGGATGGTTCAGTTTGACGAGAAATTCTGGAATCCAGGAAGCGTTTGAATATCACCATACTGCCGACCCAGGCGAGTTCCGAGGTGATGAGGAAGGTGCTGACCTCCGGCGAGAAGTAGAGGTATGCCAGGACGATGACGATGGCAGTGTTGTTGACGCCGCTGCCGAGGGCGTAACTGACGCGGTCGCGCCGGGTGGTGCCGGGGAAGAGGAGCCAGCCGAAGGTGTAGTAGAGAAGAAAGATGACGATCGCCACGGCGAAGAATGCCGCCGCTTCCACGGCGTGGGCGATGATGAAGGATTTCTGCTTGCTGATGACAAGCATTACCAGGATGCCGATCGCCGGTACGACGAAGAGGGAGTCGTTTTTCCTGAGCCATTGCGCTGCGGGGCGCCGCCGCAGGGGCAGATGGGCGATAAGGGGAACGAAGACGCTGATCAGGAGGGTCCGGAATATGGAGAGAATGTCCAGGTCTATGTGGCGCGCAACGAGAAGCTGCAACACCACCGGTATGAGGAAGGGTGCGAGAAAGGCACTGATGACGACAATGAGTATGGAGAGGGAGACGTTGCCGTTGTATATGCTCGTCACGCCCGGGGAGGCGACGCCGGCGGGGGCCAGGCTCAACAGGAGAACCGCCGTTGCGAGGGCGGGGTAAACTCCCTGGACGATGAGCCACAGCAGCACCGCCAGGACGGGGTAACGGAGGAGGTAGAATACCGCCGGATGCCAGGGGGAGATCGCCTTTACTTCTCCAAGGGATATCTGAAATGCCGAGACGAAGATCAGGATCGCCAGAAAGAGGATCATCACCTGTGCGGGTATGTGTTCCACACCGGGTACGATGAAGCCGAGAACGACAAATGCGAGAAGTATGGTGGTAAAGCGAGTACGTAAGAACTGCGAGATATTCACGGTGCGTACAGTAGCTGTTCTTGGTCGTCCCGGCAAGGGCGGTGTTCCCGGTGGAGTCCCCGGGCGCGTCTTCGGCCGAGCCCTCGGCGGCAGCCTCGGCGGCGGCCATATTGATCGCGCAGACGTGGAGAGGTAGTGTGTGATATGGACAGTGGAAAGACGGGACGTCGGGGCAGTAGAGGCGGGCGCGTCGGCTACGACCGGGGCGGCGGCGCGCCCTTTCCGGTAGTGAGAATATTCGCGGACGGGACGGGTACCACCCATTTTGAGGACGGCTGCATTGAACTTGAGCCGGCGGGGGCGATCGGCAGCCTCTCGGACGCGATTCCCGGGGGGCGGGTGTTTTTTCGCCGTACCGACGACGACTACGATTACGACTGGCATCCGACGCCGGCGCGGCAGTTTATCATTCTTCTCAACGGTGAGATTGAAATCGAGACGGGGGACGGTGAGATGCGCCGCATAGCAGGCGGAGAGGTGCTGTTCCTGGAGGATACGACGGCGCCGGGCCACCGGACAAAAAACGTGGGCGAGACGCCGCGATGGTCGGTTTTCATTCAGACCGACGCCCCCGTGCCGTATGTGCCTTTGAGGAATAGTCGGAGCGGATGCGGCGGCGGGGCTCGGCTACTACATGCTGTTGATGAACGGGCGGGTGCAGACGGACGCGATGTTCGCGGCGTTGCTGGTGCTCGCGGTGATGGCGGTGGCGCTCTACGCCGCCGTGGATTTTGGCCTGAAACGGGCGCTGCCGTGGCAAGCGGACAGTGATCCCAGTTTGGAGGAGAGACGATGAAGCGTTTGTTGCTGGCAGCGTTGATGATGGTTGGGGCGACGGGCATGGCGCGAGCGGAGCCGCTGACGGTGCTGCTCGACTGGTTCGTCAACCCGGACCACGGGCCGCTGATCGTCGCGCAGGAACTTGGCTACTTCGCCGAGCGGGACCTGGAGGTGGAGCTGGTGCCGCCGGCGGACCCGAGCGCGCCGCCGCGGCTGGTCGCGGCGGGGCAGGCCGATTTGGCGGTGTCGTACCAACCGCAGCTATACCTGCAGGTGGCGGAAGGGTTGCCGCTGGCGCGGGTCGGGACGCTGGTGGACTCGCCGTTGAACTCGCTGGTGGTGCTGGCGGACGGGCCGGTGCAGTCGATCGCCGACCTGAAGGGGCGCAAGGTCGGGTTCTCCGTCGGCGGGATGGAGGACGCGCTGCTCGGGACGATGCTGGAGACGCACGGGTTGACGCTGGAGGACGTGGAACTGGTCAACGTCAACTTTTCACTGTCCCCTTCCCTAATGTCGGGGCAAGTGGACGCGGTGATCGGGGCGTTTCGCAACTTCGAACTGAACCAGATGGACATCGAGGGGCGGCCGGGGCGGGCGTTCCTGCCGGAGGAAGAAGGCGTGCCGACTTATGACGAGTTGATCCTGGTGGCGCGAACGGACTCCCTGGACGACGCGCGGGTGCCGCGGTTCCTCGACGCCATCGCCGCGGCGACCAAGTTCATCGTGGACGACCCGGACGCCGGGTGGGCGTTGTTCATCGACGGGCGGCCGGACCTGGACGACGAACTGAACCGGCGGGCGTGGCGGGACACGGTGCCGAAGTTTCCGGCAGACCCCGTGGCATTGCCGGACGACCGGTACGCCGACTTCGGGGCGTTCCTGGTGGAACGGGGGATGATCGAAACGGCGCCGGCGGTGGAGGAGATCGCGGTGGAAGTGCGGTAGGCGGGCGGCACGGGTGGCGGGCTGCGCTTTAACGGATCATGCCCGAGGTGTTCCGGCGCGAGAAGACCGACACGGCTGATGCCGGCGGTGGGATCAGCGAACCACGTAGAGACGCATCAAAATGTCTTGGTCGTGGTTACCGAAATTGCGGCCGAAAATGTTTACCCCGCCAGGGTGTTCGGCATCCTCGGCAATGCCGACGCGGAGGCGGATCGAGTGGTGTCCCGATAGGTTGAGATCGGCGACCGTCACGTCAGAAACCTTTTCCCCGTTGACAAAAGTGCCTTCGTCGGTGATGCGCCAAGTCGTGAGCTGGCCGTACTGAGAGCCCTCGAGCTTCCACCAGGATGGTGTGAAGAGGCCGCGTTGATCACCAAAGTCACCAGGCGACCTCCAGGTGCCGGCCATGGTTTCGTTGACCCAAATGCTGATATCGGACGGCCAGTCGGAGTTTGTGCCCGGGACCTCGGAGCTGAGTTCCAAACTGAATTCGAGCATCTCGACTGCAGCATTGAGTACTTTTGCATTATTGGGAAATTTGTACTCGAGGTAACCGCGGCCGAACCACACCAGGGATGCCTGCATGCGGTTGGGGTCGAGGAAGTAGTCGGGCACGTCGAGCAACCCGATGATGCCGGTGGTGGAGCACAAGCCGCAAGGCGTCGATACCTGATACTCGGTGTACAAGCCGGGTGGCATCGCGACTTCGATTACATTGTCTTCCCGCTCAACGGGTGAGGCGTCGAGGCGGATAATAATCTCGTCGAAACACGACGCGCAGACCTTCTGCTGGCCGCGCTTGCCTTTAGCGGATTCCGTGGTGATCAGGCGCGATTCCTCCAACATTTGCACGTTGGTGGCGATGGTCGACTGCGGCGTCGCCATGTTCTTGCTGATCTCGTTGACGCTCATCGGTCCTGCAGATTGCAGGAGGTGCAGAATCCGTAGCCGTAAAGGTGAGGCCAAGGTCCTGACGATATTTGGGTTTTCGTTGGGATTGATCGTCAGAAACCGGCGGCGGCCATGGTTGCGCTGGGCCATCGCCGTTTCTTTCGGTCTGCTGGTCGCCATCAAATTGGGTCCTGTGTACTCACCGGACAATTAAACCCGATTTTCTGATACATATCAATAAGTACGTTGACGAGGGTTGATGACTGGTACTACTGTTGCCTGGTCCGCACCCAAATAGGCCGAAAAGAGCAAGGGCGCCGTCGGTTCGGACCGCGGCAGCGACGGTCCGTTAGCAGCGACAGCGGACTCGACAGGGCAGGAAGATGAAGTCGAAACTTTCTATCCACCGCGATTTTCGAATCGCACCGGTCGACGACCGGGTCTACGGCGCATTTCTCGAGCATCTTGGCCGTGCGGTGTACACCGGGATTTATGAGCCGGGACATCGGACCGCCGATGAAAGCGGTTTTCGCGGCGACGTCATCGAGTTGGTGCGAGAACTAAATCCGCCAGTCGTGCGCTATCCCGGCGGCAACTTTGTCTCCGCCTACAATTGGGAAGACGGCGTCGGGCCGCGCGACGAGCGGCCGGTGCGCCTCGACCTGGCATGGCGGTCAAGGGAGACCAACGAGATCGGCACCAATGAGTTTGCCGATTGGGCGAAGCTCGCCAATACAGAGATGATGCTGGCCGTTAACCTAGGCTCGCGCGATCTGGACGGTGCCCGCAACTTCCTGGAGTACTGTAACCATCCGGGCGGCACGTACTGGAGCGACTTGCGCGCGAAGCACGGATACCGCGATCCCCACGACGTGAAGCTGTGGTGCCTGGGCAATGAAATGGACGGGCCGTGGCAGGTTGGTCATAAGACGGCCCGTGAGTACGGCGAGGTCGCGAACGAAACCTCGAAAGCGTTCAAATACTACGATGCGTCGATTCAAACGGTGGTTTGCGGATCGTCACACGATCGTATGGCTACTTACCCCGAGTGGGAAGCGACGGTTCTGGAGGAGTGTTTCGACAGTGTCGATTACATCTCACTGCACCGATATTTCGATAATTTCGAGAACGACACGCCGAACTACCTGGCTAAAACCATTTCGCTGGATCGCTATATCCGCACCGTTTCCGGGGTTATTGACTATGTGAAGGCGAAGAACCGGTCGAAGAACGACGTCTTCATCAGCTTTGACGAGTGGAATGTCTGGTACCACGAGCGCGAAAATGACGCCAAACGCGTCAAGGAGTGGGATTGGCCGGTCGCGCCGCCGTTGCTCGAGGATGCTTACAACTTCGAAGACGCATTGCTTGTGGCCGGGATTATCAACGTGTTCCTGCGCCACGCCGACCGGGTGAAGATCGCTTGCATCGCCCAACTGGTGAACGTCATTGCGCCGATCATGACCGCGACAGGCGGCCCGGCATGGCGGCAGTCTATCTTCCACCCGCTGCAGATCGCATCACGCCTGGGACGCGGCATTTCACTCAATGTCGTGACCGACTCACCGACCTATGACTGCGATGAAGCTGACGACGTTCCGTATGCCGACGTCAGCGCCGTGGCGTCTGCGGACGGTGCGACGGTGACCATATTCGCGGTCAACCGGCACATGAGTGAACCAATGGAGATCGACGCAAGTCTGATCGGGTTCGGCGAGTTAGCTATCACCGAGCATCTTGCGCTGGCGGACTGCGATCCGAAAACCGCGAATTCGGCGCAACATCCAGATGCCGTCCGACCGAAGCGAGGCAGCGGGCTGGCGATTGTCGACGGCGACCGGCTGGTGGGTGCGCTGCCGGCGTTCTCATACGCGGCTATTACGTGCCGTGCGATCACGACATGACGGGCGCGTGCTTGCAACTAATGGAAATAGCCTAAGGGAGAAAACGATGAAGATGATCAGGGGTATCCTCGCCGTTCCGTTTTTTTTCGCTGCGATGGGTGCGGCACAAGCGCAGACAGAAGTCGTTTGGTGGGACTTCCTGGGCGGCGGCGACGGCGTCCGGATGAAAACGTTGATCGACGAGTTCAACGCGTCCCATCCGGACATCGAAATTCAAGCAACGACCCTGGAGTGGGGCGTTCCGTTCTATACCAAGGTGCAGACTTCCGCCGCGGTTGGCGAGGGGCCCGACATGATGACGTATCACGCGTCACGGATCCCGTTGGGCGTCGACACCAACGTGCTGAGCGAAATCACGGCTGAAGACATGGCCGCGATGGGTTTGGGCGCCGAAGACTTCTCGCCCGCGACATGGGACGCGGTGCATGTGGACGGCACGCAATACGCGGTGCCGTTCGATACGCACCCGATCGTGCTCTACTACAACAAGGAGATCCTCGCCAACGCCGGTTTGCTTGGCGACGACGGCCTGCCCAAGGGGCTCGACGGCATCGAGAACTTCTCGAATGCATTGCAGGCGATCCAGGACACCGGTGTTGAGTGGTCGATGTCCACCTTTACCGCGTCGGGCAATTTCCAGTTCCGCACCATCTACTCTCTGCTCGGCCAGCAGGACGGTGAAATGCTGTCGGGCGATGAGTGGCTGGCCGGTGACAACAAGGAAAAGCTGATCAACGCCTTGCGCGTGGTGTCGGACTGGGTCGGTGACGGCCACGTACCGGCGTACACCGAGTACCCGGCCGCCATCGCGCTGTTTACGTCCGGGCAATCGGCCATGCACATCAACGGTGTATGGGAAGTGCCAACCATGGTCGACCTGCACGAGAAGGGCGAGCTATTCGAATGGGGCGCGGTCGAATTGCCAGTGTTCTTCGACCATCCGTCGACGTACTCCGACTCCCACGCGTTCGCAATTCCCAATAACGCGGATAACCCGATTTCCGACGAGAAACGGGAGGCGGTGCGCACGGTGATCGCGTGGATGTTGGACAACGGCCTATTTTGGGCCACCGCGGGGCACATCCCGGCTTTGAACTCGGTGACACAATCGGCGGAATATCAAGCGATGGAGCCGAATGCAACCTACGCCGTGCTGACCAAAAACGCGGTGTTCGATCCCAAGTCAAAGCATGCGGGCGTGGCGTCGCCCATGTTTGATGCCGCTGGCAACAGCTTTACCGCAAGCGTCAACGGTGAGATGGACGCCGCGGAGGCTGTCGACCTCATGAAGGACGAGCTCGACTTTCTAGATTAGCGCTCAATGGCTGCTGCCCGCCGGCGTTGACCCTCAGCGCCGGCGGCTGCACCATCTTCGTAGGCGATGATGAACCCGTGGTGACACCATGGCTACTCGGTCGATCAAACGCTCGGAGGCGCTGGTTGCACTGATCCTCGTTGCGCCGTTTGTAGCTATCTATCTTTGGCTGTTCATCTGGCCGACGGCGCAGATGGTGCTTTTGAGTTTCACCAATGCGCCACTGATCGGCGAGGGCCGATTTACCGGTCTGCGCAACTATGAGCGCCTGTTCAACGACCGCGTATTCAAGATTGCATTCTGGAACACCGCTTACTTCGTTGTTTTAACCGTAATCCCCGGCACCCTCATCGGGCTCGGCATTGCATTAATGGTGACGCGCCTGAACGGCTGGATACAAAGCGCCATCTTGGCCCTGTTTTTCTTGCCGTTTATTTTGCCGGTTTCGGTCGTTTATCTGATCTGGAACTGGATGTTCGATATTCAGTTTGGGATCGCGCAATATGTGATCGCGCCGATCGTAGGTGAACCGGTAGCGGTGTTCCGCCAGCGGGCGTGGTTTATGCCGGCGGTCGCCCTGGTGACCATATGGTGGACCAACGGGTTCAACATTCTGTTGTTCCTGGCGGGTTTGCGAAATATCCCGGAGGAGCTTTATGAGGCCGCGGCGTTAGAGGGTGCGAACCGCTGGCAGACCTTTCGCGCGATAACCTGGCCACTAATATGGCCAGTCACGGCGCTGGTTCTGACTTTGCAGTTGATCCTGCAGCTCAAGATCTTCGACCAGGTCTATTTGTTCTCCCTCGGGGGACGTACGCAAACAACTATGGTGTTGGTCCAATACATCTATCAACAGGCTTTCATTAGTAATCGTGGTGGCTATGGGGCTACGGTCGCGCTGGCGCTTTTCGTAATCATCATCGCGATGTCGATTCTGCAATTCCAGGCGCTTAGAGCGCGGGGCAGAAAATGACGGTACAAACTGCACCGACGATCGCTGTTGAGCCGGCGGCGCGACTGCGCGCCCTGCGCCGTATCGACGCTGTTGGATTGTTGCTGACTGTGTTCACCGTTTTTGCTGCCGTGATTTGGGCGTTTCCGTTGTATTGGGCGGCGATCACTACATTCAAACCCGAGCACGAGATCATCCGTCCCTACATCGAATTGTGGCCGGAGAACTTCACACTGGAATCTTATGTGCACGTCATCTTCAATACGAAGATTGGTATCTGGTATATCAACTCCGTGGTCACGGCATTGTCGGTCACGGCGCTGGTGGTGGTGATGTGTTCAGCATGTGGTTACGCCATTTCCCAGTTGCGCTTTCCAGGCCGCAATCTGTTGTGGTGGACCATCCTCGCCAGCTTCATGGTGCCGATACAGGCACTCATCATTAATCACTTCATTTTGATGGCGGAAGCCAAGCTGCTCAATTCTTGGCTCGGGATTATCCTGCCCCAACTAATCGCACCAGTCGTGGTCATCGTATACAAGCAATTCTTCGACTCTATGCCGCGCGAAATTCGCGAGGCGGCGGTGATCGATGGAGCCAACCACTTCCAGCTGTGGTTCAAGGTGTTTTTGCCGATGAACTGGGGCGTGACCACAGCGCTTGCGATCATCACGTTCATCGGCGCATGGAACGCGTTCCTGTGGCCGTTCTTGGCGGCGCAGTCGGAGAACATGATGACCATCGCCGTTGGCATCACACAGGTGAGCGACGCCTTCGGTATTTATTATGGCCGCGAGCTGTCCGGCGCCATGATGGCCGGGTTCCCGGTCGCGCTGCTGTACTTGATATTTCAACGCCGGGTGACCCAGGCCATTACACTAACGGCCGGCATCAAGGGCTGAGGACCGGACCAAGAGCCATCGCTGTCAATCCCGCGTTTGGAAGTGCGGTAGTAACGTGCCCTCGCTAAGCCGTCGGTCCGGTGTATGATCGATCGGGAAAGGCGGGGCCATCGTGTCGGACAAGGGGTCACCGTTTCACCGCGGCGAGTTGGAGATCCAGGCGAAGCTCGGGATCCGGGAAAAAATGGAGGACTTGGGCCGGCGGATGATCCGCGATCAGATGTCGGCCCCGCACCAAGAGTTCTTCAGCCAATTGCCGCTGTTGTTCGCAGGTACGGTCGATGCGTGTGGCCGGCCCTGGGCCTCGGTGCTCGCGGGGCGGCCGGGGTTCGTGCAGGCCGTCGACGGGCAGCGCCTGACGATTGCGGCGCGGCCGATTTACGGCGATCCGCTGGGCAAGGCGCTGACCGACGGCGATGACATCGGCCTGCTCGGGCTGGATTTCGCGACGCGGCGGCGGGTCCGGGTCAACGGGCGGATGGCCGCGGTGCGCGCGGGGGCGTTTGACGTCGAGGTGCGGCAGAGCTTCGGCATTTGCCCGAAATACATTCAGGCGCGGGACTGCGAGGTCGGCGACGGGATCGCCGACCTCGGCGAGAAGCGCGCGGTGGCGCACGGCACCACCCTGAGCCGCGATCAGGCGGCGTTTGTCAGCGGGTCGGACACCTTCCTGATCGCCAGTCAGTTCTCCGACGCCGGCGACGACTGGAGCAACGGCATCGACATGTCGCACCGCGGCGGTCGGCCGGGGTTTGTCGTCGTGGCGCACGAAAGCCTGCTGCTGTTCCCCGACTACGCCGGCAACTGCTTGTTCAACACGTTGGGCAACATCGCGGTCAATCCGCGGTGCGGCCTGTTGTTCATCGACTTCGACACGGGCGATTGCCTGCAGCTTTCGGGCGAAGCCGAGGTGCTGTGGGCGCCGGAACACGTGTGCCGGTTCCCCGGCGCCAAGCGGGTGGTGGCGTTCCAGGTCGAGGAAGTGATGCAGATCGAGGCGGCGCTGCCGCTGACCTGGCAGTTCGAGGGGTTTTCCCCGGTGTTCGACACCTTCGATCCGGCGGTTCCGGCGGGGGCGGCGCCGGCGGCAGCGCGGCCGATGACGCTGACGTCGGTCAACGTGGCGATGCCGCGGGACATCAAACATGGCGGCAAGGCGGTGGCGACGGGCATCTTCAAGGCCCCCGTCGATGGGCGGGTCATGGTGCGGCGGCTGAACCTCGAAGGGGATGGACAGGCGGACCTGTGGGGACACGGGGGCGCGTTCCGGGCCGTCTATGCCTACCCGGCGGAGAACTACGGCTACTGGGCGGACAAGCTCGGGCGCGACGACCTCGCGGCCGGGCAATTCGGCGAGAACTTTACCGTCGAGGGGATGGGCGACGACGAAGTGTGTGTGGGCGACGTTTACCGTATCGGCGGTGCGCTGCTTGAGGTCAGCCAGCCACGGATCCCCTGTTACAAACTGGCGATCAAGATGGGGATCGAGGGGTTCCAGAACCAGTTCTTGGAGAGCGGCAGGGTCGGGTTCTACTTCCGGGTGCTGGAGGAAGGCGAGGTTGGGGCGGGGGACGTCATCGAGCTGGTGCACCGGGACGAACGCGGGTTGACGGTGCGCCAGGTGAGCGACCTGCTGTTCTTCGACAAGGACGACTTGGACACGACGCGGCGCGCGTTGCAGATCCCGGCGCTGTCGCACGGCTGGAAAGAGTCGTTTCTGGAGCGGTTGGCGAAAGCCGGCGTGGCGGCCGAAAGCCGGCCGGGGTTCCGGGACTTCATCGTCGACCGCAAGGAGCGGGAAAGCGACACGGTGACGTCGTTCTATCTGGTGCCGGCGGATGGCGGGGACTTGGCGCCGTTCGAACCGGGCCAGTTCTTGACCCTCGACTTGGATATTCCGGGACAGGACAAGCCGGTGGTGCGGACCTATTCGTTGTCCGACGCGCCGAACCCGTCGTGCTATCGCGTCAGCATAAAACGCGAGCCGGCGCCGTCCGGGCAGCCGGACGTGCCGCCGGGGTTGTCATCGACCTATTTCCACGACGACGTCGAGGTCGGCACGACGCTGCGGGTCGGCCCGCCGCGCGGCAAGTTCCATCTGGACCAAGGGAGCGAGCGGCCGGTGGTACTGCTGAGCGGCGGGGTCGGGCTGACGCCGATGGTGAGCATGATGAACGCGATCATGGACAGCGGCGGGGATCGGCCGGTGTGGTTCGTGCACGGGGTGCGCAATGGCCGCGAGCACGCTCTGGGCGCGCACTGCCGGCGGTGCGCGGCGACGAACGAGAACGTTCACGTCCACGTCTGCTACAGCGATCCGGCGCCGGACGACGTCGCCGGGCGGGACTATGACAGCCGGGGCCGGGTCGAAGTTGGGCTGCTGAAACGGTTGTTGCCGTTCGACGACTACGATTTTTATCTATGCGGGCCGACGCCGTTCATGCAGTCGCTGTACCGCGGACTGACGGCGCTGAACGTGCCGGAGGCGCGCATCCACTACGAATTTTTCGGGCCGGGGTCACTGCTGCAAGACGACGCCGGGCCGGCCGGCGAAGCGCCGCAAGCGGAAGCGGAACTGGTCGGCGGGGCGCAGGTGGTGTTCGCACGCTCCGGCATCACGGCCGATTGGGACCCGGCTTGCGAGACGATCCTGGATTTGGCGGAGCGGCACGGCCTGAGCCCCGACTACAGTTGCCGCTCGGGGATTTGCAGCACGTGCAGTGCCGCGGTGACCGAGGGCGAGGTCGAGTACCTGGAACCGCCGATGGACGAACCGGCGGCGGGGCATGTGCTGATCTGCTCGGCGCGGCCACGGACCAATATCGTCGTCGAGATATGAGGGCGTCGGTCGGGACAGCCGGGTGAGCGGGGCGACGGCCGAACCCTGCCCGTTGTGTGGCGGCACGGGGATTGTCGCCTACCACCGCGACAAGGTTCGTGAATACCGCCATTGCAGGACGTGCGATTTGGTGTTTGTGCCGCGGGGGCAGCACTTGTCGGCGGCGGATGAGAAGGCGGTTTATGACCGCCATGACAACCGGGTGGACGATCCGGGGTACCGGCGGTTTCTGGGGCGGTTGTTTACGCCGCTGAACGGGCGGTTGGCGGCGGGGTCTCGGGGGCTCGACTTCGGGTGCGGGCCGGGGCCGGCGTTGGCGCGGATGTTCGACGAGGCGGGGCACACGGTGGCGCTGTACGACCCGTTCTACGCGCCGGACGATGGGGTGCTGGGGACGCGGTACGATTTTATTACGCTGAGCGAAGTGGCCGAGCATTTGGCGGCGCCGGGGGCGGTACTGGACCGGCTGTGGGGGCAGTTGCTGCCGGGGGGATGGCTCGGGGTCATGACCAAGCGGGTGCGGGACCGAGAGGCGTTCAAGACCTGGCACTACATTTTGGACCCGACGCATGTTTGTTTCTTTTCGGAAGCGACGTTCGAGTGGCTGGCGGCGCGGTGGTCGGCGATGGGTACGCCCGCGACATTGGTCGTCGCGGGGGACGATGTGGTGTTGGTTGGGAAAGACTAGGAGCACCCCAGTTTGGCCGATGAACTGAAGATCGTTGCGTATGACCCGGCTTGGGTCGACGGTTATCGGCGGGCGCGGGATCGATTGATGGGCCTGCCGGGAAGTCCGTTTGCAGACGTGGAACACATCGGCAGCACGGCGGTGCCGGGCCTCGCGGCGAAGCCGGTGGTCGACATGTTGGCCTCGGTCGAGAACCTGGGGGCGGTCGAGGCTTTCTCGGCGCGGTTGGAAGACCTCGGCTATCGGGAGCGCGACGCCGGGTTTGCGTACCGGAAGCTCCTGCAAAGAACCGCGTCGGATGGGCGGCTGTCTTACAACCTGCACATCGTCACGACGGCGGCGTGGCCGGAAGCGACGGAACGGCTGTTTCGCGACTGGCTTTGCGCCCACCCCGATGTTGCCGACGCCTACGCCGATTTGAAGGTTGCGCTGGCGGCGCGGCACGGTGGCGATCTGCGGGCGTACACGGACGCCAAGAGCGATTTCATTCGCCCTGTCATTAACGCCGCCCGTGGCGCGCGGGGGCTTCCGCCGAAGACCGATTGGCGGGAATGACCTCGTGGTCGTTGGCTTAGGAAGCGGGCTCCGGCGCCGGCACCATATTGGGTTCGATGGCTTCCTCGGCGGCCGATTGTTGGCGGGTCCAGAGGGCGTGGTAGGCGCCGCGTTTGTCTAGGAGTTCGGCGTGGCGGCCGCGTTCGACGATTTTGCCGTTTTCCATGACGAGGATTTGGTCGGCGTCGATGACGGTGGAGAGGCGGTGGGCGATGACCAACGTGGTG
The DNA here is from genome assembly GCA_965242725.1 of Alkalispirochaeta sp. Classification (GTDB taxonomy): domain Bacteria; phylum Spirochaetota; class Spirochaetia; order DSM-27196; family Alkalispirochaetaceae; genus Alkalispirochaeta. The sequence goes on from CBDESZ010000004.1 coordinate 354,473, forward strand.
CGGTTGGCGGAGACGCGGGTGAGTGCCGCCTGGATTTCCTTTTCGGTGTGGCTGTCGAGCGCCGAGGTGGCTTCGTCGAACAGGAGGATCCTCGGGTTCTTGAGGATGGTTCTGGCGATGGCGACGCGTTGCTTTTCACCGCCGGAGAGTTTTAGGCCGCGTTCGCCGACGCGGGTGTTGTAGCCGTCGGGCAGGTTCATGACGAAGTCGTGGACCTGGGCCATGCGGGCGGCGTCTTCGACCTCGGCCGGGGTGGCGGTGGGGCGGCCGTACTGGATGTTGTAGAAAATGGTGTCGTTAAACAGCACGGTGTCCTGGGGGACGATGCCGATGGCGCGGCGCAGGCTGTCCTGGCCGACGTCGCGGAGGTCCTGGCCGTCGATGGTGACGGCGCCGTCGTCGACGTCGTAGAAGCGGAACAGCAGACGGCTGATGGTCGACTTGCCGGCGCCGGTGGGGCCGACGATGGCGACGGTGTTGCCGGCGGGGACGGTGAAGCTGACGTCCTTGAGGATGGGGCGGCGAGCGTCGTAGCCGAAGGTGACGTGATCGAAGGCGACGACGCCGCCGTCGACGCAGATCTCGGCGGCGCCGGGCTTGTCCTCGATCTCCTTGTTCTCGTTGAGCAGGGAGAACATGGATTCCATGTCGGTGAGGGACTGCTTGATTTCGCGGTAGACGAAGCCGAGGAAATTCAACGGCACCGCGAGTTGCAGCATGTAGACGTTGACGGCGACGAAATCGCCGACGGTCATGGTGCCGGCGGCGACGCCGAAGCCGGCCATGACCATGACCGAGGTGAGGCCGACGGCGAGGATGAGGGCCTGGCCGATGTTGAGGAGCGCGAGGGACGTGAGGGAGCGGACGGCCATGCGTTCATAGTTCTGCATGGCGCTGTCGTAGCGGCTGGCCTCGTGGCCCTCGTTGCCGAAGTACTTGACGGTCTCGTAGTTGAGCAGGCTGTCGATGGCCTTGGTGTTGGCCTGGCTGTCGCTTTCGTTCATGGCGCGGCGGAACTTGAGGCGCCATTCGGTGACGATCAGGGTGTAGGCGATGTAGGCGACGAGGGTGCCGAGGAAGACGGCGCTGAAGCTGATGCCGTAGAGGCGCCAGAGAATGCCGGTGACCAACAGGATCTCGACCAAGGTCGGGCCGATGTTGAACAGCATAAAGCGCAGCAGGAAATCGATGCCCTTGATGCCGCGCTCGATGGCGCGGGACAGGCCGCCGGTCTGGCGGTCGAGGTGAAAGCGCAGGGCGAGGCCGTGCAGGGTGCGGAAGGTGCGCAGCGCGACGGTGCGGATGGCGCGCTGGCCGACGCGGGCGAAGACGAAGTCGCGCAGCTCGCCCATGATGCGCGAGGTGACGTTGAACAGGCCGTAGGCGACGATGAGGGCGATGGGGACGGCGATGGCCAACCCGGCCTCGGACTGTTCGGTGAAGCTGTCGACGACCTGCTTGTAAATCAGCGGGACGTAGACAATGGCGACCTTGGCGCCGACCAGCAGGGCGACGGCGATGATGACGCGGATCTTGGTGTCCCACTCGCCGGCCGGCCACAAATACGGCAGCAAGGCGCGGATGGCGCGGGTCTCGTGGCCTTGGGGCGGGCGGTAGGCGAACTCAGGGGACGATCGACGCATTCGGGGCAATGTCGGTCGCCGGTCGCGCCCGGTCAAGTTACCGTGATGTCATTCGGCCAGCAGGAAGGTGAAATCGGCCCGTTCGCCGGCGGCGGTGCGGGCGGCGGCGTGGCAGGACATGCAACTGCCACTGAGGTCGGTCTGTACGAAGGTTTCGAGGGCAGTGTTGGTGAGATAGCGGGGCACCTCCCCTACCCCGGCGGACGGGCCGCCGCGGTTGCCGCGCCACTGGGTGCCCATGAGCTGGTAGTTGGCGAGGACGGTGCCGGATAGCTCGGCGCGCCAGGCGCGGTTGAGGGCGGCGGTGCCGTCGAAGATGCGCCAACAGCGGACGACTTGGCTGCCGAAGCCGCCGGCCACGGCGTGGCGGGCGAAGGGCGGGTCGGCGGCCCAGCGGGGGTCGGCGACGGTGTCGGTGTTGGTGCGGCAGTCCGGGCAGTCGGCGGTGAAGAAGCTCCACGGGGTGGTGGCTTCGCTTGGGGCGTGGCAGCCGTCGGGGAACGGGTCACCGGGGAAGATGTTGTTAGCGTTGCGGGCGTTGGCGGCGACGGGGGCGTTGTCGAGGTGCTCGAAGGTCGACCAGATCCAGTCGTCGCCGTTGCCGCTGCGGACCTTGCGCATGATGTGCATGCCGACGAGTCCGAGGGTGACGGCGTGACAGCGGGCGCGGCCGTCGACGCTGTCGGCGGCGGCGACGGCGATGCGGCCGGGCACGGTGAGGAAGCGGCCGGCGGCGGCGGGGTCGACGACGCGCCAGGCGGTTTTGACGATGACGGCGCCGGGGGCGCCGCCGGCGCGGGCGGCCGGGTCACCGTAGTGGCCGTCGGGGAACGCAACGGGGACGTGGCCGGCGGCATGGGCGGCGACGGGGCGGCCGGCGGCGGCGTTCACGCGGGTGTCGTAGACGACGTAGTTGAGGTCGCGGTCGATAAGGACCTCGCCGGTGGCCTGGCGAAACGCCGCGGTGACGACGGGGCCGCCGGGCGGTGCTGCGGCGCACTCTGGCGGGGCGGGCTTGGTGGCCGGCGGGGTCATGTATTGCCAGCGGCGGGGGGCGTCGGGCCGAGTGCCGACGGCGTCGGCCAGGGGTTGGCCGGCGGCGTCGACGGGCCAGTTGAGGGCGACGAAGCTCTGCCAGGAAAACAGGTCGAACTGATCCTGGGTGCCGGGGGTCATGAAACGGTAGACCGCGGTGGCGAAGAAGCCGGGGATGTCGTGGGGCAGCGCGGCGCAGACGGTGGCGCCGCCGGTGTCGCAGAAGAAGCCGTCGGGCGGCTCGGCGGCCGCAGCGGGCAGGCTGAAGAGGGCGAACAACGCGGCGGCGATTATGCGGCGCACGGGCGGGGTCCTTTCGGCGGGCAGTGTACCACGGCTTGACCGGTCGGGCGGGGCATGCACATGACACCGGGCTGTAAGGAGAGGAGCGATCATGGCAACGAACGGCACACCAACGATCAGCGGCCACGGGGCCGACATCCCGGCGATGGGCTTCGGGACCTGGCCGATGAGCGGGCGGACCTGTGCCGAGGCGGTGGCCGAGGCGCTACGGGTCGGCTACCGCCACGTAGACACGGCGGCGGCCTACGGCAACGAAGCCGACGTGGGACAAGGCATTCGCGACAGCGGGGTGGCGCGGGACGAGATCTTCGTCACCACCAAGATTTGGCCGGACGACTTCGGCGATATCGAGGGGGCTGCGGCGGCCGGCGTGGCGCGGCTGGGGATCGACGCGGCGGACTTGATCCTGGCGCACTGGCCGCACCCGGCGACGCCGGTGGCGGACATCGTCGCGGGGCTGAACGCGGTGCAGCGGGCGGGCCTGGCGCGGCACGTCGGGGTGTCGAACTTCAATGTGAGCCAACTGCGGGCGGCGTGGGATGCGACGGAGGTGCCGCTGGTGGCGCACCAGTTCGAGGTGCACCCGTTCCTGAACCAGGTGGGGATGCTGGCGACGACGCGGGAGCTGGGGATGGTGCCGATCGCCTACTGTCCGGTGGGGCGGGGGCGGAGCTTCGACGAGCCGGTGGTGCGGGAGATCGCGGCGCGGGCGGGCAAGACGCCGGCGCAGGTGGTGCTGCGCTGGCACCTGGAGAACGGCGTCGTGGCGATCCCGAAAAGCCAGACGGCGTCACGGATCGCCGAGAACTTCGACATCTTGGATTTTGCGCTGACGGCGGACGAGGTGGCGGCGATCAGCGGGCTGGCGCGGCCGGGGGAGCGGATTTGTTCGATGGAGGCGTTTCAGACGGACTGGGACGGCTAGGCCTAGTCGGTGGCGCAGTCGCCGGCGGGGCGGCCGAGGACGCGGTCTAGGTCGCGGACGATGGCGGCGCAGGGGTGGAACCAGACGGCGAGGTTGGGGTTCTGGTGGGCGACCTTGTCGGGGATCTGCTTGGTCTTGCGGTGACGGCGCTTGAGGTTGGCGCGGTCGAGGTTGACGCTGGCGACGTTGAGGCCGACGGCGCGGGAGATGCCGTTTTCGGTGACGAGCAGGGGCGCGCCGGACGAGCCGCCGACGGTGTCGCAGCCGTGGAACAGGGAATGGTCGAGTTCGAGGCCGTGGAAGTCGGCGAGGAACAGGGTGGTGGGGCCGCGATAGGCGGGGCAATCGGCCTGCAATAGGGCGCCGTCCTCGTGGTCGCCGTGAAAGCCGACCATGGAAATGGCGCCGTTGAGAGCGGCGACGTCGGCGGCGGCGACGGTGCGATAGTCGATGGGGCCGCAGCCGGGGACGGACCACGGCAACTCGAGGATGGCGTAGTCGAGGTGCATGCGGCGGGCGGTGCGCAGGCCGCCGTCGATGCCGGCGGTGACGGCGACGTCGGAGAAGCGGAACTCGCGCAACTCGCCGTCGACGACAATGGCGGCGCGTTCGGACCACGGGGCGCCGGCGTTGTCGAAGACGCCGTGGTAGGTGGCGACGACGGTGCGGCAGTTGCCGACGAACCAGGCGGTGGAGCCGGCGTTTTCGAACAACAGGCGGACGACGCCGCGGAGTTTCTGGCGCTCGATGGGCTGCAAGGGGCGGCGGTCGTCGGCGCCGATCATGTTGACGTGCTGGCGCAGGCCGACGGCGGGTTCGGGCGGCGCGACACGGGCGGGCTGGGCTACGGCGGCGGGCGCGGCGGCGATCAGGGCGGCAAATGTCGCTGCCGCGAAGGTCAACAGGGGCGCGGTTTTGGGCATGTAGGCCGTTTTTGGTTAGCGGTACCGGCGATAACCTTACGGCGGCGGCGCGGTGGCCCGGAACGGTGACATGGACATACTCCATTGGGGGCAAACGGGGCGGCGTTGGCGGCGGGCGTTGCGGTGGTAGAGTTGGGCGGCGCGAAGGAAGGCGGATGGTGAGCACGCAACGGAAAATGCGATGGCCGTGGATCGCCGGGGTGGCGGCCGTGGCGGGCCTGGCGCTGGTGGCGCTGGTGTTCGCCGGGTCGTACTCATGGTTCCGCAACGCCGAACTGGCGCGGGCGGAAAGCCGGGCACAGCTTTACCAAAGCACGCTGGTGGCGGCGCTGGAGCGGTTCCAGCACTTGCCGTTCATCTTGGCGCAAGACCGGGCGGTGGTGCGGGCGGCGGCCGGGACCGGGCGGGACGCGCTGAACGAACGGCTGGCGGAATTCGCGGCGCTGGCGCAGCTCGAGGCGATTTACCTGATGGACACGTCGGGGCTGACGGTGGCGGCATCGAACCACGCCGCCGAGCTGACGTTCCTGGGCCAGAACTACGGCTTCCGGCCGTACTTCCAAGACGCCTTGGCGGGGCAGCGGGGTGAATTCTTCGCGATCGGCGCGACGACGAGCCGGCCGGGATACTTCGTCGCCGAAGGGGTGCGGGACGGCGACGGCGTGGTGGTCGGGGTGCTGGCGATCAAGGTCGACCTGAGCGACCTGGCGGCGGCCTGGGCGGCCGGCGGCGAGCCGGTACTGGTGGCCAACGCCGACGGCGTGGTGGTGCTGGCGTCGGAGCCGGCGTGGCAATACCAGACGCTGGCGCCGCTGTCGGCGGCGCAACGGGCGGCGATCGCGGCGGAGCGGCAGTTCGGCAGCGAACAACTGGCGCCGATCGGCTGGCGGCAGGAGGCGGCGGACGCAGTGGTGCTGGACGGGCGCGACTACGTGCACGTGGCGTCGCCGGTGACGCGGCTGGGCTGGACGCTGCACTTCCTGGCGGACGAGCGGCGGGTGCTGGAACGGGTGTGGGGCGCGGTGGTCGCGGCGGCGATCATCCTGGCGCTGCTGGCGGCGCTGTTCATCTATCTACGGGCAGAGAGGATGCGAGCGGCGTTGCAGTTGTCGCAGGCGGACCGGCGGCAATTGCGGGCGGTGAACACGCAACTGGCCGGGGAAATCAAGGAACGGCGGGCGGCGGAAGAGCGGCTGGAGGAAGCGCAGTCGGAACTGCAGCGGGCGAGCAAGCTGGCGGCGCTGGGGCAACTGGCGGCGTCGGTGACCCATGAGTTGGGGCAACCGCTGTCGGCGATGCGCAACTACCTGACGGTGGCGGAATTCGCCGGCGAGCGGGGCACCACGGACCTGGCGGCGCACCTGCGGCGCATCGTGGCGCGGATGGAGAACATCACCAAGCAACTGCGGTTCTTCGCCGGGCCGGGGGAAAACAAGCTGGAGGACTTCGACCTGCGGGCGGTGCTGGACGGGGCGTCGGTGCTGGTGCAACACGACGTGCGGGCGGCGGGCATCGCGCTGACCGTCGAGCAGCCGGCGGCGCCGGTGACGGTGACGGGGAACCGGCTTCGGGTCGAACAGGTGCTGGTCAACTTGCTGAAAAACGCCATCGCGGCGATGGCGGAGACGCCGGATGGGACGCTGACGGTGTCGATCACCGCGGCGGCGCCGTACGCCGAGTTGGCGGTAGCGGACACGGGACATGGGCTGGGTGGGATGACCATCGAGCAACTGCGCGAGCCGTTCCACACGACGCGGGCGTCGGGCGAAGGCATGGGGCTGGGCCTGGCGATCGCGGCGGAGATCGTCAAGGAGCACGGTGGGCGGTTGAGCGCGGCCGAGCGTGACGGCGGCGGCGCGGTGTTCACGGTGGCGCTGCCGCTAACGGCAGCAGCAGCCGCGACGGCATGAGCGCGCCGCTGGCACGGGACGTTGGATCCCGCGAGCCCGGGTTCCGGATTGTCGTGGTCGACGACGACCGGGAGATGCGGCAATCGCTGGCCGACCTGTTGGCGGCGGCGGGGTGGCAGGCGGAAGTGCTGGCGCGGGGCGACGAGGTGTTGCGGCTGCTCGACACGACGGCGCCGGACGTGGTGCTGAGCGACGTGCGGATGCCGGGGATGAGCGGCCTCGACCTGTTGAACGAACTGACCGGACGGGGTGCGCCGCCGGTGGTGCTGATTTCGGCGCACGGCGACATCCCGATGGCGGTGGAGGCGATGCAGGCGGGCGCCTACAGCTTCCTGGAGAAACCGTTCGACCCGCACCGGCTGTTGACGGTGCTGAAGCACGCGGCGGAACAACATCGCCTGCGGCAGGACGCCGACCGGCTGCGGGCGCGGTTGGCGCGGCTCGCGGGGCTGGACCGGGTGCTGCTGGGGGAGACGCCGGCGCTGCGGGCGGTGCGCGAGGACATCCTCGACCTGAGCGACACCCGGGCGACGGTGTTGATCGTCGGCGAGACGGGGACGGGCAAGGAATTGGTGGCGCGGGCGCTGCACGACCTGAGCGCGCGGGCGGCGGGGCCGTTCGTGGCGCTGAACTGCGCTGCGATCCCGGTGCGGCAATTCGAGGAAAGCACGTTCGGCGGCGTCGACGGCAACGAGGGGATCCTGACGCGGGCGGACACGGGGACGCTGTTTCTCGACGAAGTGGCGGAATGCCCGACGGGGGTCCAGGCGAAACTCCTACGGGCGCTGGAGACCGGCGAGTTCACGCCGGTGGGCAGCGACCGGCCGCGGCGGGTCGACGTGCGGGTGATCTCGGCGGCGAACGAGCCGCTGGACGCGGCGGTGGAAGACGGGCGATTTCGCGACGATCTGTACTTTCGGCTGAACAACGTGGTGCTGACGCTGCCGGCGTTGCGCGACCGGCGGGACGACGTGCCGCTGCTGTACCAGCACTTTCTGGCGCAGCACGCGGCGCTGTACGAGATCGCGGCGCCGGAGACGACGGCGGAAGACCTGTCGGCGCTGCTGGCGCACGACTGGCCGGGCAACGTGCGGGAGCTGCGCCACGTGGCGCAGCGGCGGGCGCTGGCGGCGCGGCGCGGGCGCGGGTCGGCGGCGGAGGCGATCCGGGTCGATGATGGGGGCGGCGACAGCGATGTGCCGGACACCCTGCGGGAGGCGGTGGCGGCGCTGGAGCGGCACCTGATCGCCAACGCGATCCGGACCCATAACGGGCGGATGGACGCGGTGGCCGAGGCATTGGGGATCGGGCGGCGGACGCTGAACGAAAAGATCGTCAAACTGGGGCTGAACAAGGCCGAATTGCTGTAGGCACGCCTGGCGGAAATCCGCATGCGCGGCCGCCATGGCGGCGCGGATTTCTTCATAGGCAGGGTTGGCGGCGACCTCTTAAGGTTGTGGGATCAGAGGTTGTCCGGCCGGGGGCCGGTGCCTCACCAGAACACAGTCGGGAGGACTCTTAATGTCTGTCATCAAGAAGGCGTTGGTGCTGACGGCAAGCGCGGTCGTGGCCGGTGGCTTGGCCGCGCAGGCTCAAGCGCAAGAGGAACGGAACTATCTGCTGGCGACGGCGAGCACGGGAGGGACGTACTACCCGGTCGGCGTGGCGCTGTCGACGCTGACCAAGGTCAAGCTGCAGCCACGGCAGAAGATCAACATGTCGGCGATCAACTCGGCCGGGTCGGGCGAGAACGTGCGGCTGCTGCGGGAGGACGAAGCGCAGTTCGCGATCCTGCAAGGGCTGTTCGGCTACTACGCGGCGACGGGCACGGGGCCGATCGAGGCCGACGGGCCGCAGGAAAACCTGCGCAGCGTGTCGATGCTGTGGTCGAACGTCGAGCACTTCGTGGTGAAGAAGGAATATGCCGAGACCGGGACGGTGTCGGACTTCTTCAACCTGAAGGGTGAGACGGTGTCGATGGGGCGCCAGAACTCGGGCACCATCGGGTCCAACAACGTGCTGATGGGTAACCTCGGCGTCGACATGGAGGGCGAATACGACTTGGCCTTCATGGGCTACACGCCGAGCGCCGAGGCGCTGCAGAACGGCAACATCGAAGGCATGAGCACGCCGGCTGGCGCGCCGGTCGGTGCCGTCACGCAGGCGCTCGCCGCGCTGGGTGAAGACGCGGTGGTGCTCGACTTCACCGACGAGCAGGCGGCGCAGGCCGACGGCGGGTTCGGGTTGTGGACACGCTACGTCATCCCGGCCGGGACCTATCCGGGCCAGGACAAGGACATCAACACCATCGCCCAGCCGAACTTCCTGGCGGTGCGTGACGACGTCGACGAAGACGCGGTCTACCAGATCACCAAGACGGTGTACGAGAACCTGGCGTTCCTGCAGGGCATCCACGGCGCGACCAAGGCGATGAGCCTGGACGCGGCGCTGGCCGGGCTGCCGCTGCCGCTGCACCCGGGCGCGCTAAAGTACTACCAGGAGGTCGGGATCGACGTGCCCGACAATCTGATCGCGCAATAGATCTTAAAGCGGTGGCGCCCGAGTGGCGCCACCGCGACTCTTGGAGATGACCACCACCGCCGACGCGACGAAGGCTCCAGGGGGGACGGTTCCGGGGGCCGACGTACCGGGGTCGGACGCGGGAACGCCGGAGGGCCAGCGGCAAGGGCCGATCCTGAACCGGGTGGTGTTCTGGGTCGGCATCGCGCTGTCCGTCGCCCACATCTATTTCAATACGCGGGGCACGCTGTCGACGCTGTGGATGTCGGCCTGGCATTTCGCCGGGCTGGGGTTCATGTGCGCCCTGCTCTACCCGATGTTCCACCCGCGGCACGCGGGGACGAAGCGGGCGCTGTTGGTGGCCGACGTGGCGATCGGCGTCGCCGTGGCGGCGGCGGCGGTGTTCCTGATCAGCCAGGAAAACGCGATCTACGACCGGGGGGTGCGGCTGTCGCTGGCGAACTGGGTGGCGGCGATTTTCCTGATCGTCGCGGCGATCGACCTGACGCGGCGGACGACGGGGCTGATCATCCCGATCCTGATCGTGCTGGCGATGACCTACGTGGCGTGGTGGGGCGAGCTGATCGGCGGGATCTTCAAGTTCCGCGGGCTGTCGTTGGAGACGATCCTGTTCCGCTCGGTGTACGGCGACGAGGCGATGTTCGGGGTGATCGCGCGGATCTCGGCGACCGTGGTGTTCATGTTCATTCTGTTCGGGGCGTTCCTGATCCGCTCCGGCGCGGGGGATTTCATTATCAACCTGGCGCGGGCGCTGGCCGGCAAGATGGTCGGCGGGCCGGGGCTGGTGGCGGTGTTCGCGTCGGGGCTGACGGGCACGATTTCGGGCTCGGCGGTGGGCAACACCATGTCGACGGGCTCGATCACCATCCCGCTGATGAAACGCAGCGGGTTCCCGGCGAAGTTCGCCGGCGGGGTCGAGGCGGCGGCGTCGACGGGCGGGCAGTTGATGCCGCCGATCATGGGCGCCGGGGCGTTCGTGATGGCCAACTTCACGCAGATCAGCTACCTGAAAATCGTCTCGGTGAGCCTGCTGCCGGCGCTGCTGTATTTCCTGTCGGTGGGCTTCTTCGTGCGCATCCAGGCGCGGCGCAAGGGGTTGCAGGTGGCGGGCGACGACGCGCCGCGGCTGGGCCAGGTGCTGCGGGCCGGTGGGCCGGCGTTCCTGTTGCCGATCGGCGTGCTGATCGTGCTGCTGATAATGGGGTTCACGCCGACATTCGCGGCGGGCTACGGGATTATCGCGGTGGTGGTGGCGTCGTGGCTGACGCCGAACAAGATGGGGCCCATGGCGGTGCTGGAGGCGCTGGCCATGGGCGCGCGCAGCATGGTGCCGATCGGGGTGCTGCTGATCGCCATCGGGCTGGTCGTCAACGTGCTGGTGACGACGGGGGTGGGCAACACGCTGTCGCAGATGATCGCCCAGTGGTCGGGGGGCAGCCTGCTGATCGCCATGGTGCTGATCGCGCTGGCGTCGCTGATCCTCGGCATGGGGCTGCCGGTGACGGCGAGCTATATCGTGCTGGCGTCGCTGTCGGCGCCGGTGCTGTTCGAGCTGATTTCGCAGAACCACCTGGCGGCGACCATCGCGGCGGGCAGCCTGCCGCAGGAGGCGCAGGCGATCTTCCTGCTGGTGGCGCCGGAGCAGGTGGGGGCGTTGTCGCAGCCGATGGCGCTGGCCGACGCCAAGGCGCTGTTGGCGCTGGTGCCGCCGGACTTCCAACGGACGCTGCTCGACCAGGCACTGGACCCGGCGCTGCTGGCGACGGCGCTGATCAGCGCTCATATGATCATTTTCTGGCTGAGCCAGGACAGCAACGTGACGCCGCCGGTGTGCCTGACGGCGTTCGCGGCGGCGGCGATCGCCAAGACGCCGCCGATGGCGACGGGGTTGCAGGCGTGGAAATCGGCGAAGGGGCTGTACATCGTGCCGCTGCTGTTCGCCTATACGCCGCTGCTCGGCGGCAATGTGCCGGAAATGCTGGAGATCGCGGCGTTCGCGGCGCTCGGCCTGTATGCGCTGGCGGGGATGCTGGAGGGCTACTTGGAAGCGCCGGTGACGGTGGTAGAGCGCGTGGTGCTGGCCGGCGCCGGGGCGGCGCTGCTGTGGCCGGCGGGTCTGGTGGTGCACGGCGCCGGGGTGGTGGTGCTGGCGGCGGTGTTCTTCTGGTCGCTGCGGCGGGGGCGGCGGGCCGCGTAGGCTTCACGCCTATTTGCAGGGAGGGCGGGGCGGACTATCGTGGCGCCGAACCAACTAGCACGATCAACCGGGGGCGGTGACGCATGAAGATGTCGGGCGAGGAGACCATCGCGGCGCCGCGCGAGAAGGTGTGGGCGGCGCTGAACGATCCGGAGGTGCTGAAGCAATGCATCCCGGGCTGCGAGAGCGTCGAGAAGACCAGCGACACGAGCTTCGACGCCAAGGTGACGGCGAAGGTCGGGCCGGTGAAGGCGAAGTTCAGCGGCAGCGTCAACCTGACGGACCTGGACCCACCGAACGGCTACAAGATCAGCGGCGAAGGCAAAGGCGGCGCGGCCGGTTTCGCCAAGGGCGGGGCGACGGTGCGGCTGGCCGACGGTCCGGACGGCGCGACGGTGCTGAGCTACGACGTCGACGCCAGCGTCGGCGGCAAACTGGCGCAGCTCGGGGCGCGGCTGATCGACGGCACGGCGAAGAAGATGGCGGGCGAGTTCTTCGAGACGTTTGCCGGGGTGGTCGGCGGGGCGCCGACGGGCGCCGAGGCGGAACCGACCCTGGGCGAACCACCGACCGCGGCGGCGGCCGACGAAACCCTGGCGGCGACGCCACAGCCGCCGCCGGTGAAGGAATCGCCGGGTGGGCTGTCGAGCAAGGCGTGGATCCTGCTGCTGGTTATTGTCGTTGTCATCGTGCTGGCCGTATTGTCAGCCTAATCTGTCCGGGCGGCGCTTGACCCCCGGGAATTCGCGGTAAAGTATTCACGCGGTTCGCGCGGCGGCCAGCCGGGTACGGCCGCTATTTGTTTCTTGGGAGGAAGATCGATGCCAACGGTGACGCTGTCGGTGAACGGCCAGCAGGTGAGCGGCGAGGTGGAGAACCGCACGCTGCTGGTGGATTTCTTGCGCGAGCAGCTGATGCTGACGGGCACCCACGTGGGGTGCGACACGAGCCAATGCGGGGCGTGCGTCGTCGACCTGGACGGGGTGTCGGCGAAGTCGTGTACGGTGCTGGCGGTGCAGGCCGACGGCCGATCGGTGACGACGATCGAGGGCCTGGCGACGAGCGACGAACTGCACCCGATGCAGCAGGCGTTCCAGGATCACCACGGGCTGCAATGCGGCTATTGCACGCCGGGCATGGTGATGAGCGCGATCGACCTGGCAAACAGCAAGCCGAACCCGACGGAAGAGGACGTGCGCGACTGGCTGGAAGGCAACCTGTGCCGGTGCACGGGGTATCAGAATATCGTCAAGTCGGTGCTGGCCGGCGCCGCGGCGATGCGGGGGGGCTGAGGCATGTACGAATTCAACTATCGGCGGGCGGAGACGGTGGCCGACGCGGTGGCGCAGCGGGACGCGGCCGAGGACGGCACCTACATGGCCGGCGGCATGACGCTGATCCCGACGCTGAAACAACGCTTGGCGATGCCGAGCGATGTGGTCGACATCGGCGGGATGCGGGACATCCAAGGGGTGCGCGACGACGGCGGCGCGATCGCGATCGGCGCCGGCACGACCCACCGGGCGGTGGCGGGATCGGACATCGTTTTGGCGCGGATTCCGGCGCTGGCGGCACTGGCCGGCGGGATCGGCGACCCGGCAGTGCGCAGCCGGGGAACGCTCGGCGGTTCGATCGCCAACAACGACCCGGCGGCGGACTACCCGGCGGCGTGCCTGGGGCTGGGCGCGACCATCGTCACGGACCGGCGGGAACTGAGCGCCGACGACTACTTCACGGGCATGTTCGAGACGGCGTTGGAAGACGGCGAACTGGTGACCGAAGTGCGGTTTCCGGTGCCGGCCAAGGCTGCCTACGCCAAGTTCGACAACCCGGCGTCGCGGTACGCCATCGTCGGGGTGTTCGTGGCACAGACGGACGGCGGGCCACGGGTCGCGGTGACCGGCGCGGGGCAGGACGGGGTGTTCCGGGTGGCGGCGATGGAAGAGGCGCTGGCCGGGGGCTGGAACGCCGACGCCGTGGCCGGGGTCGCGGTGCCGGCGACGGGGCTGAACGGCGACATTCACTCGTCGGCGGCACACCGGGCGCAGTTGATCACGGTGATGGCGAAACGGGCGGTGGCGGCCGCCGGCTGACCGCGGCAACCGCGGGTCGGCGACACCTGACGGTTTCGGGACACTGGGGCGCGGCTCGTCTATAACCACTTGATGGACCGGCCAGACGAGTCGCGGGCCGAGGTGCCGTCGGGCGACGGCACAGCCGACCACAGCGACGCCGCCGCGGACGATGCGGGGGCCCGCTTGCCGGCGGTGGTGACGGTCGAAAAAGCCAAACACGCGGATGACGACGCCGGCGACAACCCGGGCGATGGCGGGGGCGACGACGCGGATGGGGCGCGGCCGGAGAGCTTTCCGAGCTTCATCGCGTTGCCGCCGCCGGACAAAGTCGGTGTAACCGACTCCGACGACGACGCCGATAACGCCGCAGAGGCGGAAGACGACCCGTATGCGGCGGCGTTCGCCGACCCGCCCCGGCGGGCAACGATTTGGCCGGCGGTGCTATCGGTGGTGGGGCCGCTGGCGGTGCTCGGCGCGGCGGGCTGGTGGGTGTGGCAAGAGCGGACAGGTGCTGCCGAGTGGGCGGTGCCGCGGATCGCCGCCCTGGCCGGTTTCGACTTGGGGCTGACGGTGGTTGGTTTGGAGCCCGACGGGTTGTCGGCGACGGACGTCCGGCTTGGCGGCGGGGTCGAGGCGGCCAGCGTCGCGGCGACCTACAGCATCGCCGGGCTGTTGCGTGGGCGGGTCGACAGCTTGGCAGTCGACGGGCTGACGATCGAGGCGCGGCGGGCCGAAAGCGGCTGGCAAATCGACGGGCTGACGGACGGCCAAGGCGGCGCCGCGCCGCTGACGACGGTACCGGACCTGCCGTTCACCACCCTCGACCTGACCGACGCGACGATCAACGTGGCGATCGCGGGCGGGACGATCGCGGTGGCCGGCGGCGGGGCGGTGACGACAGAGCCGGATGGCGCGGTGGCGGCGACGTGGGACGGGCGCGTTGTTGGCGATGGTGACGGGCGTGCCCTGGGCGGCGGCGACCTGGCGGTGGCCGGGCGGCTGGCGCCGACGGAGGCGGGACTGGCGCTGGCGGCGGCGATCGAGGTTGACGGCGCGCTAGGAGAAGACGTGGCGGCGGTGCTGGGCGACGGGTCGTGGGCGCAGGCGGGGGCCAGCGGGGCGGTGGCTGTCGATATGACCATCGGCGACGCGACGAGCGGGTCGATCGAATTTTCCGGCGTTTCGTTGGCGGCGCCGTTGCGGGATCTGGCGGTGAGCGGCGTCGACGGCGGTGGGTCGTTCGATTGGCCGCTGGGCGACGTGGACATGCGGCTGGTGCACGGCGGGGTGACGGTTGGCGATTGGGCGTTCGGCGGCGGGCCGCTGGCGCTGCAGAAGACGGGCGACGAGGTCACCGTCGAGGGGCTGGTCGATCTGCCCATGGGGCGGTTCGACGCGCGGGTCAGCGGCAGCGCCCCGGACGCGCCGGTGACGGCGACGGTGGCCGGCACCCTGCAGACGGCGAGCGCGGCGGCGTTGGTCGCCGGCGTCGCGGCCGAGGGGACGGTGGATCTCGATCTGGCGGTGCAAGCGGAGAACGTGGGGAGCGTGGCGGCGGATTTGTCGGCGCCGGGCGATCTCGCCGGCTGGCTGGCGGTGGCCGACCGGCTGGGATTGGTGGTGGAAGGGCGGATCGACGCCGACGTGGCGGGGGTGACGGCGCTTGGCGTTTTCACCGGCGGGGCGCTGCGTGGGCCGATCGAGGGGCGGCTCGACCCGGACGGGGTGCAGTTGGCGGCGCTCGGCCCGGTGGCGATGGGGGTGTCGCGGGTAACGATGCCGGGGCTCGACGGGTTGGCGGGGGTGCTGCCGGCGGAGGTGCTGTTCGGGGGCGACGCCGGGACACCGCTGCGGTTGGACATTCGCCGCGCGGACGATGGCTTCGAGGTGGCGGCGGTGGGTGGCGTCGCGGTGGACGGGTTGCCGTTCGCGCTGGCGGCGGAGATCGACGGCACGGCGACGGTGACGCCGGCGGGACTGACGGGCATGGACGTACCGTTCGTGCTGGCGACGGTCGGCGGGATCGACCTGCCGGGCGGGCGGGGCGACGTCGAGGTGTTGCTGAGCGACGTGGGCGGGACGTTCGATGACTTGACCGGCGAGGCTTCGGTCGGGTTGGCGGCGCCGCTGCTGGTGGTGGGCGGGGTGACGCTGGCCGGGGTGACCGGCGAGATCGACGGCGGGGTGGGCTGGGACGGGACGACGCTGGCGGTGACGCCGGCGGCGGGGGTCGCGGGTCGCCCTGGGCGGGGTGTCGGCGGCCGCGGGCTGGCGGCTGGACGGGCCGGTGGCGTTGGCGCTGGCCGATGGCGCGGCGCAGAAGATCGCCATTGGGCGCGACGGTACGGTGACGGCGGACATCAGCCTGGCAAACCCGGCGCCGGTGACCGTGGCGCGGGCCGGTGAGACGGTGGCGACCGTCGACTTGGCGGACCTGCGCCTGGAACAGGACAGAGACGGGGCGCGGGCGCGGTTCGACGGAGCAGCGGTGACGGTGGCGGGGCAGCCGGTGACCCTCGACGACATCGGCGGCGACGTCGCGGTAGTCGATGGGCAGCCGTCGGCAAACGTGAGCGTCGGGCGGATCGAACACGGGGGAGACCCGGCACCGGTGGTGCCGTTGACGGCGCGGTTGTCGGTGGCGCCGGGGGACGACGGCGTGCTGACGCTGCAGGGCGAGGCCGGCGACGCGGGCGGGCGGATCCGGCTGGCGTTCGAGGGGCGTCATGACCTGGCGAGCGGCCGTGGCGCAGGCGACGTGACGCTGGAGCCGCTGGCGTTCCTGCCGACGGTGCTGCAGCCGGAAGCGTTGTTTCCGGTGCTGGCCGGGCGGTTTCGCGAGGTCGACGCCGACATCGGCTTCGCCGGGACGGCGCGGTGGGGCGACGGCGGGTTCGCGCTGCCGGGGACGGTGAGCTTCGAGGCGCGGTCGCTGGGCATCGACGAAGTGCGGGTGGAAAACGCGCGCGGCGACGTGGTGTTCGAGGACCTGGTGGTGCCGCGAACGCCGCCGGGGCAGACGATTTCGGTAGGGCTGATCGACGTCGGGGTGCCGCTGACGGACGGGGAAGTGGTGGTGCACCTGCCGGGCGACGGGGCGGTCAACGCGCAACTGACGGAACTGGAGATGTTCGGCGGGTCGCTGGAGAGCGATCCGTTCAGTTTCCGGCCGCCGTCGCGGGACGTCGAAACGGTGCTGCGGGTCGAGGGGGTGGCGCTGGACCAGATGCTGGCGGCGACCAAGGGGGCCGGCGAACTGGCGGTGAGCGGCACGCTGGACGGGGTGATCCCGCTGAGCTTCGTCGACGGGGAGGCGTCGATCGCCGGCGGGCAATTGGCGACCAAGGACGGCGGCGGGGTGCTGCGCTACGTGCCGGGCGATGTCGGGGCGCTCGACGAGCAGGAGTTCAGCACGGGGCTGTTCCTCGATGCGGTGAAGAATTTCCACTACGACTCGATCAGCCTGAGTATCGACGAGGGGGAAGCGGAGGACCTGCGGCTGGGGCTGCAACTGCGGGGCAACAACCCGGACCTGTACGGCGGGGCGCCGCTGGAGCTGAACGTCAACCTGGAGGGACCGCTGCAACAGGTGCTGAGCCGGGGGCTGGCGACCTATACGCTGCCGTCGCGGCTGGGCCGGGAACTGGGCACCGGGGCGGCCGAGTGAGGCCGTTCAGGCCCGGTTCAGGCAGGGTGGCGATAATGGCCAAATCCGACGAGACAGTGGGCGTTTTGACATGATGGGCGGGTTGGCTAAGACTTATCCAAACGGGGTACACCACCGAGGGGGGACGATAGTGGGTGACGCCGGCGGCCGAGGTGCGGCACGGTATATTGCGACGCGCCGGTTGGGCGGGGTCGTGCTGCTCGGCTCGGTGCTGATGGGGTGCCAGCCGACGGTGAAGATCGAGGCGCCGGACGAGCCGATTGTGATCAACCTCAACGTCAAGATCGAACAGGAGGTGCGGGTTCGCGTCGAACGGGAGATCGATGATCTGTTGCGTGAAAATGATGATCTTTTCTAAAGCCTTACGGGTACTGGTCGTGGCCGTTGCGATGCTGATCGCGGCGCCGCCGGGGGCCTTCGCGGACGAACTGGACGACGCCAAGGCGGCGGGTCTGGTCGGCGAGACCTGGCGCGGCTACCTGGCGCCGGTCAACGCGCCGACGCCGGAAGTGACGGCGCTGGTGGAGCGGATCAACGCGGCGCGGCGGCAGCGCTATGAAGAAATCGCACGGGATACGGGGGCGTCGCGGGAAGACGTCGAGTTGCTGACGGCGCAGCGGGTGATCGACCAGGCGGCGTCGGGGACCTATATCCTGGATCAAAGCAACAACTGGCGGCAAAAGTAAGCTGCGGCGGTCGGCCGTGGTAGACTGACCGCCGGGCCGGCGGACGGCCCTAACTGGTTTTTTGGAGATCCCCCATGGACTTGCCCCGCAGCGTCGACGCGACGCTTAGCCTCCTTGCGCATGGCAGCTACGTCGCCGACCGCAGCCTTGCCACGGCGGCGTTCCTGGCGCTCGGCCAGCGCCGGCCGCTGTTCCTGGAAGGCGAGGCCGGGGTCGGCAAGACGGAAATCGCCAAGGTGCTGGCCGATACCCTGGGGCGCAAGCTGGTGCGGCTGCAGTGCTACGAGGGGCTGGACGTGGCGGCGTCGGTCTACGAGTGGAACTACGCGGCGCAGATGATCGAGATCCGCATGGCCGAGGCGGAAGGGATCGAGGACAAGGGGCGGCTGTCGCGGGACATCTTCAGCGAGCGGTTCCTGATCAAGCGGCCGTTGTTGCAAGCGTTGGAACCGGATGCCGCGGGGGCCCCGGTGCTGCTGATCGACGAACTCGACCGGGCCGACGAGCCGTTCGAGGCGTTCCTGCTGGAGGTGCTGTCGGATTTTCAGATCACGGTGCCGGAACTGGGGACGATCAAGGCGGACGACGCGCCGGTGGTGGTGATCACGTCGAACCGGACGCGGGAGATCCACGACGCGCTGAAACGGCGGTGCTTCTACTACTGGGTGGATTATCCCGACGCGGCGCGGGAGTTGGAGATCTTGCGGCTGAAGGCGAGCGAGACCAGCGAGACGTTGAGCCGGCAAGTGGTCGGGTTCGTGCAGGCGCTGCGGGACAAGGACCTGTTCAAGGCGCCGGGGGTGGCGGAGACCATCGACTGGGCGCATGCGCTGACGCAACTCGACACCATCGAACTGGCGCCGGGGGTGATCGACGACACCCTGGGGGTGCTGCTGAAGTACCAGGACGACATCGCGCGGATTCAGGGCAGCGAAGCGGCGCAGATCCTGGCGCAAGTACAGTCGGAATTGGCGCGGCAACCGGCGGCGCAATAGCCATGCGCGACGGCGGCGTGCTCGGCGGCAAGATGGCGGCGAACGTGATGCAGTTCGCGCGGGTGCTGCGGGCCGCCGGGCTGCCGGTGGGGCCGGGGCAAACGCTGCGCGCGGTGGAGGCGGCGGCGGCGGTGGGCATCGACAACCGCGACGATTTCTATTGGGCGCTGCACGCGGTGCTGGTCAACCGGCGGTCGCAGCGGCCGGTGTTCGACCAGGCGTTCCAGGTGTTTTGGCGCAACCCGCGGCTGTTGGAACGGCTGCAGTCGCTGTTGCTGCCGACGGTCGACGGCAGCAGCGACGCGACCGAGCAAGGCAGCTTGTCGCGGCGGGTGATGGAAGCCCTGCGGCAGGACGTGGGTTGGACCCTGGAGGAGGACTCCGAAGGCATTCCGGTGGCGGACCGGCGGGAAACCTGGTCGAGCCGGGAAGTGCTGAACGACATGGACTTCGAGGACATGTCGACGGCGGAGATCGAGGCGGCGAAACGGGCGATCGCGCGGCTGCGGCCGGCGGCGATGATGGTGGCGACACGGCGGTTTCGGCCGGACCCGAGCGGGCCACGGTTCGACATGCGGGCAACGCTGCGGGCGGCGGCGCGGGGCGGCGGCGGGGTGATCCCGCTGCGGCGGCAGGCACGTCGCCTGCGGCGGCCGCCGCTGGTGGTGCTGTGCGACATCTCCGGGTCGATGGCGCAGTACTCGCGGATGCTGCTGCATTTCATGCACGCGCTGGCGCGGGATCAGAACCGGGTGGCGAGCTTCGTGTTCGGGACCCGGCTGAACAACATCACCCGGTATTTGCGGACGCGGGACGTGGACGAGGCGCTGGCGCAGGTCAGCGCGGCGGTCGACGACTGGTCGGGCGGGACGCGGATCGGCACCTGCCTGGCGACGTTCAATCAGGAATGGGCGCGGCGGGTGCTGGCGCAAGGGGCGGTGGTGCTGCTGATCAGCGACGGCCTGGACCGGGACGCGGGCGAAGGGCTGGGGCGGGAGATGGCGCGGCTGCACCGGTCGTGCCGGCGGCTGATCTGGCTCAACCCGCTGATGCGTTACGCCGGCTACGAAGCCAAGGCGCAAGGGGCGCGGGCGATGGCGCCGCATGTTGACGACATGCGGACGGTGCACAACTTGACGAGCTTGCAAGACTTGGCGGCGGCGTTGGCGGACGCGATGAGCCAGCGCGGGCCGCGAGTCATGCGATCACGGGAGCCGGCGCAGGAGGCGGCATGACGGGTGCAACGTGGGACAGCGACGACGTGCTGGGACAAGCGGCGGCATGGCACGCCGCGGGCGCCGACGTAGCGATCGCGACGGTGGTGCGGACCTGGGGCTCGAGCCCGCGGCCGGTGGGCAGCCAACTGGCGGTAGACGGCGACGGCAACATGGTCGGCAGCGTGTCGGGCGGCTGTATCGAAGGCGCGGTGATCGGCGAGGCGCGGGAGGTGATGGCGACGGGGGCGCCGAAGCTGCTTTCCTACGGTGTTTCCAACGAGATGGCGTGGGAAGTGGGACTCGCCTGCGGCGGTACGGTCGAGGTTTACGTCGAACGCGTAAGCTCATGAAGTCAGGCGACCTTTCGGCACTGCTTGAAGCGCGGCGTGAAAAACGGCCGGTGGCGTTGGTGACCGACTTGACGTCCGGGGCGCAAGGGCTTGTCGGCCTTGATGAATCAACGGGCGACCTGGCGCTCGACGGCGACCAGACCGCGGCGGTGCGCGACGCGCTGCTGCACGACCGGGCGGGGGCGGTCGAGGGCGGTTCGTTGTTCGTGCGGCCGTACAACCCGCCGAAGCGGCTGATCATCGTCGGCGCGGTGCACATCGCCCAAGCCCTGGCGCCGATGGCGCAGGTCGCGGGGTTCGACGTGACGATCATCGACCCGCGCGGCGCGTTCGCGACGGCGGCGCGGTTCCCCGACGTGACGATGCTGGACGATTGGCCGGATGACGCGATGACGGCGCTGGCGCCGGACAACCGGACCGCCGTCGTCGCACTGACCCACGATCCGAAGCTGGACGACCCGGCGCTGCAGGTGGCGCTGGCGTCGGGCGCGTTCTATGTCGGGGCGCTGGGCAGCCGCAAGACCCACGGCGCGCGGCTCGAACGGCTAACCGAGGCGGGGGTCGAGGAAGCGGCGCTGGCGCGGATTCACGGGCCGATCGGCCTGGCGATCGGGGCGCGGAGCCCGGCGGAGATCAGCATCGCGATCCTGGCGCAGATCACCGCGGTGTTGCACGGCGCCGCGGCATGAAGTTCGGGGCGATTCCGGTGGCGACGGCGGCCGGCGCGATCCTGGCGCACTCGCAACGGCTGGCCGACGGGGTGTTGAAAAAAGGCCGGGTGCTGAGCGAGGCCGACGTGGCGGCGCTGGCGGCGGCGGGGTTGGACGAGGTGGTGGCGGCGCGCCTGGAGCCGGGGGACTTGGCGGAAGACGCCGCGGCGGATCGGGTGGCGCGGGCGATCGGCGGGCCGGGTTTGACGCAGACGGCGCCGTTTGCCGGGCGCTGCAACCTGGTGGCGTCGGCGGACGGGGTGATGGTGGTCGACCGGGCGACGGTCGACGCGCTGAACGCCATCGACGAGGGCCTGACCATCGCGACGGTGGCACCGTATGCGCTGGTGCGGGCGCGGCAACTGGTGGCGACGGTCAAGGTGATCCCGTTCGCGGTGCATGAACGGACGGTGCAGCAATGGTGCGACGCGGGCGCGGCGTTGCGGCTGGCGCCGCTGGTGCCGCGGGACGTGGCGCTGATCCAAACGCGGTTGCCGGGGACGCGGGAAGCGGTGCTGGACAAGACGTCGAAGGTGACGGCGGCGCGCCTGACGGAGCTGGGTAGCCGATTGCGGCGGGACGAGCGCTGCGACCATGACGCGGCGGCGCTGGCGGCGGCGATCGGCGAGGCGGCGGACTGCGACGTGATCCTGATCAGCGGGGCGTCGGCGATCGTCGACCGGCGTGACGTGGTACCGGCGGGGCTGGTGGCGGCGGGCGGCACGGTGACGCATTTCGGCATGCCGGTGGACCCGGGCAACCTGATGCTGACGGGGTCGCTCGACGAGCGGCCGGTGCTGGGGCTGCCGGGGTGCGCGCGATCGCCGAAGCTGAACGGGCTGGACTGGGTGCTGTGGCGTCTGTTCGCCGGGCTGCCGGTGGACGGCGCCGGGATCGCCGGCATGGGAGTCGGCGGGTTGCTGAAGGAAATCCCGTCACGGCCGCAGCCGCGGCAGTCGACGGCACCGGCGCCGGGCAGCTTGCCGCGGGTGGCGGCGGTGGTGCTGGCGGCGGGTCAATCGCGGCGCATGGGGGCGACCAACAAACTGCTGGCCCCGGTCGACGGGCGGCCGATGGTGCGGCACGCGGTCGACGCGGCGCTGGCCAGCCAAGCCGACCCGGTGGTGGTGGTGACCGGCCACGACGCCGCGTCGGTGCGGCAAGCGCTGGACGGCCTGGACGTGCGGTTCGCCGACAACCGCGATTACGGCGACGGGTTAAGCAGCTCACTTAAGGCGGGGATCGCGGCGGTGGGCGATGCCGACGGCGCCGTGGTGCTGCTGGGCGACATGCCACGAGTGACGGCGGCGCATATCGATACGCTGATCGCCGCGTTCGACCCGGTGGAAGGGCGCGGTATCTGCGTGCCTACGTGGCAGGGGGCGCGGGGCAACCCGGTGTTGTGGGGCCGGGCGTACTTCGGCGAGATCGCGGCGATCACCGGCGACGTGGGGGCCAAGCACTTGATCGGGGCCAACGCGGAAGCGGTGGCCGAGGTGGCGTTGGATTCCGACGCGGTGCTGGTCGACGTGGACACGCCGGACGCGCTGGCGGCGCTAATCGGCGACTGACGCAGCTAACGCACCATGGCGTCGAACAGGCGGGCGGCGGCGGGGCCGGACAGCGATTGCAGGAAGTGCCCCTCCCCCGGTGCGACGAACAACAAAGGTTCCTGACCGAGGTCGCGCAGGGCGGCGTCGACGCGGCGGGCGTTGTCGATCCAGCCGCGATCTTCGGCACCGACGAACAGCGAAACGTTGATGCCGTCGAGGGCGGCGAGGTTGGCGAAATCCTGCTCGGCCGGCGGAAAGCCGGGCACGACGGTCAGCGAGCGGACCTGATCCGGGTGGTCCAAGGCGGCGCGGAAGGCGCTGAGGCCGCCGTTGCTGACGCCGGCGACGTCGAGGCGGCCGTCGCGGACGCGGAAGCTGGTCAGCAAATGATCGAACAGCGGTGGGATGTGGCGGGCGGCGTCGCGGAAGAACAGGCCGCCGGGGGTCTCGGGGCTGACGACGATGAAGCCGCGGGCGGCGCCCTCGGCCTCCCAATAGGACGCGAGGCCGGCGTCGACCATGGCGCGATCCTGGCTGCCCGGCGGAAACGCCAGCAGCAGTGGGTAGGTGTTGTCGGGGCGGAAACCGTCGGGCACCGCGATCGCGTAGGTGAGGTCGGTGCCGTCGGGCAAGGTGACGGTCTCGAACTCTGCGGCGTGGGCGTGGGCGGGGGCGGCGAGCAGGAAACTCGCGAGGAGGATTTTACGTATCACTGACATAAGCCCGACGACAGCCGATCGTCGGGAGCGCCGCAAGGGAGGCGGCATCAAACAATGGTGAGGGAAATGGCGGAGAGGCGCGGGTTAGGCGAGGGAATCGAGCAGGGTGCCGGAAAGCTCGTCGGCGACGCGGAGGACGGCGGCGCTGGCCTTGTAGGCATGCTCGGCCTGGGCCAACTCGACGACGCTGGTGACGAGGTCGACGTTGGCGAGGCCGACGAGGCCGTCGGCGTTGGCATCGGGGTGGCCGGGGTCGAACACCGGCTGAAACGGCGGGTCGACGGGCACGCGGTTGACCACCGGCAACCCGGTGGGCCCGGTGGTCTGGACAGCGCGGCCGGGCGTGTAGGCGGCCGCGGCCGCCGCCGGATCGACGGGCGGGTCGAGGGAGCGCGTGGTGCGGGCGTTGGCGATGTTGTCCGCGGCGATGGAGGCGCGGGCGCCGGCGGCCCGCAAGCCCGCCGCGGCACTGCTGAATAGGTCCGCCATGGCGGCATTATCCGGCCATACAACGACGCCGTTCAACGCCTATCGCCGCGGGTTCGAGGTGAATTTGGCGGGCATTTTAGGGAGCGGCCGGGCGGCGCGGATGGCGGCTCCCACCGCCGGATTGGGCGGGTTACGGCGAGTCGGGTTAACTGTGTTAGCGTCGCGGGCATGGTGAGCGATACGGCGGCGGCGCCACCCTCGGGCGGGGCGTTTCAGGGATTGAAGGAAGGGCTGCGCCGGGTACGGGCGCGGGACATCCGGCTGTGGAGCGGGCTGGTGATGATGGCGTTCGTCACCACGCACCTGCTGAACCTGAGCCTGGGGTTGATCTCCCTCGACGCGCTGGAGGGGGGGCGGATCGCCTTCCTGACGGTGTGGCGCGCCGAGCCGATATCAATCCTGCTGTTCGCGTCGATCCTGAGCCATATCGGGCTGGGGCTATGGGCGCTGTACCAACGGCAGACGTTGCGGATGCGGCCGTCGGAGGCGGCGCAGTTGGTGCTCGGCCTGCTGATCCCGTTCCTGCTGGTGCCGCACATCATCGGTACGGCGATCGCGGCGCGGTCGTTCGGGATGGACGACAGCTATTTGCTGATCATCAATAGCCTATGGGTCGACGGGCGCAACCACGGGCTGATGCAGGTGACGGCGACGATCGTGGTGTGGGCGCACGGCTGTATCGGCGTGCACATGTGGCTGCGGCTGAAGCCGTGGTACCGGCGTTGGCAATCGGTGCTGTACGGCGGGGCGCTGTTGCTGCCGGTGGTGTCGCTGCTGGGCTACGTGTCGGCGGGGCGGCGGGTGGCGGCACTGGCGGCGCAGGAGGGCTGGCGCGAGGCGCTGTGGCTGGCGTCGAACGCGCCCGACGCAGACGGGTTGGCGTCACTGGCGGCAACGGGGCAGACCCTGACGGCGATCAGCGCCGGGCTGATCGTCGTGACCCTGGCCGGGCGGGGGGTGCGCAAGGCGGTGCAGGCGCGGCGCGGCGTGGTGCGAGTGAGCTATCCCGAACGGCGGCAGGTGTCGATGGTCAAGGGGCCGACGATCCTGGACGCGAGCCGGGCCAACAACATTCCCCATGCCCACGTGTGCGGCGGCCGGGGGCGGTGTTCGACGTGCCGGGTGCGGGTGATCGAGGGCGGCGAGAACCTGAGCGAGGCGTCGGCGGACGAGCAGAAGGTGCTGCGCCGGGTGAGCGCGGCGCCGGACGTGCGGTTGGCGTGCCAGGCGGTGCCGCTGGGCGACGTCACGGTGGCGCCGCTGCTGCCGGCGGACGCGAGCGCGCGGAAGGGCCACGCCCAGACGGCGGCGATGCGCGGGCAGGAGCGGGAAATCGCGATCATGTTCGTCGACATCCGCAAGTTCACGACGCTGTCGGAGAAGAAGCTGCCGTACGACGTGGTGTTCATCTTGAACCGATACTTCGCGGGGATGGGCGAGGCCATCGAGGCGGCCGGCGGGCACGTGGACAAGTTCATCGGCGACGGGGTGATGGCGCTGTTCGGGATCAACGAGCGGCCGATGGCGGCGTGCGCGCAAGCGCTGAACGCGGCGCGGGCGATCTCGGAGAAGCTGGACAGCCTCAACGGCCTGCTGGCGAGCGACTTGCCGGCGCCGTTGCAGATCGGCATCGGCATTCACTCGGGGCCGGCGATTGTCGGCGAAATGGGCTACCGGGAAGCGACGTCGGTGACGGCGATCGGCGACGCGGTCAACACGGCGAGCCGGCTGGAGGCGGTGACCAAGGAATACGGCGCTCAGCTGGTGGTGTCGCAGCACGTGGCCGACATGGCGGACGCGGACCTGTCGGCGTATCCGAGCGCGGCGCAGGAGATCCGCGGCCGGGTCGAACCGCTGACGGTGCGGATCGTGGCCGACGCCAGCGAACTGCCGGCGGTGGCGGTGCCAACGCGCCGCCGACGGGCGCGCGGGGGGCAACGCGACCAGAGGGCGCCCGAGACCGCGTCATGATCGTGCTGTTCACCGACTTCGGCCGCGACGGGCCGTATGTCGGGCAAATGCACGCGGCGGTACGGGCGGTGACGCCGGACGCGACGATCATCGACCTGATGCATGACGCGCCGGTCAGCAACCCGCGGCTGGCGGCGTATCTGTTGGCGGCGTATGTGGGGCCGATGGCGGGCGCAAAGGTGTTCGTTTGCGTCGTCGACCCGGGGGTCGGCGGGGCGCGGGCGCCGGTGGCGCTGAACGCCGACGGCATTTGGTACGTGGGGCCGGACAATGGGCTGCTGGCGGTGGTGGCGCGGCGGGCGGCGGACGCCGCGTGGCACGACATCGCCTGGCGGCCGGCGGTGATGAGCGCGACGTTTCACGGGCGCGACCTGTTCGCGCCGGTGGCAGCGCAGATCGCCACCGGAACGCTGACGGAGCTGCGGCCACGGGACGGCGGCGCGGTGGGCGAGGACTGGCCGGACGACCTGGCGGCGGTGTGTCAGATCGACCGGTTCGGCAACGTGATCACCGGCACGCGGGCGGCAATGGTCGACCGGGACGCAGTGGTGACGGTGGGTGGCAAACGGCTGCGCTATGCCCGGACGTTCGGCGAGGTGCCTACCGGGGAGCCGCTGTGGACGGAGAACGCCAACGGCCTGCTGGAGTTGGCGGTCAATCAGGGGCGGGCAGACGTGGTGCTGGGCCTGGGGCTAGGCGACGGCATCGTCGTCGGCTGACAAAGGGCCGAGACGCCGTTGCGGTTGTCGGCGACGTCAATGCCGAGGCTTGATGGCGCCTGGGCGAACAGCTGTTGCGCCATGGCGCAATCGCCGATCCGGAGTTCGCTCAAGATCCACGCCTGATACGCGTTTTGGGCGACGGGGCGGGCGGCCAGACCGCCGCTCATGTCGGCTAGCTCAAGGGCCTCGCTGAAGGCGGCGCGGTAGGCCGTCGGGTCGCCGCCGGCGGCGGCGAGGGCGGTGGCATAGCCCCAGGTTGCCTCGGCGCGGGCGAGAATGGTGTCGGCGCGGCGGCGGGACATGTCGAAGTACCTGACGGCGGTGCGCATGTCGCCGATTTCCATGAATTCGGACGCGAGCGCGAGGTAGTGGGAGAAGCTGAATTGATGGTCGGCGCGCTCAATAATCGTGCTGGCGTCGCTGACGAGGGCGATCTTTTCGGTGCGCAGTTGCCGGACGATGGCGCGCCCATCATGGGTGGACCCGGCGGCACTCAACTGGCGATTGATGTCGCCGACGCGGGTGACGATTTGGGCGATGCGTTGGGTTTGCGCCAGACGCTCGGCGGCGGGGCCGGCGATTGAATGCTGCCAGGCGGCGAAACCGGCGACGGCTAGGGAAACCAACAACGCGACGACGGCGACCAGGGCGGCGGTGTGATCGCGGTGGGGTACGCGATCGACAACGCGCGCGGTCGGCGGCGTTTGGTTCGCTCGGCGCATTTCCGCGATGATCCCATCGCAAGGGGTCGGGCGCGGCCCCCGTTTGGGTGACGGTAGCTAAAAAGATATTGGTGGCATGTGGGTGGCAGTCGGGTGGCAGATGGCTGGCAAAAACGGGTGCATTCGGTCCGGGGCTGTGGTTTAGTCCGTCGCGGAAGGAGAACAAATATGGAACAAAGAGTCAGCTTGATCACCCTGGGGGTGGCGGATTTGGCGCGAGCGAAGGGGTTTTACGAGGGTGTGTTGGGCTGGCAGGCGAAGGACGGGCCGCCGGGAGTGGTGTTCTTCGACCTGGGCGGGTTGGTGTTCGGGCTTTACCCGCACGATGCGCTGGCGGCGGAGATGGGGCTCGAGGTCGGGACCCTGGGCCGCTACCGGGGTGGCACCCTGGCGCACAACTTGCGCAGCGAGGCGGACGTCGACGACCTGTTCGTGCGGCTGGCGCAGCGCGACGTGACGATCCTGAAGATGCCGGAGAAGGTGTTCTGGGGCGGCTACTCGGGATACTTCGCCGACCCGGACGGCCACATCTGGGAGGCGGCGTTCAATCCGTTTTGGCCGCTGGACGACGCCGGGCGGGTGTCGTTGCCTTAACCGGACGTCAAGTCGCCTTCATGGCGCCGCCGTCGACGGCGATGAGGGAGCCGGTGACGTAGCTGGCCGGTTCGCCGGCGAGGAAGGCGGCGACGGCGGCGAACTCCTGGACGGAGCCATAGCGCGCGGCGGGGATTTGCGCCTTGGTGGCGGCCTCAATTTCGGCGAGGGACTGGCCGGTGCGCTCGGCGGTGGCGGCGTCGAGTTCGCCGATGCGGTCGGTGGCGATGCGGCCGGGCATGATGACGTTCATGGTGACGCCGTCGGCGGCGACGGCGAGGCTCAGGGTCTTGGACCAATTGGTGATGGCGGCGCGAATGGTGTTGGAGATGCCGAGCACCGGGATCGGCTGGCGGACGCCGGACGAGGCGACGGTGATGACGCGGCCCCAGCCGTTGGCGCGCATGGCCGGCAGCAACCGGGTGGTGAGGGTCATCAGGCTCAAGAACATGGCCTGAAACTGGGCCTGCCAGAGGTCGGCGGCGACATCGGCGATGGGACCGGGCGGCGGGCCGCCGGTGTTGTTGACGAGGATGTCGACGCGGCCGTCGAAGGCGGCCAGGGCGGCGTCGGCCAAGGCGTCGACCTGACCGGGGTCGGCGACGTCGCAGGCGTGGGGCACGACGCGGACGCCGTGGTCGGCGGCCATGGTTTCGGCGTTGGCTTGCAGGCGGTCGAGGTTGCGGCTGGCGATCATCAGGTTGGCGCCCTCGGCCGCCAGAGCCTCGGCGATGCCGGCGCCGATGCCGCGGCTGGCGCCCAACACGAGCGCCGACTTGCCGTTTAGTCCGAGATCCATGGCCCCTGCCCTGCTGTCAAAAATCCGGCGCTACGGTGCCGGGGTGACAGACGGCAAGTCAAGGGAAGGCGCAGCGGTCGGCGGTGACGTCGATGAAGGACTGGGCGCC
The DNA here is from genome assembly GCA_965242725.1 of Alkalispirochaeta sp. GTDB lineage: Bacteria > Spirochaetota > Spirochaetia > DSM-27196 > Alkalispirochaetaceae > Alkalispirochaeta. The sequence goes on from CBDESZ010000004.1 coordinate 383,328, forward strand.
GGGGGTCAGGGTAAAGCGGAACTCGCTGTCGCCGACGACGACGGAATGCTGCAGGGGCAGCACGCCGCGGGCGGTGCTGATGTCGCCGGAGATGTGGGTGAACTTGGCGGCAACGGGCAACGCCGGGTCGTACCAACCGACCAGTTCGCCGGTGCCGTCGCGGGCGGCCTCGCCGAGGGCGGTGACGGCGATGGTGTTGTCGGCAAAGCTGACGGTGTCGTTGGAGTTGGTGCCGCCGCCGGCGACGTTGGCGATGAACCGGCGGGTGGTCGGCTCGACATCGCACTGGCGCACGGGGCTGACATTGGCGATGACAAAGGCGATGCGGTCGCCGGCGACGCCGGCGTCGGCGCGGTCCTGGATCATGTCGAGCATGTCGCGTTCGCTCGGGGTGGGAATCTGGCGGCGGACCTGGGCAAGCTCGGTGCGGGTGCGGGCCAGTTCGGCGGCCAACTCCTCGACCTGGACGCGCAGGCCCTCGGACTGCTGCAGGGTGCCGGTGAGCTGGCCTTGGAGGACGGCGACGTCCTGCTGGGCCAGATCGGTGCCGATGTCGTAGGACCAGGTGCCCGCGGCGGCGACAACGCCGATGCCGATGGCCCAACGAAACAGTGTCCAGAAATTGCGGCGCCGGCGGCGCACGCGTCCGCGTTCCTCGGACAGACCCAGGGTCATGGTTCCGATATTCCCCTTCGCAATCGACCGAAGTTCTAATGCGGGTGCGGGGCGCGTCGCAAGCGGGCGTCGGTGACAAAGCACGGACGCCCGCTTGGCACGGGGTCAGGTCAACAGGGGATCGGTGAGCACCTCGACCAGCACCGGGCCGTCGGCGGCGAAGGCGCGCGCGAACGCGGCGGGCAGGTCGTCGGGGTCGTCGACGCGGATGCCGAGGCCGCCGCAGAGCTCGGCATACTCGGCGAAGTTGGGGTTTTGCAAGCTGGTCTGCCAGACCTGCCATTCGCCGTCGCGCTGTTCCTTGGAGATCTTGCCGAGTTCGCCGTTGTGCAACAGCACGTGGACGATGTTCATGCCGTACTTCACGGCGGTGGTGAACTCGGCGAGGTATTGGCCGAAACCGCCGTCGCCGCTGACGGAGACGACGCGGCGGTCGGCGCCGACGGCGGCCCAGGCGCCCATGGCGGCGGGGAAGCCGAAGCCGATGGAGCCGAGGTAGCCGGACATGAGCACGGTCTGGCCGGCGCACTCAAAGTAGCGGCCGAAGGAGTAAGTGTTGTTGCGACGTCGACGCTGATCACGGCGTCGTCGGGGATGGCCTCGGCGAGGTGCTGGAACAGGATGGCCGAGTTGATGCCGGCGCCGTTGTCCTGGGCCTGGCGGGTGGCCTTTTCGGCGCGCCAGTCGGCCCACAGAGCGGCGACAGCCGAGCGCTGGTCGGCGCAGGCGCGGTCGGCCGGCAAGCGGTCGCGCATGAGGGCGGCGGTGACGGCGATGTCGCCCCACACGGCCTCGTCGACGGCGTGGAACTTGCCGAGAGCCATACGGTCGAAGTCGACCTGGATGGTCGGTTTGCGAGCGTCGATGCCGGTGTGGTTGGAGAACGAGGCGCCGAAGACTATGAGCAGGTCGGCGTCGTTCATCAGGGTGCTGGCGACGGGGGTGCCGCTGCGGCCGAGCACACCGCCGCCTAAGGGGTGGGCGTCGCCAATTTGGCCCTTGGCCTTAAAGGTGGTGATGACCGGGGCGGCCAGGGCCTCGGCCAGTTGCACGACCTCGGCCATGCCGTCGCGGGCGCCGTAACCAACGATGATCAGCGGCCGCTTGGCGCGGGCGACACGATACATGGCCATGTCGACGGCGCCGGCCGGCGGGGTGATGGCGTGGGCGGCGACGCGGCCCTCGCGCCGGCCGGGGCCGGCCTCGCCGGCGTCGAGGACCTGGACCTCGTCGGGCAGGATGAGGTGGGCGACGTCGCGTTGGATGATCGCCGTCTTCAGGGCCAGGGAGGTGAGCTCGGCACCGTCGCTGTCGTGGAGGACGGTTTGGCTGAAGCTGGCGACGGCCTCGAACGCCGATGCCAGGTCGATTTCCTGGAAGGCGCCGGGACCCATGACCTGGGTGTTGACCTGGCCGGTCAAGGCGAGGACGGGCGCGCGGTCGACCTTGGCGTCCCACAAGCCGGTCAGCAGATTGGTGGCGCCGGGGCCGGCGATGGACAGGCAGGCGGCGGGACGGCCGCTGGCCTTGGCGTAGCCGGCGCAGGCGAAGGCGGCGGCGGCCTCGTGGCGGATGCCGAAGAACCGCATGGCGCCGCGGGACTCCTGAATGCGCAGGGCCTCGGCCATGCCGAGGTTGGAATGGCCGACCATGCCGAACACGGTGTCGACGCCCCACTCGGCCATGGTCTCGGCGATGACGTGGCTCATGGTCCACTGGGAATGGGCGGGGTCGGGGGCGGCGATTTCGACCTGGCCGTCGACCTCGCGGACCTTGAGGGTGGTGGCGACGTCGTCGTTGCCGACGCCCTTGCCGGTCTTGAGGTTGAACTTGTAGCCATGCCACGGGCATTGCAGGGCACCATCGCTGACGCTGCCGTCGGCCAAGGGGCCGCCTTGGTGGGGACAACGGGCATCCATGGCGAACCAGGCGTCGCCGTCGCCGACCAAGGCGACCTGGCTGTTGCCGACGGTGACGAGATGGGGGCGGCCGGGCGGGAAATCGGCGGCGGCGCCAACGGCGATCCACTTTTCCTCGCCATCGTCGGCGCTGCGCGCGGCGGCGGAGATGGTGCGGCCCTCGTCATCGGCGAAGGCGGCGTACCAGTGGGTGCCGTCGCAGAACGGCTTGTTGCGGGACCGGCCGCAGCGGCACAGGGCGTAGTGCTCGGTGCCGACGCCCTCGCCGAACTCGGCACCGTCTAGTTCGATGCCGCCGCGCACCCAATAGGGGCCGTCGCGGGAAACGATGATGGCCGGGTCGCTGAAGTAGTCGGTGTGGACCGCGCCGTCGCGCTCGTAGGCCAAGGCGCCCGAGGGGCAGGCGTGGATGACGTCGACGGTGTCGGCCGCGGCGGCGCCGTCGGGGTCGATCCACGGCTCCATGGCGCGCCATACGGACGGCAACCGGGCGGTGCAAAAACCGGCGTGGGCGCAGGTGCCCCGGTTGTCGCGGACGGTGATGTCGGCGCCGGCGTAGACGTCGAGCTGGTCGGGGACCCGGTCGTCCTGCTTGGCATCGGTGAAGCCGATGGAGACGTGGGTGCCGTCGCAGAACGGCTTGGTCTTGGAGGCGCCGCAGCGGCACAAGGCCATGGTCTTCTTGGTGGCGATGGCCTCGCCGCGGGAGTTTCGGAAATCGGTGACCCCGGTGACCTTCAGGGGTCCGTCGTCGAGGGGTGTGATGGTCGGCTTCGCGTCCTCGGTCATAACTGCCCTTCCCAGCAGAACGACGTCACCCGAGGATCACAATACCTCGCGCAGGACGATCCAGGCCATAGCGACGCCGATGATGGCGAACAGGACGGCGATGACCTTCTCCATGGCGTGGCTGGAGATCTTGCCCTGAAGGCGGGGGCCGATCTGGCCGCCGATGATGACGCCGGGGATGGTGTACATGACCAGGTTCCAGGGCACCGCCGACAGGCCGCCCTCGGCGACCAGGGCGGATATCTGGGTGAAAGAGGCGGAGGCGACGACGACGATGACGACGAGCACCGACGTGGCGGCGGCGACGGGCACGGGGACGCGGTTACGCTTGACGAGCTGCGGCATCACGACCTCGCCAATGCCGACGGACAACATGCCGGTGAGGAAGGCGCCGAGGCCGGTGAACACGGCGCCGATGCCCTGGCGCGGCGCGACGTAAGTGTAGGTCTGGCCATCGCGGGCGGTGATGGAGCGGGTCGGCCGGGCATCGGCGGCGCCGACGGACAGGTTGGCCGGGGCGTCGTCGGCCGCGGGCTGCTCGTGGGGGGCGGTGTGGCGCAGCAGGATGACCGCAAGGACGAGCATCAGCACGGCGTAGGCGCCCTTGAGCAGATTGGGCTCGGTGGCCTGGGCGAGGAGCGCGCCGACGATGCCGATGGGCACGCCGACGGCGATGAACTGGACGGCGCCGCGGAAATCGATCAGGCGCTTGCGGTAGTAGCCGACGAAGCCGGAAGAAAAGCCGAAGGTCTCGGTCAACAGGGCGACGCCGATGGCGGCGACGGGGCTCGCCAGGGGATACTCGGGGCCAAGCAGCGGGAAGATGATCAGGAAGATGGGGGTGAACAGGGCGGCGCCGCCGATCCCGCTGAGCATCGCCATGGTGGCAACGCCCATGGACACCGGCAGCATGAACCAATAGAGGGTAAAGTCCATGGCGCTGAACGAACTCCGCGTGCTTGACTCGTGACCGTACTGGCTGGCCGAAGCGCGCTCAACGCGGCCGGCGACAAATCTGGCGGGCCGGCTCTCACTTTGTTGTGTATGGCGTTAGGTTTTTCCGACGATGACAATTTCGATGCAAGTTGCTGAAAACGTTGATGAAAGCCGGCTGTGGCAGCGCCACGTCGAGATGGCGGCGCACGGCGCGCGGGCGGACGGCGGGGTCGACCGCCAGGCGCTATCGGCGGCCGACATCGCGGCGCGGCGGCAGCTGATCGCCTGGGCGACGGACCTGGAGCTGACCTGCCTGCACGATGCCATCGGCAACCTGTACGTGCGGCTGGAGGGCCAGGACCCGGGCGCGGCGCCGGTGATGACGGGCAGCCACCTGGACAGTCAGCCGACGGGGGGCAAGTACGACGGCACCTATGGCGTGCTGGCGGGGCTGGAGGCGCTGCAGGCGATCCAGGCGACGGGGCGGACGCCGGCGCGGCCGATCGAAGCGGTGGCGTGGACCAACGAAGAAGGCAGCCGGTTCCTGCCGGGCTGCATGGGGTCCGGGGTGATGACCGGGGCGCTGGCGCTGGACGACGTGCTGAAGGCGGAGGACTGGGACGGGGTCGCCGTGGCCGACGCGCTGCGCGAGACGCTGGCGGCGGTACCGGCGCTGGCGACGCGGGAGGCGCGGACGCCGGTGGCCTACGTCGAGGCGCACATCGAACAAGGGCCGGTGCTGGAAGGCGCCGGCTGCACCATCGGGGCGGTGACGGGGATCCAAGGCAACCAGCGGTATCGGGTGCAGGTGACCGGGGCGGAGGCGCATTCGGGGACGACGCCGCGGGCGGCGCGGCAAGACGCGGTGGCGGCGGCGGCGGCGATGGTAACGGCGCTGTACGAGGCGACGGCGGACGACGGCGACGTGGCGCGGTTTACGGTGGGGCGGTTCGATGTCAGCCCCGGGGCGGTGAACACGGTGGCCGGGACGGTGACGTTCACGATCGACTTGCGGCATCCGGAGGCCGCGGCGCTGGCCGAACTGGCGGCGGTGATCGCGCCGACCTGCGAGCGCTTGGCGGGGCGCTGTGCGGTGACCGTCGAGAAGGCATCGGACACGGCGCCGGTGGCATTCGACGGCGACATGGTGGCGATGGTGGAACGCCACGCGGCGGCGTTGAACCTGCCGACCATGGCGCTGCCGTCGGGCGCCGGGCATGACGCGATCCACCTGGCCGGCGTGTGTCCGACGGCGATGGTGTTCGTGCCGTGCGCCGGCGGCGTCAGCCACAACCCGGCCGAGAGCGCGACGCCGGGCGACTTGGCGGCGGGCACGCGGGTGCTCGCCGCGTGCCTGGCGGAGTTAGCGGGTTTGGAGTAAACGGCGCACGGAACCGGGCGGGTGGTGCATCGCGCTGCGCTTGATGCACCCTACGCGGGTACTCGTGGTTGGTGGTGTGTCTGGTGCATCGCGCTTTTGCTCGATGCACCCTACCCTGTCGTTTGTGGTGGATGGGTGCATCGCGCTTTTGCTCGATGCACCTCTCGGGTTAAGGGGCGACGTAGGCTGTCTTGACCGTGGTGTAGAACTCGACCGCGTAGCGGCCTTGTTCGCGGCTGCCGTAGCTGGAGCCCTTTCGGCCGCCGAAGGGGACGTGGTAGTCGACGCCGGCGGTCGGCAGGTTGACCATGACCATGCCGGAGGCGGCGTTGGCCTTGTAGTGGCTGGCGTGCTTTAGGGACGTGGTGCAGATGCCCGACGACAGGCCGAAGTCGGTGTCGTTGGCGACGGCCACGGCCTCGTCGTAGTCCTTGACCTTGATGACGCTGGCGACGGGGCCGAAGACCTCCTCGCGATTGATGCGCATGTCGTTGGTGGTGTCGGTGATCAACGCCGGCTGCATGTAGAAGCCGTCCTTGTCGCGTTCGAGGCGGTCGCCGCCGAAGGCCAAGGTGCCGCCGTCGCGCTGGGCGGTGTCGACGTAGGCCATGTTCTTGGCGAGCTGGTCGGCGTCGACGACGGGGCCGATCTGGGTGCCGTCGGCGAGGGCGTCGTCGATCTTGAGGTTCTGAATGCCGGAGACGACGGCGTCGACAAACTTGTCGTGGATGCCCGCAGTGACGATCAACCGCGACGAGGCGGTGCAGCGCTGGCCGGTGGAGAAGAACGCGCCGTTGACGGCACAGCTGACGGCGGTGTCGAGGTCGGCGTCGTCGAGAACCACGAGGGGGTTCTTGCCGCCCATTTCGAGCTGCACCTTGGCAAGGCGGGCGGCGCAGCGGGCGGCGACGTGGCTGCCGGTTTCGACGGAGCCGGTGAAGCTGACGCCGGCGATGTCGGTGCTGTCGAGAATGGCCTCGCCGACGACGCTGCCGCGGCCCATGACCAGGTTGAGGACGCCATCGGGCAAGCCGGCGCGCTTGACGATATCGACCAGGGCCCAGGCGGAGCCGGGAGCGAGGCCGGCGGGCTTAAACACCACGGCGTTGCCGTAGGCGAGCGCGGGGGCGATTTTCCAGGCCGGGATGGCGATGGGGAAATTCCACGGGGTGATGATGCCGACGACGCCGAGGGGCTCGCGGGTCATTTCGACTTCGACGCCGGGGCGGACGGAGGCGATCTTTTCGCCGGGGATGCGCAGGGCCTCGCCGGCGAAGAACTTGAACACCATGCCGGCGCGGACGACCTCGCCGATGCCCTCGGGCAGGGTCTTGCCCTCCTCGCGGGACAACAGGCGGCCGAGTTCGTCCTTGCGGGCGAGGATTTCGGTGCCGGCGGCGTCGAGGACGTCGAAGCGCTGTTGCGGGGTCGACGCGGCCCAGCCGGGCGCGGCGGCCTTGGCGGCGCCAATGGCGGCGGCGACACCGGCGGTGTCGGCCTGGGCATACTCGCCGACGATGTCGCTGACGTCGGACGGGTTAACGTTGGCGGCGGCGGCGCCTTGGTCTTGCCACTCGCCACCGATGAGGTTCGCGTGCACGCTCATGTCTCTCAATCCTCGGTATTAGGTTAACGGCAGCATGACCAGGTCGCGGAACGGCGCGCGTTCCGCCAAGCGGTCCTGCCAAGCACGGACGTTGGGGACGTCGTCGGGATGGTCGACGCCATCGAGACGCAAGAAGTGGTCGACGGCGACGCCGATGGGAATGTCGCCGACGGTGAGACGGTCGCCGGCGACGTAGTCGCGGCCGGCGAGGTAGCCGTCGAGAATGCGGGTGAGATCACCGGTGGCGCTGGCGCTGGCGGCGATCTGGGCCGGGTCCTGCTGGTCCGGCGGGGTGCGCAGGACGCCCCAGAAGGCGTTGAAGAAAGCCGGCCAGTAGGTGTTGGTCTGCCAATCCATCCAGCGTTCGGCGTCGGCGCGGACCTGGAGGTCGGTGGGGTACAGGCCGCCGGTGTCGTGCTTGGCGGCGAGGTAGCGGACGATGGAATTGGCCTCCCACAACACAAAGCCGTCGTCGTCGATCACCGGGATCAGGGCATTGGGGTTCATGGCGCGGTACTCGGCTGTGTCGAGGCCGCCGAAGGGCCCGCCGGCGTCGACGCGGTCGACCGCCAGACCGAGTTCGGCGGCGCACCAGAGCACCTTCTGAACGTTGTTGGAATTATTGCGTCCCCAAACCTTGAGTGCCATCCGAGTACCTCTTGAAAAAACAGGTTATGGCGCGCCGATGAAGATGGCGCGGAAGTCGTTGACGTTGGTGTGTGTTGGGCCGGTGACGACAAGGTCGTCCAAGGCGGAAAAGAAAGCAAGGACGTCATTGTCGGCGAGCAGCGCGCGGGCATCGAGGCCCTTGGCGCGGGCGCGGGCCAGGCTGTCCGGCGCGACGATGACACCCGCGTTATCGCCGGCGCCGTCGATGCCGTCGGTGTCGGCGGCGATGGCGTAAACGTCGGGCCGGCCGGCGAGTTCGACGGCAAGGCCGAGGGCAAACTCGCTATTGCGGCCGCCGACGCCGGTGCCGGTGACGGTCACAGTGGTCTCGCCGCCGGAGAGGATGACGGCCGGGGACGCGACCGGCAGGGCGTTGAGGGCAACGGAGGCGGCGATGCCGGCGAGACCGCGGCCGAGCTCGCGGGCCTCGCCCTCCAACGCGTCGCCGAGGATCAGCGGCGTAACGCCGTGGCCGGTGGCGACCCCGGCGGCGGCCTTGAGGGAGGCGAGCGGCGCGGCAACCAGTTGGAACGTGGCGTTGGGCAGGCTGCCGGGCTTGGGCGTCTCGTCATTGCGGTCGAGGTGGCGGGCGACGGCCGGCGGCGGCGTCAGATCGTAGCGCGCCAGGACCGCGCGGGCGTCGGCGACGGTCGTCGGGTCGGGCACCGTGGGGCCGGAGGCGATGACCGAGGGGTCGTCGCCGGGGACGTCGGAAATGGCCAGGGTGACGACGCGGGCCGGCGCCGCAGCAGCGGCGAGGCGGCCGCCCTTGACCGCCGACAAGTGCTTCCGGACGCAGTTCATTTCGTCGATGGTGGCGCCGCTGCGCAGCAGGCTGTCGGTCAGGGCCTGCTTATCGGCGAAGTCGATGCCTTGGGCCGGCGCGGTCAGCAAGGCGCTGCCGCCGCCGGAGATCAAGCAGAGGACGAGGTCGTCGGCGCCGAGGCCGGCGACCATGTCGACGATGCGGGCGGTGGCGTCGAGGCCGGCCTGGTCGGGCACCGGGTGGGCCGCCTCGACGACGGCGATGTTGTCGCACGGGACGGCGTGGCCGTAGCGGGTAATGACGAGACCGGTGTAGTTGGCGGTGGGCGCTGTCTGCCGCCAGTGGTCCTCGACGGCGCGGGCCATGGTGGCGGCGGCCTTGCCGGCGCCGACGACGACGGTGCGGCCGGCGGCCGACGGGGCCGGCAGATGGGGCGGGACACAGCGCGCCGGCTGGGCGGCGGCGACGGCGGCGTCGAACATCTCCCGAAGAAGTTCCCTGGGGTCGGGATGGGCCACGGATGGGCTGCTATCTATCGCCACGTAGGCGGTTGATCTCGGTGACGAACGGAATCCCCTTGCCGGCGACTTGGGCCGGGGTGTCGCCGGGGGCGTAGAGGGCGCCTCCGAGGCCGAAGCCAGAGGCCCCTACCTGCCAGTAGGATGCCATCTTGCCCGGGACGATGCCGCCAACGGCGAGGACGATGGCGTCCTTGGGCAGGACGGCGCGCATGGCCTTCAAGGCGGCGGGGGGCAGCATTTCGGCGGGGAACATCTTGAGGCCGTCGGCGCCGGCGGCCAGGGCGGCAAAGCCCTCGGTCGGGGTCGAGAAACCGGGCAGGCAGACCATGTTACGGCGCTTGGCCTCCTCGACGACGGCGGTGTCGGCGTGGGGCATGACGATGAGGGAGCCGCCGGCGTCCTGGACGCGGCCGACGTCATCGACGGAGAGCACGGTGCCGGCGCCGACGAGGGCGCGGTCGGCGAAGTCCTCGGCGATGGCGGCGATGCTGACAAACGGGTCGGGCGAGTTGAGGGGCACCTCGACCATGGTGAAGCCGGCGCCGACGAGGACCTGGGTGACCGGCACGACGTCGGCCGGGGTGATGCCACGGAGTACGGCGACCAAGGGGCAGCCGGCCATGGCCTGGGCAAAGTCAATGGTCATGGCGGGAACCTATCGTATTCCGGCCAAGGCCGACAGGGCCCAAAGGCCGCGGGTGGCGGCGGCGTCGCCGGGGACGATGGTGGCGGTGAGGCCGATGCTGCCGAGGGCGCGGGCGTAGAGGTCGCAGAGGTTGGGCGAGCCGACCAGGGTCGCCATTTCGACACCGTCGGTGAGGTCGGCCATGCCGGCGACCTCGTGGCCGACGAGGATGCCCGACAGCAGCGACGGCAGGCTGGTGCCCAACTCGTCGCCGGACAGGGCCTGGGCGCGGACCGAGAAGATGTGGTGCAACAGGCCGCCGGGCTGGCGCGAGCGCGCGAGGCCGCGGGCAAAGGCGGCGTCGTCGGGGCCATGGCGCTCTGGCATCAGGCGGCCGAGGATGCTGTGGTGGGTGAGGACGTCGAAGACCTCCCCCGTCATCGTGGTGTGGAAGCGTTCGATGCGGTTGCCGCGGAGGATGACCCACTTGCCGTGGGTGCCGGGCAGGACGATCAGGCGCGGGCCGCGGTCGGGGGTCTCCTCGGCCTCGTCGGCGAGGGCGGCGGCGCCGCAGATCTGGGTTTCCTCGCCACGGATGACGTCGAAGGTGCCCTGCTCCGAGGCGAAGCTGATGCCCGGGACGAGGGTGGCGACGCGGTCGGGGGCGACCTCGAGACGAATGCAGGCCTGGGCGATTTCGTCGATGGTCGCGGGGCAGCGGACGTAGGGCGCCTCGACCCAGCCCTGGCGGCTGCCGATCATGCCGCACATGATGATGGGCGCATCGGGATAGGCGTCGAGCCAATCGCCGGCGAGTTCGGCGAAGGCGGCGGCGAATTTGCCGCCGACGACGTTCATGATACCGGTACGGGCGTTGCGCACATCGGCGGCGGTGCCGGCGCCGTCGACCAGGTAAACGCGGCTGTTGGTGGTGCCCCAGTCAAGGGCGATAAGGCGAACGCTGTCCTTCGGTGCGGACGAAGGCGGGGGCATGGACACCCTCTTATTGTTGTTGGCGAGTTATGTGTTGTTGTTGTTTGCGACGGGGGTGCGCGACCATGGTAGCCGATTACCGCAATGGGTCATAACCCATTGTTGCCGACGCATCGGTCTAGAGGGTGAAACCGCCGTCGATGACCTGGGCGGTGCCGGTGGTGAAGGCGGCGGCGTCGCTGGCCAGGTAAAGGGCCAGGGCGGCGACTTCCTCGGTGGTGCCGAGGCGGCCCATGGGCTGGCGTTCGATGAAATCGCGACGGGCGGTGACCGGGTCGTCGAAGGCGTTGATGCGCTCGTCAAGGGACGGCGATTGGATGGTGCCCGGGCAGATGGCGTTGCAGCGAATGCCGCGGCGGATGAAGTCGGCGGCGACGGATTTGGTGAGACCGATGACGGCGGCCTTGGAGGCGCCATAGACGAACCGATTGGGCACGCCGCTGACCGACGAGGCGACGGAGGCGATGTTGACGATGGCGCCGCCGCCAGCGTCGAGCATGGCCGGCAGGAAAGCGCGGATGATGCGGTACATGGCGCGGGCGTTGAGGTCGAAGGAGAACTCCCAGTCGTCCTCGTCGCAATCGAGGATGGTGCCGTGATGGACGAACCCGGCGCAGTTGACGAGGACGTCGCGGGCGCCGAGGCGCTGGGCGATGGCGGTGATGGCCGCGGGGTCGGTGACGTCGAGGCGTTCGGTAGCGATGTTGAGGCCGGTCAGGGTGGCGAGCGCGGCCTCGTTGATATCGGTGGCGACGACGTCGGCGCCGGCCTCGGCACAGGCAATGGCGGCGGCGCGGCCGATGCCCTGGCCGGCCGCGGTGACCAGTGCGGTCTTTCCCTGTAAGCTGATCATTATCGACTCTCCCCGACCCGGCGGCGCAAAGTTGTTCGTATTTGTTCGGCGCCAAAGTGGCGTGCCGCGGCGAACAAGTCCAGGCCGGAAAACCAACGACGCGCGGGTGCACCATGGCCGCAAACGATGACAGCCTCGCCTTCGCGACCATCGGCGAGGTCGGGGCCAAGCTGCGGCGCGGCGAGGTCAGCGCGGCGGCGCTAACGGAAATGATGCTGGGGCGGATCGAGGCGCTGGACGGCGAACTCAACGCCTACGTCACGGTGACCGCGGATTTGGCGCGGGCGCAAGCGGCGCGGGCCGACGCGGAACTGGCGCAGGGGACCGACCGGGGGCCGCTGCACGGCATTCCGGTGGCGGCGAAGGACCTGTTCGCGACCAAGGGCATCCGGACGACGGGCGGGACAAAACTCTACGGCGACGTGGTGCCGGACCACGATGCCACGGCGATCGTGCGGCTGCGCGAGGCGGGCGCGGTGCTGCTGGGCAAGACGGGGTTGCACGAACTGGCGTGGGGTACGACCAGCGCCAACCCGTTCTATGGCGCGGTGCGCAATCCGTGGGCGCCGGACCGTCACCCGGGCGGCTCGAGCGGCGGGTCGGCGGCGGCGGTGGCGGCCGGCCTGGCGTATGCGGCGCTCGGCACGGACACCGGTGCCTCGGTGCGGCAGCCGGCGCACTGTTGCGGCATCACCGGGTTCAAGCCGAGCTTCGGGTTGGTTAGCCGGGCCGGGGTGTTGCCGCTGGCATGGTCGATGGACCACGTGGGGCCGCTGACCCGCTGCGTCGCCGACGCGCGGGCGCTGCTCGACGTGCTGGCCGGGGCGGACCCGGCGGACGCCTATACGGTGACGCCGGGGTTGCGGCACTCGCCGATGCCGGCCGGGCGGATCGAGGGGGCGCGGGTCGGGGTGCTGCGGTCGTTCTTCTTCGAGCCGGCGGCGAACGGCGAATTCGACCAGGACGCGATGATGGTGGTCGACCACGCGCTAGCGGAACTAGGGAACCTGGGTTGCGAACTGATCGAGGTGACGCTGGACGACGTCGAGATGGCGCACGAAGGGGCGGCGGCGATGTTCGCCGAAGTGCACGCGGCACACGGCGCGGCGTGGCGGGACAACCCGGACGGTTTCAGCCCGGCGATCAACGCGCGGTTCGAGGGGCTGGCGCAGATCACCACCGACACCTACGTCGCGGCGCGGCATTTCCGGCAGATCTTTCAGGCCAAGGTGCAGCAGCTGATGCACGACGAGCGGTTGTTGGCGCTGGCGGCGCCGACCTCGGTGGCGACGGCGGGAGCGATCGCGGACGCGCCGCCGTCGGCGGCGAACTGGCGCAACACGGGCATTTTCAACTTCACCGGCCAGCCGTCGATCTCGGTGCCGTGCGGGTTCACGCCGGCGGGGTTGCCAGTCGGGCTGATGCTGACGGGGCCGATGTTCGGCGACCAGATCGTGCTCGACCTGGCGCGGGGTTACGAGGAAACGACGGCGTGGCAGCCGCCGCCGATGGCGGTGCTCGGCTAGAGCGAGCTACTGGGCGGCGAAATCGCTGACCAGGCGCTGACCGGCGTCGAGCTCGGCCGGCGACATGCGGCGGGAAATGAGCTCGAGGCTGCGTTCGGCGTCGGCGTCGCCCTGGCGGGCGGCGAGGGTGAACCACAGGAAGGCGCGGGCGTAATCCTCGGCAACACCATCGCCGTTGGCGTAGATGCTGGCGAGATTGTACTGGGCGTCGGCCAGTCCTTGGCGGGCGGCGCGGCGATACCAGGTGACCGCCTGGTCGACATCCTGGGCGACGCCGCTGCCCTCGGCGTAGAGGTTGGCGAGGTTGTACTGGGCGTCGGCGACGCCTTGGTCGGCGGCGCGGCGGTACCAGCGGGCGGCCTCGGCGATGTCCGGCGGGATGCCGCGGCCGAGGGCGTACATGACACCGAGGTTGGATTGGGCCTTGGCCTCGCCCTGGTCGGCGGCGCGGCGATACCAGGCGACGGCCTGGGCGTCGTCCTGGGCAATGCCTTCGCCGAGGGCATAGCGCAGGCCGACGTCGAGCTGGGCCGGGGCAAAGCCCTGTTCGGCGGCCTTGAGGGCCCACTGGGTCGCGGCGACGGGGTCGTTGGGGACGCCGGCGCCGGTGGCATAGGCGCGGGAGAGGGCCATCTGGGCGGCGGCAACGCCTTGGTCGGCGGCCTCACGGTACCAGCGGGCGGCCTCGCTGGCCCTGTCGGAGAGTTGGGCGAGGCGGAATTGGGCGCCGGCATCGCCTTGCTGGGCGGCGCGCTCGAACCAGACGCGGGCTTCGTCGGTTTCGCCGATGGCGGTGTCGTAGATCTTGGCGAGGGCGACTTGGGCGGCGCGGTCGCCCTGCTCGGCCGCCGGGGCGTACCAACGGGCGGCGGCGGCGGGATCGGCGGTGGTGCCCTCACCGGCGGCGTACATGGCGGCAAGGCGGACCTGGGCGGGGGTCAGGCCCTGCTCGGCGGCGCGGCGGTACCATTCGAAGGCGGCGGCGAGATCGCGATCGACTCCCTCCCCGCGGTCGAGGAACCGGGCGAGGCGGAGTTGGGCCTGGGCAACGCCTTGCTCGGCGGCGGCGCGGTACCAGCGGACGGCGGCCTCGGGATCCGGCGGTACGGGGGCGTCGGCGTCGGGCGCGGCGGCGTAGAACTTGGCGAGGGTGAGCTGGGCGTCGACCTGGCCTTGGGAAGCGGCGTCGGCGAGCAGGGACAAGGCGCGGGAGGTCTCGGCCGGGCCGCGCTCGAGCAAAATGGCGGCCAAAGCGTATTGGGCCTCGGGATCGCCGGTCTCGGCGACCTCGGCAAACAAATCGGCGGCGGCGTCGATGTCGCTGTCGCCGTCGGCGTAGAGTTCGGCGAGGGCAAACCGGGCAGTGTTGTCACCCTGGGCGGCGGCGAGGGCATACCAGCGGATGGCGGCGTCGCGGTCCTGGGCGACGCCGGCATCGCCGGTGGCGTAGATGCGGCCGAGGCGCGCCTGGGCGCGGGGGTCGTTCTGGCCGGCGGCGCTTTCGAGCCAAGCAAGGCCTTCGGCGGGGTCAACGTCGCGGTCCTCAAGCAGGATGGCGGCGAGGCGGTACTGGGAGTCGCGGTCGCCGGCGGTGGCGGCGCGGCCATACCAGAAACGGGCGAGGTCGAGGTCGTTGGCGACGGCGCGGTCCGCGTAGAAGCGGGCGAGGCGGCGCTGGGCGACGACGGCGCCCTGAAGCGCGGCAATGCGGTGCCAACTGGCGGCGGCGGTAGGACTGGCGGCGACGCCGTCGCCGTCCTGCAAATGGCGGGCGAGGCCGACTTGGGCCTCGGCAATGCCGGCGGCGGCGGCGGCGCGGTAGAGCTCGACGGCGCGGCGCGGGTCGTCGGCGGCGACGAGGGCGGCCAATTGGGTTTGGGCGCGGGGATCGTCGACGGCGACGGCGCGTTCCAGCCAATCGACGGCGGCGGGCCGATCGTAGACGGACGAGGCCGGGTCGGCGAGCAACTCACCGAGGCGGACCTGGGCGTCGATGTCGTCGCGGTCGGCCGCGCGGCGGTACCAGAAGACGGCCTGGTCGACGTCGGCGGCGATGCCGAGGCCTTGATCGAAGATGACGGCCAACTCGTACTGGGCCTCGACATTGCCTTGCTCGGCGGCGCTGCGATACCAGCGGCGGGCGACGGCGGTGTCCTGGTCGACGCCGAGGCCCTGGTCGTAGAGCAGCGCCAGGCTGACCTGGGCCGGGGCGTGGCCCTGGCGGGCGGCGCGCAGGTACCACTCGGCGGCGTCCTCGTAGCTGAGGGTGGTGCCGGCGCCCTGCTCGTACATTTCGGCCAGGGCGGTTTGGGCGCGGGCGACGCCCTGCTCGGCAGCGCGGCGGTACCAGACAAAGGCGGCGCCGTCGTCGGCGGAGATACCGCGGCCGGCGCGCAGCAGCTGGGCGAGGTTGGTTTGGGCCTCGGCAACGCCTTGCTCGGCGGCGCGGCGATACCAGGCAAACGCCGCCGCGGGGTCGGGCTCCATGCCGAGGCCGGTGTCGTAGATGACGCCGAGGTTGGCCTGGGCCTCGGGCAGGCCTTGTTCGGCCGCGGCGGTGTACCAGCGCTGGGCGGTGGCGTAATCGCGGGGCACGCCAACGCCCTCGGTGTACATCACGGCGAGGTTGAACTGGGCGTCGGCGAGGCCCTGCTCGGCGGCGAGCCGGTACCATTCGGCGGCGGCGGCGCGGTCTTGGGGCACGCCGTCGCCGGTATCGTAGATGTGGCCGAGGGCAAACTGGGCGCGGGCATCGCCGCGGGCGGCGGCCAGGCGGTACCAGCGGGCGGCAACGGCGGCATCGCGGTCGACGCCGACGCCGGTGTTGAAAATGGCGCCGAGGCGGCGCTGGGCATCGATGCTGCCGATATGCGCGAGGGGCGCGAGATGGCGCAGGGCGGCGGTGCAGCCGGTGCCGGCGCAGCGGGCGAGGCCATGGTTGACGCCGACCCAGGCGCCGGCGGAGAGCACGGCGGCGGCGACGAAGGACCCGGCGACCAGGCGCACGGTGGCGCGGGACCGCAGGTTCAGGGCAAAGGACTTGCGGCGCCCGCCGGGCGACGGGGTGTCGGCGGGCGCGGGATTTTCACCGGACATCGCGGCTCGTCACATACCGGAAACTAGGCCGGTATCTTGGCGCCGCGCCGCTAAAGGTTGGTTAACGCCGGCTTAGTCTTTGGCCGCCGCGGGCCGCGTGGTGTGGACGTGGTCGGCGCCGTGGCGGCGCAGCAACTCGGCGGCGTGGGCGGCCTGTTCAGGGGTGGCGACGGCGACCCAGCAGACGACGCCGCCGGCGACGACATGGTCGCGATAGCGGGCTGCGAGGGCGCTGTCGATGGTGCTGTCGAGGACGCTTTCCAACGAGGTCTCGGCGGCGCTGCCGGCGATGGCGGCAAGGCCAATGGGCCCGCCGATGGCGTAGGTGACGCCGGCGGCGCCGAGCAGGCCGACGGTGGCGATGCCCTCGGCAACGATGTGGGCGACGGCGCGCAAGGCCTCGCCGGTGGTTGCCGGGTCACGCGGGGCGCCGGGCATGTCGGCCAAGCTCGCGGCATCGGGCAAGCTGTCGCCGAAATGGCGGCGCAGGACGGCGTGGTCGGCGAGGACGCTGATGTCGTCGCGCGCGAACCCGGCCGCGACGAGGGCGTCGACGGCGCCGACCAGGGTTTCGGGGCCGCTGAAGATTCCGACTATCTGGGACCGGTTAGTCATCACTCACCATAGGCGTCGGTGCAGGGCTATGGTTGACGTGGGTCAAGGAGGGTATGGGCGCAAGCAAGAAGGCTGGCAACGATGGACAACAAACACGTTCACTACAACATCTGGTATTTCATCGGCGCCTTGTTCGTCATCCTGCTGCTGCAAGGCTGGCTGGCGCAGCAGCAACGGGTCGAGACGATTCCCTACAGCGCGTTCCAGGCGCAGCTACGCGACGGCAAGATCGCGTCGATCTCGGTCGCCGATTCATACATCCGCGGGGTGCTGCGAGAACCGAACGCGGCGGGCCAAACGGAGATCTTCACGGTGCGGGTCGATCCGGACTTGGCGAAGGACCTCGAGGACTTCGACGTGACCTATACGGGCATCGCCGAAGACACGCTGGTGCGGCAGATCGCCAGCTGGCTGGTGCCGATGGTGATCTTCCTGTTCATCTGGATGTACGTGTTTCGGCGCGTCGCGGGCGGCGGCGGCTTCGGCCTTGGCGGCAGCATGGCGATCGGCAAAAGCAAGGCGAAGATCCAGATGGAGACGGACATCAAGGTGACGTTCGACGACGTCGCCGGGGTCGACGAAGCCAAGCAGGAATTGAACGAGATCGTGCGGTTCCTGAAGGAGCCGGAGGCCTACGGGCGGCTCGGCGCGCACGTGCCGAAGGGGGTGTTGCTGGTCGGGCCGCCGGGGTGCGGCAAGACGCTGTTGGCGCGGGCGGTGGCCGGTGAAGCCGGGGTGGTGTTCTTTTCGATCAACGGGTCGGAGTTCGTCGAGATGTTCGTCGGGGTCGGCGCGGCGCGGGTGCGCGACCTGTTCGAGCAGGCGCGGCAGGCGGCGCCGTGCATCATCTTTATCGACGAGTTGGATGCCCTGGGGCGGGCACGCGGGGTGATCCCGGTGTCCGGCGGCAGCGACGAGAAGGAGCAGACCCTCAATCAGTTGCTGGCGGAACTGGACGGGTTCGATCCGAGCGCCGGCGTGGTGCTGCTGGCGGCAACCAACCGGCCGGAGATCCTCGACCAAGCATTGTTGCGGGCGGGGCGGTTCGACCGGCAGGTGCTGGTCGACCGGCCGGACAAGGTGGGGCGGCAGCAGATCCTGTCGATCTACCTGCAACGGGTGACGTGCGGGCCCGACCTCAGCGTCGAGGAGATCGCCAGCCTGACGGCGGGGTTTTCGGGCGCCGACTTGGCCAACCTGGTGAACGAGGCGGCGATCCTGGCGACCCGGCGCGGCGGGGCGGGGGTGGAAATGGCGGACGTGACGCGGGCCATCGAGCGGATTATCGCCGGGCTGGAGCGCAAGCACCGGCTGATGAGCCCGCACGAACGCAAGGTGATCGCGACCCACGAGGCCGGCCACGCCTTGGTGGCGCGGGCGCTGCCGGGGACGGACGCGGTGCACAAGATCTCGATCATCCCGCGCGGGGTCGGGGCCCTGGGGTACACGATCCAGCGGCCGACGGAAGACCGCTACCTGATGGCGCGGTGGGAACTGGAGAACAAGATGGCGGTGCTGCTCGGCGGCCGGGCAGCGGAGATGCTGGTGTTCGGCGAACTGTCGACGGGGGCCGCCGACGACCTGAACAAGGCGACGGATATCGCGCGCAACATGGTCATGCGGTACGGCATGAGCGACGACCTGGGCCATGCGATCTATGTCGAGGACCGGCCCTTGTTCCTGGATGGGGCGGCGCAGCGGCTCGCGCGCGGCGATACCCACTCCGAAGAAACGGCGCGGGAAATCGACGTCGCGGTGCGGGACCTGGTCGGCGCGGCGTTCGACACGGCGATGGCGACGTTGAAGACGCACCGGAACGCGCTGGATGAGGTGGCGCAAGCGTTGCTGGCGAAGGAAACGCTGACGGCGGAGGACCTGCCGGTTTTGCGGGACGAAAAGGCCTCGCACAGGGACGTCGCCGAGGCGGAAACGACATGATCAAACCGGTGATCACCTGGATCTTGGTGGCGGACGCGGGGCGCGCGCGGGTCGTGCAGCACGACGGGCCCGGCCGCGGCCTGCAGGCGGTGCCCAGGTTAGCGGCACAACAAACGGTGCCGGCGAACCAAGACGAGGCAGCAGACCGCCAAGGCCGCAGTTTCGCGCGGCAGGGTCCCGGGCGCAGCGCCATGGAACGGCCGAGCGAGCCGGCGCGGCTGGCGAAGAAAGCGTTCGCCAAGGACCTGGCGGCGATGCTGACGCGGGAACTGGACAAGGGATCGTATGACCGGCTGATCGTCGTGGCGCCGCCGACAAACCTGGGCGACTTGCGCGCCGCGGTGAGCGACCGGGTACGGGCGACGATCAGCCACGAAATCGACAAGGATCTGACGCACGTCCCGGTGCGCGACCTGGCGGCGTTCCTGGAACCGGTATTGGCCGTTTAAGGTGACGGCGGTCCGCCTCGCAACCTTCAACCTGGAAAACCTCGACGACCGGCCAGGGCTGGATCCGCCGTTGGCGGCGCGGTTGCCGGCGCTGCGGCCGCAGCTACAGCGGCTCGACGCGGATGTCCTGTGCCTGCAGGAGGTCAACGGCCAGCGGGCGGCGCGCGGCGGCGACCGGACCCTGGCGGCGCTGGACACCTTGCTCGACGGGACGCCGTATGCGGCGTTCGACCGCGCGGTGACGCGGAACGCGGCGGGGCATATCGCCGACGTGCACAACCTGGTGACCCTGAGCCGCTGGCCGATCGGGGCACGCGAGGTGATTTCCTGCGACACGGTGGTCGCGGCGACGTGGAAATCGGGCGCGGACACGGGGCAGCCGCACACCGTCGGTTACGACCGGCCCGGCCTGGCGACACGGGTGGACACCCCTGGAGGGCCCATTTGGGTGGTCAACCTGCATCTGAAATCGCCGGCGGCAGCGGCGGTGCCGGGCGCCAAGGAAGACCCACACACCTGGCGTAGCGCCGAAGCGTGGGCCGAGGGCTGCTACCTGGCGGCGCTACAGCGCAACGCGCAGGCGCTGGACGCCCGACGGTTTATCGACCGGGTGTTGGACGACGATGGGGCGGCGCGGATCGCCGTGTGCGGCGACCTCAACGCCGATCTCGACGAGGTCCCGGTGCGGCTGCTGCGGGCGGCGACGGACGACACGGGCAACGGTGCCCTGGCCGGCCGGGCCCTGGTGGCGCCGGAACGGGGGTTGCCGGCGACGCGGCGCTACAGCGTGGTGCACCATGGACGGCCGGAGATGCTCGACCACGTGTTGGTGTCGCGCGCGCTGATGGGGGCGTTTAAGGACATCGAAGTGCACAACGAGGCGCTGGGCGACGAGCTGGTCGGGTTCGCGACGGTGCGTCACGACACGGCGTCGTACCACGCGCCGGTGGTGGCAAGCTTCGCGGTATAGGTAAGGAAGGCTGGCTGGCGGGGGTTCGAACGGGGGAGAGCCCCCCGCCAGCCGTCGCGGAGGCGACCTAGCCGCCGTACACCGCGATCCCTTCGGTTTGTTGGACGCGCCCACCCCCTCATGAGCCGATGACATTGAGGGGCCGATGACCTTGGACGCGCCCAACGCGCCGTACGTCAGATGGGGCGACGCTACCGCGGGGTGGCGGGCAGCGCCTTGACGTGAGTCAACGCGTCGCCCACGGCGCTACTGGGTGACGCGGCGGAACGGGATGATGTTGAGGGCGGCGCTGCGCTGGGTGACGTCGCCGTCGCGCACGGCGTAGCGGCGCTGGCAGCCGCTGCAGATCAGGTCGACGTGCAGCACCGGCATGGTGGCATCGAAGCGCAGCAAGGGTTCGCCACAGCGGCAAATGAAACCGATGGTGCGGGCCGGGTTGCCGGCGGCGATGTGGAAGTCGGGAACATGGTGGGTGACGACGGCGCCCATGCCGACCATGGCAAACCGGCCGATGTTCAGGTCGGCGCCGACGATGGCACCGGCGCCGATGCTGGCGCCCTGGGCAATGACGGTGCGCGAGCGCGCGCCGATGTCGGGGCGCATGGCGGACAGGTCGGGTGTGGTGGCGCGGGGGTAACGGCGGTCGGCCATGATGACGCCGGGGCCGACATAGACGCCGTCCTCGACGGTGGCGCCGGGGCACAGGTGGACGCCGGCCTCGACCCGGACGCGGTCGCCGATGTCGACGCCGGCGCCGAAGATAACCCCGGCGCCGATGGCGCAGTCGGCGCCGACGCTGGCCGGGCCGCTGATGTGGGCATGCTGGCGCACGGACGTTCCCGCGCCGAGGTCCACGCCTGCTTCGATCCAGGCGGTGGGGTCAATACGAACGGTCATATACGGACGGCATCCCTACAAAACGAACCCGCGCGGACGGCCCGGTCCCATCGCTGGTGTCCCGCGACGGGGTTTTCGGTACCGACCATGGACGCGAGTTTGGGTCCGTCGGGCAGGGCCGTCAAAACCGCATAAGGCGTTCCACGACTTAGTAAACGGCTATGCCGTTTGGCCCGGGGGACGGGGCTTTAGCGCACGTAGGCACCGCCATTTAGGTCGATGCATGCGCCGTTGAGGTTGCGCCAATGGGGCTGGGTCAGGTCGAAAACCTGGGCCGCGAGGTCGGCGATGGCGACAAACTCCCCGGTCGGGGTCTGGCCGCGGTGGCCCTCGCGGATTTCCGGGGCCATGGCGTCGTGCATGGCGGAATCGGCGATCAGCGCGGGGGCGATGGCATTGACCCGGGTCGCGGGCGCCAGGGCGCGGGCCATGGATTTGACGAAGCCGAGGACGGCCGCCTTGGCGGCGGCGTAGAACGGGTCGAAGCTGCCGCGCTGGCCGGACACGGATGACATAACCAGGACGGATGAGGGGTCGCGCAAATGGGGCAGCAGGGCCTGCAGCAGCAGCGCCTGGCCGGTGAAGTTGACGTCGACGACGCGTTCGGCGAGGGCCGGGTCGTAGGCCGGCAGGTTGTTGCCGGGCAAGAGACCGGCGAACAGCAGGACGACGTCGAGGCCGCCGCGGTCGGCGACGGCGGTGGTCAGCGCGGCGCGGTCTTGGGGATCGGTGATGTCGGCCTGGATGTAGGCGGCGGTGGCCGAGGGGTTCGCCGGCGGGTGGCTGTGGTAGGTGGCGGTGACGTGGTCGCCGGCGGCGGAGTAGCGGTCGACGATGGCGGGGCCGATGCTCGACGAACCGCCGACCAAAAGGACGTTACGCGGCATCGGTGGCCTCCGTGGCGACGGCGACGACGACCGCGGGGGTGGCGCTCGGGTTGGCCAGTTCGACGGCGGTGTCGACGGTGACGCTGGCGCCGGCGGCCAGGGACCGGCCGGCGACGGTGAGCGGCGCGGCGGCGGTGCAGTGGACGGGTGCGCCGGGGTGCCAGGTGCCGGTGGCACCGGGTTGGACGGTGATCTCAAACACTGTATGGCCGTCGCCGCGGCTGAGGACGCGGGTACTGCCCCAGGCGTGGGGCACGGTGGCGGTGCGGTCGAGTTCGGGCCGGCCGGCGATGCGGTCGACGGCGGCGCGTAGGTCGTTGCCGTCGGCGCCCAAGCCGGCGACGAGCACCGCGTCGGGGGTCTCGAGGACGGCGACGTTGTCGACGCCGACGCAGACGACAAGGCGGCCGTCGGCGGCGACCAGGTTGTTGTGGGCGGCGGCGACGACAACGTCGCCGGTGACGGCGTTGCCGGCGTCGGTCTTGGCGGCGGCCTCCCACCAACTCTGCCACGAGCCGACGTCGGACCAACCGAGGTCGTCGCAGGGCACGACGGCGACGTCGGGCGACTGCTCCATCACCGCGGTGTCGACGGGCATTGAGGGGATGGCGGCGTATGCCTCGGCGTCGAGGGTGCAGGTGCGGTCGTCGACGCGGTGAGTGTCGAAGGCGCCGCAGACGGCGGCGTGGAGGCCGGTCTCGGCATTGCGTAGTTCGGCCAGCAGCTTGTCGGCCGGCAGGACGAACATGCCGCTGTTCCACTTGTGGCCGGCCTTGACGAATTTGGCGGCAAGGTCGGCGTCGGGCTTTTCGAGGAACTGGCTGACCGTGCTGACGGCGGACTCGCCGATCGTCTCGCCCTGTTCGATGTAGCCGTAGCCGGTTTCGGGGCGGGTCGGGGTGATGCCGAAGGTGACCAGCTTGGCATGGTCGACGGCGGCGCGGGCCGCGGTCGCGACGTATTCCTGCAGCTTGGCCTCGTTGGCGATGACGTGGTCGGCGGCGAGGACCCAGAGGGTGGACTCGGCGATGTGGGCGCGGGCGTAGAGCGCGGCAAAGGCAATGGCGGCGGCGGTGTTGCGGGCCGACGGTTCGAGCAGGTAGTGGACGCGGGCGGCGACGTCGAGGGCCTCGACCTGGCGGCGCAAGGGCGCGACGAGATCGGCCAAGGTGACGACGAGGATATCGGCGGCGCCGGCGGTGACGGCGCGGCGCACGGCGGCCTGGAACAGGGAAACGTCGCTGCCGCCGACGCGGTGGAGTTGCTTGGGAAAATCGGTGCGGCTCAACGGCCAGAGGCGGCGGCCGGCGCCGCCGCACAGGATCACCGGGACCAGGGGCCGGTCGGGCGGTGCCGGCGGCTCAAAGGCGCGCGGTTGAAATGCCATTGGTGCCCCTCACAACCAGCATTCACGAAGACGCCGGCACATCATAATGCGCCGGCGTCAAACGGATACACCAAACGGCGTCGGGTCAGCTCGTGTAGTACTTCGAGAACTGCTTGGTGTAGAGCATGGAGTCGCCGTAGTTGTAACCGGCGTTCTTGGCGACGTTGACCTGGTTGAGGACAACGCCGGCGACGTTACCACCGGCCTCGGCGACCTGCTTGATGGTGGCACCGACGGCGGCCCGCTGGGTCGACTGCCACTTGGCGACGACAACGGTCTGGTCGGCGCGGGCGGCGAGCAGCAGGCCGTCGGCGACGGCGAGGATCGGCGGGGCGTCGATCAGGACGATGTCGTAGCGCGACCGCAGTTCCTCGAGGATCTCGCGGAAGCGCGGGCTCTCCAACAGGTTCATCGGACGGACGAAGTCGGTGCCGGCCTTGATGTAGTGGAGGCCCGAGCGGGTGTCCTCGTTGAGCACGCTGTCGATGGAGTCGTCGTCGAGGAGCAACTGCATCAGGCCGCGGCCGTTACCGTCGTCGCCCAAGGCGCGGTGCAAGCGCGGGCGGCGGAAGTCGCAGTCGATGACGACGACCTTGCGGCCGAGGGCGGCGACGACGCGGCCCATGGCGGCGACCAGGGTGGTCTTGCCCTCGCCCGGCATGGCCGAGGTGAAGACAATGCTCGACTGGCCGGGATCGCCGTCGTGCAGCAGCACGGTGGTATAGAGCCGGCGCATGGCTTCGGCGTAGTGGGATAAGGGGTTGTCGAGAACCACTTCCTCCAGGACACGCTTGAAGCCGGGCATGGAGCGGACTTCCGGCACGAGGCCGAGGCCGCTGACGCCGAAGGACTTCTCGATCTCCTCGGCGCTGCGGAAGCCGCCCTCGAGGAGTTCGACCGCGAAGGCCAGGGTCAGGGCAAAGCCGAGGGCCATGCCGAGGGACGCCACCGCGAGGAGCTTGCGGTTGGGGAAGGCAGCGCGATCCGGGACCTCGGCCGGCGAGATGATGCGGGCGTTGGACTGGACGAAGTCGGAGGCGCCGGCGGCGTTCATCTGATCTAGGAACGTCGTGTAGAGCAGGCGGTTGGATTCGACCTCGCTGCGCAGGGCGGCAAGCTGGATCTCGGCACCGGACCGGCCGGCGATTTCGGAATCCAGCGCGTTGAGGGTTTGGTTGAGGGCGTTGACACGGGACTGGGCCAACGAGGCCTCGTTGCGGATGCCGGCGATGACGCGGTCCATCTCGGCCTGCATGCGGGCGGCGGCGCTGTCGCGCTCGGCCTGCAGGTTGATCATGACCGGGTGGCGGGGGCCGAACTCGGCGGTGGCCTGGGCCATGCGGGCGTCGATCTCGATGACCTGGGCGTTGAGGTCGAGAATGATGTTGGACTGCAGCACGTCGGGCAGCGCGGCGACGCCGCCGACGGAGTTGCGGGCGCGCTCGACCAGGGCGGCGCGGGCCTGGGCCTCGGCCAAGGCGGAGCGGGCGCGGGACAGCTCGGCGCTGACGTCGGAGATCTGCGACTGCAGGATACTGACGTCGTCGGCACCGAGGGTGATGTTCTGCTGCTCGCGGTAGCTGGCGAGGGCTTCCTCGGACTCGGTGAGCTTGGCGCGCAGTTCGGCGACCCGGGTGTTGAGCCAGGTAGTCGCCTCCTGGATCGCCTCGAAGCGGCTCTCCAGATGGTCGACGACGTAGAGGTCGGCGACGGTGTTGGCGGCCAGGGCGGCGAGCACCTTGTCCTCGGACTCGAACGTCACCTCGATAACGCGGGAGCGGCCGGCGGTGCCGACGTTGAGGCGCTTCAAGAAGCTGGTGACGAGGCGGTTGCGTTCGTCGGCGGCGGACACGACCTCGGTCTCGTCCTCGCCGAAGCTCAAGAGACCGCGCAGGCCCTCGGGCAACAGGCCGGCGATGGCCGACTCCTGGGGCTCGGCGGAAAACTCGAAGTGGCTGCCGAGGTCGAGCTTGTCGACGACGCGGCCGACGAGCTTGCGGGATTCGATGATTTCGATCTGGCTTTGGATGGTCTCGGCGGCGCTGTCGAGGCCGGTGGTGAAGTCGGTCGGGTTGAACAGGTTCTTGTCCGGCTCGATGAGGACCTCGGCGGTGGCCTCGAAACGCTCGGTCAGGGAAATGATAGCGAACAGGGCGCCGGCCATGAGGACGGTCACGGTGACGCCAATGAGCCAACGCCGCCGTTTAATGATGGCGAACAGTTCGGACAAACTCAGGCCGCCGAGGACCTTTTCTTCAGGGCTCGACTGGCGGAGTTGGGAGATGAAAGGAACCGACTTCATGGTTGTCACGTCGTGACGCTCCTAAAAATACGTGTTGGGTAGCGCGGTTAGCGAATCAACCGAGCCGGAATCTCTAAAATGTCTCCTGGAAAAACAGGGTCCGTGCCGTTGGCAAACTCACTGGTGCCGGAGGTGTTGGACGCGCGGATAATGAGCGGCTGCTTGTCGGGCAGCGCGGCGGCGGAACGGCCGCCGGCAGCGGCGATGGCGGCCAACACCGTCATGCCCGGCCGATAGGCCAGGTTGCCGGGCTGATTGACGCCGCCGAGCACAGCCACGGGCCGGTATTCAATAACCCGGACCGTGACGTTGGGGTCGCGGAGGAAATCGCCACGATAGCGCTCGGCGATTTCGGCCTCGACTTCGTCCTGGGTGCGGCCGGCAACGCGGACGTTGCCGATGAGCGCCATGGCGATCTGGCCGTCGCCACCGATGGGGAAGACGCCGGAGAGATCGTCGTGGCGCAGGATCGTCACCTCGATGGTGTCGCCGGTACCCAAGGGGAAGGACCGGCCGGAATTGGCAACGGGGGCGTTGGGGTCGAAAACCGGAATGTCCGGCCGCGCCGGGATCGGCAGATTGCCTTGGCTCGGGGCACAGGCGGCAAGCACGAAAATGCCGAAAACGATGACGCCCAAGCGGCGGGTCAGTTGCATAACCATTGCCGAAAATCCTTACCCTTAGTCCAGTCGCGACCTACACAATTCCGGACCGCGCCGCCGTGAAAGGGAGGCAGGCGCAGCAGACTCCCGCGCCCGGAAATTCGGCGAATTATGGGACCGTGCAAATTCACCTGCTAGCCTCTCAGAAGTGGGATATTTAGCGAATAGGGGTAAGTTCGACGCGCCAATGGGAATAGCGGCGCGGGCCCCCGGTTGCGACCGGCTTAGGCCGCATGAAACGTCGTTTTAAGCGATGCGCGGCGGGTTTGGTGCGGACCCTTTTGCTTACTCCCAATGCGACAAAGCGCGGGCCTGGGGGCGTGATAGTTTGCCGCGATCCGCGTCCTGAGGCTTGCGACCTACCAAAATAGTGCAACGGGCAACGACGCGGTAAACGCCCCGGCAACTGCGTTATCGTCGACCCGAAATGCTGCAGCGTTACCTTCTGACTTTCTGCAACCAAGGCATCGTCAGCCTGTTTAACTTCGTGTTGACGCTGTCGCTGGTGCGGCAATGGGAAGTCTACGACTTCGGCATTTTCGCGCTGATCCTGCAGATTACGCTGACGCTGGAGGGCTTCCAGAACGCGCTGGTGGCGACGCCGCTGAGCGTGTGGGCACCGGCGATGACGCGGCGGGCGCCGCGGGTGCGGATCGAGACGACCCTGTGGAGCGTCGGCAGCGTGCTGATGATCGGCGTGGCGATCGGCGCGGCGCTGATCACGGCGATGCTGACGGACGACGGCGGCTGGCTGGTGGCGGCGGCGGTGAGCGGGTTCCTGGTGGCGCGGCTGGTGCGCCACTATGGCCGGGCGTACCTGTTCGCGCGACTGCAGCCGGGCAAGGTGGCGATCGCCGACGTCGGCTATGTGGCGATCGGCAGCGTCGCCGTCGCGTTGGTGTGGTGGGCGCCGGACGCGGCGAGCCTGATCGTGGTGCTGGCGCTACTGACCGCCGGGTCGCTGATCGGCACGGTGGCGAGCCTGGTGGCGGCGGGATGCCGGCTGCGGCCGGCGTGGCGGCGGCGGACCCTGGCACACTACCTGGTGCCGTGGCGGACCGCGCGGTGGGGCCTGGTCGGGGTGACGACGACGACGATCCATACGCGGTCTCACGCGGCGGTGGTGACCGGGTTCTTCGGGCCGGAGCTGTTTGCGGTGCTGGCCGCCGGGGAGGCGCTGGTGGGGCCGATCCGCACGGCGCTGCAAGCGTGGGGCATGATCACCCGGCCGACGATGGCGACGGCCTACGGGCGCAACGACCAGCCGGCGATCGACCGGATGAACGGGATTTCGCTGCTGCTGCTGGGTGGCGGCTTGGCTGCGTTCGCGGCCCTGCTGTGGGCGGCCTGGGGGCCGATCAGCAACGCCGTCTACGGCGACAAATACGCCGATATGTCGCTGATCGTCGGGCTGTGGGTGGTCATCGTGTCGCTGTTGGCGCTGCGGACCATCATCAGCATCACCCTGCAAGCAATGCGGGCGTTCCGGGAGTTGGCGTTCGCCACGGCCTACGGCGCCGGGGTCAGTCTGGCGGCCGTGACCGGGCTGGCGCTGGTGTTCGGGTTCGAATACAGCCTGATCGGGCTGGCGCTCGGCGAGGCGGTGGTGCTCGGCCTGCTAACCCGGGCGTACCTGCGGCTGCGCACGGTGTCCGGGACGGCGCGGGAGGCGGTGGTGCCGGAGAGCCAGCCGGCGCATCCCCTCGCGCCAAGGTGAACGCACGAAAGCCCGTGTAACACGGAAGAGTTGGTTGACAATATGCGGGCCCGTTCCAAACTTCCGGGGACCCCTGACGCCCTTCCCGGGAACGAAAGCTGACCATGAGAATTGCCCGATCCGCGCCCCTGGCCGCGGCCGTTTTGGCTGCCGTAACCGCCCTCAGCGGCACGGCGGCGGCTGAGGTCATCAACGCCAAGAGCGGCGCCAGAGACGACATCCAGGCGGCGATCGACGCCGCGAGCACCGGCGATGTCGTGCAGATCCCGGCCGGGGTCTTCGAATTCGAGGGCATCGTCAACGCCCCGGACGGCATTCACATTCGCGGCGCGGGCCGGGACGAGACCTTCTTGGTTAAGACCGACCGCATCTCGATGTGGGACGCGATGATTAACGTCGATTGCTCGACCGGGGAGCCGTTCCTGTTTTCGGGCATTTCGATGCAGGGCACGGGACGGTTCATCCAGGGCAACAGCACGCGCAAGGGGCCGGTGCGGGACCAGGGGCTGAACCTGTTCGGCCAGTGCATCGACTTCGAGATCTTCGACAGCCGGTTTACCAAGTTTAGCCGGGCCGGGATCGAGATCGTGGCGCGCAACGGCTCGAACCCGGGCGAGGCGCGTGGGGTGATCTACAACAATCAGTTCTTCGACATCTGGTACCCCAACAACGGCTATGGCATCGAGGTCGTGGGGCACGAGAACGCCTGGGACAAGCCGCTCGACCTAGGCACGGAACGGGCGGTGTTCATCGAGGACAACTACTTCGAACTGACCCGACACACGGTGGCGGCGAACAACGGGGCGCGCTACGTGTTCCGGTTCAACACCATCCGCAACAACTACGACCGGGCGGCGGCGATCGACGCCCACGGGTTGGCGTCATGGCCGCGCGGGACGCGGACCTACGAAATCTACGGCAACACGGTGCACAACGACGAAGAACGCTGGGCCGGGATCGGCATCCGCGGCGGCGACGGGGTGGTGTTCGACAACCAGATCGTCGGCGTCAAGTACGGCATTCTGCTGATGAACGAGAAGCACTCGACGTTCGACCGCTACCCAAAGAAGGACCAGATCCGCGACGTCTGGGTGTGGGACAACAGCGTTAACGGGCGCGAAGGGCGCGGTATCGAGTTCTGGGCGCGGCAGAAGGGGGTCGGGCGGCTGCTCAAGGAAGGCCGCGACTATCACCTGACGCAGCGGCCGGATTACACGCCGTACCCCTACCCGCACCCGCTGCGCGCCGACAACAACGACAGCTAACTCAGTAGAAGTTAACCCGGAACGGGAACAGGACTTTGCCGAGACCGCGGGCAAAGACCAGGCGCATTTGCGCCAGGCGCGGGGTCGGGTAGCGGTAGGAAATCAGCGCCGGGAAGAAGAAGAAGACGAGCTGGACCGACGCGGTCGCCATGATCATGGCGAAGTCGCGGATGCGGCGGTCGCTATGGCGCAACCGGGTGCGGACGTAGACCTGGGTCTTGGTAAACGTGCGGCGCGACCAATAGGCCAGCGACATACGCGACGTCGGCAGGAATTCGGTGACGACGGCGTCGGCGCACCAGACGAGGGTGCGGCCGCGGCGGTGCAGCCGCATGGTGAGGTCGGTGTCGGAGCCGCCGGTCAGGCCGAGGCCGGGATCGAAGGGCTCGGCATCGGGAAAACAGGTGGCGGCGCGAAACAGGATGTTGCAGGTCGGGCCGTGGGGCACGGGGGAGCCGCTGGGCAGGCGTTTGTCGCGGACGGGCAGCTTGCCCTGGGGGTCCCACGCCGGCGGCGAGCCGCCCTCGAACGATGGATAGACCGGGCCGATGACGACATCGGCGGCGCTGCCACGGGCGGTGTCGACGATGGCGTCGAGCCAGGTCGGCGCGGCGATTTCGTCGTCGTCGATGAAGGCGACATATTCGGCGGTGCTGGCGGCGATGCCGGCGTTGCGGGCGCGGGCGATGTTGCGGCGCGGTTCGTGGACGTAGCGCAAGGGATGGGGCGCCGACGCGGCCATCGCCTCGATCCGCTCACGAGATTTTCCGGCCGGGCTGTTGTCGACGACGATGACCTCGAACGTGACGCCGGCGCGGTTGTGCTGGGCCATCACGGACTCGATGGTGCGGTCGGCCATCTCGAACCGGTCGACGGTGAGGATGATGACCGAAACGTCGACGGTATCGGCCGCGGGAGTGGCGGCCGCCTCAGGCATTATAGTAGCCGCGCATGTAGCGCATCATGACGGCGAGGACGCGGAACCCGTAGGTGATGGGGTTGAGGTGGGATTCCTCGTCGCCGTAGTGGGTGGGGATGCCGAGTTCGTCGATCTTGAGGCCACGACGGCGGGACGCGGCGATGACCTCGACATCGAAATCGAAGGAGTGGCTGAGCTGCTCCATAGGCAAGCTGTTAGCGGCGCGGCGGCTGTAGAGCATGTAGCCGGAGTGGTAGTCGGTGAGGTTGAGGCCGAACACCCGGTTTTCCATCCAGGTCAGGATCTTGCCGGCGACGGCCTTGTAGCGCGGCATGCCGCCGGCCAGGGCGGTGCCGTCCTTGTGGCGGGAGCCCTGCAGCACGTCGACGCCGTTGGCGGCCATGTAGCGGACGAATTCAGGCATCTTTTCCGGTGGGTACTGACCGTCGGCGTGGAGACAGACGATGTACTCCGCCGCGGTTTCGAGACACAGGGACAGCCCCTGGCGAACGGCGGCACCGTAGCCGCTGTTCTGGGCAAAACTGTGGAGCACGACCTTGGGGAACCGTTCCTTGAGCGCGGTGACGACCTCTGCGGTGTCGTCGGCGCTGCCGTCGTTGACGACAAACACGGTGTCGATGGCGGGCCACGCCTCGGCCGGGATGCGGTCGAGGACGCCGCCGACGGTGGTGGCGGCGTTGTAGGCGGGGATGAAGATCGAAATGCTCGGTAGTTCCATGGATATGTCCCGTTAACCCGTTAACCCCGGCCGACCAAGGCGACGCCACCGCAGATCAAGGCGACGCCGAT
Source organism: Alkalispirochaeta sp. (assembly GCA_965242725.1). Taxonomy (GTDB): domain Bacteria; phylum Spirochaetota; class Spirochaetia; order DSM-27196; family Alkalispirochaetaceae; genus Alkalispirochaeta. The sequence continues at coordinate 414,501 of CBDESZ010000004.1, forward strand.
GGCGTAGCGGACGTCGACACGCTCGCCGAACATGACCCAACTGGCCGCGGGGACCAGGACAAAGGCGATGGCCATGTAGGGGTAGGCGCGGCTGAGGTCGATGAACTGCAGGACCCAGACCCAGGCGAGGGTCGCCGTGCCGTAGACGAAAAACGCCGAAAACAGGGGCAGCAGCACCGACATCTGAAAGATGCCGTCGGTGGCCCGCATGCTGTTGGCGGCGAGTTTGAACAATACTTGGCCGACCGCGATCGCGACGACAATGCTGACCACGGTCAGGTTGGTCCAAATCGTCATTTACGGCATTTCCCGACCAAAAAAGGCCCGGCCGGCGTGGGCCAGGCCGCGAAAACGCGCACAGGGTACCGCCTTGGGCTGGCCGGCAAAGTCTCTCAGAAGGCGGAGCGGGTTACGAATTAGGGGTAGGCGGCTGCCTACCACAGCCGTTGTTTGTCGACGAAGATCATGTGCCAAAGTTCGAGAATTACCAGTGAATACATCTGCTTGATGTAGACGAATTCTCGGGAGTCGACTTTTTCTTTCAAACTCTTGACGTACCCATAATCAAAATACCCGCGTTTATTTACGGCGTCTTCGTTCAGGGTCATGTCGACGAGTTCCTGGGCCGCGGGATTGCCGTAAAAGTGCTCAAGGGGGAAGTAAAACGGGTTCTTGGCGCGTTTTGCCGAGGCCTGGGGCAAGGTGCGGCGCGCGTATTCGCGCTCGATGTACTTGTCGGTCAGGCCGCGCACCTTGAGGTTGGGCGGGGTGCGGAAGGCGAGTTCGATGAGGCGGTGGTCGAGGAACGGGGCGCGCAGCTCGAGGGAGTGGGCCATGGTGTTTTTATCCTGCCGTAACAGCAGGTTATCCTGGAGCCAATCGTTGAATTGGAGCTTCAGCAGGCGGTCGAGGACGGCGCCGCCGGCGTCGCAGGACTCGCGCAGCAGGGCGTCGGTGGCGCGGTCGCGGAAGGCAGGGGCGTAGACCGCCCGGCGCTCGTCGTGGTCCCACAGGGTGCGCAGGAAGGCGTAGTTTTGCGCCAGGCTGCGTTCGGGAAAATCGCGTAAGTATTTGATAACGCGATCTTTTCCCTTGGTGCCGAGGTATGCCGGGTAGTTGAACAGGCGGTTCAGGGCGGCGACGGGGGTGGCCTGGAGCATGGGTAGCGCCAGACCGCGCTGGGCAATGCCCGGGACGATGCGGTTCCACAGGTCGGTGTAGCGGATGATCTTGTGGAACGAATAGCCGGCGAACAGTTCGTCGGCGCCCTCCCCGCTGAGCACCACCTTGACCTCGGACGCGGCGGCCTTGGCGAGGTGGTAGTAGGCGAGGACGAGGGCGTCGCCGATGGGCCGCTCAAGGTGCCAGATGGCCTTGGGCAGGTCGGCGAATTGGGCCGGGCCGATGACGACCTCGTGGTGTTCGGTGCCGAAATGGTCGGCCAGGGCGCGGGCGTCGGGCAGCTCGTCGATGGGCGAGCCGAAGCCCAAGGAGAAGGTCTTAAAGCGGTCGACGAATTTGGCCATGGTGCCGACGACCAAGCTGGAATCGACGCCGGCGCTGAGATAGGCGGCGACGGGCACGTCGGAGCGCAGGGTGAGGCGGACGGCGTCGACGAAGGCGTCGTCGAAGGCGGCCAGGTACTCGTCGGCGTCGGCATAGGGACCGGCGGAAAGCTCGATATTCCAGTAGCGTTCGACGGTCAGGTCGGCGCCGGAGAGGCGCAGGGTGTGGCCGGCGGGCAGGACCTGGACGTCCTGAAACATGGTTTGCGGCTGGGGCGTGTAGCGCAGACCGAGGAAACCGTCGATGGCGGCGGGATTGCAGGCGGCGGTGACGTGCATCGACTCGAGGATCGACTTGACCTCGGAGCCGAACAGGAACCGGCCGTTTTTATGTATATAATACAATGGCTTCTGGCCGGCGCGGTCGCGGGCCATGAAGACTTCGCCGGTGCGGGTGTCGTAGATGCAGAAGGCGAACATGCCGTTGAGGTGCTGGACGACGTCGGCGCCCCATTCCTCGTAGCCGTGAACCAGGACCTCGATGTCCGAATTGGTGGCGAACTTGTAGCCGGCGCCGCGCAGTTCGTTGCGCAGTTCGACATAGTTGTAGATCTCGCCATTGGCGACGACGGCGATGGTGCGGTCGGCGTTGAAGATGGGCTGGTCGCCGGTGTCGAGGTCGATGATCGACAGGCGGCGCATGCCCATGGCGAACCGGTCATGCTCGAAGAAGCCCTCGCCATCGGGGCCGCGATGGACGATGACATCGGCCATGCGGCGCAGAAGCCCAGGTTCCTCGAATCCGGCGAAGCCGAATATTCCACACATGCTGACCAAAACCAGGGTGGCGGCATCCACCGAAGCGTTCGCCCAAGCGCGGTTTTTGCCGGAAATCCGCGCCGATCCGCGGCCATGATGCAGCGTTGGTGTGGCGGCAACTATGACCCTTCGTCACTAGACGTATGCTCTTTGGAATTAGATTTCGGATCGATCGGGATACGCCCGTACCCATAGCGCTAGACTGCGGGCGGGCCGGTATGGCGCTAGATTCGGGCCGCGGAATTGGCGCCACCGCCGGGATTGGCGCGCCACCGGAGCGGCCGAAAGCGATGAACAACAGCGCGGTAGAAGACCCGATGGTCGCGGTGCGGCCGAGTGAGCGTACAGGGACCCGGTGGGCCGTGGTGTTGCTCGGCCTGGTCGGCGTCGGCCTGGTGTTGCGCCTGTTGGAGCTGACCAGCCATAGCCTGTGGTTCGACGAGGGGTTGAGCCTGAGTACCGCCCTGCCGGCGACGTTCGGCGGGTTCATGGCCAACCTTTCGGAAATGGGGCCCGGCCAGATCACGCAGCCGCTGTATTTCCTCATCCTGCACTGGTGGATCAAAATCGCCGGGGCGGGCGATGCCAGCCTGCGGCTGCTGTCGGTGCTGTTGGGCACGGCGGCGGTCGGGGTGACCACGATCGCGGCGCTGCAGATTTTTGGCCGGCGGCACGCGATGTGGGCGACGGCGTTCATGGCGACGAGCGGCTTCGCGGTCTACTACAGCCAGGAGATCCGGCCGTACGCGCTGCTGATGCTGCTGACGGCGTTGCTGGTGTGGGCGTACATGCGGGTCGCGGTGGCGCCGCGCTTGAGCGCCGGGCTGATTGCCGCGCTGACGGTGACGACGGTGTTGTCGCTGCTCGGCAGCTTCATTTTCGTGTTCTTCCTTACCGCCCTGGCGCTGGCCGACCTGGCGATCACGCTGCCGCGCAAGCCGGGCGGCTTCAAACGGTGGTTTCTGACCTGGCTGGTGCCGGGACTGGCGGCGCTGCCGGTGCTGGCGGTGTTTCTGGCGGCGTGGCCGTCGACGACGTCGGTGAGCGCGCCGCCGAACCCGTTGCTGAACCTGTTCTACGTGCCGTTCGGGCTGATCGTCGGGCAGACTTTCGGGCCGCCGCTGGACACGCTGCGCGGCAGCGATGTGGTGCAGGTGGTGCTGCGGCAGTGGCCGCAGTTGCTGGCCCTGGCGGTGACCGGCCTGTTGTTGCTGGTCCAATTGCGGCGGCTGGTGATCAACGACGCCATGACGGCGCCGGCGCTGGCAGCGGTTCGCGCCGTGGGGCTGAGCATCGTGATTTCCTACGCCATCGGCGTGGTGATGGTGTTCGGGCTCGACTTCAACTGGTTGCCACGGCGGGCGTTCTACCTGCTGGTGCCGTTGGCCTTGGTGCTGCCGGTGGCGGCGATGAGCGTCGAGCGGCGCTGGCTGGCGGGGATCCCGCTGGCGGCGCTGATCGCGCTGAACCTGATTTCGGTCAACACCTACTTCTTCGACCCGACCCATCGGCGGGACGAATACCGGGAGGCGTTGGCCTATCTCGACGGCCTGACCGACGCGCCGGCGGCGGCGGTGATCCTGGAAGGCAACCTGGAAGTGCTGAGGCACTACGGCCACCCGGAGATCATGGACGGGGTGTTCGCGTCGAAGACGGACGACTTCCTAGGGGCGATCGGCGAGCTGAGCGGCGGCGCCGACGCGCTGACGGTGCTGATCGCGCGGCCTTGGGATTTCCGGCGGCACTTTTCGGCGCGCAACGACCGGCCGTTCCTCGAGGTGATGGCCGACGATTGGACGCTGGCGGACCGGCAGAGCTTCGTAGCGATCGACGTCTATCGCTTTACCCGGCTACCGCAGAACTGACACCCCCCCAAAAAAAAATGCCGCCCCCAGGCGGCGGGCAAAAAAAGTGCCGCCCGCCGGGCGAACCCGACGGGCGGCGGGGCGCTCCGCCAATCGGCGATAACCTAAGCCGTGGTCGGATGATCCTCGGGCAGGGCATCGACCAGGGTGTCGGCACCATCCATTTCGATGGGGAACGAGCGCTGCATGCCCTCGTGGACACCGATGGGGTCGTAGCCGAAGTCGCGCACGTTGGGCTGCCAATCGGGGTTGGCATCCTGGCTGAGGCCGGCGATGCCCTGCCAGGTAACCGGCGGGTTCTTCATCACCAGGCCCATGACAAAGGCGGCGAACCGCAGGACGGGCACCGGCACGGGGATGAACAACTTGGCGCCGACGCCGCGGTGCTTGAGGATCAGCCGGGCGAAATCCCACATGGAGATCTCTTCACTGCCCGAGAAGGCGTAGGTCTTGCCGTAGGTGTTGGGGTTTTTGTAGAGGGCGAACAGGCCGCGTTCCATGTCCGAGACATGAACCGGGTTCTTCACGGCGTTGCCCAAACCGACCATGGGCACGACGGGCAGGCGCAACAACATGTCCATGAACTTCATGAACTCGATGCCGCCGTCGGGGCCGTAGGCCAAGGTGGGCCGGACGATGGTGTAGTGCATCGCCTTCTGCTCCTTGATCATGCGCTCGCCTTCGCGCTTCGACAGGGAATATTCCGTCGGGTGCGGGTAGGTGACCGAGATCGAGGAAACAGAAATGAAGTGGTTAACGCCGGCGTCGATGGCGCCGTCGATCATGTTGCGCGTGCCGTCGACATTGACCTTTTGGAACAACGCCGGGGTCGGGGGCAGCAATACCGCCGCCAAGTGGTAGACGGTATCAACCCCATCGAAGACGCCGTCGAGGCTGGAAGCGTCGGACACATCGCCATAGCGAATATCGACATCCAGGCCCTTGAGGCGGGGCTCACCCGGGTCATTCGGAAGGATTAGGACGCGCACCCTTTCGCCGCGTTCGATGAAGCCACGCACCAGCGAGGACCCCATGAAACCAGCGCCGCCAGTAATCAGGATCATGGTATCAACACATTCCAAATATCGCGGTTAAACAAAATATCAGTAAGCGTTACCGATCTAACTGTAACCCAATCCGAAATCTCGCTGCCCGCGCATTTATCGGTAAAGGCTTCGTTATGCATGGGTACCTCGTTAACGATTTCCGATCCGACTGGGTTACCCCATTTTAGACCTGTCGCTTCGTTATATTTTTCCGCGTTATCGGTGGTGGGTTTATTGTTCGACGGGTAAGCAATTCGGCGGCGGTTTTCGTGGCGCTTATCCCAAACGGTTCGTTGATCTGGAATTGGTTCGCTGGCTATATCCGTTGAGTTTTCCCGCTCAAGGCGCCCGGCAAGATTTGACGGCCCGGCGTCGAGAGTCCCCTGGAGGCAAGATCGATGTCGGTGAAAGCCGCCTCGTCTAATTGTGAAATCGCCGCCGACACGCCGCCGTCCGCACGGGTCAACGTGCTGGGTGTCGGGGTCAGCGCGGTCAACCTGACGTCGGCGACCGAGACCATCGGCCGGTGGATCGACACGCGGGCCAATACCTACGTCTGCATCACCGGGGCGCACGGGGTGATCGAGAGCCAGAAGGACGACACCCTGCGCGGCATTCACAACGCCGCGGGCATGGTAACGCCGGACGGCATGCCGCTGGTGTGGCTGAGCCGGTTGCGCGGGCAACGGACGGTGGACCGGGTTTACGGCCCCGACCTGATGGCCGAGGTGTGCGACAAGATGCGTGAGCGCGGTTGCCGGCATTTCCTGTACGGCGGCAACACCGGGGTGGCGGAGAAGCTGGCCGACGCGCTCAGGGCGCGGTTCCCGGGGATCGAGATCGCCGGCACCTACACGCCGCCGTTCCGGGCGTTGACGGACGAGGAAGACGCGGCGGTCGTCGAGATGATCAACGACAGCGGCGCCGACATCGTCTGGGTCGGGCTGAGCACGCCGAAGCAAGAGTATTGGATGTCGGCGCACGCCGGGCGGACCAACGCCGCGGTGATGGTCGGCGTCGGCGCGGCGTTCGATTTTCACGCCGGGCTCAAGGAGCAGGCGCCGCGGTGGATACAGCGCAGCGGCTTCGAATGGCTTTTCCGGCTGGTGACGGAGCCGAAGCGGCTGTGGCGCCGGTATGCGGAGATCGTGCCGTTGTTCCTGCTGCTGGTCGCGCTGGAGAGCCTCGGGCTGAGGCGGCGCCGGCTGGATCAGGGTTCGGCGGCTTAATCAAATTCAGAGCATTGGATTTTTGGAGGAGTGTTGATGTTGGATCTTGATAATGAAGTTCTGGTGACGGGAGCCGGGGGCTTCATTGGCGGGCACCTGGTCGCGCACCTGTTGAAGCACGGGCACCAGAAGGTGCGGGCCGTCGACGTCAAGCCGATGAGCCAGTGGTACCAGGTGTCGGCGGACGCGACGAACCTGCAGCGCGACCTGATGGACAAGGGTGCGTGCGAGGAAGCGGCCGACGGCGTCGGCTACATCTACAACCTGGCGGCCGACATGGGCGGCATGGGGTTCATCGAGAACCACAAGGCCGACTGCATGCTGTCGGTGCTGATCAACACCCACCTGCTGATGGCGGCGCGGGACGCCGGCGTGAAGCGGATGTTCTTCTCGTCGTCGGCATGCGTGTACGCGGCGGACAAGCAGACCTCGGCGGACGTTGAGCCGCTGCGGGAGGCCGACGCCTACCCGGCGATGCCGGAAGACGGCTACGGCTGGGAGAAGCTGTTCAGCGAGCGCATGTGCCGCCACTTCAGCGAAGACTTCGGCATCGAGACGCGGGTGGCGCGCTACCACAACGTGTACGGGCCGAACGGCACCTATGACGGCGGCCGCGAGAAGGCGCCGGCGGCGATCTGCCGCAAGGTGATCGAGGCGAAGATGTCCGGCAAGCACGAGATCGAAATCTGGGGCGACGGCGAGCAGACCCGCAGCTTCATGTACATCGACGACTGCCTGAAGGGCACCGACATGATCATGCGCGGGCACTTCAGCGAACCGCTGAACCTGGGCAGCGACGAGTTGGTGACGATCAACCAGCTGGTCGACGTGGTCGAGAAAATCGCCGGGGTCGAGCTGAAGCGGAACTACAAGCTCGACGCGCCGAAGGGCGTGCGGGGCCGGAACAGCGAAAACTCCCTGATCAAGGAAGTGTTCGACTGGGCGCCGAACATCTCCCTGGAGACCGGCATGGAGAAGACCTACCGCTGGATCCACGACCAAATGGCGGCGCGCTACGCCGTCGCGGCCAAGTAACGGGCTTGGGGCGGGCGCCGGCCGACGGTGCCCGTCTAAACAACCACCGTTTGACGTGACCGCACAGGCCGAAATCTACGAAGCCGCCGATCGCCGGGCCGCCATGTACGAGCGGCTCGGCGTCTGGCTTTTCGTCGCCATCCTGCTGTTCGTGGCGATCGGGACATCGCCGTTTTCGGCGCTAGAGGTGGTCGAATCGCCGGCCGACGGCGGCAACTTCATCAACCGGGTGACGTGGGTGACCTTCGCCATCGTGTCGTTGGCGCTGGGCTTCGCCCGGGACTCGACGGCGGCGTTGCGATTGTTCGTGCGGGCCTGGCCGGCCTGGCTGGTGATCGGCTGGGCGTTGCTTTCGTTTATGTGGGCCGACCACCCGGACCTGGCGGTGCGGCGGTCGGTACGGTTGGCGATTGTCGCGGTGACCGGCTTCGGGTTGGCGTTGACGATGCCGGACCCGAAGAAGTTCATGCCGCTGATGCTGGTGGTGACCGGCATCGTGCTGACGATCAACGTGCTCGGCAGCGTCGCCCTGCCGCACATCGCGGTGAGCGAATCCGGTTACCGGGGCATGCATTCGCACAAGAACACGGCGGGTCAGGTGACGCTGGTCGCGGTGCTGGCGTGGATGGTGGCGGCGGCCATCGTACGCGACGTGCGGGCGCGGATGCTGGTGACGCTGGGCGCCGTGGCGTGGGCCGGCTTCCTGGTGCTGACCCAGTCGAAGACCAGCTTGGGTGCGGCGGCCATCGTACCGCTGGCGCTGATCGCCGGGAACATGGTGATGCGCGCCGAACGGCTGCCGGGGCGGGCGCTGGCGGCCTTGTTCTTCTCCATTCTGATGGCGCTGTGGTTTGCCATGCTGGCGCTTGGATTGGATTGGACCGACTTCGCCTTATTCTTCTTCGATGACCTGACGTTCACCGGCCGGACGTCGTTGTGGTCGTTCATCTCGACGGAGATCCGGGAGTCGCCATGGCTCGGGGTGGGATACGGCTCGTTCTGGCAGACCGGGCTGCGTTTCAGTCCCCTGGAGTACACCCGGGAATGGTTCAACAACGCGTCGCAATCGCATAACGGCTACCTGGACCTGATCCTGCACCTGGGCTTCATCGGCCTGGGCCTGGGACTGCTGGCGATCGTGCAGTCCTTGGTCGCGGCACTGCGGCTGTTGGGGCGGCCCAACATCGGCACCGCCGAACAGGGCGCTTACCTGATGGCGATGGCGTTCCTGCTCGGCATCATGGTGATGAACTTCATGGAAACGTCCTACTTCCGGTCGGCCGGGTATCTCGGGACGATCTTCCTGTTTGTGTACTTCGCGGTGATCCGTTGGGGACTGGACGCACCGGAGTCGGCGACGGATTCCGAGGAGGCTGGGCAAGGGCCGCGACTCGTCGCGGCAGACGCAACCGTTCGGTAAAGGTAGCGCCGTTATCGCCCGCGCGTTTGGGTTATCACTACATCGAAAGCGGTAACCGGCCCTCCGAAATCACTTCGGGGTTTGGCGCGGCATCGTGTTTGGAGATCTGGAGGGACCGTCCCCAGTCATTGTTACTACTTCAGGTACTCCAAATTAGTCAGGGTTTACTCCTTCCATCGTCTTTCCGCCGTTCTGAAAGGTTGCGAATAATGCCTCCTCAGCATGAGGGGCCACCCCGCGAGCATATTCACTATCGGGGCAGCCATCACGCTGAGGTTCGGCATGCGGATTTTGGCGTGCGTGTTATTGACCGGTCCGCCACGGAATCGGCTTTTAACAGAGGGTAGCTTAGGAATATGCAAATCAAAAATATCCTGATTTTGGGCTGTGGCGGTTTTATTGGCAGCCACCTGCTGGACCGGCTTCTGGCCGACGGCGGTTTCAATATTATCGGTTGGGATTTGAGCGCCGAGAAGATTGCGAGCCAATTGGACAATCCGCGGTTTGACTTCCGGCAGAACGATGCGTTCTCCGACGAGAAACTTGACGAGCTGGAGCGGGCGGTTATCGACGCCGACGTGGTGATCTCGCTGGCGGCGATCTGCAACCCGTCGCGGTACAACACCGAGGCGATCGCGACGATCCACTCGAACTTCACCCACTTGGCGAAACTCGCCGAGGTGTGCGCCAAGCACAAACGCTGGATCATTCATGCGTCGACCAGCGAGGTTTACGGCCGGACCCTGACCAGCTACCTGCCGAACAACACCTACGACGATCCGAAACTGTACGAGCAGATCGAGGACGAGACCCCGCTGATCATGGGGCCGATCACCAACCAGCGCTGGAGCTATGCGTGCGCCAAGCAGCTGTCGGAGCGTCTGCTGTACGCGTATCACACCGAGCACGACATGCCGATCACCATGTTCCGGCCGTACAACTTCTTCGGCCCCCGCATGGACTTCATCCCGGGGCGCAACGGCGAAGGCGTGCCGCGGGTGCTGGCGTGCTTCATCACGGCGCTGCTCGACCGGACGCCGATGCAGTTGGTCGACGGCGGCCACGCCCGCCGGGCGCTGCTGTACATCGACGACGCGGTGGACGCGCTGTACCGCATGTTGAAGATGCCGATGGCGGCGCAGAACCAGATCTTCAACCTGGGGAGCCGGCAGAACGAGCTGTCGATCCGCGAGTTGGCGGAGATGATGCGCACGGCGTACGCCGAGGTGACCGGCGACGCGACCTACTACCAGCACCCGATCGTGGAGACCACGGGCGAGGCGTTCTACGGCGAAGGCTACGAGGATTGCGACCGGCGGGTGCCGGACGTGACCAAGGCGCGCCGCCTGCTGGGCTGGGAGCCGCAAGTCGGTCTGCAAGAGACCATCAACAACACCGTCCGTTACTTCTACAACGAGTTCGGCCGGACCGCTGTTGAAGCGGCTGAGTAGCCAGTAATCGCGGGACCGCGGTCGGACGCCCAAACGAGATGTCCGACCGCGGCCGCAGCGCAAAGGATAGCAACGTGACCTTCGGGGCTGCAGGTAGCGGGCCCACGTTGGGGACCGACGTTCCGCACGCGCCGGCCCCACCCGCCATGGGCGAAGGTGCCGCGCGGTACGTCGACCGTGGCGGCCGCGTCAAACCAACCATAGATCGCGATATCGTCACCGGGCTGCTGCGGGTGTTCGACCTGTTGGCGGTGGCCGGCAGCGGCATCGGCGTGGCCTACGCGACGACGGGCATGAGCGCGGCGTGGCAGGTGCTGGCGGCGCTGCTCGCCGCCATCGTCACGGAACGGGTGCTGAGCCTGTCGGGGCTCTACACGCCGGCGGCGTTACGGCGGCTCGGCCGGGTGCCGACGGCGACCCTGGCGGCCGGGGCGGTGTTTGTCGTCGGCGCGGCGCTGGTGGTGGCGAGCGGCATCAGCATGCTGGCGATGTCCGACCTGCCGACGCTGCCGTGGGATCTGGCGTGGGGCGCGGCGGCGGCGAGTGCCGCGCTGGTGGCGCTGATCGCCGGGCGGCTGGTGCTGGCCGGGCTGATCGGGCTGTGGCAGCGGCGCGGGCTGTGGGCGGAAAAAGTGGTGATCGCCGGGCGGGAGGCCGATGCCTGGCGGGCGGCGACGGAGCTGACGGCGGAGAGCGACGGCGACGTCGCCGTGGTCGGCGTGTTCGCCGACAACATGTCGCCGCGGCTGGCCGGCCTGAGCCGGCCGGACATGGGCGAGATCGAGGTCGGCCACATCGACGAGGCGGTGCGCTTCTGCCACGCCCAGCGGGTCGACACGGTGATCATGACGGCGCCGGAAGTGGGCAGCCAGAGCACCCAAGGCTGGATGGCGCGGCTGTCGGAGCTGGCGACGCGGATCGAGGTGCTGCCGAACGCGGCCTCGCTGCCGCAGGGCACCGCGCTCGGGGCACGGCGGGTGGTGCTGCTGCCGCGGCCGCACACGGGTTGGGCGCGGGTCGCCAAGACCCTGGAGGACCGGGTGCTGGGCTCGCTGATCTTCCTGGGCATCCTGCCGATCATGATCGCGATCGGCGTCGCCATCCGGCTCGACAGCCGGGGACCGGCGCTGTTCCGGCAAGAGCGCATGGGCTACGACAACAAGCCGTTCACGGTGCTGAAGTTCCGCACCATGCGGGTCGAAACCGGGTCCGACGGGGCCAATCAAACCCGGCCGGACGATGACCGCATCACGCGGATCGGCGCGTTTCTGCGGGCGAAGAGCCTGGACGAGTTGCCGCAGTTCTGGAACGTGGTGACCGGCAGCATGTCGATCGTCGGGCCGCGGCCGCACCCGCCGGTGATGCTGACGGAAGGGCGGCGGCACGAGGACGTGGTGCCGCTGTACGGGCGGCGGCACCGGGTGAAGCCCGGGATCACCGGCTGGGCGCAGATCAGCGGCTGGCGCGGCGCGACGCACACCCAAGAGCAACTGCGCCAACGGGTGGCGCACGACCTGGCGTACATCGACAATTGGTCGCTGTGGTGGGACCTGAAGATCATCGCCAAGACGGCGCTGACCGGGTTTTCCGACGAAGCGGCATACTGATGACCCCGGCAACGCGCAACGTCTTGATCGTCTACGAGATGGTCAAGCACTACCGCGCGCCGTTCTACGAGGCGTTGCATGACCGCCTGCTGGCGCGGGGGGTGAAGCTGCGGGTGGCCTACGGCAAGCCGCGGGGCAGCCACGCGAAGATGCGCGACCTGGTGCGGCTGCGCGACGACATCGAGCTGGTGGTGCCGGCGCGGTGGTTCCTGCGCGACAAGCTTGTCTACATGGGGATAGGCCGGGCGGTGGCGCAAGCCGACCTGGTGATCGTCGAGCAGGCGGTGAAGTACGTGTGGAACGTGCCGCTGGTGCTGGGCTCGATGCTCGGGCTGGTGCGCCTCGGGCAATGGGGGCACGGCTGGAACCGGGTCAAAGGCACCGGGCCCGTCGAATGGCTGAAGCGTAAGGCGATCCGGCACTGCGACTGGTGGTTCGCCTACACCCAAGGCACGGCGGATTATGTGATCAAACACGGGATGCCGGCGGACCGGGTGACGGTGACGTGGAACGCGCTGGACATGGCGCCGCTACAAAACGCGATCGACGGCACCACGGATGCCGACCTGGCGGCGCTGCGGACGGCACACGGCATCCCGGGCGACGCCAAGGTCGGGATCTACGCCGGCGGGTTGTACGACCTGAAGCGGCTGCCCGACCTGCTGGACGCCGCCGAGGCGGTGAAGGCGCGGGTGCCCGACTTCCACCTGCTGATCTTGGGCGACGGCCCGGAAGGCGACATGGTGCGGGCGCGGGCGGCGGCGACCGACTGGATACACACGCTGGGGCCGACGTTCGGCGCCGCCAAGGCGCACTGCCTGCGGCTGGCCGACGTGTTCCTGTGCCCCGGGGTGATGGGGCTGGCGGTGCTCGACGCGTTCGCCGGGGCGATGCCGATCCTGACCATGGACATCGTCGGGCACGGGCCGGAAGAAGAGTACCTGGAGCACGGCGTCAACGGGTTGCGGACGGCGGCCAGCGCGGCGGCCTTCGGGACGGCGACGGCGGATCTGCTGAACGACGCGGAGCGGCTGGCGGCGATGAAGGCGGCGGCGGCCGAGGCGGCCGGGACCTACACCCTGGACCGGATGGTCAGCGCCTTCGAGGATGGGATCCTGAAGGCGCTGGGCGAGGTACCGGCCGAAGCCTCCCCGGCGACGCCGGCGCCGGCCAACGCCTAGGCGTCCCTCTTAACCCGTTATAAAACCACAAAAAACCCGCCGCGGCGACGCGGCGGGTTTTGTTCGATGGGCTGTAGCGGGCCCTACTCGGCGACGTCGATTTGCTCGGTCCAGCGCGGGATCCAGGCGCGGCCGACGCTGACGTAGTCGATGCCGGCGGCGGCCATGTCGGCCGGGTCGTAGAGGTTGCGCAGGTCAACGACCTGGGGTTCACGGAGCAGCGCCTTCATGCGGGTGATGTCGAGGCGCTTGAACTCGTCCCATTCGGTGACGATGACCGCGACATTGGCGCGGGCGACGGCGCTGTAGGGGTCGTCGACCCACTCGACGCCCTGGGTCAGGGCAGCGGCCTGTTGCATGGCCTCGGGGTCGTAAGCGCGGACGTGGACACCGGCGGCCTGGAGGCCGGCGATGATGTCGAGGGCCGGGGACTCGCGCATGTCGTCGGTGTTGGCCTTAAAGGCGACGCCGAGGAGGGCGGCGGTGGCACCGACGGTGTTGCGGCCGAGCATGCCGAGGACCTTTTCGGTCATCTCGCGCTTGCGAGCGTCGTTGGCGTCGATGGCGGCCTCGGTAATGCGCAGGGTCTTGCCGTTGGCGCGGGCGATGTTGCGCAGGGCACGGGTGTCCTTGGGGAAGCAGGAACCGCCGTAGCCGGGCCCGGGATTGAGGAATTGCGGACCGATCCGGCTGTCGAGGCCCATGCCGGCGGCGACGTCGGAGATATCGGCGCCGACCATCTCGGCGAGGTCGGCGACCTCGTTAATGAAGCTGATCTTGGTCGCCAGGAAGCTGTTGGCGGCGTACTTGATGAGCTCGGCGGTGTCGATATTGGTAAACAGGGTGCTGGCGCCGCGCTCGGCCAACGGGCGGTAGAGGATGCGCATGAGGCGGCGGGCGCGGCGATCGGCGGTGCCGATGACGACGCGGTCGGGGTTCAGGAAATCGCCGACGGCGCTGCCCTCGCGGAGGAACTCGGGGTTGGAGACGACCGCGAAATCGAGGTCGGGGCGGAGCTGGCGGATGCGCTTTTCGGTGGCGCGGCCGGTGCCGACGGGCACGGTCGACTTGTTAACCACGACGGTGAAGCCCCGGAAATGGGGGACGGCGTCCTCCAGGGCGGCGAACAGCTGGCTGAGGTCGGCGTCGCCGTCTTCGTCCTTGGAGGGGGTGCCGACGGCCATGAACACGGCGTCGGCGTTGCTGACGGCGGCGGCCATGTCATCGGTGAAGGTGAGGCGGCCGGCGGCGACGTTGGCGACGACGAGGTCGGAGAGGCCGGGCTCAAAAATCGGGATCTGTCCGTCGGTCAGAGCGGCGATCTTGGACGTGTCCTTGTCCATGCAGGTCACGGACCAGCCCAACTCCGCAAAACACGTGCCCGCAACCAGGCCTACATAGCCCGTACCAATAACTGCTACCCGCGTCACTGCCGCCTCTCTTACTTACAAAAATGCGCCTGAAAAAATCGCCAATGGTGGTGCCGCACCGAGCCGGGTCCACGTTGTGGGAGGGACCAAGCTCTTGGGGGTATCGAAAGCCCAAAACGGAACGGTGTCCACCGCAAGGAAGCGGTACCTCGAAGGCTCGTAAGTCCTTCTGCCGACAGGGGTAAATTGGGGGTCAGAATTGGGGGTGGTGCCCCCCGTTCGACATGTCGGCCGTCGCTAAGCCGCGGATTCGCGGGGTTTCCGAAGGCCGCCCGCGAGGGTCGAACGCGCCGCGCTAACGCGGCGAGATAGGGAACCACACGACCGGCATCGGCGAAATCCGAAAACGCCGGGGGCGTGGCGAATCGGGAACGGTGTGTCCCTTCGATCACACAAGTCCGGCGATTGCCCGGCGGGGGGCCGGCGGGGCCGAGATGGGTGGCGCAAACGGGTGGGTGGGTTTGGGTGATTTGGCAGGCGCGGCGGGAATTGATAAAGCAGCGGGACGACCTTGAGCGGGGGCCGCTGTTGTGAAAGTCGTCATTACCGGTGGCAGCGACGGTCTGGGCGCAGCGTTGGCCGGGCTGATGGCCGATGCCGGCCATGACGTGCTGGCGATCGGACGGCGGCCGGACGGCGGCGGCCGGGTGCCGTACGTGCAGGCGGACCTTACGACCAAAGAAGGACTCGAACGGGCGTGCGTGGCGGTCGCCGGATGGCCGCGGATCGACCGGCTGGTTCACAATGCCGCGACCGGGCAGGTCGCCGACATCGCCGACCACACGACGGGCGATATCGACGGCCAGATCGCGCTGAACCTGGTGGCGCCGATGG
This sequence comes from Alkalispirochaeta sp., assembly GCA_965242725.1. Lineage (GTDB taxonomy): Bacteria > Spirochaetota > Spirochaetia > DSM-27196 > Alkalispirochaetaceae > Alkalispirochaeta. The sequence continues at coordinate 429,923 of CBDESZ010000004.1, forward strand.
CGCTGACGCATGCGCTGATGGCGCAGGTGGCGGCGGCGCGAGGCCAGGTGGTGTTCGTCAGCTCGACGGCGGTGCGGCGGCGGCGGCCGGCGTTTCCGGTCTATACGGCGAGCAAGGCGGCGATCGAGGCATTCGCGCGCAACCTGCGGACGGAGGCCAAGGGACAGATCGACGTGGTGGTGCATCGGCCGGGGCCGATGCGGACCGGGTTTCACGCGCGGGCGGGGTTGCCGCCGGGGCCGCTGCACCGGCTGTTCACGCCGCCGCGGCGG
>CBDESZ010000005.1:0-155576 GCA_965242725.1 Alkalispirochaeta sp.
CGCGGCGTCTATGGAGCGCATTGAACTGTGGTAACCCACTTCCATGAAAAAAACGTACCGCCGTCACACGGGGAAAATCAACCTGGGGGCCACCCCATTTTTCGCCCTCCCAGGATGTGGGCGTGGATATAGGGTACCGTCTGAAGTGCGTCGGCACCCGTGTTGAAGACGACGCGATAGCCGTTGTCCTCCAGTCCGAGGGTCCGGGCGGTGCGGGCGATACCGTGCATGAAGGAGCCCAGTATGGCCGGATCGTGGTCGACCGATTCGGCGACGCTTTTCATGCGTGTCCGGGGGACGACGAGGACATGCGTCGGTGCCTGAGGGTTGATATCGCGAAAGGCGACAACGTGGTCGTCTTCGTACACGATATCGGCCTGCATTTCTCCTGATATGATCTTGTCGAAGATTGTCGGTTCCATCGTTCCATCGTAACGTTCCCGCCGCAGCTGCTCAAGAATGTGTTGCGCTCCGCGCCGTACCCGCCGTACCCGCCGTACCCGTACCCGTACCCGTACCCGTACCCGCGGTGGTCAGTGCATGCGGCGGCACTGCGTGCAGCCGACGACGTGGACGTGTTTCCGTTCGTTCGGTTTTTCAAACATCCGGGCGACAACATAACCGTCGGCGGGAATCTCGCGGCCGCAGACGGGACAGTGTCGGGGATGGTCGTTGTTTGAAGGATGGCAATAGGGACAGCCGAACATATGGACCAGCGAGTCCCGGGGTCTATCGTCCCGGACCTTTCCGTCGGTGTGCCCCGTCGTTCCCGGTGTCGGGCCGGAATAGACGACGGTGTGGACCCTCTCCCCCGGTGAGAGGAGCGTTCCGCAGAGGGGGCACGGTTTCAGAACCGCCAGTCGATCACGGCTCTTTTCCGCCATGTGATTTGCCAGTGCGGAGTAATCGGAGCGGCGCAAATGGATCAGACTGTAGAGCAGCGTCGCGATGATGAGGACCAGTGCCCGAGAAAGAAACCCTGAATGACGTACCTCCGGGAAAAAGGTACACTGAAACGATGGGACGCCTCTATATCGTCGCGACGCCGATCGGAAATCTCGGAGACATCACTTTTCGCGCCGTGGAAACGTTGCGCAAGGCGGCGTATATCGTCTGTGAGGATACACGGCAAAGCAAGAAGCTCTTGAACCACTATGGAATTTCCGCACCCCTTTTCAGCTGCCACGGCCACAACGAATCGCGCTGCCTCCCCCGCATCCTTGAGCTTCTCGCCGATGATGCCGATATTTGTTATCTCAGCGACGCGGGAACGCCGGGCATCAGTGATCCCGGAAGCCGTCTCGTACGGGAGGTGCGGGAAGCGGGCCACGGGGTCGTCCCGATTCCGGGGCCGAGCGCCGTCGCGGCAATCGTTTCGGTCAGCGGTGTTGCCGGACGGGGATGGCTCTTTGAGGGGTTTCTTCCGCCGAAAGGGACGAAACGACTCACCCGCCTGAAAATTCTTGCGGAGCGGGGAGAGCCGTTTGTCCTGTACGAGTCTCCCCATCGCATAGAGAAATTGCTGGCCGAACTGACCGAGGCTGCTCCGGGATATTCTATGGTACTGGGTCGGGAACTGACGAAAATTTACGAGCAGATTGTGGAATGTACCGTGGAAGAGGCGTACGAAAGGGTCAAAAACGGGGCCATTCCCGGCAAAGGGGAGTTTGTCGTCCTTGTATGGTCGGGAAAAAAGCGTTAACATTAAACGGTAAGCGGTCGATAATCTGTATGAAAGGAAGGATCAATCGATGACGATTGAACGGTTGGGACCTGTTGATCCGATACAGCAGTACAACAAGTCCGACAAAGTCAATAAACCGCAGAAAACTCAGTCAGCCGATTCGATAACTGTATCCGACGAGGCCAAGTTGCGCTCCGAGATCATGCAGGCAATCGAGATGGCCCGGGACGTACCCGATATTCGGCAGGACCGCGTCGAAGAGGTGCGTGCAAAATTGCAGGATCCTTCCTATATTGACGATCGGGTCGTCGACATGGTGGCAGACGAGATTCTATCCGCCTTTGGTATCGGCTGATTCAGGTTTGTGGTGGAAACAACGGCAGTGCTATACTGATAGCACTGCTTTTTTTTTCAAAAATAGTTATTGGAACGACAGAGGATGCAAGATTTTTTACTACGGGTACCGTCGACAATCGCGTTTGGACAGGATGTTCTCCCCCAGTTGGCCACCATTGCCGGGGAGTACGGAAAACGGGTATTGGTGATTTCCGAGAGCGTTCTCCATGAAGGGGATCATGTCAATCGCGTCGTGGAGATGTTGAAACGGAGCGGCCTCGAAACGATGCTGTACGACGAGCTTACACCGGGATCTCCAACCTCGGTGGTCGATGATCTGGCATCTCTCGCCGGCGCAAGTCGTGCCGGTGTCGTCGTCGGCCTCGGGGGCATGCGGGTTCTTTCAATTGCCCGTTGTGCCGCAAATATCGCCGCCAGCAAGTGCCACCTTTCGGACATGTTTGACGGAAAGGTTCCGGACGCCTCGCTACCCTATATCGAGGTGCCCTCGTCGTATCGAAACCATCTGCTCATGCGCAATGAGTGTGTGGTGAAGGATACGGCGGCCAACCGCGCCAGGCTCCTTCAACTCGCGCCCGGTACGGTCCGGGCCGTCGTGCTTGATACCTCCTTTTCCCAGACCCTCTCCAGCAAATACGCCCTCGCCGCAATCCTCGATACCCTCCTTGCCGCGGTGGAAGGGTACTTTTCCACGGAAAGCACGCTCTACTCCGATACGCTCCTGGAGCGGGCGATAACTGAACTGCATGGCGCGGCACTCCTGGGCGTGCGCAATCCCGCCGATCTGAGGTTCCGTAATCGCGCCGCCGAAGCGGGGCTTCTCGCGGCGCTGGGACTGGGAGTTGTCGGGCAGGGTATGGGCGGCGTTCTCGCCTATGTGATGAACGCCAGGTTTTCACTGCCCAAATCATGGGTCGCAACGGTCCTTCTTCCCCATATCGTCGATTTTCTTACACCCCGGAACTACGAAAAGGCGGCAAAAGTCGCCGCCGCCCTTGGAGAGCGGGTGGACGGTATTCGGGCTGCTGAAGACGCACCACGGGCGGCGCGGGGGATACGGAAGCTATTGAACCATATGGATCTGCCCGTCCGTTTTCGCGATCTCGACGTTGCCCATGAGGAGCTCGGCGCGGCGGCGACGGAGGTCCTTGAATATGACGCGATCAGTTCCGTTCCCGGAGGTGTCACCGAGGCGGATCTACAGCAAGTAGTGGAATCGGCGTATTGACGGGCGGCGGCACCCCCCGGAAGCCCTACCTTTCACCCCGCCGATTTGCGAAACTGTCGCCGTCCGGTGCCGGCCGGTACCTCCGTCGTCTCATGGGAGAGCTTCTCGGCCGACACCGGGGAGCTGGCGCCGATGAGTCGACCCCGAGTGTCCCCTATATTCTTTCCATTCTGAATGAGATCTCATCGTCCCGGCGATTTTCACCGGATGTTCATGAGGCTGCGGCGTCGCTCGCTTCTCTCCTCGAAGGAAGGCTCGAAAACCGTCCCGCAGAGGGACTTCAGGCACACCTTGTGGCCGACGGGGAACTCCGCCGGTATACGGTGATTCTGCTTGAACACCTCGCCGTCGCCGGGGGTATTCCTCTTGACGACGCGCCGCTGCTGGGAGGAGGGGACTATCCCTTCCGTGCGGAAGAACGGGATGATCGGGAATCTCCCGTTCTTGCCGTGCCGGTCGTTGTATACGCTCCCCATATCCGTTCTCCCTACAATGTGGGCGGTATCATCAGGAGCGCCGCCGCCTTTGGGATTGCCGGTGTGGTTTTCGGCAGGGAGTGTCCCGATCCGTCCCATCCGCGGGCGGTGCGGACGGCGATGGGTGCCGGCGGCATGACCGTTGTACGCCGGGGAGATCTCGACACCGCCGCCGCCTTGATCGCGGCTGATGAGAATCCGGGACGAGTCGATCCCGACGGCCCTGCAGTGACTGATGTACCGGTCGTCGTCCTGGAGACCGGCGGAACAGACGCGTACGATACGCCCTATCCTCCGCGGGGAATTCTCGTCGTCGGTCACGAGGAACTCGGCGTTCCCCGGTCCGTCCTTGAGCGGTCGGGAGATGTCCGTGTCGTCACAATTCCCCATCGCGGGGCCAAGGCGTCCCTCAACGTCGGTGTGGCGGCGGGCATTGCCCTCGCCCTCTGGGACCGGTCAATGCGGATTCAGGGCTGAACGGGCTATGCGTCGGGATTCAATTCAATGGTGTAGGAGAGTTCGGCGAGCTGCCTGAGCGTCTCCGCCACTCCGCAATACTTGTCCTGAGAGAGTTTTACCGCCTTCTCGATTTTGTCTTCCTCAAGGGAATTGCCCCAGAAACGGTATACGACGTTGACGGCATTGTAGACTTTTGGATGGGAGTCCGTTGTGGACCCGTCGATCCTGATTTCAAAGCGGTCAAATGGCATCTGCATTTTCCCGAGGATTGAAACCACGTCCATACCGGTACATCCCGCCAAACCGCTCAGGAGGAGTGCCTTGGGGCGTGGTCCCTGGTCCTTGCCGCCAACCGATTCATCGGCGTCGACGACAAACGTGTGACCATGCAAATCGATGTCAAACGACATATCTCCCCGCCATCGGGCTGTTGTGTGGGCCATATTACCTCCTCAACGCCTTTTCGATCTTTGAAACGTCAAACCCGACGATGATTTTACCATGTATGTCGAGGACGGGAACGCCCATCTGTCCCGACTTCTTTACCATCTCGTCGGCGTGTTTTTTGTCTTTCGCGATGTTGTATTCCCGGAAGGTGACCCGGTTCTCTTTCAGGTATTTTTTGACCTTGGTGCAGAATGAACACGAAGGTGTGGTGTATACGGTGACGGCCATAATTCGCTCCTTACAGTAATCTTATATACGAAAAATACTATAAAGAAAAAAAAAAGTCAACGGATCGGTTCCGGGTAGCGGTACTTACCGGTCGGCGCGAGCCGACTCGCGCTCGTACTGGTCACACAGTTTCCGGTGAATCGGCTTCAACTGCTCCATGTCTTTCATGCGCAGGAGACGGGTAACCCGTACATCGATATGGCTGTAGTCGTTACCGTGGATTTTTGCCAGCTCGTTGGCAAGATAGACGACGGAAACCACTTCCCGGAACTGATTGCTCGTTTTGAGGGGGGTGTGGTGGTGGCGAATCGTCTCGACGAGAATGTCGGGGAAGTTCCACTCCTCGGCCAGGCGGGCGCCAACCTCGGAGTGATCGATTCCATCGCTCATCTCTTCAAATACGGTGGTGGGTATACCCTTCTCCCGGGTGAAATTCTGCACGAGTTCTACCGTATCGGGGTGTATGTTCGAAAAAACGATCTTTCCCATGTCGTGGAGAATTCCCCCCACGTAGACGTCGTCAAGGATATCTTTGCGTTTCAGCACGTACCGGGCGATTCCATAGGCAAAGAAGGCGGTTCGCTGGCAGTGTTCCCACAACTTGCGGACGACGGCGTTATTGGTGCCGTCTCCGAGGACGCGTTGCGTACCATAGCTCAGAAGCATCTGTCGCAGGCCCCGCAACCCCACTACCTTCACCGCTTCCACCACGTTGTCCATGCGGCGGGCGAGCATGTACCGTGCGCTGTTGACGGTGCGCAGCAGATCCGCCGTGAGGGAGGGATCCTGTCCCAGGAGACGGGCGATCTCCGCCATTTCGACGCGAGGATCGTCAAGCATCTTCCGCAACGTCATGATGCTTTCCGGAAACTGGGGAAGGGACTGAATGTGCTGAATCAGTTCGTCCGAAACCTTCGTGAGGTTGTCAACCTTGGCCTCGTCCATGGGGATGACAAGGCGGGCGACGGTTTCTTCGTTTTCGACGTCGATATCAAAGGTATCCTCATCGAGGCCGAGCTTTTTCAGCATGAGGACGAGAATGACGATACCGAGACCGGCGCCCTCCGTATCATCAAGGACACTGGTCATCGCCTCTTCCATCGTGCTGAACGCCCGTGAGCGGGCGATACGATCGTAGATACGAATCTGTTCTTTTCGGGTGATGATCGTATTATTGCCGACGCGGATGTGGAGTTCCCGTCCCTGGATATGGAAGGAGATGCGGACATACAGACCGGCAGCCTCCTGTTTTTCCGTCCAGTAATCGATGTTATCAAGGGTCTCTTCCTTGAAAGTGGTCATCCCTTTCTGATAGTCGTCATCGTCGTTGAGGTCGAGCCCCTTTTCTTCAAAATAGACCCGTTTGGTGTTTGCCTTTTTTCCGTTCACCATGAGTTCCCGGAGACAATAGGCGATTGAATCCCTCAACAGTCCGCGATCGAGTTCTTCAAGAAAGATACCGAGCACGTCCTCCACCTGCGCTTCAACGTGGGGAGGAAGGGTATGTGTTTTTATGACGAACGGTTTCTGTGCATGTGCGGCTTCGCGTGCCCGCTCAAGGATCGGTTCAACGTGATGATCACCCATTGGGGTAAGTATATGCGGGGCGAAACTCTTCCTGCAACCTGATAGGTCGCTTCGTGCGTCAGGAGAAGTCCTTCACCTGTCCCGCCATTTGCCGCAGCCGGCGTTCAACGATGCCGTTTACGGTGTTCTTCGGAAAATGGCCGTCCTTGTTCCGTTCCCCCGCGGGAAGGCCGGTGAGGATCTCGATTCCGTCGTCAACGGTGTCGACCGCGTAAATTGAGAATTGCTCCGCGACGATCGCCTCCTGTACCTCCCTGCTCAGGATGAGGTTCTGGATATTGGTGCGGGGGATGATGACCCCCTGGGTGCCCGTAAGGCCCATGAGCGTGCACGTCGCGTAGAAACCTTCAATCTTTTCACTGATGCCGCCGACCGGCTGAATCTGGCCGAACTGGTTTACGCTTCCCGTCACCGCAAGGTCCTGGCGGAGCGGCAGGTTGCCGATCGCCGAGAGGAGCACGTATATCTCCGTGGACGATGCAGAATCACCGTCAATTTCGACATAGCTCTGTTCAAAACCAATGCTCGCGTTTACGGCAAGGGGAAAGTCGGTTGCAAAGGTCGCCTGGAGAAATCCCTGGATAATGTATACGCCCTTGTCGTGGAGTTCCCCGGAAAGGCCGCTTTCCCGCTCGATATTGATGATTCCGTCGTTTCCCGGTGCGACCCGGGCTGTTATGAGCATCGGGCGGCCGAAGGCGTAATACCCGCGGTCAAGGACGGAGAGACCGTTGATCGCGCCGATGCGTTCGCCGTCCACCTGGAGGATCATCTCTCCCGAGGAGAGCTGTTCGTCGTATTTTTCTTCCGGAAGGTTGTGAAGGAACTTCCGCTTTTCCCGGGCGTACTCAACGGCCTGCCGGTCAATACGCTCTTTTCCATCCGCTTTCGCCCAGTGATTCGACTCCCGAAGAAGATCGGCGATAAGGGAGAAACGGGTGCTCAGTTTGTTCCGGAACTCGCTCAATCGGACGCCATACTCTATGACCGCCGCGTTTCCGTCGGCAGTCGTCGGCAGCAGGTGTTCCTCCTCGCAGATCATGCGAATAAAGTCGACGTAGGCGCGGCGGGTCTCGTCGGTGTGCTCCATGACCGAGTCAAATTCGCTCAGGACCTTGAAGAGCTTTCCGAACTCCTCATCCTGGAAGAAGAGAAGATCATAAATGTGCTCATTTCCCAGGAGGATGACCTTCACGTCTATGGCGATGGGATCGGGCTTGAGACTTTGCGTCGGCTGGGCGTACGGCGTCGGGGGAGTGCGAATCTCGGTGACTTCATCCTGAAGCGCCCGTTTCAGACTGTGCCACAACTCCTCCTGGGCGAGCACATCGTCCGCCCTGAGGATGAGATATCCTCCCGAGGCGGAAAGCAGACTGCCGCTGCGGAGAGCGAGAAAACCGAACCGACCGTCGTGATCGGGATTCAGTTCCTGCGTTCCGAAGAGCTTGTGATAGTCAGGGTGGCTCTCAAAGATGACGGGGGTCTTGCCGGTATGGGTGTGGTCGACGAGGATATTCACCTCGTAACGGAGAAACTCCTGTTCCGCCTCGTGCGTCTTTTCTCCCTCCTCGGGAAGAAAGAGGTGAAGGTTTTCGACGATGTCTTCTTTGACAAGGTCCAGATACTCCTGGATTTCAGTACCCACAAAATCCGCCTGAATCGCGCTCAGCAGCGTTTCCGCGTGGGGTTTTACCGTCTCCCGCTGAAGCTCTTTCAGCGCAGCTTCTGCGCGGACGCGATCGCGGCGAAGAGAGACAAAAATCCCGTTCATTTGGTCCATCAGCTGATGATACCGGCCGCGCATCGTGTTCCACTCTTCGTCGCTGATCTCTCCCGCCTGGACGAGCTGGGGAATGTCGCCTATGGGGCGCGGCTCTCCGGCAATGACGGGGCTTACGTCACTCCGTTGTTCCTCGTCGTCTTTCACCTGGACGATGGCAAACCCGTGACTCTCGACGTGGCGTTCAAAGTCGGAGAGGGCGGAAGATTCCGCTTCCTCAGTTTCGACCATAATCCTGTCGCGTCGTTCCCGGTAGACCGGCTGCTCAAGGATTGTCGGTATGTTGTCCCGAAGCTCGCTCACCGCGTCTCTGATCCGTCGCCGGAACCTGCCGGCATCACCGGTGGAGAAATAGAGCACCCGCGGCCGATCGGGTTGAGGAAAATTGTTTACCACGGCTATGTCCCGGAGGCGGCGCGGTTCAAAGGGCTGTTCCTTCAGGATGCGCATTATCGTGCTGCGTTTACCCGTCCCCGAGAGGCCTGCGGCATACACGTTGTACCCTTTTGCGCGAATGGCGATCGCCAGGTGGAGAGCTTCAATAGCCCGTGGTTGTCCTATGATTCGTCCGGGCCGGTATGTGTTCTCAGGTAACTCGTCCGAGGGGACCGAGAAAAGTGCCACCGTCGGATCCAGACGATAGCGGGAAATCGGTTGCATATCGCGGCAGTATACCGCCGCCTGATAAAGGGGGCAACATTGCAATTGTTCAAATACGAAAATACACTATGACTATTCATTATGAAGACCGAAGACCGGATTTACCAGGAGGCACTGCAAGTTGCCACCATGTATTACTACCAGGGACTCACCACGGAAACGATCGCGAAAGAGATGGAGTTTTCCCGTCCCAAGGTGAGCAGGCTCCTGAGCCACGCCCGGTCCACGGGAATGGTAGAAATCAGGATTGTCAATGTGCAGAACATGCTCTCTCCCCTGGAGGTCCAGATTCGGGAACGCTTCGGACTGGAGGCGGTCCATATCGTTCCCGCACCGGAGCTGTTGGGTGAGGTCATCTGGCTTGAGCGCGTTGCCCGCTATACCGCAAACTACCTCAACGATGTGCTGGATAACGGGCGGACCGTTGCGGTGGCGTGGGGGACGACGATCAGTGAAGTCATTGCGCATCTCATACCGAAACATCTTCCGGAACTGACGGTCGTTCAATTGAACGGATCGGGAAACACCTATACTCCCGATAACCGGTATGCCGCCAATATCCTTGAGCGATTTGCCCGCAATTACGATGCCAACGTGGTTCTCTTTCCCGTTCCGACCTTTTTTGACTACCGGGAAACGAAGGAGGCGATGTGGCGGGAGCGGAGCATCGGCAACATCATTTCCCTTCAGGAGCGGGCGGATGTCCTTCTCTACAGCATCGGAGCGGTGGATGCCGGCGTACCCAGCCACGTCTATTCCCACGGATACCTCGATCCCGACGATATGTCCGATCTGGAACGGAACGGCGTCGTCGGGGATCTGGCAACGGTCTTCTTCAGAAGCGACGGCAGCTGGGAGGACCTTTCCCTCAATCGGCGCGCCAGCGGTCCGCCCCTCTCCCTGTATGGAGCGCCGGGAAAGCGATCGATTTGCGTCGTCAGCGGGAAAAGCAAAATACCCGGTCTTCTTGCGGCGCTGAGGGCGCGCTATATGACCGAGCTCATCGTGGACGAGCCGACGGCGCGGCAACTCTGTCGTGAAGGCGGCTGTTCTCCGGAGCGGGTGTAACGATACACGAACGTTGGAGTTGAAGATGCCTACTATGACGATACATGAGCTGGACCGTTATTTCCGGTCCATTCTGTCCCTGGATGAATTTGTCCGCGTAGACTCATCCCGAAACGGGTTGCAGGTGCAGAAGAGGGACGAGGTTGTACACAAGGTTGCCTTTGCCGTCGATGCTGCGATGGAGGTCTTTGAAGCTGCCGCAGCGGAAGAGGCCGATCTTCTTTTTGTACACCACGGACTCTTCTGGGGGCGGGAGGAGACGCTCACGGGCACCCATTTTGAACGGATATCCTTTCTTCTTGAAAAGGGTATCGCCCTTTATGCGGTACATCTGCCCCTGGACGCCCACCTGTCGCTGGGAAATAACGCCGGAATTGCCGAGCAGATAGGGCTGATCGATGTAGAGCCTTTCGGCCTCTTGAAGGGCATACCTATCGGGGTGGCCGGGCGCTTTCCCGCCGCCGTTCCCCTCAAGACCGTCGAGACGCGACTCTTTGGCGAGCGTTTCCGCCCGCTCGCTTCCCTTTCCTTCGGGCCGCCTGAGATCGCCACGGTCGGTATCATTTCCGGCGGTGCGCCCATGGAAGTTGACCAGGCCATCGAACTGGGACTTGATCTGTATATTTCCGGAGATGCAAACCATATCGCATATCACCGTTGTCGGGAGTCGGGAATCAATGCTATTTTCGGAGGACATTACGCAACGGAGATTTGGGGTGTACAGCGTGTTGCCGCCCAACTTGCCGCCGATACGGGTATGGAGACGGTGTTTCTTGATGTCCCGACGGGAATGTAGCGTAACATTGATTAATTTGTCGCGATGGGACCACCGGGCCAGCCGTGACAACGATCGGAGGGTCCATGGTTCGTAGTTACGGAACATTTCTTGGTGCACCGGAGCCGAAGGAGCTGCTCAAACCGCTGCTCCTCACCTTTCTTGTTATCGTTCTGGACCAGGTCACCAAAACCATCGTTGCCGGGAATATCCCGCTCTACTACGAGAGCGGCTTCGTCATCGAGGTGTTCGGTGATTTCTTCCGCCTCATTCACGCCCGCAACCTGGGAATCGCCTTCAGTATCGGGGATCACTTTCCCTTCTGGATACGAAAGGTGTTTTTTGTGGGGTTGCCGGTGGTGGTGCTGCTCATACTCTTTTTCGGGTTTTACTGCAGCCGTGATATTACCCGATTTCAGCGCTACTGCGTCGCCCTCATTCTCGGCGGCGGCGTGGGCAACATCATCGATCGGATATTCCGCCCCCTGGGCGTAGTTGATTTTCTTGACGTGAAATTTTACGGACTATTGGGACTGGAGCGGTGGCCCACCTTCAATGTGGCGGACTCCGCCGTCGTGGTTGGCGGAATTCTGTTGATTCTGGCTATGTTTTTCAGTGCGGGACGGACACATGAATAAAAAAGTTAACACCCTGCTCTTTATTCTCGGGGCAACGGTTCTCAACATTGTCGTCATGACGGTGCTGTTTTTCATATTCCTCGTTCTGTTTGCCCGCTTTGTGGCGCCGGCCCTGCCGCCGGGGGCCAATCAGATCATCCTGCTCGTCCTCTTCATCGCGGCGGTGGTGGTGACCTATTTCCTTTATCACCGGTTTATGCGTTTCCTGACGACAAAATACCCCCTGGACGAGTACATGTCCCCCCTCTTCGGCAAGAAAAAATAGCGTTCGATCAATAACCGTCGGACATCGAGCGGTTCTGATCCTTCTTGTAGAGTTCGGAATAGACGAAGCCGCGATTCTTCAGTTTCTCTCTGAGTTCATCGGGGAACGGCATGTACCGCCAGAAGATGGCCCGGACGTCGCGATCCAGTTTTTGCGTTCCTTCGCTTTCCTTGGTAATCCAGAGGATGTAGTCCTGAATAAACTGGTCCTTCACGTCGCCCTTGAGTTTCCGGTCGGAAAACCACTGGTAGTACCACCCGGTGAGTCCTTCTTCCATCCAGTAATGGGCGGCCTTTTCCTTTGCGACCTGCCAGCGCAGGTCACCAAGTGCGGAGATTACCGCAACTTTCAGCTCCTTGGGATACATCGGAACGGCCAGCCTGCCGCGACTTGTCGCCCGGTTGTACCGCTCAAAGGGTTCCCAGCAGATACCCATGTCGCCGTAACAGGGAACGAGGATGATGTTCGGCACGATCCGTGTCGTTTTCTGTTTGAATGTACGCTGGAAAATGCTCGGATCCAGATATTCCACATCGGCAAGAATGTTGTGCACATTTTCTCTCGTGGCAAGGCCGATGAGGCCGCCCTTGAAGTACTGCTTATAGAGGAGCGGAAAGTGGTTGCCCTGCCGGCCCACGCACAGTTTCGCCATTTGACGGATGGTTGCCATCTCATCAACCGACGCTTTTGCGTCCACATGGGAGACGTCCTCACCGGCGTCTGCGACCTGCCGTTCAAGGTCCTGCAGTGTGTCCCGGTACTTTTCCAGCTCCCGGTAGGCCCGCGCCATTTCCCTGCCTTCATTGCTCAGCGTCCGCAATTCCGATGAAATATCCGAAAAAAGACTCCGCTGGCCCTCCCCGTAGGGTCCCTTCTGGCCGTCAGACTCCGACCTGGTATCCCGTGAGACGAGGCGCCGGACAAGATCGACGAGCTGATTTTCATGGCTCTCCATATCGTTGTTCCGGGTCCGAATCAGTTCGAGCTGTGCTTCAACCTTGCCCCGTGCCGTCTCAAGCTGTCGTGTCAGCCGGGTTGTCCCGCCCGGTCCGGTTCCTTTCGTCTCGTCCGTGGCGGAAACGTTGATATCACCCCGGGCAACCTTCGCCAGCCATTCGTCGACGTAGTGAATGGGTTCACCTCGCCTGTTTTTCTCAATGATCTGGGCAATCATGAGGCGCTGCTCCTTGTCCAGCATCGTCGGCAGCAGGATGCCGAAGCGGAGCACAAGCATCTTGGGTTCCGGCAGCTTGCCGTAGGCGTGTTGGGCAAGGTGCTTTGTCAGCTCCCAGTAGAGGGGTATAAATCGGCTGCGGTACATCGACCGGTCTTCGGGGTTGTCCGCCTTGAGGAACTTGGCGAGGGTGCTGTGCAGTCGTTTTGCCGTCTCTCCCACGTCGGCAAGGGCGTCCTGGTAGAAATTCGGGTTGCGAAAGTAGTGTTTCGGTTCCTCTTTTACCTCTTCAATACGTTGGAACCGCTCCGTCCCGTCGTCGTCCGAGGCCCCGCCGGACTGCCCATCAAAGGACGGTTCATCTGAATCGGTATCTTCAAAGAGATCTTCAAAATCGGGCGCTCCGTCGTCGTCATTGTCCAGGTCCGATACAAAAAGGTTGTCGTTGGTATCGAAAGATTCCGCCATACCCTCAATATACCATGGCGCCGCAGAACTGGTCATTCCGTGTGGGCCAATAAAAAAGACCGCCTGCCGGCGGTCTCTCTTCAAAGGGACGGTAATTGGAGGTGACGGGACTCGAACCCGTGACCCCTTGAATGCCATTCAAGTACTCTAGCCAACTGAGCTACACCCCCATATTCCCCGAATCGTGCAGCATTTTTACCGTAATTCCCCGTTCTGTCAAGTCTGATGTTCAATCTCTCCCTGCTGGACGGACTTGCAGGGGTGCAGGGAATGCCATACGTTTAACGAGGGGTCGCTTCATGACGAAAAGTCGGGACAGTCTGAGTACGCGTCTATACAAACTGCATGAGTTTCTCTTTTACCTCGCGGACGCGGACTCGCCCGATGAGATCTGTCGACGGGCGGTTGTCAGCGGCCGTGAGGCGGCAGGGGTGGACCGGATCGGAATCTGGTTTGTCGATCCCGACGATCCGACAACCTTCCTCGGCAGCTACGGAATAGATGAAAGCGGGGAGCTGCGGGATGAACGGCTGTCTCGGATCACGTTGAATCGGGATATCTACGATGACGACTTCCTCAACCGGAAGGTGCCCTACAAATTTTTCCCCGACGCCGCCGTCTATGACGACGCAAGCAACGAGGTCGGAACGGCGGATCTCATAGTGGCACCGTTGTGGAACGGGAATGAGTCCATAGGCGCACTCAGCGCCGATAACTTTCCTGCCCGCACGCCGATGACGGAGGATGACAGGCACCTGGTGGCGCTTCTCGCACGGATGGTCGCCCATATGGTGACAATGAAACGGACCGAAAAAACGCTTCGGGAGAATGCCGCCCGCCTTCATGAACTTGCAACGACCGATGAAATGACGGGGTTTCTCAACCGTCGCACGGGAATGCAGAATCTGGAACACCACATTTCAATCGCCCGACGAAACGGTGAGGTTCTCACCGTCTGTTTTCTCGACGTTGATCATTTGAAGCGCGTGAATGATGAGCAGGGACACGCACGGGGAGACCTGCTGATTCGCACGATCGCGGGACTCGTCAAGAACGTGCTGCGGGAATCTGATATCGTATGCCGCATGGGCGGCGATGAGTTCATGGTCGTTCTGCCGGGCGGGTCCCGGGCGGAGGCCGGCGCAGTCATGGAGCGCCTCCTGGACGGCGCAAAGGCGTCCAGTCAGCTTGCTTCCATTACCGGCGGACCGTGGTTCAGTTACGGACTGGCGGAGTATGACGGTGCCGCCGATAAGTCGGCGTTACCGGTGAAGGCGATTGCGGAACAGCTTATCAACCGGGCGGACATGGAAATGTACTTTCACAAGCGCTCCCGGTAACTCCGATCGTCACCGTCCCGGGCATCTCCCACAATCCGGGTTTCGTACTGCGTCGGGTTTTGCCGGTAGTATTGTTCCCGGTACCGGCTCGGGCTCATGTCGGCGTACCGGCTGAAACTGCGGGAAAAATGGAATGGATTGGAATATCCGAGTTCAAAGGCGATTTCCTTGATCGAACGCGTCGTATTGAGGAGGAGTGAGGCCGCCACTTCCATGCGGAGACGGCGATAATACTGCAGCGGAGATACCCCGAAATGTTCGGTGAAGAGACGTGTGAGATGGGCCTGGGTGATTTCGCACGCCCGGGCGACCTCTGCCACCGTGATGCGTTGCGCCAGGTGTCGCTCAAAGAGACGAATTGCCCGGCTGATATGGACGTTGTATTCCGGTACGACGGAGGGATCGGTTTCGGCGCCTCCGGCTTCCGCCGCAAGTTCCCAAAGAAGGGAGAGCAGCATATGCTCCGCCGATTTTCTACGCGCCTTGTGTACATGGGCGTACCGGTTCTTAAGGTCCTCAAAAAGGACGCGATACCGCGACGCGACGGTCCGCGGAAACGACGTGAGAAATGTTTCGGTCTCCAGGGTAGCCGTCAGGTCATCCTGGGCGAGGGTAAAGAGCACCGCATAATATGAAATCGGCCGTCTCACATCTCCGGGGTGGACCGAGTGGCGCTCAAGGGGCGGAGAATAGTAGAGCGACCCCGGAGAGATCACATAGCGCTGACGATCCTTCCGGAAGTGGCCGGCGCCTCCGATAAAGTAGTGGAGTTCATGCTCCCCGGGATTGTGGGAGTGGCTGCGGGAGTGCCATCGCACGAGTTCCGGAGTCTTCAGTTGATAGACAAAGACGACATCCAGGATTTCCATACGGGCAGGATATCATCAAACAACGGTTCTTGATATCAAAAAAAGATATGGCCATCGTCGGTGACAGCAGGTACCGTAGGAGACGGAGGAATGAATCATGGCAGAAATTTTCCCGAACATACCAAACGTACAATTTGAAGGACCCGATACGCGCAACCCCTTCGCGTTTCGATATTACGACGCGGACAGGAAAGTCGGTGGAAAAACGATGGCGGAACACTTCCGTTTTTCAATGGCTTTCTGGCACTCCATGAACGGCGGAGGTACCGATCCCTTCGGTACGGTGACGGCAATTCGCCCATGGGACGATGTAACCGATCCAATGGAGCTCGCACGGACCAAGATGCGGGGTATCTTTGAACTCACCACAAAACTGACGATCCCCTTTTTCTGTTTTCATGATCGCGATATCGCCCCCGACGGCGATACCCTGCGGGAATCAAACAGGAATCTCGACGAGATCGTCGGACTGGCGAAGTCTCTCATGAACGATCACCCCACGCGGCTGTTGTGGGGAACGGCGCAGCTCTTTTTTCATCCCCGATACATGAACGGTGCCGCTACCTCTCCCGATCCGGCGGTATACGCCTACGCAGCGGGACAGGTGAAAAAGGCGATGGAGGTGACTAAGGAGCTCGGCGGCGCCAATTACGTCTTCTGGGGCGGTCGGGAAGGGTATGAGACGATGCTCAATACCGACATGAAGCGCGAGCTGGACAACCTTGGATATTTCCTCAACATGGCGGTGGACTATAAAAAGGAGATCGGCTTTGACGGTCAGCTCCTCATTGAGCCCAAACCGATGGAACCGACAAAACACCAATATGACGCCGATACCGGTTCAATTTGGGGCTTTCTCCAGGAATACGGTCTGGAAAAGGAACTGAAGCTCAATATTGAAACGAATCACGCCACCCTGGCGGGTCATACGATACAGCATGAACTGCATTTTGCCCGGGTCAAGGGAATCCTCGGCAGTGTTGACGCCAATCAGGGCGACACGCTGCTCGGGTGGGATACCGACCAGTTCCCCACCGACCTGTACGTAACCACCTCAATGATGTACGAAATCCTCCTGAACGGCGGATTGCACAGCGGCGGACTCAACTTTGACGCCAAGGTACGCCGGCCGTCCAACACGGTGGAGGATCTCGTCCAGGCCCACATCGTCGGTATGGACAGCTTTGCCCGCGGTCTGATGGCCGCCCAGGCGATCCTCGAGGACGGCGAACTTCCCGGATTTGTCGACAACCGGTACAAGGGATATTCCGACGGTATCGGAAAGAAGATCTCCGACAAGGCGGTCTCCTTCAGGGACCTTGAAGAGTGGGTCCTTGACCGAAAGGTGATGCATCCGGCATCGGGTCGTCAGGAATACCTGGAATCTCTGGTAAACAGGTTCCTGTAATCGCGAAACGACACGGACGGACGCCTCGGGCGTCCGTTTTTTTTCAATAGGAGGAGACAGACAATGAGCAGCCCCATCACTCTCGGCATCGACGTAAGTACCCAGAGCATCTCCGCCGTCGCAATCCGTTTTGACGCGACCGCCGCCTCGGTCGTGGCGGATCACTCCATCGCCTATCGCGACGACCCTCGATTGAATCGCTTTGGAATCGACGGCGAGACGCTTCTCGTCCCGCCCCGGGTGGCCGGTGAAGCGGACCAGCCTCCGCGCATGTTTCTCGCCGGACTTGATGCCGTGCTGGGTGACCTCCGCGAACAGGGGCTGGACTTCTCCGCAGTCGGAGCTATTTCCGTCAGCGCCCAGCAGCATGGGCATGTCTACCTGTCCCGGGCGGGACAGGTAGCGATGGGCGCACTCAACGAAACGGCCGACCCCGCGGCGGACCTCGTCCACCTGTTGGGAGACGCCTTTTCCTACGGTACGGCGCCGATCTGGCAGACCGCGGATTCCCAGAGTCAGGCGGACGAGATACGTACCGCCCTGGGCGGCCGGGAAGGGATGGTGAAGGCGTCGGGATCCGACAGTCCCGCCCGATTCACCGGCGCGGTCGTGAGACGCACCGTTACCCGATATCCCGAAATCTGGGACGACACCGCGGAAATCGCCCTCCTGAGCTCGTTCATCTCCGGCATCCTCGCCGCCCGCCCGGTATGTCCCATAGACTGGGGGAACGGTGCCGGCATGTCTCTCATGGATTACACATCGCGGCAGTGGTCCGATGTGCTCATGAACGCCGTCGCCGCCGGTCTTCCCGGTGGTGCGAATGCGTTGCGGCAGAAGCTCCCCGACACCGCATCGCCGGTGACCGTGGTCGGTACGATCGCCCGCTATTTCGTTGACCGGTACGGTTTCCCGCCGGAATGTCTGGTGAACGCCGGAAGCGGTGACAATCCCCAGTCCAAGGTGGTGATCGACGGCGACCTGCTCTCCCTTGGTTCGAGTTTTGTCTACATGGTGGACACCGGAGAACCCGTCGTCGATCTGCAGGGATACGCAAACAGCATGTATGACGGTCTCGGTCGTCCATTTGTCTTTGCGTGTCGAACGAACGGCGCCATGGTGTGGGACCGTCTCCGGAATCGTTATCACGCCGACTTTGACCGGGCGGAACGGGCGCTGGAAGGAAGCAAACCCGGACGGACGGTGGAGATCTGGCAACCCTACGCAGAGAGCTATCCCGTGGCGCCTCCGGTTGAAAACCGCGCCGCCCGGGACGGTACCGGATCGTTTGATGAGCTTTATCCCGCGATTGTTGATTCCGCGCTCGTGTTGACCCGTCACTACGCCCGCGGTTTTGAGCGGGGCAGCGGTCCCCTCGCGCTCACCGGCGGCCCCGCGGTAAGCACAGCCATTCAGCGGCGCGTCGCCGCCGTCTTTGAACGTCCCGTCATCGTCATGCAGAGTTCCGGCGCCGCCATGGGAAGCGCCCTCTCGGCGTGGCAGACTCTCAGTACCGCCCGTGGAGTTGACGCCGACATGACGCGTGTACGGGAGAACCTCGTTCCGCGACAACGGACGGTACACCCCGATACGGAGCTTCTGCGCGCATATGACGGCGCCCGATCGCGGATCGTCGAGACCTTTGAGGAAGCCGCCGGCCTTTCACGTTGAACGGCCCGGGCCGGTTACTCAGAGACGGGCTGGACGAGAATGCGCCCGGCCAGTTCCCTGCCGATTGCGATGCGTGATCCTTCCAGCCGGGCGATAATGGGTCCCCGTTTACTGTAGGACTGGACGACCATGGTTTTTCCCGGGATGACACCGAGAGAAATCACCTTGTCCCGAAATCCCTCGCCTCCATCGAGGCGAACCACCGTTACCGTGGTACCGGTGGGAATATCGGAAAGGGCGTATACCGCCGCGTCGTTCATTCACTTCTCCTTCTCACGCCGCTTTACCGACCGGCGACGATACTCGGCGGTGAGGTCCTTGAAGTCAAAAACCTCCGGAACGGGATCGTTCCCGCCGTCAAACAGGGCGGAACAGCGCCCGACACGTAAAACAGCCATGGAAATGCCCTTTACCATACCATGTTTCAAAATCGCCTGCCGACTGTATTCGGAACAGGTGGGATAGTAGTTGCAGCTGCCGGGAAAGAGAGGTGAAATCACCCACTGGTAGAGTCGTATGGGAAGAGTCAGGAGGGTTCTGAAAATCTTCAATAGTATCATTGGACAGCGCCTCGCGGTCGGTATATGATCGACGTGCACCCATGGCTCACGACGCAGAGAAACTTAAGAGTATAATCACCCTTGACTCGCAACTCAACAAGATCCAGGACGTCGATATCCTTCTGGAACGGATACTCGGAGAGGCGAGAAATGTGGCGCGAGCAGACGCAGGCTCGATCTATGTCGTGAACGACGGTGAACTCGTCATTAACTACGCCCAGAACGATACGAAGCAGCGAGAACTTCCCTCGGGGCAGAAACTGATTTATCGCGTCTTCCGGGTGCCCCTCGATGCGGGCACAATTTCCGGGTACGCCGCAACGACGGGCGAGCCGGTCAACATCCCGGATGTGTATGAAATCCCTGAAAGCGCGCCCTACGGATTCGATCCGTCCTACGATACCATATCCGGATATCGCAGTTGCTCAATGCTCGCCATTCCGCTGAAGACAAATACCGGCGAGATCCTCGGGGTCATTCAAATGATCAACAAGCTCGACGAGGCGGGCAGGGTGATACCCTTCGATCGCGATGACGAACTGATGGTCATGCATTTCGCCGCCAACGCCACCGTTGCCCTGCAGCGCGCCCAGATGACGAGGGATATCCTCCTGCGGATGATACGAATGGCGGAGCTCCGGGACCCCAAGGAGACGGGCCCTCACGTCAACCGTGTTGCCGGTTACTCAGTCGAGTTGTATGAGGCGTGGGCGCGGCAGACCGGAGAGCACGCCGATACGATTGAAAAGAACAGGGACAATCTCCGTATGGCGGCGATGCTCCATGATGTGGGGAAGGTGGCCATCTCGGATACCATTCTGAAGAAGCCCGGTCACTACGACGAGGACGAGTATGAGGTGATGAAGACGCATACCTGGCAGGGGGCGCGGCTCTTTACCCACAGACAATCGGAGTTTGACCGGATGGCGCAGATCGTGGCACTGAATCACCACGAAAACTGGGACGGATCGGGTTATCCCGGCCGTATTGATATTGAAAACGGCGCCCCCCTTGAGGCGAACAACGACGGAAAAGCGATCGGCAAGCGGGGAGAGGAGATTCCCCTTTTCGGCAGAATTGTCGCCATCGCCGACGTCTATGACGCTCTTCTCTCAAAACGCGTCTACAAGGAGGCGTGGACCGAGGAGGACGCCCTAGAAGAGATGCGCCGCCTCGGGGGAACCAAGTTTGATCCCGACCTCATCGACCTCTTCTTTGAGATACTGCCGAGTATCCGCACGGTGACTGAAAAGTACGGCCGCTCCGCGGATTGATCTACCGACGTACCGCGCCGCCCGGCTTTGCCTGCTTTGTTATCTCCCCCTCGCGCGTTACCGCACCTGCATCAGCGCCTGTGAAATGACCAGCGAAAAATCACCGATGTGCTCAATGTGGCGGAGGATGTCGAGGTAGAACATTTCCGTCTTCACCGCCGAACCGGTACGCATCCGTTTCTGCGTCGCCTTTTTGTATCGCTTCTGATAGGCGTTTATCTTTGCCTCCATCTCCTGGGCGAGGCGAAACTCGTCCTCGCTGAGATGGCCCTGGAGGTGCTGCGAGTTAAAGACGAGGAACTCCGTTACCATCTCCGCGTAAGGTTGAATGTCGTCGATCAGCGATGCATCTATCTTGATGTCCTTGTCGTACTTCTTCTCCGCCAGCCTGATGAGCTTGTTGCTCGTATCGGCGATGCTCTCAAGCTGGGCGCTGATTCTGACCATGCCGTTGATGTTTGCCGCCGTCTGCTCGCTGATCGCCTCGCGTGAACACTCGACGAGGAAAGTGGTGATCTCCTCATGCATCGTCTCCACCAGGACCAGGAGATCCCCGAACCGCTTCCGCTGCTGTCGCGTCTCCTTGTCGGGATGGTGGAAGAGCTCAAGGAAGTAGGAAAAGAGAGCCTGCACGTGGTCGGCCATGCGGGCAAGCTCGTTCCGCGCGGTGAGAAGGTTGAGTTCCACGGCGTCCTGAAAACCGCTGCGGACGTAATGGAGCCGGTACTCCTTCGGGTCGGTGACCTCGTCGTCCTTCACCATACGTCGAACCAGCATCTCCAGCTGGGGTACAAACCCGAGACAGAGAATCGTATTGGTCACGTTGAAAAGGGTATGGAACATCGCAAGGTGGGAGGCGATATCGTTGCGGTCGGAGATACTGCCGGGGACGATCGCGTCCACGCCGCTGAGAAAGAGACGAAAGACGAGCAGCATCCACGCGACCCCTATGAGATTGAAGAGCAGGTGCGCCCGGGCGGCACGTTTTGCGTTGGCGCCGGAGTTCAGCGACGCCAGATATGCCGTCATGGTGGTGCCGATGTTTTCTCCGAGGACGATCGCGGCGGCGGTGGGATAATCGATCCCAACCCGAATAGGTCATGGTGAGGGTGATGGCCATGGCCGCGCTGGATGACTGGACGACGACGGTCAGGGTGGCGGCCGACGGCTATAAAAATGATTACCGAGAGAAAACCGAGGTCGGTGTACCTGGCGAGGAACTCCAGGATCTCGGGATTGTTTCTGATGTCCGGCACCGCATCCTTCAGAAGTCCCAGACCGAGAAAGAGCATACCAAACCCGATCAGCGCGTGGGCGATGTCGTCCCTGTCGATCGATTTGATAAGGAGCATCGCCGTTCCCACGGCGATTGCCGGAAGTGCCGCGGAACTCATGCTGAATTTGAATCCAAGGAGGGCGATGATCCACGCCGTTACGGGTGGTACCGATATTTGCCCCCATGATCACCCCGATCGCCTGTCGAAGGGTGAGGAGGGCGGCGTCCACAAAACCGACGACCATGACCGTCGTCGCGGAGGAGGACTGCACCACGGTGGTTATGAGAAATCCCGATGCCACGCCGGCGACGCGATTGGAGGTCATGTAGCCCAGAATATTCTGGAGCCTGCTCCCCGCCGCCTGCCGCAGCCCCTCGCTCATGAGGCGCATGCCGAATAAAAAGACGCCGAGGCTTCCAAAAATCGTTTAGGAGTGTAAAAATGACGGTCATTGTGTTCCTCCATCGGCGGAATTGCCGGGGAATGGATATTGTGAAAATGCTGCCTGCTCCTGCATTGGCGGATACCCCTACGGTTCCGCCGTGCATTCTGACGATGTGTCGGACGATGGCAAGGCCGAGACCGGTACCCGCCGGTGGCACGGGCTTCGTCCGCGGTCGATGCGGTAAAAGCGTTCAAATATGCGTTCCCGCTCCTCCTCCGGGATGCCCGGTCCGGAATCGGAAACGGTGACGACCAGCGTGCCCGAGGTGGTATCCGCGTCTACGACAACGGGACCGTGTGATCCGCCGTAGCGGAGTGCGTTTTCCACGAGATTGGTGACCGCCAGCGTGAAGAGAGCGGGTTGGACGGGCCACCATACACCCGGCTGCGCGGTGATCTGCACGGCACCGGGACCTCCGTCGTGGCCGATCTCCTCCTGCGGCGACCGCATCGACGACGGCCTTCAGAATCGCGGTGATATCGGTCGGGGTGACCTGCACGTCATCTTCCATTTGCTCAATCCGGGCGAGATTCAGCAGGTCTTCCACGATTGCCGGTCATCCGTGCGGCATGGTCGGCGATCATCCGTTCAAACCGGCGTCGTTCCTCGCCCTCCTGCGGCGGAATTTCAGCCAGCGTTTCAATGGCTCCCTGAATCATCGTCAGGGGAGTCTTGAGCTCATGGGAGACGTTTGCCACAAAATCCCTGCGTATCCGGTTGACCCGATACTGGGGAGTCATGTCCCGCAGGACCACTATCGTCTGCCCCGGAGGAGGCTCGTCTCCGACATGAGGTGGCGGCCCCAGACGTTGAGGTGGCGCTCGACGGGGTTGGTGAAGGTGATGTGAGTCTCTTCAACGGTTCGTCCCTCCTGTATGTCCCGGACAAACTCATCGAGCTCGGTATTCGGAGTACATCCATGAGCAGCCGTCCTGAAGCCGCCGCAGGGCTCATCGTGACGAAGAGCGCCGCCGCGTCGTTCAGGCGCTGAATCCGCCGGTGATCGTCTACAAGGAAGAGAGGATCCCTGATCGTGTTGAGGACCTCCTCGGTTATCGCGCCGCTGGTCGTCGAGCTGACGGATCCGCCGCTTCAGCTCCCGCGCCATTGTGCCGAAGGTGACCGCCAGGTCGGTCAATTCCCGCGGTCCCGACGCGGCCACGCCGTGGTCCATGTTACCCGCCGTAAAGGCGACGGCGGCGCGGTGGAGGCGCCGGATCGGCAGCCTGATGGATCGGGAAAAGGCGATGCCGCCGCCAGCGCCGCCGCAAGGAGGAGCACCCCCGGGGTGATGAGGCGGCGATAGAGGTCGTTCAGGAGCGCGTGAATGTCGGTAATGACGTAGGATGCACGTACCACGCCGACGACATCCGGTGACGATTGGTCGTCACCACCCCGCGCCGTGACAGGGATGGCCGCGTAAATGAGGAGCTCGTTCAGCGTGGCGCTGCGTCGCATGCTTTCCCCTTCATGGCCGGCAAGGGCGCGACGGACTTCCTCGCGCCCGGCGTGGTTGTCATCTCCCCTTCATCGGCGTGGGAGTCGCCCTACAACACGTCCCGTTGCATCGATGAGGGTGATGCGGAAGAGGGGTGCCCGCCGCAAGGGTTGACGCGAGGCGGGCCGGGTCACCCTGGGCCGGCGGGGAGGTTTCAACCGGCGAGGCGGGTGGTTCCCGCCTCCAGAGGTAAAGAGCTCCGGCGCAACGAAGTTCTTCATAACCCGACGATGGACAGCAGATTACGACGATGAGTCTCGTAGACTGCATCACGCAGCACCCCTACGGATACGGTGGTGACCGAAAGGAGGGTGAAAATGATAATGACCGGGTAGAATATGTAGTGGTAAACGATTGGGTAGCCGCCGTTGCGACCCGCGCTTCTCCCGTTCACCCCTCTGTTCCCTCGTTTAATCGCGGACGCGGACGCAGAGGATCTCGCCGTAGTACATGCGATGGTAGTCGTCGTTGTAGAGGTTGTCCAGGGAGGGATCTACCATGTGACGGGGATCGATATCGTCGGAATAGATCGTCCTGCACTCAATGGTGAGAATAGACTCTTCATATGACGGGGCGGCAACCACCTGGGACGGGATCGGTGTGAGACCGGTCCGTCCGAGCTTGTCGCCGTCACGTCCCGACGTGCTCCCCAGCAACTGCAGGTCCTTGCGGTATACACCGGGAAGGGCGGTCAGCGTCCACGTATCGTACCTCTCCATGAACGAGAGCGTGTGTCTGGTGGAACGCACGGGCGCAATGGCGACGGGCATGCGCCACATGGCGCCGATGAACCCCCAGGCGACGGTCATCATGTTGTAGTCACCGTGATCCTGGGTGAACTCTCCCGCGGTGAGGAGCATCCAGTCGTCCAGAGCTGCCGGATCGGGGCAAGGTGAAGTTCTCGGGGATCGATTGTTTTCATTGTACTCCGCCCATTGTATCGAATGTCCATTCACCGGAAAAGGGGTTTTACAAATGTATATTCCGCTCCCGACGGCGCAGCGTGGTACAATGGGCTATGAAAATTCTCATTGGCAGATAAGTTTCCGGAAGAGCAGCAGGCAGCGCTGCGGAACGCCGGATGTACGGTGGTCAACGAGGCTGGGGTTGAAAGGCGACGCGCTCTCCGAGGCGATTCGCGTCAGTCAACCGGATATTCTTATCGTGCGATCGACGAAGGTGCCGAAGAGGCGATTGCGGCCTATCCGGGGCTCAGCCTCATCGTGAGGGCGGGGGCGGGATATGACACGATCGACGTGGATGCCGCGTCCCGGCGGAGCGTCTATGTGGCAAATTGTCCCGGGATGAACTCCGTTGCGGTGGCGGAACTCGCCTTCGGCCTGATCCTCAGCCTTGACCGGCGGATCCCCGACAACGTGGCGGATCTCAGAGAGGGAAGATGGAACAAGGGGGAATACTCAAAAGCGGACGGCATCTACGGCAAGACCCTCGGAATTATCGGCCTGGGCCGTATCGGACGGGAACTGGCCGCCCGGGCGCGCGCCTTTGGTATGGATGTGGTGGCGTGGAGCCGGTCTCTGAGCGCCGACAATCCCGACGTGGCCGCACGGGAAGCTGCGATGGCGGCCGCCGCGGCGGAGGGAATTACGCCGCTGGACTCCCCCACGGCCGTCGCCGCGGCGGCGGATGTGGTGAGCCTCCACGTCGCTTCCACACCTGAGGACGCGGGGCATTGCGGGCACCGCCTTCTTTGCCGCCATGAAGCGGGGCGCCTGCTTTATCAATACCTCCCGGGCCGAGACTGTTGATGAGGGGGCCCTTCGCACTGCCGTGAAGGAGAAGGGCATCCGTGCGGCCCTGGACGTCTTTTCCGCGGAACCCGCAGGCAAGGACGGCGCCGTCGAGGGTGATCTCTTTTCTCTGCCCGGCGTATACGGGACGCATCACATCGGCGCCTCCACCGAGCAGGCGCAGTCCGCGGTGGCTTCCGAGACGGTACGCATCATTCTGAGTTACCTTTCCACCGGACACGTCCCGAATGTGGTGAACCGAATGGAGAAAACTCCCGCGCGGTATCTCGTCTCCGTTCACCACCGGAACCGTGTCGGAGTCCTCGCGTCGGTGCTGCATGTCATCAAGGAACACGGCATCAACGTGGACGGCATGGAGAACGTTCTCTTTCACGGTGGTGAAGGGGCGTGCGCCAATATCCAGACGAGGCGGCCCTCTCACCGGAGGCATTGGACGCGATCACCGCGGCGCACGCGGACATTTTTTCCGCCACGATGCATGAAATACCCTGACGAACGCGGCGATTTGACGGCTCATCGACCTCTTACTACTTTGAAAAGAGGAGTTGAGTATGTCGAAGACGATCGATTTGGAAACACTGAAGGCCAAGATTGATGGAAATGAAGATTTTTACCTCGTCGAGACGCTCCTGCCGCGGGAATACGATGAGTGGCACCTGCCGGGTGCGATAAATATTCACTTCAACAAGATGGGCAAGGAGGCGAAGGAACGCTTCAATGAAGACGACGAAATCGTCGTCTACTGTCATGATGAAGAGTGTCGCGCCAGTACCATTGCCGCCGAAAAGCTGGACAAGATGGGTTTTTCAAATGTCTATGAGTTTGCCGGCGGGAAGAGAGCGTGGAAAAATGCGGGGTACCCGACGGAGTCGTGATGCGCAGGCGGGAACTGCCCGGCGGCGGGTCGCCCCGGGCGAGTCGCCCCTGTGGTTCCGCCCATAAATCAGCGATCCACCAGTTTCCGGAAAAACCCCTTCTTTCGGTAGCCCTCTTCAACGATTGTGACGTCTCCGATGACGGCAAATCCCTCAAGGACGCACAGGCCGCGGGTCCCGTCAACCCTGCTGTCCTCGTTTCGCCGCACCTCCACGTCACCGAGGACGTTTATCATCCTGTTTTTTACACGCATGCCCCGGGGAATGACGATCGTGGTGTCACCGATAACGCTGTAGACGGCAATGGTGAACGGCGGTGACGAAGGGGGCGCACTTTCCAGGTGGACCTTCACGTCACCGATGAGCGCGACGGTACGCACCCGTTGTCCCGCAAAATCCTCATGGCTCAACGTGTGGTCACCGATGACGGCGATCTTCGTCTCCGTATGGGCGTCCGCGGCGGGCAGATACTCGGAAGAAGAGATTTCGGGCTCCCTGCCGATAGCCCGGCGGTAGTCGGGAAAATCGTGGATGACCTTTTCCAGCTCCTCGACCGTCTCGGCACGGTTGGCGAGCTCCACCCGTGACTCATAGTCTTCCAGGTCGATCTGTCCCTCCGCATAGGCCTGGACGAGGAGTTCTATGACGGCGTCCCGTCGTCCCGGCAGCCCGTATCGTTGTCCGTGTTCCTGCGGGTCCATAGTCGACTATGATAAGCCCGATTGTCGCGCTGTCAATATCGCGGTCGCGCCCGCGGGTGGGGGTGGAAGAGCCGGCCCGGGATTTGCCCGCCGGCAGCTCGAAATGAGTATATTCTGCCTATGATTGAACACGGACAACAGGCACCGGATTTCACCCTGCCCGATCAGAAGGGTGAACATCATCGTTTGTCGGATCACCGCGGCAAGGCGGTGGTGGTTTATTTTTATCCCAGGGATGACACGCCGGGATGTACAAAGGAAGCGTGCAGCTTTCGCGATCACCGACAGGCGCTCTACGACGCCGGTGTTACCGTTTTCGGTATCAGCGGGGACTCGGTGGAAAGTCATCGCGACTTTGCGGAGAAACACAATCTTTCCTTTCCAATTCTCTCCGACCCCACGCTGGAGACGATCAAGGCGTACGGGGCGTGGGGGGTGAAGAATTTGTACGGGAAAAAATCGGAAGGAATTCTGCGGTATACCTTTCTCATAGACAGGGACGGCGCGGTTGCAAAGGTGTTTAAACGTCCCAAGACGGATATTCACGCCCGGGAGGTTCTGGAATCCCTGGGGGCGCTTCAGTAACGTGTCACTTCCCGCCCCCCTTTTGGATGAGTTGCTCCGGCATCTTCGGGACCGGACGGCAACGGTGCTGTCCGGCGCCGGATTGAGTACCGATTCGGGTATTCCCGATTATCGCGGTCCCCAGGGGGCGTTGAAGAAGCGCAGCCCCGTCACATACAGCGAGTTTCTCCGCTCTGAAGATGACCGCCGGCGATACTGGGCGCGCAGCTTCATCGGCTGGCCCTACATGAACGCCCGACAGCCCAACGACGGACATTACCTCGTCACCGCCCTCCAGGAAGCGGGTGCGATCGATCACATCATCACGCAGAATGTTGACGGCCTCCATCAGCGGGCGGGAAGCCGGAAGGTGCTGGAACTGCATGGCGCAATGGGACGGGTCATCTGTCTCAACTGCGGTACGCGACAGGATCGGGAGGAGTTTCAGCGCGACCTTGCCCGGGACAATCCGGGATGGCCGGCGCGCTACGGCGATGGGTCCACCTCATCAGCTGAACCGGCACCCGATGGAGATGCCGAGCTTCTCCGGAACGTGACCGAGTCCTTCACCGTTCCGGGTTGTCCCGCATGCGGTGGTGTCATGAAGCCTGATGTCGTCTTCTTCGGTGAAAGCGTTCCACGGGAGCGCGTCGCCGACGCCTTCCGCGCAGTGGATCGGGGCGATCTCCTCCTCGTCCTCGGGTCGTCCCTCACCGTCTATTCGGGATTTCGCTTTGCCGATCACGCCGTGCGCAACGGCAAGGCCCTTGTGATCATCAATCGCGGGCCGACCCGGGCGGACAGGCTGGCGACGATGAAGGTCGATGCTCCCCTTTCTTCGACGCTTTCCGAAATTGCCTCCAAAATTAGATAAATCGATATCGATATTTTGACATACGAATGAACCGGGCGTAAGATGGATGGTATAGGCCGACTCCATCGTTGAGCTTCCGGTTTCCGCACCTGAATCGGCACATCTCTCGTGAAGGAGTTGAGAATGGCCGGTACGGTACAGGACCTCCCGTCGACGGAAGAAATCGTTGAGATCACCGTCTCCATCATCGACGCGCACCGCAGTGAGCCTGGTGCACTCATCCCCACATTGCAGCGGGTTCAGCAGAAGTTCGGCTACCTGCCCACCGTCGCGCTCTATACAATCGCCAGGGAACTTGAGATTCCCTACAGCGAGGTGACGGGAGTCCTCACCTTCTACTCCTATTTCACGACGGTGCCGCGGGGGCGCCACGTCGTTCGCGCCTGCCTGGGGACTGCGTGTTACGTCAGGGGCGGCAAGGCGGTCGTCGAGGCGGCGTCGTCCGAGCTGGGTATCGAGGTGGGTCATACCACCGAGGACCGTCAGTTTTCCCTGGAAACGGGACGCTGTTTCGGTGCCTGTGGACTCGCACCGGTGGTAATGGTCGACGACACCGTCTTTCAGCGGATTACACCGGCCAGGGTGTCTGAGATTCTGACGCGGTATCACCACACCGCTGACGAGGAGGTGACGGAATGAAGGCATCACTCATACCGCTCGCCGGAATTGAATCATTTCACCAACTCGTCGAAATGACGACATCTCCCGATGACGCCGCCGCGACCGCGTCACCGGGCGTCGCTCGCCGGGGGACCCGTGTTGTACGAATCTGTCACGGCGGAGGATGCCTCGCCTCCGGATCATGTGAACTCCACGCCGCGCTTGAGAGCGCCGCGGAGAGTGCAGGAATATCCCTCACCATTCAGCCCGGTGGATGTATGGGACCGTGCGCGGCGGGTCCCATCCTGGTGGTTGACCCTGAGCGCGTCCTGTATCAGGGCGTCAGGCCGGAAGATGCGGCGGAAATCGTGGAAAAACACATAATCGGCGGTACTCCCGTGGCGCGACTCCTCCATCGCAACAGGGATACGGGAGAACCGGCGGCGGTCATAGACGACGTCGACTTTTTTGACTTCCAGAGACGGATCGTTCTCGAGCGTTGCGGCGTTGTGAATCCTGAGGAGATCGTGAGCGCCCTGGAGCACGGGGCGTATCAGGGATTTGTCCGTGTCCTCTCGTCGCAGCGTCCCGAAGATGTTGTGGAGACGATCACCGCCTCGGGGCTGCGGGGCCGCGGCGGCGGCGGATTTCCCACGGGTCTCAAGTGGCGCGCCGCCGCCCGCGCCGACGGGGAGGAGAAGTACGTCCTCTGCAACGCCGACGAGGGCGATCCTGGCGCGTTTATGGACCGCAGTATCCTGGAGGGCGATCCGCACACACTGATTGAAGGCATGGCCATAGCCGCCTATGCCGTGGGAGCGCGTCAGGGATTTGTCTATGTACGGGCGGAATATCCGCTGGCCGTTGAGCGC
The DNA here is from genome assembly GCA_965242725.1 of Alkalispirochaeta sp. Lineage (GTDB taxonomy): Bacteria > Spirochaetota > Spirochaetia > DSM-27196 > Alkalispirochaetaceae > Alkalispirochaeta. The sequence continues at coordinate 29,895 of CBDESZ010000005.1, forward strand.
CTTGAACGTGCCATCCTGCAGGCCCGGGAGTATGGGCTTCTCGGGAAAAACATTCTGGGACAACACGTCGACTTTGATGTTGCCATACGCATGGGCAGCGGTGCCTTTGTCTGCGGTGAAGAGACGGCGCTGATGCACAGTATTGAGGGGAAACGGGGGGAACCGCGTCCCCGGCCGCCCTTCCCGGCGGAACGGGGGCTGTGGGGTAAACCGACGCTTCTCAACAACGTCGAGACCTATGCAAACGTCCCGCCCATCATCGTCCACGGGAGCGAGTGGTTCAGGGAAACGGGGACCGATGACTCTCCGGGAACCAAAGTCTTTGCCCTGGCGGGGGCGATAGAAAATGCGGGAATTGTGGAGGTTCCCATCGGCACGCCCCTTGGCGAGCTTATCTACGATATCGGCGGAGGGATGAAGAACGGAAAGGAGTTCAAAGCCGCCCAGATCGGCGGTCCCTCAGGCGGATGTATTCCCAAAGAGTTTCTTAACGTGCCTCTGGACTACGAAGAGTTGAACAAGCTCGGCGCGATCATGGGATCCGGCGGGCTTATCGCCATGGATGAGGATACATGCATGGTCGATGTCGCTCGCTTCTTCCTTGAGTTTGTCCAGGAAGAGTCATGCGGGAAATGCGCGCCCTGCCGGGTCGGCACAAAACGTATGCTGGAGATCCTCGAGCGTATTTGCAACGGCCAGGGAGAAGAAGGGGATATCGAGCTCCTGGAACGTCTGGGAGAACATATCAGGGAGACCGCCCTCTGTGGATTGGGACAGACCGCTCCCAACCCCGTCCTTTCCACAATCCGCCATTTCCGCAGGGAGTATGAGGAACACATTCGTGACCATCACTGTCGCGCGGGGGTGTGTCCCGGACTGGTCCGGGCGCCCTGTCAGTCGGGGTGCCCTGCGGAGGTGGATATACCCGGATTTGTGAGTCTTGTCGGTGAACGGCGATACGCCGAGGCGCTGCGTCTTCACCGCAACCGCAACCCCTTTGCCGCCGTGTGCGCCCGCGTCTGTTTTCACACCTGTGAAGACAAGTGTCGTCGGACCACGCTTGATGCGCCCGTCTCCATTCGAGCGGTCAAACGATTCATGGTGGATCAGGAGGTGACCCTTCAGTTGCCGGAGATAAAGGAAAACACAGTCAACGCCGGACGCAAAATAGGGATAATCGGTGCTGGGCCGGCGGGTCTCTCCTGCGGGTATTTTCTTGCCCGTCTCGGTTACCGGCCGGTGATCTTTGAATCGGAGCCGCGTCCGGGAGGAATGCTGGTACAGACGATCCCCGAGTACCGATTGCCCCGGGAAACCCTTGCCCGGGAGATACGGATGATTGAACAGATGGGCGTTGAGATTCGTACGGAAACGGCCCTGGGCCGTGACTTCACGCTCTCCGACCTGCGTGGTCAGGGATACGAGGCGGTGTTCCTCGGGATGGGCGCTCCGGACTCGATCAGCATGGGCATCCCAGGTGAAGGCGGGAGCGGTGTGGAGCACGCCGTTGAGTTCCTCAAAAGCTATAACATTCGCGGCTCCGTGCCGGTGGGATCCCGGGTGGTCGTTGTCGGCGGTGGCAACGCGGCGATCGATGCGGCCAGGACCGCCCTGCGTCTCGGAGCGGAGGTGACGGTGATCTATCGCCGGACGAGGGAACAGATGCCCGCCTATGCCGAGGAGATTGACCAGGCGCTCCTGGAAGGGGTGCGGTTGCAGCCCCTCACCCAGCCGATGAACGTACTTCGTGACGCCGGCGGTGAGGTGACCGGCGTCGTCTGCAGCCGCATGCAGCTCGGTGAGTTTGACCGCAGCGGTCGGCGCAGACCAAAGGCGTCGGAAGATGAACTCTTCACCCTCCCCGCCGATCAGGTGATCGTCGCCATCGGACAGACCCTCGACGTGTCGCGGTTGACCCGGGACCTTGAACTTGAACCGACGGCTGCCGGTTTTCTCCACGCCGATCCCCGGACGGGCTCCACCGCGGTGAAATGGGTCTTTGCCGGCGGGGACGCGGCGTCGGGTCCGGCGAGTGTCGTTCGTGCGATTGCGGCGGGTGAACGTGCCGCCTACGGGATCGACCTTTTCCTGACCGGTTCGGACCACGCCTTCTGGCGGGAGTCGATCGCCATCGACACCGACTTCGATCCAACGGCGGATCCCGTCCCCTATCCACGGGAGCCGATACCCACGATACCTGCCGACCGGCGACGACACACCTTTGCGGAAGTGGAACAGCCGTGGTGTGAAGCGGTGGCACTGCGACAGGCAAAGCGGTGCCTCCGATGTGACTACGGTCGCCGTACCGAAGTGAAAGCCGAAGTGAAAGCCGAAGTGAAAACCCGCATGGGAAGAGACGAAAACGATCGGACCGAAATGCGTCGGAAAGAGGAGGAAGTCAATGCCTGAGATATACATCAACGGGAAAGCGATGGTTGTCGCCGAAGGCTCAACGATCCTCACCGCCGCCATGGAAGGGGGCATACATATTCCATCCCTCTGCTACCTCCCGGGACACGAGGCGCTTGGCGCGTGCCGGGTATGCACCGTGGAGGTGGAGGGAGCGCGGAAACTTGTCGCGGCGTGTGCGACGCCGGTTCACGATGGAATGCGCATACGTACAAACAGCCGTCGCGTTCGGGAAGCACGCAAGACGGTGGTGCAGCTCCTGCTGAGCGAACATGACGGCAATTGTACGCAATGCGATCGCGGCGAAGACTGTGAGCTCAAGGAACTGGCGTACCTCACGGGGGTGCGGGAGGTGCTGTACCACGGCGAAAAGCCGCCGGCCCATCCCGATTGGACCACACCCGCCCTCTCCCGGGACCCGACCAAATGTATAAAATGCCGACGCTGCGTCACCATGTGTAATGAGGTGCAGCACGTGGGCGCGCTCTTTCCCCAGTTCCGGGGATACGCAACGCAGATCGCGCCGGCCTTCGCCCAGGATCTTGCGACGGTCGCCTGCGTCCAGTGCGGTCAGTGTGCCGCCGTATGTCCCACCAGCGCCATTACGGAAGTACACCACACCGACGCGGTTCTTCGCGCCCTTGAAGACCCGGAACGGACGGTCGTCGTCCAGACCGCCCCGGCGATTCGCGCCGCCCTGGGTGAGGAGTTCGGCTGTCCTCCGGGAACGCTTGTGACCGGGCAAATGGTCACCGCTCTGAGAGAGCTTGGATTCGATTACGTATTCGATACAAATTTCACCGCGGATCTCACCATTCTGGAAGAGGGAAGTGAGCTGCTGACGCGGCTGAAACGCACCCTTGTGGACGGCGAGGCGGATCTGCTGCCCCAGTTTACGAGCTGTTCTCCCGGCTGGATCAAGTTTGCGGAACACTTCTACCCGGAAATTCTTGAAAAAATATCCACATGCAAATCACCGCAGCAGATGTTCGGTGCCCTGGCAAAGACGTACCTGGCGGAACAACTGGGAGTTCCGGCGCGGAACATCACCGTCGTTTCGGTGATGCCCTGCACGGCCAAGAAGTTTGAGGCACAGCGCCCGGAAATGGCGCATCAGGGTATTTCCGATGTGGACTACGTCCTCACCACCCGGGAACTTGCACATCTCATCAAGGGCAACGGTATTGACCTCATGGGACTCGCCGACGGAACGATGGATGCACCCCTGGGGCTCTCCTCCGGTGCGGCCGACATATTTGCCAATACCGGCGGCGTCATGGAAGCGGCGCTCCGCACGGTGCACGAGCTCGTTACGGGAAGGCCTCTGCCGGGCGAGAATATGCACGTACGGGAAATTGCCGGTCTCGAGGGCGTCAAGGAAGCGTCGGTGAGAATCAGCGACGCCGTGGAGGAGTGGTCGTTTCTGGAGGGGGTGGACGTCAGGGTTGCCGTCGCCCACGGTCTGGGAAACGCGGCAAAACTGCTGGATCGCATGAAGGGTGAAGGAGCGACAAAGGGACCGCAGTACCACTTTGTGGAGGTCATGACGTGTCCCGGCGGATGCATCGGCGGCGGCGGCCAACCGCGGTTTACCGACGATTCCGTCCGGAAGGCGCGTATCGCGGCGATCTACCGCGAAGATGAAGGAAAGGAGATCCGCGCGTCTCACCTGAATCCCGCGGTCATGGAGCTCTATGAAAAGTACCTCGGGACTCCTCTGGGCGAGCGGTCGCATCACCTTCTGCATACCGCCTATACCGCCCGGCCGATGCCGGAAGGAGCGTCGTTACAGCTCCTCTCCTAGTACGGCCAGGTCACCCGACGGGAGGACGACCAGAGCCCTCCCCGATACATCGGCGATGTGCGACGCCGATATACCCTCAACAAAGGGGGTGATTTCGTCACCGGAGAGCACATCCCTGACGACGCGGTCTCCAGTGAGACGGATGGTCCCGTCCGATTCGTCAATGACCGACGACGGAACAATCCCGACCCTCCCGGCCACCGTTCTGACCCGGACGCCGGTGCTCGTCACGCCCAGGATGCGCAGCGGAGTGCCCCCGGCCAGCTCGTCCTCCAACGGGCGTCTTGGGGTGATGTCGGGGTCCGCCTCCGCCTCGGCGCCGACAAAGGTATCCCCGGCGCCCCGGAGAAAGGGGTTGCGGTTTCTCCGCGCCCGGGGAAGCTCGTCCCGTGACGGAGCGACGCCGGGATAGGTATCGGTGATCGTCACCGCTCCGTCCGGGGCGGTCCAGGGACCCATTCCCTGTACCGGCGCGCCTGATGAGGTTCCCGCCGCCGCGAGGAGCGTCTCTGCGTCCATTCCTTCATTGCCGTCAACCTCCGGCGGTCCCACCATGTACGGCCACGGATCGACGGGTCTGCGCCACCCGCCCTGATAGATACCGATGTGCAAATGGGGCGGCGTGGTGACGGCGTTCCCCGTATTGCCCACCGTGCCGAGGACATCACCTGCGCGGACGGAGACACCGTTTTCCACCAGATGGCTCTCCAGATGGGCGTAGTACACCTGGAGCCCCCGTATCGTATCCCGCAGGACCACCACATTGCCGCCGCGGTCCCGCCGGCCGACACGGACGATCTCACCGTCGCTCACGGCCAGGACCGGCGTGCCCCGGGGGGCGAAGATATCGATTCCGTGGTGAATGCGGGCACCGCCGTCCCGGGGGTCACCAAAAAAACTCCACACATCGCCGGGCCCCGTATCCTCAACGGGAAAGGCGAGGGGAGCGCTTTCCCTGATGGACACCTCAAACCGGCCTCCCCTGAGCAGTTCCGGCTGAATCCGCAGGAGATAGAAATTGTTTGCCCGGGACTCAAAGACGACGCGATCATCGCCTTCGGGACGGCTTGCCACGAGTTCATCGGGGCGCCACGCGACGAGTCCTCCGTCTTCGGTACGGGACGCGCCCGCCCCGTCAGACGTCTCCTCCCCGTGGGCCGCACCCGGCACATTTGCCACACCCTCTTCCACCTCTTCAAGGCGGAAGACGTCGGCAAAATAGCGGTCGTGCCCGGCGGAAATCGAAATCTCAATACGCCGTCCCCGGGTGACGGGAAAGCGGTAACCCACCGCCCCTGGATCGCGAGGGTCAAAAAAGACAATCTCCTCCACCGGCGGTGTTACGGCGACGGCCTCGGCGGTCACCCTCTCGGCGGCGGTGATCCAGCGCGTGCCCATCTCGGAGTCGGCGATATCAAGGCGTTCCAGGGCGTCACGGTAATCCTCATGGGAGCGGCGCGGAAAAAACGGTTCTTCAACAACCTCCTCGGGGCGGAGGAAAAAAAAAGAGAACGACGGCGCCTGCTGCGACAACGACGGCCGCCGTTACCACAAGAACGATGTGGGAACGGGGAAGTCTCATGATTTCAATCTACACAATACCAACCAGAAGCGACCACAACGGAAACGAGATGATCGCAAGCAGCGTGGAGACGGCAACGGTGGAAGCGGCGAGGCGGGAGTCGGAGTTGAAGGCGAGAGCAAAGGTCTGGGCGAGGATCGCCGTCGGTGATGCCGCAAGAATCACGACCACCGCAACCGTCCGGGGCGAAGCGTGAAAGAGCTGCGTCGCCAGAAGGTAGGCGACGGCAGGCATGAAGACGAGCTTCAGGAACGCCGCGAGGAGGGAGAGGCCGAAACGCTCCCTTATGGTCCCCACCGAAAGCTGTGACCCGATAACGAGAAGCGCCAGCGGAAGGGCGGCGCGACCGAGAAGGTCCAGCGGCTCCGAGAGGATGTGGGGCAGCTCGAGGTGCACTGCAGCGACGAGAAGTCCCGCTGAGGCGGCGAGAATGAGGGGGTTGGTAACGATGGAGACGATATTCCCCCTCACATCGAGGTGTGTCCGGCGGGGGTCAAAAATCTGCAGCAGGGGAATGCTCACGACTATGTGAAGTATCAGCCCGATGGCGAGGATCGCCGCCGCAACGGGAACCGCCTCGGATCCCACGACGGCACTGATAACCGGGAGACCCAGATACGCCAGATTACCCCTGAAACTGCTCTGGACAAAAGCGCCCCGGGGACCGCCCTTCAGGGAAAATGACATGAGCAGCGCGATGACAGTGACGACGACCAGCGCGCCGGCATAGGTCACGGCGGCGACACCGAGCTCCTCCAGCTGCGTGCGTCGCGTGCTGTTGAACAGCAGCACCGGCAGGAGAACCCGGGTGAGGACAACGTTCATCCCCGCCACATGCCGGTCCTCGAAAACGCCGTACCGGTGCAGGAGGTGGCCCGCCGTCATTACGACAAACAACGGGACGATAAGTAAAAATGCATCCATAATTATGAGCGCCCGCCTTGGAGCGGACGCATCAGGGTACACGAAAGGCGCCGCCGACGCAAAGGCGCCTTCACATCATCTTTTTAATATAACGAACCTGACGGTTCCGTCCCGTCCCGCCGCACCCCGCAGTCCAAACCGCCTCACGGGGTAGAGGCGCCGTGCGCTGCACGACGCCCGCCGACCCGGCACGCTGCCGCCGACGCCTACCAGACGAGACCGACGTTCACCCCCGCCATCGCGGTGGGACCGTCGTCGTCAAGGTAGTACATCACCGGAACGTCAAGCTTGATGGGTCCCAGGTTGAGTCCCACACCGGCGGTCAGCCGGGGTCGCACAAACTGGGGCTCACCCTCGGTGACGACACCGAAGTTGGCTGAACCGGTGGAAATCAGGTCCACATACGGATCGGCTGCGGCATCGGGATCAAATCCGATCACCGACTCCGATCCGAACACCACCTCCGAGCTTCCCATTGTGAAATCGACGCCGGCGCCGACGTTGAAGTCAAAAAGGTAGAGAACGCGCAGTCCCGTGGAGACCTCCAGCGGTATGGACCACGACTCGGACTGCACCGAGGCGATAATTGAAGGGGCGATTGTGAGATCCCCGACGGGATCAGTATCAGGCCCGGAAGGATTTGAAATACCCAGATCGTTATAGGTGACGGTCTGGCTGAAATCGCTGTCCTGTACTTCAACGCTCAGCTTTGCCTCGTTGGTCTGGTAATTGACGCCGGTGCCAATGGTGAGTCCCCGCCATTTAAAAATCCCAAGGGCGATGCTCCTTGAACGAAGGAGCTGGTAATCAACCCCGCCTCCGACGGTCATGGACGAGAAGGAGATGTCCTCAACGATCTCCCCCGCCTCGGCGGAGAAATAGCCGAACTTACCGTTGATACGCACCCTGTTGATAAGGGGGCTCAGGTTGATTCCCAGGGAGGCGGTAATCGGCTGTATCGCCGCACCAAAATAGACATCTCCCTCGTCTTCAAAGGTGGTACCCGCCTCTTCAAGTGACTGGGGGCTCGGTGCCGGCGCGGCAACGGCGAGTCCGCCGCCGAGGACGAGGGCAAAGACGCGGTAATCGGAAAACGAGCGCTGCGTCGCCAGATGCGTCGCCGCGGCGCCCGCATTTGCAAAGGCGAGGGCAAGTTGCTGCTGATTCTGAAAGTTCTGTAAATCCGGATCGTTTTCAAGGTCGTTCTTGAATGTATTCAGTACGGTCTGCATGTCGTCGGATCCGAACTCCTGGGTTGTACCCATTCCATCATCAAACAGGATCGTCGGCGCAATGAGGGTCACATCGAGCCCCTCCGCCGCCACGACGCCTCCCACCAGCATTAATGCAATTACGAGCCACCACGTTGATTTTTTAATACCCATCTCATCCTCCTAAGCGTTGTGGACGGACACTCCCGAAGCCCGTCGCCCTTTGGAAGGTATCACAGAGTTGCCGGGAGCACAAAAATTTCCCTCCTTCGGTGCGATTTTTTGTGTCGTATCCACAATCGTGTTGCAAAACCGGCCATGATTCCTGTTCCCGAAAGGCGTTTCACGTATTGAGAAGAATGTTGATTCCCTGCGGTAATTTCCGCCGCCCAAACGAGTTCTGCAGGAAAGGTTCGTCTTTCGGTGCGAAGTTCTTGTCCCGCAGGGACTTGCAACGTGATATCAACAATCTTGTGAATACTTCACAATGTGACGAAGTTCAAAATAGAAAATGATTCGTCGGAGGCATCCTTGCCGTACAAAACGCAGCGGACTATGCTCTTCCGATGGAAATGAAATTCGCATGGGTGACAGTGCAGGTGTCGGACATGGAGAGGTCCGTCTCGTTTTACCGGAATCTTCTGGGGTTGGAGGTTGACCGCAGGATGAAACCGGGACCGGACATGGAGATCGTCTTCCTCGGCACGGGCGAGACGAAGGTGGAGCTCGTCCGGCGCGCCGACAATGGGGAAATTTCGTTCGGGAACGGAGTTTCGATCGGCTTTGTGGTGCCTTCCCTCGAGGAGGCAACGGCCGCCCTTTCAGAGCTCGGTATCGCCGTTTACTCCGGTCCCTTTCAGCCCAATCCCCATATCAGATTTCTCTACGTTCTGGACCCCGACGGGCTGCGGGTGCAACTGGTAGAGCAGCGATAGGCGAAGCCGTGGCGACAATACCGGGCGGCCCCGCACGATAGGGTCCCGACGAACCACATGAGAAATACCGCATCGGCTATGAAAATCGTACGCGCTGTGCTGCCTCTCGGTGTTTTACTGTGCGGCCTTTCAATCGCCGCCGCGGATATCGGAGCGGAAGAACATTTCATCGAAATCCCGCTCACCTATTTCGGCGAAATCGGGTGTGCCCACTGCGATACCTTCGTGGAGAAGGATCTGCCCGAACTGACGGCCGACTACGGCGTCACCTTTAAGGTGGAGCTCCGGGATATTCTCACCGCAGAGGGATATGAGGCGTGTCGGGAGCGTCTTGCGGAAATGGGCAGGGAGTTTCGCGTCTTTCCGGTCCTCTTTGTGGGGAATAACGCCTATCAGGGAAATTCGGCAATCGAATCGGGGTTGGACGCGGAAATCCGCCATGTCCGGGAGACGGGCGAGTTTCGCCCTCAGGTTCCCTCCGGTCTCGACGGTTCCCGGAGTTCCGACCGATTCAGGACACTCCTGAGTGATTCCCTGCCTTTGATCCCTATCTTTCTCGCCGGCATGGCAGACGGTATCAATCCGTGCGCCTTTACCACGATGCTTTTTCTCATTTCTCTGTTGACGATGTTTGGAAGGGGGAAGGCGGAGATCCTTTCCATCGGCCTCATATACGCCGCCACCATATTCGCGACCTATTTCACCCTCGGTCTCGGCCTGTTGACGGTACTTCGTAACGCGATGGATGTTTCAATCCTCCGCATCGTTCTGCGTATTGCCGTATCGTCGAGCGCGCTTGTCTTTGCCGTCTTCTCTGCCCGGGACGCCGTGCTCATGAAAAAGGGAAGAAGCGGTGAGGCCGTCCTCCAGTTGGGAGCGCGGACGAAACGGAAAATACACGGTGTCATGAGGTCAGGCGCGGGGCGGGGCGGTATCGTTTTGGGAACTATGGGCGCCGCGTTTCTTGTTTCCCTCCTGGAACTTGCCTGTACGGGACAATTGTATTTCCCCACCATTGCGTACCTGGTCCAGACCGGCTCTACCGAAGGGAAGGAGCTTCTCGCCCTCGGGTTGTACAACGTTGCCTTTATCCTTCCCCTCCTGATGCTGTTTGGGGCGGTCTTCGTCGGCGTCCGATCACCCGTCGCCAATCGATGGTTTCGCGAACACGCCGGTGCGGCAAAGATGTTGACGGCGGCGGCGCTGCTGCTTCTTGCAGGCGCCGTGTGGGTCGTATAAATTCAAATGATGGAATGCCATATACGTCCGGCGACGCCGGAAGATCTGCCCTTTCTTGAAGCGCTGGAGGCGGCGTCATTTCCTCCCGGGAGGCGGGTTACCCGACGTTCCCTTCGACAGAGTCTGGTGAGTCCCATGCAGACCGTGCTGATTGCCCACGTTCACGGCGGTACCGATGGGGGAGGCGTGGCCGGCCCCGACAGGGTATCGGCACCGGCTGATTCACACGGCAGGCAATCAAATGAGGAGCACGTCGTCCCGGCGGAGCAGGAGGCGGGGGCCGTCATTTTTTTCACCTTCCGAAAATCGGTTCGCATTTACTCCCTGGCCGTGCTGCCGGAGTTCCGTGGTGAAGGAGTGGGGGAACAGCTCATTCGTGCCGTCTTTGAAGAAGCGCGTATCGCCGGGATTGCCGCGGTCACTCTGGAGGCGGATGCCGCAAATGACCGGCTTCTCGAATGGTATCGGGGGCTCGGCTTTACGCCTCGGACGGTGCTTCCCGACTACTATGCAGACGGTGAGGATGCCGTACGCATGGGGCTCTCCCTTATCACCCAGGAAGACGGCAGTGACTGGCAGTCCGCCAACCCGTCCATTATCGTCGTCCTCGATAAGCCGTCACAATGGCCCCTCTCTATTCCCAATGTGGAGGTCGTTTCTCCGCGTATGTATCTGGAGGATTTGCGCTTCCAGGTGAGTGAAGCCTATCGGGTATTCAATTTGTGCGAGAGTTATCGGAAGCAGAAGATGGGTTACTATGTTTCCCTTCTCGCATCCGCCCGGGGGCACAAGGTTGTACCGTCGGTGATCGGAATCAACGACTTTTCGAACGTCACGCTGGCAAAAAGTGTTGTGGAAGAGGTCTCTCCCCTGATACAGAAACGCCTTGAAAAGGTACGCCCGGCGGAGTTTGAACTGGATGTCTACTTTGGTGACACCCCTTCCCGGGGGTATTCCGATCTGGCGGCGAAGTTGCAGGCACTTCTTGAGCTCCCTCTGTTCAGAATCGTCTTTGCCCGCGCCAACGGTCAGTGGCAGGTAAAGCGGGTACAGGTCCTCTCGTTCACCTCGATACCGGACGAGCGGATCGAGAAGGTGGGCCGCTTTGCCGCACGGTTCTTCCAGCGAAAGCGTTTCAACCGTCCCCGTCTGAAGCATTACCGCTACGATCTGGCGATTCTCGTTAATCCAAATGAAAAGACGCCGCCCTCCTCGGCGGAGGCACTTGCGCGCTTCAAGGAGGCGGGCCAGCAGGTAGGTCTCTTTGTCGAGATGATCACCAAACAGGACTACAGCCGCATCAACGAGTATGACGCACTTTTTATCCGGGAGACGACGGCCGTCGAGAACCACACCTACACCTTTGCCCGCAGGGCGTATACTGAAGGGTTGGTGGTCATCGACGATCCGTGGTCAATCCTTCGCTGCTCCAACAAGATGTTCCTCTATGAACGGCTGGCACGGAATCGAATCCCCCAGCCGCGGTCGTGGATTCTGGTGAAGGGAAAGATTCAGGAGAGCCGGCTGAAGAAGCTTTCCTTTCCTCTGGTGCTGAAACTTCCGGAGAGCAGCTTTTCCCAGGGAGTCTATCGTGTCGATTCCATGGATGAACTGCATTTGCAGCTGAAGAAGATGTTCAAGACCGTGGAGGTCGTCATCGCCCAGGAGTTTGTGCAGACCGCCTATGACTGGCGGATCGGAATCCTGGACAACGCCCCGCTCTTTGCGTGCAAGTACCACATGGCCTCGGGCCACTGGCAGATCTATAACTGGAAGAGTGACGAGGAGAGTGACGATTTTGTGGGGGACGTGGAGACATTCCCGATCCCGCAGGTTCCGCCGCAGATTGTACAGACCGCACTTCGCGCCGCGGCATGTGTCGGTGACGGCCTGTACGGTGTCGACGTGAAGGACATCAATGGCAAGGCCCACGTTATCGAGGTCAATGACAATCCGAATATTGACGCGGGAATCGAAGACGCCGTTCTGGGAGGCGAAATGTACCACCGCGTAATGATGTCCTTTTACAACCGCATAGAGCGGGACCGCCTCGTTCCACGCTTTGTGAGTTAGCCGGGCGGGCCGGCGGTGAGGCGAGGCGGCGCCCGTTACCGATACCAGTGGTACGGTGTGGAATCGGTGTTTATGTATATCGTCTTGTACTGGCTGTAGCTTTCCAGGCTCGCTTTGTGGACCTCCCGTCCATATCCCGATTTGCCGAATCCGCCGAAGGGTGATCCGCTCGGGACGGGGTGGTAGTCGTTGATCCAGATTGTTCCGGTTCGAACCTGTCGGCTTACATTGAGCGCCGTGTTGATATCGGCGCTCCAGACCGCTCCGGCCAGTCCGTAGGCGGAATCGTTTGCCGTCGCCACCGCCTCGTCGGCGTCTGAAAACATCTGGACTGCCAGTACGGGGCCGAATATCTCTTCCCGGGCGACCCGCATCTTCCCGGTAACGCCGGTAAGTATTGTCGGCGCCATGTAGGGACCCGAGTCGTAGATGCCCCCGGGACCGCCGGAAAGGGGAACACCCCCCGTTGCAAGGGTCGCACCTTCGGACACGCCGATCTTTACGTATTCAAGCACCGATTTCCGTTGCGCCGCGGAGACGAGGGGACCCATTCGCGTCTCCTCCCGGAGGGGATCACCGACCGATATGGACTCGCACAATCCGACGAGATCCCTGATAAACCGGTCATGTACCTCCCGGTGGAGAAGGAGTCTGCTTCCGGCTGAACAGACCTGACCCTGGCTCATCATGATCGCCATTGCCGCCGCTTCAACGGCGCGATGGTAATCGGCGTCGGGAAAGACGATATTTGCCGATTTCCCGCCGAGTTCAAGCGTTACCGGTATGACCCGCTCCGCCGCTTTCGCGGCAACGTGACGTCCGACCTCCGTGGAACCGGTGAAACTCAATTTGGTGATTCCGGGATGAGAGAGGATCGCCTCACCGCAGGTGCTTCCGCTGCCGGGCAGAACGTTGATCAGCCCCGGCGGGACGATGTCTGCGGTGATGTCCGCCAGGGTGAGGAGACTCAGGGGAGTCAGGCTCGCCGGCTTTATCACCACTGCGTTGCCCGCGGCGAGAGCGGGGGCGAGTTTCCATCCGCTGATGAGAAAGGGGAAGTTCCACGGTACGATTGCACCGACAACCCCGAAAGGCTCCCGGACGATCATGCTCATGCGGTGCGGATCGTGGCGCTTTATCGCATCCTCGTCGCTATGGACGACTCCCGCAAAGTACCGGAACAGGTCTGCCACCGCGTCGATATCAAAGAGCGTTTCCGAGATTACCCTGCCGGTGTCCATCGTCTCCACTCGGGCAAGGTGCTCCCGATGCGAGGTAATGCGATCGGCGATTTCAAGGAGCGTGTCGGACCGTTCCGTAACGGGGCGCTCCCACCACGTTCGCCACGCCGCATCTCCCGCCGCAACGGCGTCGTCTACGTCAGCTGCCGTCGCGGCGGCGACGCGGGAGAGCACTGCGCCACCCGCAGGGTTGTGGACAGGAAAGGAGTCCCCGGAGCGTGCGCTCCGGAAACTCCCGTTGATAAAGAGACCGTACTCTTTCTTCACATCCATTGGCGTCAGAGGTATCCGTTCTCGGTAAGCCATTCCCTGGCGATGTCGGCCGGCTCAACGCCGTCGTCATAGAGCACATTCAGTGCACTCATCGTCTCGGTGTCTATCGCTCCGCCGAGAGAGTTCAGCGTTTCAATGACTTCGGAGTAGTTCTCTATGACCTCGTCGGCGATCACGTATGCTCCGTTGTAGGCGGGGAAGAACTCCTTGTCGTCGGGGAGCATCACCAGGTTGAGACGGGCGATGCGGCTGTCCGTGGAGTACGCCGCAGCCACGTCGACTTCACCGGCGTCAATGGCGCGATAGATGAGGCCGTACTGCATGGGCAGGACGTCGTCAAACTCGATTCCGTAGTGCTCACTCCAGCCGGGATAGGCGTCGGGACGGATGTCGAAGTTGTCGTCCCCAGCGAGGACCCACTCCTCGGCGAGACCTGCAAGATCGCTCGCCTTTTCGAGGCCGTACTCCTCTGCCGTCTCCTCCCGGACCACCATGATGTAGGTGTTGTTGAATCCGAGCGGTTCCGACCAGGTGTATCCGAAGTTCTCTTCAAATCCGTCCTTGACGTAATTCCACGTCTCTTCAGCCGTCAGCTGTTCCCCTTCGTAGCGCAGAACACCGGTGAGCTGCGTGCCCGTCCACGTCGGATAGACATCGATTTCATCACCCTCCATTGCCTGATGGAGGACGGAGGAACCGGTGAAACTCGTGTTGATCGTCGCGGAATAGGGCGTCTTCTCCTCGATAAGAATCTGTGCCATATGACCGAGAATGACCATCTCGTTGACATCCTGGGCGGCCACACGGATCGTCGGGGCTTCACCCTCGGCGCTTCCACTGCCAAAAACCATTCCGCCGGCAATTGCCGCCATCAAGAAAACCAGAAAAATTCGTCGCATGTGTTTCTCCTTTCGCGTCAAATTTTGAAACTTCAATATTAATCGTGAGCCGGTATTCCCAGCTTCGCTTCCTTTTTAATGATCCGCCGGGCGCGCCGGTCGGGGCTTACGTAGGTCTGAAACCACCGCAGACCGTAATCGGCTATGAGGGCCAGCACCGTCGCCGGCAGCGCTCCCGCGAGGATGACCTCGTTTCTGATCGCCGAGAGGCCCGAGAAGATGAGTCTTCCCAGCCCGCCGCCGCCTATCGCCGCCGCGAGGGCGGCGGTTCCGATGATCCACACCGATGCAACGCGAATACCCGAAATGATCACCGGCATTGCCAGGGGTATCTGTACCCGCGTCATGATCTGCAGCTCCGTCATGCCCATTCCGCGGGCGGCGTTGGTGAGCTGGACGGGCACGTTCTTTATACCCGTATAGGTGTTCTGCAGCACCGGCAGCATGGCGTAGAGAAAGAGCGCCGCAATGGCGTTGTCATTGCCGATGCCGAAGACGAAGATGAGAAAGCCGAGCAGCGCGAGGCTTGGCACGGTCTGAAAAACGTTTGCCACGGCGATGACATAGGGAGCGATTTTTTCGTTTCTCGTTAGATATATGCCCAGGGGTACGCACACGACGACGGTGAGGGCGAGGGCGATGCCGGAAATTGCCACGTGTTCCCAGGCGAGGCCGAGCACGCGGTCCCAGTTTCGGCTGAGATATGTCGTCAGGAGCTGGAAAAAGTTCTGGTTCACGAGTGTCCTCCTCCCCGGGTGAGGCGGGTAATGGTGAGTCTGGCGATCCCGCCGTTGGTGATGACCCCGGCGAGCCCTCCCTGGGGGGTGAGTACCGGAACCGGCGCGTCCAGATCGACGAGGAGTTCCGCCGCGTCCCGGACGGTTGCCTCGGGGAGCGTCAGCTTGCGGTCTTTGCGTCCAAGGGGCCCCACGGTGGAGTCACCCCGGCGCTCCGCCTCCAGCAGATCCGAGAGGTATACCATGCCCTTCCAGACTCCCTTCGCGTCGACGATCTGTGCCGTTTCCCGGCTCAGTTCTTCAAGCCCTTCAAGGACGACCGTCGGATCGGTGGCGGGACGAATGGTAAGGGGTGCCTTCTCGATCAGGGTGTCTACGGGGCTTTCAGGGGATATCTGGGAGAGCCGGTCTTCTCCGATGAAGCTCCGGACAAAATCACTCACCGGTTGATTCTGGAGGTCCTCCGCCGTACCGAGTTGTTCGATCTTTCCCCGGCGCATGAGGACGATGCGATCGCCCAGCTTCAGCGCTTCGTCGATGTCGTGGGTCACAAAGATGATCGTCTTCTGCACCCGCTTCTGCAGTTCCAGCAGTTCCTGCTGCAGTTTTCCCTTGGTGATCGGATCGAGCGCACCAAAGGGTTCATCCATGAGGATTACATCGGGATCCGCCGCAAGGGCGCGGAGGACGCCGATGCGTTGCTGCTGTCCTCCGGATAACTGGGCGGGCAGGCGGTTGCGGTACACCTTGGGGTCCAGTCCGGACATCTCCAATAGCTCGTCGATCCGCTTTCGCGTCCTTTTCCCTTTCCATCCAAGGAGGTTGGGAACGGTACCGATGTTTTCCCCTACCGTCAGGTGGGGCATGAGGCCGATTTCCTGAATGACGTAGCCGATGTTCCGACGCAATTCCACGGGGTTTGTGGTTGCGACATCCCTTCCGTCCACGAGCGTCGTGCCGTCGGTCGGCATTTCCAGGCGGTTGACCATTTTCAGGCTCGTCGTCTTGCCGCAGCCTGAAGGACCGATGAAAACGACAAACTCTCCTTTGGCAATGGACAGGCTGAGATTGTCCAGAGCGGTCGTGCCGTCGTCATAGACTTTCGTCACATTTCTGAATTCAACCACCCAATACCTCCTCAAGTCGGGAAAGAAAGATCGAATTGTCGCCGGTGGTGCCGACGGAAACGCGGAGATGGCGGTGAAATCCCCACCCGGAGCAGCTGCGCACGATAACGCCCTTTTGCAGCAGCTCCTCGGTGACACGGTCGGCGGCGTGCGTTCCTTCATCGCATTGATACGATTCAGGGAGTTCAAAAAAGACGAAGTTGGCCTGGGACGGGACGACAGCTGCTCCCAGATCCGCCAGTTCCCGTTCAAGGCGGCGTCGCTCCGAAATGATCGCCGCCACGGCCATCGATACGGAATCCATCCCGTCGGTGATCGTCGCCAGGGCTCCGGCGATGCCGATTCGGTTGGCATTAAAGGGTTCCGCCACTGTGTCAATGGCGTGAATCGTTTCCGGCGCGGCCACGGCGTAGCCCATTCGGGCGCCCGCCAGGCCGTACGCCTTGGAAAAGGTCCGAACGACGATTACGTGTCGACCCTCGCCGATGAGGGTTTTCCAGTCCGGCAGGAGCTCGGGCGCCGCAAACTCCGCGTACGCCTCGTCGAGTATGAGCCACCCGTCCGAGGGCAGGGCGTCAAGCAGGCGGTGCAGATCGGTGTGGGCCGTCACCGTTCCCGTCGGATTGTTTGGATTACAGAGCCAGACGAGCTTTGTCCGGTCGGTGACCTTTTCCGTGAGAGCGTCCAGGTCGACACGGAAATGGCGGTCCAACGGGACGTTGTGTATCGTCCCGTCCATGAAACGGCTTATTTCCCGATACAGACCATAGGTCGCACCAGGTATGAGCACGTCGTCACCGGGTTGCACAAACATGCGTGCCAGCGTCTCAAGCA
This sequence comes from Alkalispirochaeta sp., assembly GCA_965242725.1. GTDB lineage: Bacteria > Spirochaetota > Spirochaetia > DSM-27196 > Alkalispirochaetaceae > Alkalispirochaeta. The sequence continues at coordinate 47,183 of CBDESZ010000005.1, forward strand.
TCCCCCCCGCACCGTGGGCCACGGCGATATGGTCTTCCGACAGTCCGTACAACGCACCGATGCGTCGCCGGAGTTCAATAAAGCTGTTTTCCGGATAGGTATGGATGAGCGGCAGTGCCTGCTGCATCGCATCAAGCGCCGCCGGGAAGGGGGCGTGAGGGTTTTCATTGGAGCCGAGTTTGACAACCTTGCTGAGCCCCAGCTCCCGGCGCACTTCCTCGGTTGTTTTGCCGGCGATATAGGGATGAACGTCTGAAATGGTTCTGCGTACGCCGGGCAATCTTTTTCTGTCTGTCATGCTTCAATCTCCAGTACCGTCGGGCCTTCACGATGCATCGCCTCTTCAAGCTTCCGATGGAGGAGGTCAATGTCCGATACCCGTTCACCTGCGGCGCCGTAGGAGCGGGCGAGAGCGATAAAGTCCGGTCCGAGGTTATCCACGGCGATGCGTCTGCCGGGGTGCCGAATTTCCTCCTCCCGGCGGATTTCTCCGTACCCCCGGTCGTTCCAGATGACAATCGGTATTGAAAGCTTCTCCTGTACCGCAACGGCGAGTTCCTGGAGGGTAAACTGGACGCCTCCGTCTCCCGCGAGAGCGACCACCCGCGGCCGATCCGCCCGTGCGGCAACGCCGATCGCGGCGGGCAGGGCGTAGCCGAGGGTTCCGAATCCCGCGGGATGGAGGAATCCACCGGTACGCCGGGTGGCATACTCGCTGATTGCGCAATAGGCGATCGTGGTCATGTCGGCGGTGAGAATACCCGGTTCGCCTCCGCCGTCGTCGGAGAGAGCGGCGGATATCTGTTCCAGAACTGTCCTCATGCGGTCAACCTGCGTATCCGGCTGCCCGAGGACCGCGGGGAGGGCGGCCGTCGCCGCGCGGCGCAGCGACGCCACGTGTTCCACCGTTTCGTCGTATCTTCTTTCGTCAATTCCGTCGGACGGCGATGCCTTCAGAAGTGCTTTCAGAACGGCCGCGGCGTCCATCCGCAGGGCTGCTGCGGGGGTGGACACTGCAAAGAGGTGCGCCGCCTCGACGTTTATGGCGATCACCTTTCCCCGGGGGGTGAAATTCTCCGTCCACAGGTCGGTACTTGAGAGTTGCGAGCCCACGACCATCACCGCGTCGGCGGACTCGATTTCCCTTCGAATTTCTCCGATGTGAAGCCTGCCGCCCAGACTCAAGGGGTCGGTCTCCGGAATGACTCCCTTTCCGGCGGCGGTGGTAACGACGGGGGTGCCCCACCGTCGGGCAAAGGCGAGAAGTTCCCGATGAGCCCCCGCGGCGCCTCCTCCTGCGATGATGTATCGGCGAGGGGCGTTCCGGAATATGGAGAGAACTTCCTCAAGGGCAATTGCCTCTTCGGTCGTCTCCTGCAGCACATCGATTGGTATTTCCACGTGGACGGGGCCGGGCCGGCCGCTCGTCGTCAGCCGATAGGCGTATGCGAGGGTCTCTTCTATTCCGACAGCCTCTTCCACGCGAATCCGCTCCTTCGTAACGGACGAGGTCATCGTGGTGGGTGATTCAAGCTGATGAAGGTAGCCCCGACTGCCGTTGCGGTAGTGCCGGGGTATGTCGGAGGAGATCAGCAGCAGGGGGACCGAGTCATGACGGGCCTCACCAAGGGCGGTCAATGAGTTCGTGAGACCCGGGCCGCTGATTACGAGGGCGACACCGGGAACGCCGGTCTCCCGGGCGTATCCGTCCGCCATGAAGGCGACGCCGCTCTCGTTTCTGCCGGTAATATGTCGGATGGGACTGTCCAATAATGCGTCGTAGACATCCAGATTATGTATGCCCGGAATACCGAAAAGAGTGGTAACTCCAAGTTTTTCGAGGGTGGAGACGAGGATTTGCGCCCCCGTTTGTGGCTGTGTCGATCTGTTCCTCAATACGAGTCCTTTACTGTATAAATTACTATTCGGTACACTGCGCGATATTTCGAATGAACTATCGTGGTAATCGTTAGAAAACTATATAATTACTGGTATCAGAAGTCAACAGTGACGCTGCCTGACCGCATATTCCGGCGGTAAAATCGGTGAATTCCCTTATAAAATACAATATCTCCACATAATATAATAATTATTGATTCGGCGCCTAATGTTTCGTGATTCTAACGGCCGTATATATAGCGGCAGTTGATTGACCTAAGTATCACGGACGGTTACCGTTGTCGGTCATGGATTCGGTAGGTGTATCTGCTTCTACAATTGTCCTTGCATTTGGATTGACCCTCCTGGCGGGCCTTTCCACGGGTATAGGAAGCATTGTCGCGTTCTTTTCGTCCGACGATGATCACCGTTTTCTATCCGGTGCGCTCGGTTTTTCCGCCGGGGTCATGTTGTACGTTTCCATGGTCGAGATTTTCGGTAAGGCCCAGGATTCACTCGCCCTGTCCGTGGGGGAACCTGCTGCGCTGCGTCTTGCGACGCTGGCATTCTTCACGGGAATCGCCGTTATTGCCTTCATCGACCGCCTGATTCCGACGCTGCAGAATCCTCATGAAGTTCGGGATGCCTCGGAAATGGAGCATGATGTTGACCAGGAGTTGCGGAAACGCCAGAGCCTCCTCCGCATGGGTCTTTTTTCGGCCCTGGCGATCGGCATCCACAATTTTCCTGAAGGGTTCGCGACCTTTATCGCAACCCTTGAGGACCCGGCGCTCGGCGTGAGTATCGCCGTCGCAATCGCGATTCACAACATCCCCGAGGGGATCGCCGTCTCTGTCCCGATTTTTCACGCGACGGGAAGCAGAAAACGGGCGCTGGGCCTCTCGTTTCTCTCCGGCCTGGCTGAACCGATCGGGGCGGTGATCGGCTTTCTCATCCTCCGTTCCTTTATGAACGACCTTGTCTTCGGGCTGATTTTTGCCGCCGTGGCGGGCATCATGGTTTTTATCTCTCTCGATGAACTTCTGCCGACGGCGGAGCATTATGGGGAGCACCACATAACCATTTATGGACTTATCGCGGGTATGGTGGTGATGGCCCTCAGTATCGTCCTCCTGGCATGAAGTACGACGTAATCCTCATAGGCGCCGGCCCCATCGGTATCGAAATGGCTGCGGTGCTGCGGCGCGCAGGTATTTCCTGTCTCCATGTGGAAAAGGGGGCGATCGCCTCCACCATTGCGAGGTGGCCTAGAAATACCCGCTTCTTTTCCAGTCCCGAATGGATCGCCGTCGCGGGGATCCCTATTCAGACGGCGGGCCAGGAAATCATCACGGGTGAGGACTATCTCGCCTATCTTCGACACGTTGTTGAAACTCTTGGTCTGGAGATTCACACCTACCAGGAGGTATTGTCCATCACAGGCGGGAAGGATGATTTTACCGTATCGACGGAAGACAATACGGGCACGCGCCGGGAATACTTCGCGAGACGGATCATTCTTGCAACGGGAGATATGAACTCTCCCCGGAAAATCGACATTCCCGGAGAAGATCTGTCTCATGTCACTCATTTGTGGACCGATCCCCACTACTATTTCCAGCGGGATCTCCTCATCGTGGGCGGCCGCAACTCAGCCGTTGAAGCGGCGATCCGCTGCTGGCGAGCGGGAGCGCGGGTCACGATAAGCTATCGCGGTGACAGCCTGGACGAGCGGCGGCTCATCTCGCGGCTGTGGCTCGAGGTGGACCTGCTCGTCCGCAATGGCCGGATCACCTTCCATCCCCGTACCGAACCGGTGGAAATCAAAAGAGGCGTAACCGTTCTTCGGCGTCTGGACGGTTACGCCGGCTCCGACCAAATGACCGTTCCCGCGGACTTTGTCTATCTCGCAACCGGTTTCACCATGGACCGGAGCCTCTACGAACAGTGCGGAATCTCCATGGAGGGCGATGAACGTCGCCCCGTGGTCCAACCGGAGACGATGGAGAGCGACGTTCCCGGCGTCTATGTTGTCGGAACGGCGCAGGGCGGCGATCAACGGGGATACAAGGTCTTTATTACGACGAGCCACGACCATTGTCTCAAGGCGGCGCGTGCAATCGCGTCTTCGTTGGGGATCGGTGCCGCCATTTCTGATAAGTGGGTCGGTAATCTCCCTTCCCGGGACTATCCCTTGACGAGCGGAGACGTTGAGTGATTTTTCCTGTATACACGATCGCGTTGCACATGGTGGGGTAATTACCTATTCCCGAGGGAATTGGCGTCATTCCGTGGGTCTTTTGTCTGTAAATGGTCACAGGGAATGGCTTTGGATAGCCCTCTGCAACAACGTTCTATATACCCATAAAAAAAGCCGCCCATTTGGACGGCTTTTTGAATAAACAACGGAAGCTACTCTTCCTCTACCTCGAACTCGTCTTTTTCCGCGCCACAGACGGGGCATACCCAGTCTTCCGGCAGATCTTCAAAGGCAGTTCCGGGGGGAACGTCGCTGTCCGGATCGCCCTCCGCCGGATCGTAGATGTACCCGCACATGTTGCATACGTATTTCTTCATTGTACTCTCCCTATGGCCACTGAACGTCGGTCAGCAGCGTCAATTTAGTTTTGCTTCTCTCGTCCGCAGGATTGATTTCCAACGCACGCTGAAAACATTTTATCGCTTCCGTGTTTTTGTGCAACCCATATTGGACGGTGCCAAGCATATAATGAACCTCGGCAAAGTCAGGCGTCTGTTTAACCAATTCCTGAAGAAGTTCCAGGGCTTCTTCGTATTCCTTCCGTTTGATTTTCAGCTGGGCGAGGTAAAAATTGGCGATCATCGACTCGGGAGAAGCGGTGCGGAACTCCGCAAACGCCCGGGATGCGGCTTCGTCTTCACCGAGGAAAAATCGGATTAGACCGACGAAGTACCGCGCCATGGCATGGGACTGGCTTCCCATGGAGACGACTTCCTCAAATGCGTGGAGGGCGCCCTTGAGGTCACCCATGCGATAGAGGCAGACGCCGAGTTTATAATAGACATTTCCCGTTGGTTTGATATCGATGGCTTCACGATAGCGCTCAACCGCGGTATCCAGGTTTCCCCGGGAGTAATCGATATTTCCCCGGAGGAGTTTTATGAATACTTCGTTCGGATATTTCCCGTCGAGGTCCTGAAACGCCTTTTCCGCCTGATCCCATTCACCGGAAAGGTAGTACCCCATTGCGTCGATGTAGCCTGAATCCTGTTGATAACCCTGCATGATTTCCCCTTTCTGGATGCCCTTTCAGTGTACTAGCGGAATAGTACCGGATCAAGTGAGATTCTTCCAAAAGGCGCGGCGAAAGAATCTGGTAATTGTGCGCCGTCGAAAGCGGAAGGCTACTCCCGTTCAATCAGCAGTTTCGGGTACGGTTCTCCCTGGACGAGGTGGAGCCGGACGTGCTTGGGATTACCCATCCGTTCCAGCGCCTTGAGACTGAGTTCAACCGAGCCGACCTTGCATTCGTTTTTTTGATAGATATTGCCGTAGATCGGTTTCGCGTCACCCTGTTCTACCGTAGCGGGGCTGTGGTCGTAATAAAACTGCACCGTCGCATCGCTCATCATCAGGCCGAGATCAAATCCGTCGTTCGGATTGATGACGATCTTCTTTTCCGGAAACGAAATGTCGGCAAGGACCTTCAGAAATGCGGTCTCTTTCACGTCCATTTATACACTCCTTTTTTACCTGTCACAGCATATTCATACTGCCCCGATACGAGGCGATGTCCAAAACCATCACCATTGCGCCCTCGGTCTTGTCCAGGTCGCCGGTGATATCTTCTATTCCGTTGATCATGTCGTCGATATGTTCTTCAGGAACCATCGCGAGAATGGTCTTGCTGTGATGTTTGCTTTCGTTGAGAAACCCGATGAAATCCGCGAAGAGGGGCACATTGGAAATATACTGTCCCATCCCTGCCGACTCGATAATCGTTGCCCCTTCGATTCCCTCTTCGATGAAGAGCTCAAGAACACGGTACAGAAACTCCTCTACATACAAATTGACGATCATGAGTTTCATGACCCGCTTCTGTCCGTTTTCCGGACGTTCCATGCGGGTATTTCTGAGAAAGGTCTCATAGAGCGCCGTCTCGGAACGGGCCGCGAGGAGCTCCTGTTTGAGGTTGGTGTGGCTCAGCGCGCGTGAAACGGCGGCGAGTATTTTCAGGTGGTCCGTCACCGCATCGGGAGGGCTGAGTATGACAAAAAAGAGTTTTACCTTCTTTTTGTCCAGCCCATCGAAATCGACTCCCCTTGGGCTGGAAACGATAAAGAGGAGAAAATCCTTCAGGCCGGCGATGCGGGCGTGGGGAATGGCCAGTTCGTTTCCAAAAGCGGTGGAGCCCTGTGCTTCCCGTTCCTGTATCGCCGTTCTGACCGATTCCGCGGAAATACCCCGGGCGACGTCGGACGCGACGGCGAGCTCGGATATCCGGGCGATCATGTCGTCTTTGTTCTTTGCGGAAACGTTGACGCGACAACTCTGCTTGTCGAGGATTTCGTACAGTTCCATCGTTACGCCTCCCTCATGTCGTTTCCCTTGATGATGGCGTATCGGGACAGCGGTGGTCCGATCAGTTCATTCACAAAGACGGACAGGAGAATGATATTTACCATCGTTCCGATTATCGGCTGATATCTCATGGGAAGCATCGCCATGGCGGGGGACGCTTCAATAAGGAGGACCAGACCTATTGCGACACCCGCCTGGGGTAACATGCAAATACCGAGATAGTCCCGGATCTCCCGTCTTGCGCCGGCCATCTTGCTGCCGGCCCACACCCCGCCGTACTTGCCCGCCGCCCGGGCGAGGATATATACACCGCCGAGGAGGAGGATCTGGGGGTCCGTAAAGACTTCAGGTCTGAGCTCGGTACCGGCAATGACAAAAAAGAGCGCATATATCGGAGGGGAGAGGGGGCGAAGAATTCGGAATATCCTGTGATTGTCAGGTGAAAGATTGATGATGAACGCCCCCGCCGTCATGTTGGTGAGCAGCGGAGAAAGCTTGAAGACGATAGCCGTGGCGGTTGAAAGAAAGAGGATCCCCAGGGTGGTGATCAATATCTCATTCTGGTTTGGGCGTCGCCGCGCAATGAGGTGTATGGCAAATCCCACGATCGCGCCGAGGAGGAGGGAGAATCCCACTTCCGAAAAGGCGTGGAGGACGATGGACAGGGTGCCGTGGGAAGCCGTTGCCGCAGCACCCGCCGCCGCGGATGCCTCGGCGCCGAGAATACTCCCTGCAACGGCAAAAACGACACCAAAAAGGATCACCGCACCTGCATCGTCAAGCGCCACCACACCATAGAGATAGTCGATGAAGGTACCTTTTGCGCGGAGACTCTGGACGATCGCCACGGTGGCCGCCGGCGCGGTTGCGGAGGATATCGCCCCAAGGAGAAGGGCAAAGGGTGGAGGCATACGCAACAGTATAAGGGCGACGGAGACCACCCCGAAAGCGGCAAGAAGCTGAACGACGGTTATGATGACTACCGCCTTCCCCATGCGTTTGAGCTTGACCCAGTAGAACTCACCGCCGATGGTGATGGCGATCAGGCCGAGGGCGACCTCGGTGACAAGGCTGAGTCCCTGATCCATGTGGTGAGGGATGAAACCGAGAAATGAATCTCCGACGAGCAGACCCGCTACGATATACCCCGTTATTTCCGGAAGTCGAATGACATTGGCAATCTTTCCGATGAAGTATCCAAGCAGGAGAAGGATGCCGAGAGAGAAGAGCGCGTGCTGCCCGAGTATTTCCCGTAGTGCGTCCACGACGAGACCACTATAATACAAAGCCGATATGGTGTCTCCACCATATCGGCCTGAAGTGTCACGGCGGATCGCGGCGCTAACGCAACGCGTCCAGGGCGTCTTTCAGGCGCGTAATTCCGCGTTCACACTCCTCGGTGGAACAGGAGTAGGCGATGCGGACGTGTCCTTCCCCGGCACTTCCGAAGACGCTACCGGCAACGGTGGCGATGCCGTGGTCAAAGAGCAGATAGTCGGCGATCTCCTTGGAACTCTTTCCGAACGAAGAAAGGTTGGGAAATGCGTAGAATGCGCCGTCCGGTACCGCCAGGGTAACGCCGGGTATCGAATTCAGTCCGTTGACGATGATTTCACGTCGTTTGCCGAACTCGGCGATGCGCTCGCTGATGAGAGACTGGTCCCCCGACAGTCCCGCCGCCGCGCCGTGCTGAATGAAGGTGTTGACGCAGACGGTGGTGTACTGGCGGATCTTGAGAATGTGCATCGTCAATTCCGGACTCGCAACGGTCCAGCCCAATCGCCAGCCGTCCATGCTGTAGGTCTTGGAGAATCCGTTAATGACGACCGTTCGTTCCGCCATTCCTGGAACCGAATAAATGGACGGTGAAGTTTCACCCTGATCGCCAAAATAGATTCGATTGTAGATCTCGTCACTGATGACGATAAGGTTGTGCTTGATTGCGAGGTCGGCGATCGCCTTGAGGTTCTCCATCGACTCGGTGCACCCCGTGGGGTTTCCCGGTGAGGTCACACAGATCATCTTGGTTTTCGGCGTGATCTTCTTCGCGACGAGATCCGCTCTGAGGGAGAAATTGTCGGCTTCGCTGGTTTCCACCTCTACCGGCACGCCTCCTGCGAGGGAGACTGTGGATTTATAGTGGTGCCAGTTGGGGTTGGGAATGATGACCTCGTCACCGGGATTGATGAAGGCCATCATGGTAACCATGATTCCTTCATTGGCGCCGGCCATGACGATGACCTGTGATTCCGGATCAACATCCAGGCCGCTGTCCAGTTTTGCCCGCGCGGCGATGGCGTTGCGCAACGCCGGAACTCCCCGGTTGGGTGAGTAGTGCACGTCTCCCCGCTGCATCGATGCGGCGGCCGCATCCTTTACGTGCTGGGGTGTGTCAAAATCGGTACGGCCGATTTGCCAGTGAATGACGTCCCGTCCTTCATCTTCAAGCTTTTTGACCGCATCAAAGACGCGGCGAATACCTGAAAAAGGTACCTTGTCCAGGCGATCGGCGCCGCGATCGGCGGGTGTTTGGGTGCTCATGGGAACTCCTTTCTCCGTTATTTATGCTGTTTCAGAATCAACCGGCCATAGTCCGACGGGTCAATGACCGCCTGAACAATCGTCGGTCCATCTGCCGCAAAGGCGGTGTCCAGTGCCTTTTCAAACTCCGCTGCATCGGTAGCCCGTATGACGGGCACGTCAAACATGGAGTCGGCGTACACCGGCGTATCTTCCTTATTATAAAGGGCTGTGCCGTAGGCGTCGAAACTCTTTTTCTGCTGTTTGAGGTTAATGAGTTCAAGACTGCGGTCGGAGAGCAGGACAAAGACTATACGCTTGCCGATCCGTTTTGCCGTCGCCATTTCACCGGCCATCATGAGAAAACCACCGTCTCCGGTCACACACGCAACTTCCCGGTCCGGCTGGGCAACCTTGGCACCCAGTGCGGAGGGAACGCCAAAGCCCATTGAAGACCAGCCGTTGTCCATGATCTGGGTATATGTGGCGGGTGTGCGCCACATTTGACCGATCAGGTGAGTGTGGGCTCCGACGTCACATGTCATGATACCGTCTTCCGGCAACTTCTCCCGCAGTGCTTTGAGAACGGCGATCGGTCCGAAGACGGAGGGGTCCGGCTCAAAATGGGCGAATATTTCCTTCCTGTTCCGCTCGACCTCCGCCATGTCCCACGCGGACGCGATCGGCTTGAGATCCGCCAGACGTTGCAGGGCCGGTTTGATCGAACCGATGACGTTCAGAACGTCGGGATACACAGTTTCGTCGATGTCCGCGGGAACGACGTCGATGTTGACCAGTTTGACCGCAGGCATCCACGATTCAAAATTGAACTCGACGGGGTCGTAGCCCGCGGCGACGACGAGATCCGCCTGCTTGTGGGTCTTTGCAACGTAGTTGCTCAATGCGTGAAAGAGGACGCCGCCATAGGAGGGGTGGTCCTCAGAGAGGATTCCCTTGGCCATGGGTGTCAGGACTACCGGAACGGAATGGCGTTCCGCGATCTCTTTGATGAGATCACCTGCGCCGGCGCGGACCGCACCGATTCCGACGGCAAGGACCGGTTTTTTTGCCGTCGCAAATGCCGCTTCCAGTTCTTTCAGTGCCGCCGCGCTTGGCTCCGGCGTCGGAACCGGTTTTGCCGCCGCCGTGTTTGAACCGGTCCCGGTGACGAGGGCGTCTTTCGTTCCCAGGTCTTCGGGTAACCCGATATGGACGGGACCGGGGCGTTCCGTCGTGGCTATTGCGTAGGCTCGGTCCATCGTGGCATCCACGGAACCCGGCTCAAGGCGCATTGTCGCCTTGGTGATCGGTGTATATAACGTCTGCTGATCGATCGCCATTTGGACTGTCCGGCCCATCATGTGTTTCGGCGGCTCAGAGGTAAATGCAAAAACCGGATTCCGGTTGAGAAATGCCGCGCCGACACCGGTGGACAGATTGGTGGAACCCGGGCCGATTGTCGCGTAACATGCTCCGGGAGCGCCGGTAAAATAGGAATATACCGACGCCATGAAACCGGCAGTTGCCTCATTGGATACGAGAACGAACTCCACGCCTCCGGTGCGCATCGCCTCCATATATGGCAGCCAGGAACCGCTGGGTGTGCCGAATACATGCCGTACTCCGTGTTCCCGCAGCCAGCGTACTAGTTCCGCCGCAACTGTTCCCTTCAATGTATCTTCTCCAGAACTCACTCTTATCCCCCTTTGTTTTCGGTGTTCCCGTACATTTGCGTATCGACACCAAAGGCTATTTCAAATATTATACCTTATACACGATATATGATATGGATAAATGTATCATGCATGAACGGTATGGGCAACGGAAAAGTCGAATGACTTTTTCCTTGCGCGCTCCAATTTTGCGTGATACGATCCGAAATATATCAAACACAATATCAAATGTATATTGTAGAACGATTACATTTTCCGCAGGAAAGTAGGAGAGGTGTGTTTTGAGTAAACATGATGATGTAGATCAAACCGTTACGACTGAAGCGGGCGGGGATTCTACACCTGAGCGCGTAGTACCGGAGGCGACGGCCGTCGCATCCGAGTCTCGGACAACCGAGAAGACTCCCGACGGGGAGGCAATTCTCCGGGAGAAAGACCGGGTGTCCAAGTATCGGAACAAGCTATCACCCTTCTGGAAATACGTGGTGATGGTGATTTCGATTATCTTTGTTTCGTATCATATGTATACGTCGCGATTCGGAATGCCCGATATTATCAAGCACCGGGCCATTCACGTTGCCTTTGTGCTGGGTCTCGTGTGGATTTACTATCCCGCGACAAAGCGATCACCCCGTTCACGCCCGAGCGTGGTCGATCTCGGTCTGATTGCGGCAACCCTGGTAATGATCCTGTATACGTGGTTTACCCGGGACCTCTTCCTCCTTCGAGGCGGGGTGGCGGTGGCATCCGATTACTGGATCGGGGGTATGACAATTCTGCTCGCCATTGAGGCGTGTAGACGAGCCGTCGGACCCGGTCTTCTCGCTCTTGTCATTATCTTTATCTTCTATGCCTGGCTTGGCCCATACGCACCCGGCGTATTCGCCCACCGCGGTCATTCGGTAGAGCGGATCATCTATCAAATGTATCTCACCAGCCAGGGTATTTTCGGTATACCCATCGGCGTTTCTTCGACGTATCTCATCATCTTCATCATCCTCGGTGCGATGCTTGAGAAAAGCGGGCTGGGTAAACTCTTTAACGATATCGCCATGTGGGCGGGTGGACGTCTTACCGGCGGTCCCGCCAAGGTTGCCGTTGTGGCAAGCGCCCTCGTTGGAATGATTCAGGGCAGCGCCGCGACCAACGTCGCCACCTCCGGTGCCTTTACGATCCCCCTCATGAAGAAGGTCGGGTACAAGCCCTTCTTTGCCGGGGCGATTGAAGCGGCCGCCTCGACGGGTGGTCAGTTCATGCCCCCGATCATGGGTTCCGTTGCGTTTATCATGGCGGAATTTCTCGGGGTTCGCTATCTCGGTATCGCCGCGGCGGCGATCATTCCCGCAATCCTCTATTTCGGCGGCGTCTTTTTTCAAATCGACCTGCGTGCCCGCCGGATGAAGCTTCGGGGACTCTCAAAGGATGAGATGCCCGACGTGAAGAGCACCGTGCTCCGGTACGGACAGATGATTATCCCCGTATTCGTGCTGATCTTCCTTCTCATCGAGGGACGAACACCGCTCTACGCCGCGTTCTTTACCGTTGTGACGACGTGGCTGCTCTCGTGGATCAGAAAAGAGACGCGAATCGGGCCGGCAGCGCTCAAGGATGTCGCGATCAACTCATCCCGGAACATCCTTGGTATCGGTGTTGCCATGGCAAACGCCGGGTTTGTGGTAGCGGTCCTTTCCATGACGGGAATCGGCGTTATCCTCGCGGACAACATCGTACGTCTCTCCGGAGGATACCTCTTTATTGCGCTGCTCCTGAGTATGGTCGTCGCAATCATTCTGGGGATGGGACTTCCCACCAGTGCGTGTTACGTCATCGCCGCCTCGATTACCGTACCGATTCTCCGGGCGATGGACGTTCCCGCATTTCAGGCGCACTTTTTCGTACTCTATTACTCCGTAATCTCGACGGTAACACCACCGGTCGCATTGTCGGCGTATGTCGGTGCCGGTATGGCGGGAGCTGAACCAAACAAGGTCGGCTGGACCGCGTTCCGTCTCGCCATTGCCGGATTTATCATTCCCTTCTTTTTCATCTACAGCCCGGAAATGCTGCTCATTGCCGAGAACGGCTGGCAGATAGCCTGGGCAACGGTGACTGCATTGGCAGGTATCGCTCTGCTCGCCGTCGCTGCTGAAGGGTACTTCACCGTCGTATTGCCGCTGTGGAGTCGTGCGATCTTCCTTGCCGGTTCATTGATGCTCATTGCTCCCGGTGTATTCGGGGACTTTATCGGTCTTGGACTCGCGGCTCTGGCATGGTTGAGCACCTTCCTGGTGAAACGCATGGCCGCCAATAAGATGGTCCAGGCGTAGCGATATACAAGTTGTCGAAGGGTCCGGCGCGCGGAAAGCGCCGGACCTCCCATAATGGATGGAACCGTCGGTAGCGGCGGTTGATTATAGGAATCAATGCCTACGGGCAGAAAGAGGAGGAGTAACGATGTTACAGCTCATGAAGAAAGCCATAGTTATGGCTCTGGTACTTGGCGTGGTCCTCGCCGGTGTGACCTTTGCCGGCGGCCAGCAGGAAGGTGGTCAGGCGGCAGGCAGTGCACCGTCGGGACCGATCTTTATCACCATGGGAACCGCCGGTGTCGGTGGTATGAACTATCCCACGGGTATCGCCATGGCATCCCTCTGGAACGCCAACATTCCCGGAATGAAGGCCGTTGCCATCGCCACCGGTGGAAGTCCCCACAACATTGACCTGTTGCGGACCAACGACGCCGACGTTGCGGTTTGTCGCTCCCTTGAAGCGTACCGCGCGTATATCGGTGAAGAGCCCTATCCGGAAGAGATGCCCTGGATGCGTGCCCTTACGGGTGGTCTCTTTATCGACGTCTTCCAGGTTGTGGCGTCCAAGGACAGCGGTATCAATTCCGTCGCAGACTTTGCGGGCAAGCGAATCGTCGTCGGTCCCGTTGGTAGCGGTGGTGAGGTTGATGCACGGGAAACCCTTGCAGCATACGGTCTGACCTATGACGACATGGACGTCAGCTTTGTTGAGTTCTCCCAGGGTATGGACATGCTCAAGGACGGACTTGCTGACGCCGGTATCCTCGGTGTTGCCCTTGGTGCCTCCACGATGCAGGAGCTCATGCTCGACGGACATTTCAAACTGATTCCCATCGACGATGAAGGCCTTGCAAATCTGAAGCAGCGCAACGAGTTCTACATTCGTGCACGGATCCCCGCGGAAACCTATCCCAACCAGCCGGAAGCAGTACCGACCGTCGGAACGCCTCCGGACACGATTATCGTTCGTGCGGACACGGACGCGGACCTCGTCTACCAGATGACCAAGACGCTGTACGAGAACCGGCCCGCAATCCATGCAGTTTCCCCGCTGCTCACGCAGTTCACCGAGGAACTGGTACTTGAAGAAATGCTGATCCCCTATCATGACGGTGCCAAACGGTACTTTGTTGAACAGGGTTGGCTGGAAGAATAGTTCCTTTGTTACCGGGCCGTCTTCGTCATTTGACGAAGGCGGCCTTCATCGGTCACCATGGTTGGACGTATGTTATAATTGTCGAGAGGTTGTATGGTCACCAAGAAGAAACCGAAAAAACCAACGCTGATATCCGTTCGTGATCAAATATACGAGGGAATAAAAGAGATGATTCTGACCAACTCATACGAGCCTGGGCAGATTCTGCAAATAGATCGTCTGGCCGATGAGTTTGGTGTGAGCAGCACTCCCATTCGGGAAGCGCTTATCCGCCTTGAGAGTTTCGGTCTTGTCACGCTTATTCCCAACAAGGGCGCCCGCGTCGCCGAAATCAGTATTGATGACGTTGAACATACCTGGGAAATGCGAATGCTTCTTGAGCCCCACGCCGCCCGGGTGACTGCAGGACTCTCAATCGATGCCGAGCTGGGACCTATATACCGGACCGTGGAGTGGATTCTCCAGGGGAATTACGATTTCGAAACCTACATTGACAGCGATCTCAAACTGCACGAACAGCTGTACACCCATCTTCCCAATCCCATCCTCAAGGAGACGGTGCAGCGGGTTCACCAGCTTTCCATGCGGATGCGATACTTTCCGGAAGGGTTCTCCCAGATGAAAGACGCCGTCATTCACCGCGTGTCCGAAGAACACATGGCGATTCTTGACGCGCTGATGTCTCATAATCCCGATCAGGCGGCGGAGGCGGTGCTGGTCCACATAAGTCACGGGAAAGACCGCGCCGTGGAATGCCTGCGGGAAGTTGAAATCGCCGGAGCCGGCGCGGAGACGGGACGTCAGTAATACGTCAATACGCCGGCGCTCCTTTTCCCGCATTATTGAATAACTCCACCCTATCGCCTCTTTGTAAAACATTAGAAAAACAGTAATATATACTCCGAATCTTCGATGAAGGAGTATATTATGGCCGGCGGACAAGGTAACAGAAAATTCCACAGCTCGCCTCAACGTGACCGGGAACGTCGCCGCGAAAAGGAATCGCGACGGTACCGGAAGAAAATGATGCGGACTGTCGTCGTAATCGGTATCGCCGTCATTCTTCTGGGCGGTGCGACACTCGGTCTTACGGCATACAACCGGAGTCAGGAAGACCTGTACGATCTTTCCGTCGTCGGCGCGGGTGTGCCGGTAGTCGTGCAGGTGCACGATCCCACCTGTCCCTTCTGTGTTGAACTGCGGGGGAACGTCGAATCAATTATGGATGAATACGAAGATACCGAATTGAGAATACGCTTTGCTGAACTGCAAAGTGACGAAGGGGCACTTTTTGCCCGCCGGTACGGAGCGGGGCGCGTCACGCTTCTCTTTTTCAACGACCAGGGAGAGCTGCGGGCGCAGCAGGCGGGCGTTCAATCGGTAAATCAGTTGCGCCGTACCTTTGACCGTCACCTTGCGGGAGACATATAGGTCGGTACCGACCAAAGAAAGGCAAAAAAAGACCCGGCCTGAGCCGGGTCTTTTTGTTTCAACAGAATCTTATTGTCAAAGGACTTACTGCATTTTCAGTCGCGTGGAGGCGAGCTGAATCATGTTGAAATAATCCTTGAAGTCGGAGAGGGTCGCGCCCGTCGTTGCATCGGCAACGGTCCAGGTGTCACCGTCTTTGGCGATCTCGTCGAGGGCGTAGCGGACACCGTTTGCCTCAGCGGCGGCTTCCACCTCTTCGATGTTACCGAGCCACGTCTTGCCGAAGTCCCAGTATGAAGAACCGCGCTTGTACAGGCTGCCGTAGGAGGTGGTGGTAACGGGCATGGCGTCGCCGCCGAACTCGGTCATAATCTGGAATGCGCCGTCTGCGATGCCGTCATAGTACGCGGCCATCGTCGCCTGGTTGCGCACGATCAGCAGCTCCAGGTCCTGGTTGCCGACAGGTTCACCGTTCTCGCCGGCTTCCACGTAGGTGATTGCCGTTCCGACGGTCGTACCGACATAGGTGGTTCCGTCATAGCTGACGTATTTCGCAACATACGTGGTATCCCCGTGGGATACGTAGCTTGCGGTATTGTCTTCATTCCATTCGGCGGCTTCGATATCTACGGCGGCCAGTGTGTGGGGGAGGAACGCCTCGTTCAGCGTGACGCTGATGGTGCCTTCCGCGTCGGTCTCGACAACTGCCTTACCGACGTAACCGCCGTGTACGTACTGATACGCCTCTGCAGTCTGATCAGGAGCGTAACCCGTAGGGGCCGCAACTTCTTCACTTCCACAACCAACGAGCACTACAAGCACCAGCGCAGCGGCAAGTACAGAAATAAATGAACGCATTGTGAATAACTCCTTTAGGTAGAATAATGAACAGCACATTGCTGTTACAAAGATATATAACGCACTTTATGTGAAATGTAAAGGGTAATAAAATAGATTTGTCGCAAAATAATGTGATAAAAATCATGATAAAACGGCTTAGGTATGGAAGATGTTGTGCTGATTTAATATAAAGGTCCTTCCCTTTCCGGCGGAACTTCCCGTGAGTACATTTAGTACGTCGGAACGCCATGGAATACAGCAGGAATGGACATACCTACACGAACCGTGCAGCCCGCGCCGACGCCATAGGGTTCTTTACCGACAGCGCCGCATACTTTGCCGCCCTGGCGGATGTCATTCCCAAAGCTCGACGCAGACTCATACTTGTAGGGTGGAGTTTCGACGATCGAGTTGTGTTGCGTCGTGACGGCAGGAACGGCGACCGGAATTTGGGAGAGATTATTCTCGAGGCGGCCCGACAAAACCGGGCCCTTGAGATCGTTATCGCGATCTGGAACCCCCCGTCTTTTTTTGCGGCGGATCAGCATATTTCGGCCGATTTTCTGAGTGCAATAGAACAGGTGGAGAACATCACCCTTCATCGGGTGGCCCAGGACTCGGCCTTTCGGTCGCTCCATAAAAAGTTCATCATCCTCGATGACGAGCTCCTTTTTGTCGGCGGTATCGATATATCCCGAAACCGGTGGGACACCCCTGACCATCGATCGGACAACTCCCTGCGGAGGAATCCCGGAGGCGAGCGATATGTGCCGTACCACGACGTCCAGGCGGTGATGTCCGGCGAGGTGGCTGAGGCGTTTTACCGGCAGGCGATCGCCGACGGTACACTCCCGGGAGACGGGACGGCTCCGTCGGTGGAGTCAACCGTCCCGTCCCTGTGGCCCCGGGATGTCGACATTGCCGGCCGAAACGTACCGGTCGGTATTGCCGAAACGACGGTCCGATCGGAAGACGGCGATGACGAAATGGGCGAGATCGGTGATCTCTATCTCCGCATGATCGACGAGGCGAAGGAATTCATCTACATCGAAAACCAATACTTCAGCAGCGACGACGTTACCGGTGCACTGATCCGGCGGCTTGAGGAAGGTGATGGTCCGGAGGTGGTCATCGTCGTACCGCGGGAACTCCCCGACGTCGTGGGAAAGTGGACGATGGGAATCAACTCGATGCATCACATTGCGGTTCTGCGGCGCCATGACCGCCACAACCGCCTCTTTGTCTGTAACCCCGTCGCTCCCGACGATCCTTCGGTGGCGGTGAAGGTGCATTCCAAGCTGATGATCATCGATGGACGCCTGATCACGCTGGGCTCCGCAAATATCAGTCGGCGCTCGTTTTTTCTCGATCTGGAAACGAATGTTGTCATTGACGCCGCCGCAACCGCCGACGGCGAATGGGTTCAGCAGCTGGAGGATCGCCTCATGGCACAGCATTGCGCGCTCTCTCCGGAAGAGTGGCGGGATCGGCGGGAGCGATATGGAGGGTCCCGTCTCGAGGCGTTTCGGTCCCGTGCCGAAGAGTGGAGCGGAATCCGTGAGCACACGACCGGCGAGGTTATCGGCGCCCTCCCGGCGGATTTCCTTAAAAAATTCGACATGAACCGTCCGCCCCCTCAGGAGCAGGTCCTTCAGCAGATTGCCCGTATTGATTCCGCGGGAATCGTACGGCGAATACGACAAAACTGGCTTCTTCTCACCGCACTCGCCGCGGTCATTGGAGCGGCCTTTCTTCTCTCCCGCTATGAGGTCGACATTGACCAGATTCTGGACCGGCTGAGTTCCCTGAACTCGTCCCGTCCCGTCCTCGCCGCGGCGGGAACGATCCTTGCGTACTGGCTCTCCATGGCGGTGTTTGTCTCCATCGTCGTGCCGATCGTCTTTTTTGCCGCCCTCCACGGTCCGTGGTGGGGAATGGTCTACTCAGTAATCGGACTCTTTTCCGGGGCGGCCATATACTACGGACTGGGGATTCTGCTCCACCGGAATCGGTGGCTTGAGCGCTTTTCCGTCGTCCGGGTCGGAAAGAAACAGCTGGAAAAGATCCGCCCCTACGGATTGTGGGCCGTCGCCATTTCACGAATGGTCCCCTCCGGGCCGTTTATGGTGGTCAATATCGTCACGGGGATGATCGGTTTTACACCCCGGCAGTTTCTGGCCGGTTCCGCCATCGGGCTTATGCCGGGCATCGTGGCGCTTTCGTTCTTCGGCGATATCATCCGCGACGTCTTTACCGACCCGACGCCGTTGAGGGTTCTTCTGTTTCTGCTCTTTATCGCCCTCTATTCAGGGGCGGTGCGGTTGATTATCGGCGGAATCAGGCGCATCGCCGGCCGCAACGGGGCGAGTCGATAGTCTATGGGCAACCGTGATTCCCTGACAGTCATGACCTACAATCTCCACGGTTGCGTCGGTACCGACAGGCGCTACGATCCCCGTCGGAATCTGTCGGTGATAGAACGGGTGCGCCCGGACATCCTGGCTCTCCAGGAAGTGCGGCGGGACCGCGGCGCCGATTTGGATATTGTCGAAGAACTGGGCCGTGTCTATCCCGGGTACACCGTCCTCTTCCTGAAGACCCTTGTGGACGACCGCGGGGAGTACGGAAACGCCCTGATGTCCCGCTTTCCCCTCATGGGACACATCGACGTTGATCTGGATGAGGACGATCACGTCGCGGCGGCAACCGGCCCGTCTCGCGATGGCGGATCCGATTGTGACGAAGTTCAGAATACAAAAAAAATCGCCGAAGCGCGGCGGGCGATCTTTGTCAAAGTGGATGTTTCCGGTCTGTCCGTATGGGTGGTGGCGACTCACCTCGGCGTCGAGCGGTGGGCGCGCCGGGTGCAGGCGCGTCGTCTCGTTGCGGCGGTCCATCGACACATCGATGTGCGACGTGAAGCGGCACTGCTCATGGGGGATATCAATGAATGGCGCCGACCAGATACCTTCATCCGCCACCTGGACCGACTCTTTTCCCGTCACGTGACGCGACGTACCTTTCCCTCCCGATTTCCTCTGCTCTCTCTCGATCGCCTCTGGATGACCGATGGTTTTGAGCGAAGACGTGTGTGGGCGCCGCGCTCACACCCCGCGAGAACCGCCTCCGATCACCTTCCCCTGTGCGCAACACTGGCCATGCCCCTTGTCGGGTGAGGCGCGCTGCGTCAGGACGGGTGGAATGGGGCGCACGCCGGTGCCGTATGGTATGATTGGTGCAACATGAATGTTGATACCAAAGAGACGCGCACGGGAATTCTGTATGTGAATGTCGCCACCCTTGCATGGGCGACCAATATCATTCTCGGACGGTATGTGCGTGACCAGATCGGGCCCCTCACCCTGACCGCGTTGCGCTACATTGTGGCGGGGGTGGTCTTCTTCCTGCTCCTGCGGCGACTGCCCAGAGAAGAGCGCCGCCTGGGAGAAGACGTTCGTCCGCTTGCGGCCATGGCCGCAACGGGAATCGTCCTCTTTGCGCCGCTCATCTACTTTGGTCTGCGCTACACCACCGCCGTCAACGGTACGCTCATTAACGGCATGGGACCGCTCCTGACCGCTTTTTTTGCGGCATGGTTCATCGGAGAGCCCTATTCACGGCGGCAGCTGTGGGGAGCCCTGGCGGCAATGGTCGGAGTGGTCATTCTCATTACCGGCGGATCCATTCGCCGGCTCGCCGAGGTCGGGATCAATCCGGGAGACGCCCTCGTTCTTGCGGCGGCTGCGGTGTGGGGGCTCTACTCCGTCGCGGGGAGGCGGGCAACCCGACATCGGACCTCCCTTTCCGCGACGGCGCTCTCCATTTATCTGGGTCTGCCCGTTCTTTTAGCGGCGGCGCTGTGGGAGCAGCGGTCAATACCCGTCGTTTTTTCCGGCCGTCTCGTGGTGATTATCCTCTACCTTGGGCTGGTACCTGCCGCAACCGGTTATTTTCTGTGGAATGTGGGGGTGAAAAAACTCGGCACCGGGGGTGCTATGGTCTTTTACAATACGTTGCCCCTCTACGGGGCGATTCTGGGCTTTTTTCTCCTTGGTGAGACGATCGCGCTCCCCCATGTGGTTGGGGGAGCCTTCATAATCGGTGGCGGCATCTTCTCAGCAATGACGCGGCGGGCCGCCGGCAGGGCGTAGCCGGTCCGACCCGGAACGGGCCGGGCGGCGCGGCCGGGCGGCCTCAACCCGGGCGGCCAGGAGTGTTACTTCGGCGGCTCCCACGTCCCGCTTCGCTCCTCGCCTTCGAGACTCGGAATTTCAAAACGCATTCCCGGGTGGATGAGGTGAGGGTTGTCGGGGTCCCTGAGAATGTGACGGTTGGCCTCATAGAGGGGGCGCCACTTGGTGCGGTCGCCATAGACAAAGTCGTACCCGGCGATCTTGTTGAAGGTATCCCGGTTTTCCGGTATGAGACGAACAACATAGTAGCGGGGTAAGGGGCGACCCGCAGATTGCCGAACAGGTGTCAGCGACGAAAGTGTGTCCCTGACGAGGCGGAACCGGGGAAAACTTTCTTCATACCGTTTGGCGGTAAAATCTGCTTCTCCTTCTTCCATCGCCGCCATTGCCGTCCGGTATTCTTCGGGGTAGTGTGTCGCCGCGTCGATTCGCTCGGCGTAGGCTATCTGCTCCAGGGCGCGGTTACGCATATTGTGCGCCCGATACGCCCATACCTGCTCTTCCGCCCATGTAACCGCCTGCCGGCGTTCCCGTTCCGCCTCTTCCGCGTATTCGATGGCCTCTTCATATCTGCCGTCTTCGATGGCTTGTGCCGCCATCCCGCGAAGTTCCCTGGCTCGACGGGCGTGGGGGTTGTCCTCCAGAAGATTCTGGGCGCCGACGGACAGGACTGTGGAAAAAACAAGCAGAAAGAGGAAGAGCAACCTCCGGGTTCTGCGTATGGCGTTGCGACGGTTCTGTTTACGTTTCATCGTCCTCTCCCTCCACGTCCTGCTGCATGCGTTCCAACTCCCGAGCCGTCTCAATGAGATCGGAATCGAGAGTTTCCAGGGCGCGAAGCGCCCGTTCCCGCTGATCCCGGGCCGCGACGTAGGCGTCGCGAAATCCGCTCCGGGCGGCGGTGAAGGCCGATAGGGCATCCCCATATTCTTCGGACGAGAAAAGCTCCTCTCCCCGGGACAGATGCTCCTGGGCGTCGTTGAAGAGTGAGCGCTGCGCCACATCCGCCTTTACGGAGAGGGCACGACCCCGCTCTGCCACCGCCTCTTCTTTCAGCTGTTCCGCCTCAGTCCGTTGTTGAGTGGACGGAGCGGGCGCCGGTTCTTCCGCAGGCTCTTCCGCCGGTTGCGGCTGCTGCGCCTCCGTTTGCGAGGGAGCCGGTGACGGTTGTTCCTCCTGGGGTTGCGGGTCCGGTGCGCCGGCACACCCAAGGACGACTACGCTTATTAAAATCGCCAGAATGAGCAAATGAGTTATTTTCACGAAAGTCCGCTCCTTGTCGTCATGGTTTCACAATCCTGTACGTATATATCTAAGGTATCGCGGGAATGTTGAGTCGTCCATGTATCTCGTTCCACTACCGGTCCGACAGGGAAGTATGATATATCTTGTTGCCATTGGAGACTTGCGTGCCCGCAAAGAAACAGAAACCGCCGTTTACCGTACGAAACGTACTGCTCCTGACGACCATCGCTTCCATGATTCCCGCACTGATCGTCATTATCGTTACCGGAACGGAATACGGGCATACCCTCGAGAGATCGATACGCCTTGAGGTACAGCGTCAGGCCGAATCAATCGCTGAAATACAGGGGAGATCCACCGATGCGCTCCTCAACATGATGGATACGGTGGTGCATCTGCCGGCGTTCCGGGAGGGAAACGCCGAAGAGCAGCTGGAGATTCTGGAAGTCGTCCTCTGGCAGAACCCCCGCCTCCTCAACCTCACCGTCACCGATACCGACGGAATAGTCGTTGTCTCTCCCGGACTTGAACGGGGAACGGATCTCTCCGATCGGCGGCATGTGCAGGATGCCCTCAGGACGGGATCCTTTGCGGCAGGGGAATACATCCTTGCCCGTATCGATGAAACTCCTTCTTTTCCGTATGCCATACCGGTACGCAATCGCCAGAATGCAATAACCGGTATTCTCAGTGCCGTGTATCCTCTCGATTCCTTCGGAGAACATTTCGATCGCCTCGATCTACCGGAGGGGACGATACTGGGCATTACCGACCGGCACGGAGTACGGGTGTACTTTCATCCCGCGTTGGAGACCAATCCGATCGGCTCTCCGATAAAGGAAGATGTGTGGAATGCAATTGTCGCGTCCCCAACGGGGGAAGGAATGGTCCGGTCGAGGGGATCCGACGGAAAAAGCCGTTTTTATGCCTTCCGGCGCCTTGCCCTGGGAAGCCAGACGCCGTACCTCTCGGTGGTTGTCGGGTTTCCCGAAGAGCTTGCAATGGGTCCGGCCAGACGGATTCTCGTCCGCAACATCCTTCTCATAATCGGTGCCGTTCTTGCCGCGATGATTACCGCCGTCACCCTCGGAAACATCGTCTTCACCCGACGAATAGATCGCCTTGTTGATACCGCCCGGGCGATCGAGGGGGGCGATTTACACGCCCGGACGGGTCTGCGGGACGGTCCCGCAGAGATACACGTCATTGCCGCCGCAATTGACGACATGGCGGCGCGATTGGAGATCCGCGTGCGGGAGCGGGAAAAGGAAGAGGCGCGACTTGCCCGTTCGCTTCAGGAAAAAGAGACGCTCCTCAAGGAAATACACCATCGCGTCAAGAACAACATGCAGCTCATCCTGAGCATCATCCATCTCCAGCGGGACAACGTGGAGAGTATGGCGGAGGACTTCTACCGGAATCTGGAAACGCGGATTGCGGCGATGGCAAGTGTCCACGAAATGCTCTACCAGTCCCCTGACCTTTCAACAATCCAGATGCAGCCCTTTCTTGAGAATCTGGTGCAACTGGTCACGTACAGCGCAGTTCCACCCCAGGTCCTGGTCCAGGCGGGCGATATTACCCTCCGTATTGAAGCGGCCGTACCCCTCGCCCTTATCACCGGTGAACTCATGGTCAACGCCGGAAAGTACGGGGCGATCAACGGCGGGGGGTGTACGGTCTCCATTGCGTTGTTCCGCGAGGATGAACGGCTGATCCTTTCTGTAGCGGATAACGGTCCGGGATTTCCCGAAGGCTTCAGTCCCGAGGGGGGATCGGGGTTGGGTTACAGCCTCATATCGGCGTTGACTTCACAGCTTGGCGGAACGATGCACTACTGGACAGACGGAGGAGCTCATGTGCGCATAGAACTCCACGTGCCCGGCGGCATACCCACATATTTGTGAAAAACGCGATAAAAGTGAGTGACATCGTCAAACCCCGCGGCAAATGCCGCACCGGCGATGGAAAGACGGTCGTCCGTCATGAGGCGCTGCGCCGTCGAGACGCGAAGACGCTGAAGGGTTGTAATAAAGGTCTCACCCGTGACACTTCGCCAGAGATCCGAAAACCGGCGGCGCGACAGATATACCGCTCCAGCCGCGCGGTCGAGGGTCCATTGTTCATGGGCAAACTCATGCAATGTCGCCGCCAGCGCCTGAACGCGCTCCCGGGCATCGGGCAGTCGGGGACGGCGGGAGAGGCGGGAAAGTTCAAGGAGAAACCGGGAAAAGGCGTTTTCAAGCTCAAGGCGTCGTGTGGTGGAGGCGGGATTGTACGGGTCCGACGTCCCCATGCGGGAGGGAGCACCTTCTTTCCGAGACTCCTGACCAGGTGGCCGGGCGACATCGGGTGACCCGACGTGGGGGCTTAATGCGATGAGCTCGCGCCATGATGTATCTCTCAGGTGCAGCGGCGCCGACCTGATCGCTCCACATTCGAGAGAGGCGGAAATGAGATCGCCCCAGACCTCCCGTCGACCGGGGACGCTGCGGACGGCGTCGTCGGTGCACGCAACGAGAACCAGGGTGGAACCCCGGGCATCATGAATGATATGTCCCGTCCCGGCGGGTACGATGAGATAGTCTCCCGTGTGGAGGCGGTGCTCCTCGGCTTCGGCGTCGGTCGTACCGGGATTACGGTACAGACGAAAAATCACCGCACCGCGGAGAAGGAGAAAGACTTCGTGGAAATCGTGAAATTGCGGTTCCATCGTGAAGGTCCGGTCATGCCGGCTTTCAACGGCGAGGATTCCCGACGGGGGTAGAATGAGCTCCCGCGGTCCGGGGGACGTGTCCATAGGTGATTATTTCACATATTGCCCGATATGCAAATTTCTTCTCACTTGATCTACAAAGCGCGTCACGTCCGGTGAGTGTACAATAGCTTCATGAGCAGCGACCATATAAAGGATCAGTCTGTAGCCACCGCCGGAGGTGCGGTCATCGTCACCGGCGCCAGCCGCGGACTGGGACGGGGAATCGCCGTTTCACTTGCAGAAGCGGGATACAGTGTGGTTATCAATTATCAGAACAATGCACGCGCGGCGGAAGAGACGCGTCAACTCTGCGAGCAGACTGCCCGCGCGGCCGGGAAACGAGGGGATTCCGCGGCGTCACCGCAACGATTTCTCCCGGTACAGGCGGATATCTCCCGGACTGAGGATCGACGACGCCTCGTCGAAGAAACGATCGCGGAATTCGGTGCCATACACTCCCTGGTCAGCAACGCCGGCATCGCTCCGCGGGTTCGCGCGGATATCCTGGAGGCGACTGAAGAATCCTTTGAGGAACTGATGAAGGTGAATCTCCAGGGGCCCTACTTCCTCGCCCAGAGCGTTGCCCGCCATTGGATAGAGAGCGGCTCCACGGGAGAGGATGCGGGGCACCACATCGTCTTTGTCACCTCAATCAGCGCCGACACAGTCAGCATCAGCCGCGGTGAATACTGCATCTCCAAAGCGGGGCTCGCCATGGCGGCGCAACTGTGGGCGACGCGGCTGGCGCCCCTGGGTATTCCCGTCTATGAACTTCGACCGGGAATCATGGAAACGGACATGACTTCGGGGGTGAAGGAAAAGTATGATTCCCTCATCGCGGAAGGCCTCGTACCGCAAAGGCGGTGGGGCAAACCGGACGATATCGGACGGGCCGTACGCAGTCTCGTCGCGGGAGACTTTCGATTTTCCACCGGATCGGTCATCTATTCCGACGGCGGATTTCACATATCCCGGCTGTAGGGCGGGGAGGCGAGGGCGCCAAGCGGAGTAACGGACCTGCGAGAGCTGCGTTGCGGTGCACCGTATGGCCGGCACGAGCCGTACGCCGGTGCCGGCCGTCGCACCCCGGGCCGTCGCACCCCGGGCCGACAGGACAAAAAGAAAACAAGGAGCAAATCATGATAGACATATCCAAAACCCCGACCATTGAGGACGTCGCTGCCCGCCTTCCCGACGTGTGGAAGGCCGCATTGCGGGCGACGCGCCTCTTGAAGGACGCGTGGGCGCCGGAACGGGGCACCCCCGTCTACACGGAAGAGGGCCGCTACACCACCCGCGGGTGGACCGAGTGGACCCAGGGATTCCAGTTCGGCAACGCCCTCTACCTCTATGAAGCGACCGGAGAAGAGGACATGCTCGTCCACGGCCGGGCGGCGACGACAAACCACATGGCGGGCCACCTCACCCACATCGGCGTCCACGACCACGGCTTCAACAACGTCAGCACCTATGGCAACCTCCTGCGCATGATGGCGGAAGGGCGCATCCCCTATGACAAGTGGGAGGCGGAGTTCTATCGCCTTGCCCTCAAAGTCACCGGCGCCGTACAGGCGGCGCGCTGGACGGACACCCGCGACGGCCTCGGGTACGTCCACACCTTCAACGGACCCCACTCCCTCTTCTCCGACACGATCCGCTCCATGCGGGCGCTCTCGGTATCCCATCAGCTCGGGCACGTCCTCATGGGCGAGCAGGACCAGCGGATCAACCTCCTCAGCCGCCTCCTGGCACACGCTGAATCCACCGCCCGGTACAACGTCTACTACGGCGCCGGTCGCGACCGCTGGGACGTCCGGGGCCGCACCGTCCACGAATCGATCTTTAACATCACCAACGGCGTCTACCGCTGCCCAAGCACCCAGCAGGGCTACACCCCCTTCTCCACGTGGACCCGCGGCCTCGCCTGGATCGCCGCAGGGTACCCGGAACAGCTGGAATGGCTTGCCACATTGGACGACTCTGAATTTGAAAATATATCGAACGCCGGCGTTGCGGCGGAGCAGGTAGCCCCTCATGCGGGGTCGGCCAAAACGGTCCGCCAGGCGGTAGAAGGGCGCTGGCTCCGGACGGCGTGCGCCGTTTCCGACTTCTACATCGAAAACACCCCCACCGACGGCATCCCCTACTGGGACACGGGCGCGCCGGGCCTCGAGAAACTGGGGGACTACCTCAACCGGCCGGCGGATCCCTACAACGACCACGAGCCGGTGGACAGCTCCGCCGCGGCGATCACCGCCCAGGGGCTGTGGCGACTCTCAGGCTATCTCGAAGAGCACGCCGGCCGACTCGCAAAGTCCGAGCTTGACCTCGACGGCGGTGGGGCGCGGCGGCACAGCGCTGAAGAGATCGCCGGGCGGGCCGGACGCTACCGTGCCGCCGCGCTGAAGGCGGCGCACACCCTCTTCGGCGAACCCTACCTCAGCACGGCGGGCCACCACGAGGGCATCCTCCTCCACTCCATTTACCATCAGCCCAACGGCTGGGACTACGTCCACACGGGACAGAAAATCGCCAACGGCGAGAGCTGCATGTGGGGGGACTACCACCTCCTCGAGCTGGCAGTCATGCTCCAGCGCGAGGCCGACGGCCGCGGTGCCCAGCGCTTCTTTGACATCGACACCGCCGGCGTGGCAGGAGAAGCAGGCGGGAAGGGCGGTCACAGTGGGCGGTAACGGCACGAAGGGACCATCTCCCGACACGGCCGCCTCCCGGCCGCAACGGATAGAAGACCTTCGCCGCTTTGCCCCCCACACGGTCACCACCAAGCCGTGGCCCATAGAGCGGGCGATAGACGAGTACGCCCGTGCGGGATTCGGCGGCCTCTCCATATGGCGGGACGCCATGGACGGAAGGGACCCTGCGGCAATCCGTCGCCAAATGGACGAGGCGGGGCTTGCGGGAGTGAGCCTCGTCAGGGGCGGCTTCTTCGCCACAGGCGACAAGGCGGCGTACCGGGAGGCGCTGGATGAAAACAGGCGCTGTATCGGCGAAGCTCACGCGCTGGGTCTTCCTTTGATCGTCCTTGTCTGCGGGGCGGACCCGTCGCTGACCTTGGCGGAAAACCGGAAAATCATCACCGAAGCGCTCTCGGAACTCGCACCGGAAGCGGCGGCGGCGGGGGTGCAGCTCGGCATAGAGCCTCTCCACCCCATGTACGCCGACACCCGGAGCGCCGTAAACACACTAGGCCAGGCGGTACAGATCGCCGGGGCCGCCAACACGGCGGCGGGCTTCACCGCCGCCGCCCCGCCCGCCCGCCGCCCCGTCTCCACGGTGGTGGACGTCTACCACCTCTGGTGGGACGAGCGCCTCCCCGACCAGATCGCCGCCGCCGGCACGGACGAACTCCTGTCCGCCTTTCACGTCTGCGACTGGCGCGTACCCACGGAGCACATGCTGCTGGACCGGGGACTCATGGGTGAGGGGTGCATCGACATTCCGGGAATCCGCCGGGACGTCGAGGCGGCGGGCTTCACCGGCCTCATAGAAGTTGAAATATTCTCCGAACGGTACTGGGCGATGGACCAGTCGGAGTGGCTGCAAATGATCGCCACGGCGTGCCGCAGCGCGGTATAGCACACAACACAAACCATGGAGGACAGAATGCGGGAAATACGAATACTCATGAACGGCGTCACCGGACGCATGGGCACCAATCAGCACCTCATACGGAGCATCCTGGCGATACGCGCCCAGGGCGGCGTCCCCTCAAAGTCGGGTGAAACGATCATGCCCGTGCCGGTCCTGGTTGGACGGAACGAGGCGAAGCTGAAGTCCCTCGTCGACCGCCTCGCCCCTGAACACGGACAGATAGAATACACAACAGACCTCGACGGTGCCCTGGCCGACAAAAAGAACGAAATCTACTTTGACGCCACCCTCACCCAGATCAGGGAAGCGGGACTCAGAAAGGCGATCGCCGCGGGCAAGGCGATCTACTGCGAAAAACCCACCGCCACCGACACCGCCACCGCGGTCGCCCTCGCCAGAGAGGCACAGGCGGCGGGCATCAAGAACGGCGTCGTCCAGGACAAACTGTGGCTGCCGGGGTTGCGGAAGCTTCAGTACCTCATCGACACCGGCTTCTTCGGCCGGATCCTCTCCGTCCGCGGCGAGTTCGGCTACTGGGTCTTCGACGGCTTTCACCAGCCCACGCAGCGGCCGAGCTGGAACTACCGCAAGGAGGACGGCGGCGGCATGATGATCGACATGTTCTGCCACTGGCGCTACGTCATCGACAACCTCTTCGGCGAAATCAAGTCCCTGAGCTCCATCGGCGCCACCCACATTCCCGAGCGGCTGGACGAGCAGGGCAAGCGCTACACCTGTACCGCCGACGACGCCGCATACGGAACGTTTGAGCTCGAAAACGGCATCATCTGCCACTTCAACTCCAGCTGGGCCACCCGGGTGCGCCGGGACGACCTCCTCACCCTCCACGTGGACGGCACCAACGGCAGCGCCGTGGCGGGCCTGCGCAACTGCGTCGTCCAGCACGACGCGGAGACGCCCAAACCGGTGTGGAATCCCGACATTCCGAGCCCCATCGACTTCCTCG
This sequence comes from Alkalispirochaeta sp., assembly GCA_965242725.1. Classification (GTDB taxonomy): domain Bacteria; phylum Spirochaetota; class Spirochaetia; order DSM-27196; family Alkalispirochaetaceae; genus Alkalispirochaeta. The sequence continues at coordinate 76,326 of CBDESZ010000005.1, forward strand.
ACGGCTGGACCACCATGCCCGACCGGGACATCATGGACAACGCCTTCAAGGTGCAGTGGGAGCTCTTCCTCAAACACATCGTCGACGACGAACCCTTCCCCTGGGACCTCATGGAAGGTGCCAAGGGCGTACAGCTCGCCGAGCTCGGCCTCACCAGCTGGCAGGAACGGCGCTGGCTGGACGTGCCCGCGCTCTCCTGAGTCGGCGGCGGCCGGGTCAGGTAGCCGTGGCGGAGCGGCGCGGCGCAACCGACCGTGTGACCAATCGGCAACCGGAGGTGTACACTTGCCTCGATGAGCAACCGCATCTCCGCCGCCGGCCCCGCGCTCCTCATCATTGCGTGGCTCCTCCTTGTCGCGATGGGCACGCTCCATCGCTGGTGGATCGCGCCGGTGCATCCCGGCGACGATCCCGCACACTTTATCGGGGAGGTGCACACGATTCTCGATACCCGAATGAAGGGCAACGTCGCGTTTCTTCTGATTGAAGAGGGCCGAGTCGCCTACGAGCACTACGACTCCCGGGAAGAATCGATCGACGGGAACACGCTCTTCCAGCTCGCCTCCATATCCAAGTGGGTAACCGCCTGGGGCGTACTTGCCCTCGTTGAAGAGGGCCTTCTCGATCCGGATGCGCCGGTCGAGGCGTATCTCACCCGCTGGGAATTTCCTCCCGGTCGGTACGACTCCCGGGAGGTTACGGTACGGCGCCTTCTCAGCCACACCGCAGGGCTGACCGACCGTCTCGGCTATCTTGGCTTCACCGCCCCCGGAGACCTCCAGTCCCTTGAAGATGCGCTGACGCGCCCCGCGGACGCCGCCGCAGGTTCGCTCACACCCGTCCGGGTGGGTCGCGTCCCCGGCGGGCGCTGGCAATACTCCGGCGGCGGCTACGCCCTCCTTCAACTTCTCACGGAGGAAATCACCGATCGGCCATTCAACAGGTACATGGAGGAGACGGTCTTGGGGCCGCTGGGTATGACAAAATCAACATTTTCCGTTGACGATGCAGTGGTGTCGCAACTCGCCCGCCACTACGATACGGACGGGGAGGTCACGCCGCACCGATATTTCTCCGCCCCGGCGACGTCGTCCCTCCACGCGACGCCCTATGAATTGGTACGCTTCCTGCAGGCCCATATTCCCGGTACCCGTGGCGAGCCTCCGGGGCGAGGCGTGCTCTCTCCCGCGGCGATAGGGGAAATGGTCACCCCGGAGGGTGAACTCTTCGGCATCGGAATGTGGGCCCTCGGCCCCGCCCTCTTCGGTATCGACGCGACGGAAGGAGAGATCATCGGCCACGACGGCCGGAATCTTCCCGGTATCAGCAATACCGCCCGCATCAACCTTCAGACGGGGGACGGTCTCGTCGTGCTCAGCTCGGGCGATCCGGACCTGGCGCCGCTGATCGGAACCGAGTGGGTCTACTGGAAAACCGGTGCCGTCGACCTGCCGGCGCTCGCCCGTCGTGCATCATCAGCCGGGGTGCTCGCCGTCGCAGGTGTCGCGCTGATCGGGGCCGTGACGTTCCTCTTCCACCGCCGGAGACGGCGCAACAGGAACGCCGGTCATATGCGGTGAGCCTCCACAGGGACGGATATTGCCGGTACAATGTGCAGCGGTGATCGGTCGTACGAGGACGGGCGTTCCCGCTGTCCGGACCGTACCCATAGAAGGAGAACACGAATGGAATTTGGTTTTGCCACCCCGGCGCTGCTCTTCCCGGCAATTTCCCTCCTCTTCATTTCATACACCAACCGCTTTCTCTCCTACGCGGACCTCGTCCGTCGTCTTCACGACCGGTGGAAAGCCGACGGCAACTGCGCCGTCCAGCAGCAGATCAGAAACCTTCGTCTCAGGATCGGTCTCATCCGGAACATGCAGGCGGCGGGTGCACTGGGCCTCCTCCTGTCCGTCGTATCAATGGTGCTCCTGTTTTTCGAAAGCGTCCTGGCGGCGGAGATCGTCTTCTTTGTCGCCCTCCTTCTGACACTTCTCTCCATGGGTTTTCTCGTCGTAGAAGTGAGCGTGTCCGTGCGGGCCCTCAATCTGCAGCTTCAGGATCTGGAGGGACGGGAGAGCTGAAATCCCGTCGGCCGACCGGTTCTCGACGGTGCGCTGTACGCGTTTAAACGGAAAAAACCGCGATACGTTGAACGATTGCGTCCACCGCTCCCTGCAGCTCCTGGCTGCGCATGTTGAGATCGGTCATGGGGCTTTTGTCCGCATCCGCGCCGGAATCGACTTCACCGAGCAAAGAGCTGATAGTACGCCTCCGGAATGAGCCCGGAAAACGCAACGAGGTCGGTTGCCCAATGGGCGATGAGCGCCGGCCAGATAGATCCTGTACGGACGAGGGCGACCATGGGCATGACGCCCCAGAGTGCAGCACTGATCACGGCGTGCACGCCGTTGCCCCAGTGAATCATTCCGAAAATGATACTGCCGGTAAAAACGACAAAGAGCGCCTTCTCCGCCGCCGGCCAACGGTTCGGTGTCACACGGCGGAGGACCCGGAACGCGAGGGATCGAAAGATCACTTCTTCCGATACGGCGACCAGGACGACTCCCACCGTCAGGTCGACGATATACAGCGGACCGCTTATTTGGGGAAAACTGAACAGTGCCGTAGCGGGCAGCCGGTAATAGAGAAACGGCCATACCGTCTGGTCGATGGCAATACCCACCATGGATGTCCCCACCGTCCACCACACGATTGATGGCGCCGGCGCTCTCCCGGATGGTTGTTCGGGGCGCGTTATAAAGAGAAATCTGAGTGTTGATCCCGGGGACGGCGCCGACACGCGTAGCCGGTTGTAAATGAAGAATATGATGATTATTCGGAGAACGATGTCGGCCAGGTAGAGCCACATTCCCGACTGCAGGGAGATCCACAGAAAATCGTTGAGGACGAAGACGCCGGTACCGATCCAGAAGAGACGAGTCGCGGCGGGAAAAAGATGGGCACTGTCGCCGTCGGGGTCCGGGATTGTCTCCATTTCCTTGAAGTCTCGTACATGGGGTCCCGGCCTTCAACGCCCTTTCAGTTCGTTTTTAACTCCGGTGCGCCGTCCGGCTGCCAATCAACCAGTCCCCGGGCAAGCTCCTCCAGGGACTCGACGGAAAGGTCGGCGCCTGCTCTGCGTTCTTCAACCTTTTCAGGGGAGGTATCGCGGAGGAATTCAACGGTACATACCGACGGAATACCGGCTTCCGCGGCCCCGGCAAATTCATTGCTTCCGCCGTCACCGACGAAGAGCGCATCCCCCGGGGACGCGTCGAGCCGGTCGAGGCAGTGGTGAAAGATCGCCGGATCGGGTTTTGCCATGCCGACGTGACAGGAGAAAACCGTCACTGAAAAACGCTCCGCCAGGGGAGAAGCGTCCCATCCTGACGCTTCCAGAATATCGGCGTTGCTGATGAGGGCCAGCGTCTTTCCCCGGGAACGGAGCAGATCAAGCGCCGAAAGGACGGACGGCCGTATCCGCCGGAGGGACGCGGCAAATCGCTCCTGACGGAGCCGGGCGATGCGCGGGTATTCCGACGCCGGTACCGGCGCCCGGCACCCTTCCGCAATATTGCGAATGATTTCGACGGGGTCGCTGATCCGTCCCGTGAGCCGCAGTTCCGTATCGTCAAAGAGGGCGCGGAGATACGCCTCCCGGCTCACACCAAGAAGCTCGCTCGTGTCGGGGCCGGGGATTCCGGCGTGATGGATCGTCGAGAGGGTGTGAAAGAGGTCGAAAATCACACACCGGCGGGTGCGCAGTTCGGCAAGGTCCATGGATGTACTATACCCGGTACGGTCCTGCTGTTCAGTATGTTCAAGGGGTGCTCCCGGTGATATACTGCCAACGGTACCCTTTTGGACGAAGGCGGGGTGTGCGTTGTCAATACTCGGACCAGAGCTGGCGCAAAAATTTATTGAGAAGACAGTAAAGAATCTGCCCTACAACATTAACATCATGAACGACAAGGGAATCATCATTGCCAGCAAGGATGAAACCCGGGTCGGCGATTTTCACGAAGTAGCCCACGGTCTCCTTTCCGGAAAGATGGAAAGCGGTGTTGTGACTGAAAAAGATCACTACATCGGCACCAAACCGGGCATCAACATGTTCATCGACTACAAAGACAAGCATGTCGGGGTCATCTGTGTAACCGGCGATCCCGAGTCGGTCAGGTCCTTTGCGGGTCTCGTGAAAACGTCGATGGAGGCGATGCTTGAATACGAGCTGCAGATGATCAATGAGCGTCGGCAGCGCGGGAAGACGGAGAAGTTCCTCCACTATGTCCTCTTTGATGACGAGTTTGATCTCTCCGAGGCGGGGACACTGGCCGATGAGCTGCGTATCAACCGAAATGAGTTGAAAGCATTCATCATCGCCCGCTTTCCCGCCAAACTGGACAACCGTTCAATCCTCAAGGCGTTGTCGACGGCGGATGACACGGTCCATCAGGACGTCGCCATCCCCGGCGTCAACGATGATTTCATCATCATGAAATCATTTTCGACCGACGACGAGGAAGGAGTCCGGGAATACAAGGAACGGGTTTTGCAGTATGTTGCAAATGTCGAGGCGTTACTTCCCGCGACGGTAAAGAAGCAGGAGATCACCTACTACGTGGGCAGCCTGCAGCGCCATATGACGAAGTACCGGGCGTCCTATGAACATGCGCTACAGCTGAGCCTCCAGGTCAGGGACCGCGGGGGCGTACACTTTTTCAACGATCACATACAGCAGTATTTTCGACACTATGTGACAATGAAGATCTATGATGAGATCTTCGGGGTCTTCAGTTCTCTTTTCAACGGTGAAGACCGGGAAGTTGTGGCCGATACAATCCGCAAGCTTGCCCGGAACAACTACAATGTCGTCAAAGCTAGCAAAGACCTGTTTGTTCATCGAAACACGGTCATGTTCAGGTTGAATAAAATAAAGGACGCCCTCAATATTGATCCGATTTCAAACGCGGCTGACCGTGAGTTCCTCAATGAGCTGGCACACTACCTCAGCAAGTTCTGATGCCGTCCTTGTGCACTCTGCACAATAATGAATCGATAAATTGATACTCTATTAACATGGCTCGAAGCTGAAAACGATCCCTACAATGATCCATCGCATGAAAACGAAACTTGATGTGACGGATCAACTCCGTACCGACGCGACCACAATTTATGAACGGGCGATCAAGTCGGTCCTGCCTCATGACGCGGTGAAATCGGTGCTGGAAGAGCTGTCCATTACAGAACCTGTGACACTTGTCTCTATCGGCAAGGCGGCGTGGACGATGGCCGCCGCCGCCGCCGAGATCCTCGGCGATTCCCTGGTACGGGGAGCGGTGCTTACAAAATACGGTCACTCCCGGGGGCCGATCGACGGATTCGAAATATTTGAAGCGGGACATCCCATCCCCGACGAAAATTCCCTGAAGGGTACGGAGTGTATTCTCCGGATGGTGACGCCGCTCACCCCGAATGACCGCGTCCTGTTGCTCCTTTCCGGGGGCGGTTCCTCCCTCTTTGAGAAGCCCGCACCGGGGGTCGGTCTGGATGACATCGCCGATGTGACGGATCAACTGCTCGCGAGCGGAGCCGACATCGTCGAGATCAACACGATCAGAAAGCGCCTTTCCACGGTCAAAGGCGGAAAGTTTGCGCATCTTTGCGGTGGTGGGCAGACCCCGATTACGGCAATCGTCCTCTCCGACGTTCTCGGCAACAGAATTGACGCAATCGCTTCGGGGCCGGTCTCGCCGGACACGTCAACCGTTGCCGATGCCGCGGCGATCGTTGAAAAGTACGGCCTCCATGTGAGTGATGCCGTTTCACGGGCACTTGAATCGGAGACGCCCAAGGAGATTCACAACTGCACGGCCGTGGTCGCCGGGAGTGTTGAAGCGCTTTGTGAAGCCGCAGCAAATGAGGCTGCGTCATGCGGGTATGAGCCTGCGGTGCTTACCTCATCGCTCCAATGTGAGGCGAGAGAGGCGGGAAGTTTCATCGCATCCATTGCACATGAGGTGTGCAGGGACGGCACCGGCAGGTACGGGCGGCGTACACCCTGCGCGCTGATTTTTGGCGGGGAAACGATCGTTCGGGTGACGGGAAAGGGAAAAGGCGGAAGAAATCAGGAAATTGCCCTTTCCGCCGCGTTGGGGATCAACGGGCTGGAAAATGCAGTGATCGTTTCCGTCGGTTCCGACGGCACCGACGGTCCCACCGATGCCGCCGGCGGTATTGTAGACGGTTGCACAGTGGAACGCATCGCGGCGACGGGCATCGAACCCGAGGTATATCTGGACAACAACGATTCGTATCACGCCCTGGTGGCCGCGGGAGATCTTATTGTGACCGGACCGACGGGAACCAATGTGAACGATCTGACATTTCTTCTGTGCCGATCGACGGCAGAGGAGAAGAAGGAAGGATGAATATGTCGCATCAACTGGTAGGCGTTGTGCCGCCGATCATTACACCGGTGGACAGCCACGAGGATGTGGATGAGGCGGGGCTGCGCCGGGTGATCGATTACGTCGTCAAGGGCGGCGTGCACGGTATCTTTGTAAACGGCAGCAACGGAGAGTTCTACGGCCTCGATTACGAGAATCAGAGACGGGCTACGGAAATTGCAGTCGAACACGTGAACGGATCGATCCCCGTCTACGCGGGCGCCAGCGCCATCACGACGAGGGAGTCTATTCGTCTGGCAAAGATGGCCGAGGCAGTGGGGGCGTCGGCACTGACGGTACTGACACCCATGTTTGTGCAGCCAAGCGACGACGAGCTCTTTGATCACTTTGTCGCGATCGCCGATGCGACGAGTCTCCCTGTGTTGCTCTATAACAACCCCGCGCGTACCACCAATTCGATCTCCGTCTCCCTCCTGGAACGACTGTTGAAGGTCGACCGGATTGCGGGCGTGAAGAACACGTCAATGGACTTCAGTTTGACCATGAAATATATACGGGCTGCGGAGCGTCGTACCGACTTCGGCGTCTTTGGCGGGATCGATTACTACATCTACGCCACCATGGTTCATGGGGGAGTCGGTTGTGTTGCCGGAACGGCCAATGTCGCCCCCGCCCTGGTGGTCAGCATCTACGACAATTTCAAGGCGGGAAATCACGCCGCCGCGCTGGCGGACCAGCAAAAACTGATGGCCCTTCGGGACGCCTACGCCTGGGGCAGCTTTCCGGTAATGATGAAGGTGTGTCTGAACCTTCTTGGGGTCGATGTGGGAGACCCGATCCGTCCGATTCAGCGTGTGAGTCCGGAAGTGGAAGAGAAAGCGAAGGAAATGCTCAGGAAGATAGGGCTTCTCCAGGACTGAAATATGAATGCGACCGTTGAAATTCAAATAGAACCGACAGGAAGGAGATAACAGTGAAGATTGGATTTATCGGGCTTGGAATTATGGGCAAGCCCATGTCGAAGAACCTCATCAAGGCCGGGCATGAGCTGGTCGTTCTCGATCTCAACAGGGACGCCGTCAGGGAGCTGACGGACATGGGCGCGGAGACGGCGGAGACACCGAAAGAGGTCACCTCCCGGGTCGATGTGGTGATCACCATGCTGCCGAACTCGCCGCAGGTAAAAACGGTCGCCCTCGGAGATAACGGCATTATTGAAGCCGCCTCGAAGGGGAAAGTCCTTATCGATATGAGCTCCATCGCGCCCCTGGCAAGTCAGGAAGTTTCAAAGGCGCTGGCGGAGAAGGGAATGGAGATGCTCGACGCTCCGGTCAGCGGCGGAGAGCCCAAGGCGATCGACGGCACCCTGGCGGTGATGGTCGGCGGCAGGAAGGACGTCTTTGACGCCAACTACGCAATCATGGATGCCATGGCGGGATCGGTGGTGTATGTCGGTGAGATTGGTGCCGGAAATACCGCAAAACTGTGTAATCAGGTCGTGGTGGCGCTGAATATCGCCGCCGTTTCGGAAGCGATGATACTCGCCAAAAAAGCGGGCTTCAGCCCCGATCTCGTCTATCAGGCGATTCGCGGCGGCCTTGCCGGGAGCACCGTCATGGATGCCAAGGCTCCAATGATGATGGATCGCAACTTCAAACCCGGTTTCCGGATCGACCTTCACATCAAGGATATGGCCAACGTTCTGGACACGTCACGAAACGTCGGCGCGCCCCTGCCGTTGTCGGCACAGGTCATGGAGATCATGCAGGCAATCAAACAGGACGGATGCGGCGTGGAAGACCACGCAAGCATCGTCAAATTCTACGAGAAGATCGCCAACGCCGAGGTTACCAGGCAATAGCCCTGGCGGGAGTACATGGTAATGGGAACGACACCCACGATTCGGGACATGCAGGTAATACCTGTTGCGGGTCACGACAGCATGCTGCTCAACCTGAGCGGCGCCCACGGGCCCTATTTCACGCGGAATATCGTCATCCTCACCGATGACCGGGGAAGAACCGGCATCGGCGAGGTGCCGGGAGGCGAAAAAATTCGCGCTACCCTCGTGGACGCTGTTCCGCTGGTGGTGGGGGCGTCGCTTGGTGCGTATAAAAACGTACTTCGGACGGTACAGACCACTTTTGCGGAACGGGACGCCGGTGGACGGGGTCTGCAGACCTTCGATCTGCGTACAACCATCCATGCCGTGACCGCGATCGAGTCATGCTTCCTTGACCTTCTTGGACAGCACCTCGAGGTGCCGGTGGCGGCTCTGCTTGGTGAAGGGATGCAGCGGAGCGAGGTTGATGTACTGGGTTACCTCTTTTTTGTTGCCGATCCGGACAAGACCGATCTCCCCTATGTGAGGGAGAAGGAGTCCAAAACATCCTGGTACCGGGTCAGGCGGGAAGAGGCGCTCACGCCGGACGGTGTGGTTCGTCTCGCCGAGGCGGCTCAGGAACTGTACGGCTTTCAGGACTTCAAACTGAAAGGGGGCGTCCTTGCCGGCAAGGACGAGATCACGGCGATCCGGGCGTTGAAGGAGCGCTTCCCTGAGGCACGCATTACCGTTGACCCCAACGGGGGGTGGTCGCTCGCTGAGGCCATAGAGCTGTGCTCGGACCTCCACGGTGTTCTCGCCTATTGCGAAGATCCCTGCGGCGCGGAACAGGGCTTCTCGGGACGGGAGATTCTGTCGGAGTTCCGCAAAGCGACGGGCCTGCCGACGGCGACCAATATGGTGGCCACGGACTGGCGTCAAATGCAGCACTCCATCGCGTTGCAAAGCGTGGATATTCCCCTGGCGGATCCCCATTTCTGGACGATGGCGGGCTCGGTCAGGGTGGGGCAGATGTGCGACACCTTCGGTCTCACCTGGGGGTCCCACTCGAATAACCATTTTGACGTCTCTCTGGCAATGTTCACTCACGTAGCGGCGGCGGTTCCCGGCAAGGTGACGGCAATCGATACGCACTGGATATGGCAGGAGGGGTATGACCGCCTTACACGTCAACCATTGAAAATTGAGAACGGGCGAATACGCGTACCGGAACGACCAGGCCTCGGCGTAGAGCTTGATATGGACCAGGTGCGGAAGGCCAACGAGTTGTATACCTCGGGGAAGCTTGGAGCCCGGGATGACGCAGTGGGGATGCAGTATCTGATACCTGGATGGACCTTTGATAACAAGCGTCCCTGTTTGGTGAGATGAAGCAAAAAACCGCTACGTAGTGGCGGAAAAAAAACTTAGGAGGATTGAGATGAAGAAATTGGTATTATTTCTTTCGATTCTTGTTATTGCCCTGTCGTTTGTAAGTGCAGGAGGACAGCAGGAAGCGGCGACAGCCGGGGATGACGGCGAACTGAACTGGCCCAACCAGCCGATTAATTTGATCGTACCCTATGCCGCCGGCGGAAACTCCGACTTCAACGCGCGTGCCGTTGCAAAGTATCTTCCCGAGATTCTCGGTCGTCCCGTTGTCGTTACCAACGTACCCGGCAGTGGTGGAACCATCGGTGCCGCCCAGGTCAAGGATGCGGACCCGGATGGCTATACCATTCTCGTCCATCAGCTTTCCCTGAGCATTGCGGAAGCGGCCGGAATGGCGGACTATGGTATCGAGGATTTTGCGATCGGATCGGTATTTTCCAAGGCATCTCCGGAAGTCCTCGTCGCGAGTGCGGACGCACCCTTTGACAACACTGAAGAGCTCATTGCGTATTCACAGCAGCATCCGGATGAAATCAAACTCACCGCGAATACCGGAGCCTCCACGATGTGGCTTGCCATCGGACTTGAAAATGCCGGCGCGGAGCTGAATATCGTTTCTTCCGGCGGATCGGGCGAACGCCTTCAACTCGTGCTGGGCGGACATGCGGATATCGTCCCCCTCAACTACAGCCAGATCAAGGGATATGTTGAAGAAGGCACACTGAAAATTATCGCAAGTGCCAGTGATGAGCGATCGGACCTCATTCCCGATGTGAAGACGCTCCGGGAATCGGGTGTTGAGGCCGGATATGACTACATGAACACGATGATTTTCCCCAAGGACACTGATCCGCGAATCGTGGAAAAGTTTTCCAATGCCGTTGGCGAAGTTGTAAACAATAATGAAGAATACCGGGCGGAGATGGCAAAGGCATTCCAACCCCCGACGTGGATGAGTGTAGAAGACTCCCGGGAACACTGGTACGCCCAGCGTGAGGAGTTGATGGCTATCAGCGACGTGCTGCAGGGTAATTAAGCGATTATCCCAGGTGCGTATTACTGGCCTGAACGCGTTCAGGCCGGTATTTATTTTGTGTAATAGGAGAATTACCGGTATGACGAGCGATGTTAAAAAAGAACTGGGGGTAGGGATTTTCTTCCTGGTTCTGTCAATCGCCTATATGATCGGGACAACCACCATATCGACGTTCACTCCATTCGGAAACAGAGGACTCGATTCGCGATCTGTTCCATTGCTTATAGGAATTCTCACATGCGCCCTGGCCACCCTGCATATCGTCCTGCTCCTGGTAAAGGAACGCAGACTCCATGCTCGCGCGGCCGGTGAAAACAAAGGCGCCGAGGATGAGGTATGTGATCCCGACCAGGTTGCGTGTGTTGACGCGCCGAAAGGATCCTTCATCGGTCGTATCGACAATGTTGTACCGGTGAAACTCGTTCTTTCAATGGTTTTTCTGGTCGTGTACGTCGCGGCGTTTCGGCGGGCCGGATTTATACTTTCAAGTACCTTCTTTTTAATGGCCGAGTCCTTCCTTCTTGTCCAGGATGAAGAAAGAAAGAAGTGGCGACTCTTCATTATCCTGTTTTCAATCGGTGCCTCGGTTATCGTTTATTTCATATTCACGAATTATCTATCATTGTTCCTCCCCAGAGGGATTTTAGGTTAGGCAGAGTAATCCTATGATTGAGATGTTAATATCAGGTTTCGCGGCGGTGTATGCCGACCCGATGAGCATTGCCATGATCTTTCTCGGTGTCCTGGTGGGTATCGTCTTTGGTGCGTTGCCCGGGCTTACCGTGGTTGCCGGATTGTCGATGTTTCTCCCCATTACATACGTGATGGCGAGCAATGTCGGACTGTCGATGCTGACCGCCGTCTATATTGGAGGTACGTCGGGAGGACTCATTTCGGCGATCCTTCTCAATATTCCCGGAACACCCGCCTCCATCGCGACCACCTTTGACGGCTCACCGATGGCAAAGAACGGTCAGGCGGGAAAAGCTCTCGGCCTCGCGGTTTTTGCGTCGCTGATCGGCACCCTGGTCGGTGTCCTGGTGATGACCGTGTTATCGCCGACCCTCGCCATCCTTACCCTGAAGTTCGGGCCATGGGAGTACTTTTCGGTTACGTTCTTTGCATTGACGCTCATTTCCGCCCTTACCGGGAAATCGGTGTTAAAGGGACTGCTGAGCGCCCTCTTTGGAATGATGTTTGCAACGATCGGTCTTTCTCCGATCGACAGCGCCCGGAGATATACCTTCGGGAGTTTGCAGCTGACCAGCGGTTTTCATCTCCTGGTGGTGCTGGTCGGACTCTATGCGATCAGCGAGGTGCTCTCCACCGCGTCCGCAAAACAGGCGCCGGTGAAAGTACTCAGCTATAAGATGAAAGGCCTCGGATTCTCGCTGAAGGATCTCAGCGGTAACTGGATCAACCTCATACGGAGTTCGCTGCTCGGTCTCGGAATCGGGATACTTCCCGGCATCGGAGGTTCCACGAGCAATATTATTGCCTACTCGGTTGCAAAAAACTCGAGCAAGCATCCCGATAAATTCGGAACCGGAATTCCCGATGGAATCATCGCCTCGGAATCCAGCAATAACGCGTCCATAGGTGGAGCGATGATTCCCCTCCTGACGCTCGGCATACCCGGCGACGGAGCGACGGCAATTCTTCTCGGAGGTTTCATGCTCCACGGCATGACTCCCGGTCCGCTTCTTTTCCAGCAGAACGGGGAGCTGGTTTACAACATCTTTGCATCCATGATCCTCGGAACGGCGATCATGGCGATTCTGATGTGGGGCGCGATGAGAATGATTGTGCAGGTGCTCAAGGTTCCGACCCACATCCTGGTGCCCCTCATCGTGGTGCTCTGTTCGATAGGTGCCTACGCGCTGGGCAACCGTGTATTTGACATGTGGGGGCTGTTGCTGTTTGGTGTCATCGGGCTCCTGATGTCCCGTTTCAAAATACCGGTACCACCCTTTATTCTCGGATTCATCCTTGAGGGCGCATTGGAGACCAATCTGAGAAGAGGACTTGAATACTCCAATGGAAATTTCTGGGATGTCTTTACCCGTCCCATCAGCGCCATGTTCCTCGCCCTGACGGTTCTGTCCTTTGCCACGACGATGATCAGGCAATACCGTGCGTCCCATGCAACCGGGGAAGCGCAGAAATGAGCGCGAAAGAGAAGTTTCCCGTTGTAACTGAAATGCAGGTCATTCCCGTTGCCGGGAACGACAGCATGCTCCTATCCCTGAGCGGAGCGCACGCCCCGTTCTTTACCCGCAACATCGTGATCCTGAAAGACTCCTCGGGGAATACGGGATTGGGCGAAGTCCACGGCGGAGAGGCGATAACCCGGGCCCTTGAAGAATCGGTCCCCTATGTTGTGGGCAGACAGATCAGCGAGTATCGGTCCATTCTCAAGGTCCTTACCGATCGTCACAACGCACGATCACGGAACAGCGAAGGGCTGCAGAATCTGTCACTCTCCAACCTCAAGGATGTCGTCCACTCCGAGACGGCTGTTGAAAGTGCACTCCTCGATCTGTGGGGCAGGTTTCTCCAAATGCCGGTATGTGACCTCCTTGGTGACGGGAGACAGCGCGAGGAAGCGGTAATCCTGGGCTACCTGTTCTACCAGGCAGACCGGAAAAAAACCGATCTGCCCTATATCGATGAGAGCGACAGCGCCAACCCCTGGTTTCGCATACGACGCAATGAAGCGATGGACAGTCGTGCCATTGTGGAACAGGCACAGGCTCTTCAGGAGTTCTACGGGTTCCGGGACTTCAAGCTGAAAGGCGGTGTCCTGGAGGGTGAAAAGGAGATGGAAGCGGTTGAGGCACTGGCTGCCCGATTTCCCGACGCGCGGATCAACATCGATCCAAACGGGGCGTGGAAGCTGGATGAGGCGGTGGACCTTTGCTCAGGCAGCAGTCTCACCTACGCCGAAGATCCGTGCGGAACGGAGGCGGGGTATTCCGGAAGGGAAACGATGGCCGAGTTCAAGATGCGGACGGGTATCCCCACGGCAACCAATATGATTGCCACCGACTGGCGGCAGTTCTACCATTCGGTCGGTCAGAAATCGGTGGACATCGTCCTCGCCGACCCCCACTTCTGGACGATGAGCGGTTCGGTACGGATTGCCCAGGTTCTGAACGACTGGGGGCTCACCTGGGGATCCCATTCCAACAACCATTTCGATATTTCTCTCGCGATTTTTGCACATTGTGCCGCCGCCGCACCCGGCAATATCACCGCCATGGACACACACTGGATCTGGCAGGACGGTCAGCATTTGACAATGGAGCCCCATCGTATTGAAAACGGGGTGATTCGTGTTTCCGACGCCCCCGGCCTTGGCATCGACATCAATATGGATGCCGTGATGAAGGCCCATGAGGTGTACAGGAAGCTTCCCTTCGGCGCCCGAAACGACGCGATCGGGATGCAATACCTCATTCCGGACTGGACTTTTGACAGCAAGCGACCATGTATGGTTCGATAGTATTCATTCAGGAGCAGAATCAATGTCGACAAAGATTGCCATGACGATCGACGGGAAGCGGTTCAACGGTGAACTGAATGACTCCCCCACGGGGCGGCACGTTCTCGGGATGCTTCCATTACGCTTCACAATGAGTCGCTGGGGTGACGAGTATTACGGCTCAATCGGCCGTGGATTTGACCTCGAAGAGGACGCCCGGGATGTGCTGGACATCGGTGAACTCGCCTATTGGCCGCCGGGGTCCGCTCTTTGTCTCTTTTTCGGACCAACGCCGGCCAGTGTGGCCGAAGAGCCGCGCGCCGCATCGGAGGTGAATCCGATCGGCACCATAGACGGGGAGCTGTCGGTGCTCAAGGGAATGGGGTCTGCCGTCGAGGTGACACTGGAAAAGGCGTAGGGGGATCGCCCCTGCCGCTATTGCCTTGACCGTTACTGCCCCGCCAGTGATCCCGCCGTCAGCCCCCGCAGGAAATACCTTCCCGAAATGACATACACCACCAATGTGGGCAGGCCGGCGATTATCGCCCCGGCCATGTCCACGTTGTATTCCTTCACGCCGGTACTGGTATTCACAAGATTGTTGAGGGCCACCGTAATTGGCTGACTGCCGCTTCCGGAAAAGGAGACACCAAAGAGAAAGTCGTTCCATATTTGCGTCGTCTGCCAGATGACGGAAACCATGAATATGGGGCCCGATATTGGAAGGAGAATGCGCAGAAAGATCGTAAAGAATCCGGCGCCGTCGATTTTTGCCATTTCTACCATAGCGGTGGGGACGGAGACGTAATAATTCCGGAAGAAGAGGGTCGTAAAGGGAATCCCGTACACAACGTGGACAAATACAAGCCCGCTGACGCGCTGGGCCATTCCCATCCAGCCGAGGGTCTGGGACATCGGCAGAAGGATGACCTGAAAGGGAATGAAGCAACCAAGGAGAAGGGCGGTAAAGAACGCCTCGCTCCCGGAAAAGCGCCATTTGGAAAAGACGTATCCGTTAACCGCGCCGATGAGGGTGGAGATCACGACGGCGGGTACCACCATGCGGACGGAGTTCCAGAAGTGGCCGTTCAGGGTGGACCACGCCTTGACCCATGCGTCGAAAACCACCGCCCTTGGGAGTGTCACGAGGGTGCCGGTGCGGATATCGGCGAGGGTCTTCAGTGAGGTGTTGATCATGATCAGGAAAGGGACCAGGAACACCATCGCCGCCGCCGCAAGAAAAATGTAGACGAGAAACATATGGGCGACGTTGGCGGAACCGGGGCCGGCGGTCATGCGTGCCTTTTCAGTTGCCATCGCGGGTTCCTCGCAATTCGTAAAAGAGATAGGGAACGACGATCACCATCACCATGATGAACATGACGACGGAACTCGCGGCGCCCAGGGCGAGGCGATCGTATTTGAAGGAGAAATCGTACATGAACGTCGCCGGCATGTCGGTGGCGATACCGGGCCCCCCCTGGGTGAGGACGACGACGAGGTCAAAGCTCTTTATCGAGAGGTGGGCGAGGACGATCACAGCGCTGAGAAAGACGGGACGCAGCATGGGGATGAGAATGTACCAGTAAATGGAGGTCAGCCTGGCGCCGTCCACCTGGGCCGCTTCGGGAATGGAGGAGTCGATGCTCCGCAGCCCCGCCAGAAAGAGGCTCATCACATACCCGGCGGATTGCCAAACCGCAGCGATGACGAGGGTGTATATCGCCATTTTTGTATCCACCAGCCATCGGAAGGTAAAGGTCTCAAATCCAAGATCCCGGACGAGCCGCTCAATGCCGAGGGAGGGATTCAGAATCCACTTCCAGATCGTTCCGGTCACGATGAAAGAGAGTGCCATCGGATAGAGGTATACGGTCTGGAGAAACCGTTCGCCCCGTATTCGCTGGTCCAGGAGAATTGCCAGCAGAAGGCCGACGATGATGGATATGCCGATATAGAGGGAACTGAATACTCCAAGATTGCGCATGGCGATGGTCCATCGTTCCTGTCGTACAAAGAGGGTGACGTACTGCACAAACCCTTCCAGCTCATACCGGGGAAGCATGCGGGAGTCGGTGAAGGAAATCCACAGCGTCCACAGGATGAACCCGTAAAAGAAGACGATCGTCACGACAAGGGTCGGAACCAGCACGAGCCGCGGAACGATCGGTCTGCGTCGCCCTGTCAGGCGGCGTCCTTTTCTCCGAGCCTGGGATTCGCCTGCCGCCATACATCCTCCTTCCCGTTGACGGAAACGCGGCGGGTATCGGGTGATACCCGCCGGATTTTCGGATTGTCATGTCGACCGAAGACGCGTCAGTTTGCCCCTCGAACGGCACTCGCCAAGTTGGCCGCGGCGTCCCGGGCGGACATATTGGAGTTCACAAAGGTCGTAACCGTGTCGAGCATCGCACCCCGGATAGCCCGGGATACGGCCATTTCATGAGCCATACTGGGAATCAGGTTTCCCGTCTCGGCGGCGGCGGCAAAATCCTGCATCGAAAGTCGCGCCGGAATGTCGAAGGGATCCGGTGACATGCCCATGCGTACCGGTATCGACCCCTTGTAAATGTTGAAGGTTTCCTGGAAGGAGGGCGCCAGTATCAGGCGCGCCATCGCCCGCTGGGCCGCTTTGTCCGCCGGATCATCGACATCGAACATGATGAAGCTGTCGATGTTGAATATGAACTGATCGCTCGTACCCGGTGCGGGGGCGGCGATGTAGTCCCGGTCCGGAACCTTGTCGGCGGCGGTAAACTCACCCTTTGCCCAGTCACCCATGAATTGCATCGCCGCATCACCCTCGATGACCATTGCAGTTGCAAGGTTCCAGTCCCTCCCCGGCGCACCGGGATCGGTAAAGCTGTGAATCATCCGTAGTGTCTCAAAAACCCGCACCATGGTGGGGCTGTTGATCGCGGCGGGATCGGCCTCAACCATCGTTTGATTGTAGAAATCGGTTCCCCCGACACCTGCGACAACGGTCTCAAAGACGGTAGCTTCCTGCCAGTCCTGACCGCCCCATGCGACGGGAATGTAGCCGGCCGCTCTGATAGCCCGTGCCGCCGTTGCAAACTCTTCCCACGTCGTCGGAATATCCACGCCGGCAGCGGCAAAGACTTCGGGATTGCACCACATCCAGTTTATGCGGTGTACGTTGACCGGTACGGCAACCCAGTTTCCCTCATACTTCATGATGTCCGCAACGACCCCCGGAATGAGGCGGTTCCAGTTTTCGTCCTGAGCGACACCGTTCAGGTTGGTCAGGAATCCTTCCTCCGCCCACGCCTGAATTTGCGGTCCCTTTACCTGCGCCGCCGTCGGCGGATTTCCCGCAACGGCACGTGAGCGCAGCGCGGTCATTGCGGCATCACCGCCGCCCCCGGCTACGGCAAAGTCGGTCCATGTGTGTCCTTCCCCTTCCAGCTGCTCCTTCAGGACTTCCACCGCCGCGGCCTCACCTCCCGAGGTCCACCAGTGGAGCACCTCCACCTCGCCTTTCAAATCCCCGGCCGGCGCCATCCCGCCCGTCTCGCGTTCACCCCGCGCAAAGACAAGGGCGACACAGGCGACAGCCAGAACCAGCAGCACCAAAACCCGTTTTGTCATGTCTGCCTCCTCATATTGAGTTTCCATTGGGGAAGCAATCTCCGTGCCGGCCAGGAGCAGACTGTGTAATTCATTTACCGGGATATATTTATGATCGTCGAATGGCGGACTTTCGGCACAAAGAGCGGTTCAGATCAACCGGTGCCGCCGGCGTGGCGGTCCATTTCAACCAGCCGAAATGCCGTGTTTCCTCAGGCGGTAGCGGAGGCGGCTGCGGGAAATCCGGAGCATCCGTGCGGCGGCCGATACGTTTCCCCCGCACGCCGCGAGCGTTTCCTTCAGGGTCGTCTTTTCCCGGGCGTCGAGTTCGCTTTCGCCCTCGGCTCGCCAGCCCTCCTGGCCTAGAGGCTGCATGTCCGCGGGCAGATCGGCGACGTCGATCTGCCGATGACCGGCAAAGACGACGGCTCGCTCGATAACGTTGCGAAGTTCCCTGACGTTTCCGGGCCACCGGTAGCGGATGAGCGTCGCTTCCGCTTCCCGGGACAGTCCCGTAATCCCTTTCTTCAGTTCCCGGGCGGAGCGGGCAAGAAAGATATGTGCCAGCGGAATGATGTCGTCTTGCCGGTTCCGAAGGGACGGAATATCAATGGTGATCGTGTTGATCCGGTAGAACAGGTCTTTTCGGAACGTCCCCCGTTCCACCAGTCCGGCGAGGTCCCTGTTGGTTGCGCAAATGATGCGGGTGTTTATGGTGATGGTGGTCGTGCTCCCCAGAGGTTCAAACTGCTTTTCCTCCAGGAGGCGCAGGAGTTTGGCCTGAAGTGCCGGGGTCAGATCGGCAATTTCGTCCAGAAAGAGGGTCCCCCCGTCGGCCAGACGTACCTTCCCCTTGAAGTCGCCGTCTGCACCGGTGAAGGCTCCCCGGCGGTAGCCGAAGAGTTCGCTTTCAAGGAGTGTCTCCGGAATGGTGGGACAATTGATTGCAACAAACGGCCGCCCCTCTTCGCCGGATAGCCGGTGAATCACCCGGGCGACAACGCCCTTGCCGCTGCCGCTCTCACCGGTTATGAGTACCGGTGCCGGAGTCGGGGCGACCCTGGCGGCGGTTCTCGCAACCTGTCGCATCGGTTCACTTTCGCAGACAAGCTCATCCCGATGGAGAATTTCATTCAGTCGGCGATTTTCATCTGAGAGGTACTCCACCTCAAAAACACGATCGATGACCCTGCAAAAGACGTCTTTGTTGAAGGGCTTGGTGATGAAATCAATGGCACCTCGTTTCATAGCTTCCACCGCAACTTCAATGGTGCCGTAGGCGGTAATGAGAATGAGGGGGATGTCGTATCCGTTCTCCTTCAGGTGTTCGAGGAGACCGATCCCGTCAAGGTGCGGCATCTTGAGATCGGTCACGATCAGATCGACGATCTCACCATCACGTATCCGGTCAACCGCTTCCCTGCCGTCGGCAGCGGTCGCAACCGCGTAGCCCCGGCTTTCCAGCAGAATCGTGAGGGCTTCGCACATATTGGGTTCATCATCGACGATCAGTATTCGTTTCATATTCTCCGCCTGAAACTCCTTCACCTACAGGGTAACGAGAAATGTGGACCCCTCTCCCGGCCTGGATCGGCAGTCGATCGTACCATGGTGCTGTTCAATGATGCGGTGGACGATTGAAAGTCCGAGGCCCGTACCGTTTGATTTGGTCGTAAAAAAGGGATTGAAAATATTGCCGCCCACGGACTGGTCAAAACCGGATCCCCAGTCACGAACTTCGATCTTCAGGCGGCCGTCCCGTGTGGCCGCCGATATGCGTACTCGTCCGTCCGGGCGGGACGCCTGGATCGCATTCAGGACGAGGTTGGCCACCACCTGCTCTATAAGGCTTCTGTCCATTTCATGGTCCGCCGCCGTCTCGAGACCGGTCGTTTCGACGGTCAGTTCGGGAAATCTGTCCAGGGGCAGACTGTCGAGGGCATTCATTACCACGAGCCCGACGGGCCACCGGCGGGTCTGTATCTCGGGGGGACGCGCGAAATCCAGAAGATTCCTGATGACCAGGCTCAGCGTATCAATTTCATTGATCACCATATGAGTGATGCGGCGGTAATTTCCAACGTTCCGGCGTACCTGAAAATCATCCCGAAGCATCTCTGCGGACACTTTCATGACACAAAGGGGATTTCGAATCTGATGGGCGACGCCGGCGGCCATCTCGCCCAGCGCGGCGAGACGGGATGAAATTGCCAGACGATCCTCAAGGCGTTTCATTCTCGTGATGTCTTCAAAAATGGCGATGATGCCGATTTTATCGTTCTCCCGCGATCGTAACGGAGAGACGCTCACGCTCAACGTCCGCTCTTCACCGTGCCCCTGGATGACGACCTCCCTGCCGTTTCCGTACGTTTCAGATCCCAGGGCGGTCTCGATGATTCCGCACAGCGGTTCCGGCACCCTTCGGGACGTCATTTCGCGGCCCACGATTTCCTGAGCGTCGACGGCCAGCGTCCTGGCTGCGGCGGGATTGATCGTCGTAATCGTTTTCTCAAGGTTGACGGTGACAATGCCCGCGCTGACGTTGTCGAGAATCAGTGTATTGTACAGCGACAGCTGTCGCAGCTCCTGCTCCCGGCTTTTGAGATTTTCCCGCATCGTATTGAATGCGTCGACGAGCTCGCCGAACTCGTCGTCCCTGCCGACGTGAAGGTGATGGGTCAGATTGCCGTCTGCAATCCTGTTGACTCCCTCGAGGACGTGTTGGAAGGGGCGGTAAAAGGTCAGGCGGTAAAAGATAATTCCGACGAAGAGTGCCGCAGAGAGAATCAAAAAGGTGGAGACCATGGAGATCGTGTTATATCGGGTAATCTGCCGACGAAACTCAGTCGTGTCGAGAAGGCAATAGATGATTCCCTCCGGCGCGCCGATGCCGGACATCGAAATGGAACCTACCACATATCCGTCAGTGATCGGCGGGCTCTCATCACCCGGCGAGGGGCCTTGCGTCGCGGTAATCCGGTGCACCGTATCCCGGTCCAGATCGGCCGCGGCTACCGTCTGCGTACCGATTCTGAGAATGATTCGGACGCCCAGAAAAGTCTGCAACGTTCCGGTGAAGTCCGCATCCAGGTTGCGGCTGAGGACGAGCACACCGATGATCTCGCTGCCCCGTTCAATCGGCGTGAGAACGGCGAGGCGGGGAGAGTCCTGACCGGGTGATACAAAAACAACCTCATTGCCGTCCATTGCGTGGGATACGTACCGGTCCAGCTCAGGGGTTACGCCCGGACTGGTTCCTGCCGCGGAAAACAGGTGATCCGGAGCGGTATACACTTCGAGCGCATCCATACCCAGGGAGGCACGATAGACCGACAACTCCCGTGCCAGCAGGTTCCTCAGTCCGAAGTCGGTATAGTCGATCACCTTCGCCTGCCCGGCAAGGAGATTGGCGTTGACCGCCTGCTCGGCTACCATCTCACGCAGATACCCGTCGATACCCGATACGGTGCGGTCCATTTGTGCTGAAAATGCCTCGTACTGGCTCCGGGAAATGATGGTGGTGAGGGTGATGAGGGTGACAATTCCCTGCAGGAGCACAAGAACGACAAAGGACAGCGCCACCTTGGTTGAAATTTTCAGGCTCAGGCGCCGTCCGAATCGTCGTTCAATTCGCCGTCCGTCGCGCCGTCCATCCCGCCTGAACATCTCCTCTGTATCTCCTTCGTCGTTTCGGACTTACTTCACGAGCTGATCGATCTCACGCTGGGCGTTCTGCAACGCCACCGGGGGATCAACGTTTCCCCGGAGCGCTTCGTATATCCAGTACTGCAGGCGGTTGGACATATCCCGATACGCGGGATGGATCGGCCGGTGGTGGACCCCCCCGATCTGCCTTCGCTTGAGACCGATATCGGGATCTTCCCGCAGTGTCGTCTCCTCATCCCATACTTCCCGCCATACCGGCATCTCTTCCAGATGGCGACGCTGAAATTCCGGGGATGACAGGAAGCGGACAAATCGCCACGCCGTTTCCTTGTTCACGCTGTTGTGTGTCACCGAGAGGCCCTGATATCCGCTCACCGTCGTGGTGTCCGCCCCCCGGCGCGCGACGGATCGCGCCGTCGGTATGAGTCCCGCCCGCCCCGTCTCACGAATCGGCAGTTCCGACTCATCGATCAGGCGTCCCAGAAAGACCCAGTTCGGTGCAAAGAGCGCGTCTCCGGCGGTAAAGACCTCGGCTGCAAAAACCTCCTCACTTTGAAGGGAATAGGGATTGAGGAGACCCCGGTCCAGAAGATCCACCAGGAATGCGAGCGCCTCTTCCGCCCCCGATGTTGTTACATCGATGGCGCCGGAATGGTCATAGAGATCCCCTCCAAAAGCGCCGGTGAGCCAGACAAACTCACAGACAAGGGCCTCCTGTTTGCGCAAGGGGAGGAAAACGGGAAATTCGATGACACCTCTACGGCGGGCGGCAGAGGCCATATCGACCATCTCTTCAAGGGTGGACGGAGGATCATGAAAACCGGCGCGTTCAAGGATGCCCATGTTTGTAAAGAGGAGCTTGAAGTTAGCGAGAAACGGGACGGCCCACAACGCGCCGCCATAATCAAAGGCGGAGTAAATCTCGGGAACGATATTCCCCCGCACCTCCCTGGAAAGATCCGGCGGAACGGGATCGATGAGACCCCGCTCGGCAAATTCCGCCGTCCAGATCAAATCAAGAAGAATGATATCGTACGCCCCTTCCGCCATATCCGCGGAATGCATAATCAGGCTGTACTGGTCCTCGTATTCCGCAAAGGTGAGTTCCACATTGATCCCCGTGAGCGCCCGGAATTCCTCCGCCCGCCTCTGGACATCCGAAGGGGAATACCCGGCCTGGGCCATGTAGATCATGCGGAGTTGCTGCGCCGCCGCCGGAGTTGCAACCGCCTGAGCTGCAACCGCGTCGACGGCAGCCGTCAATGAGAGAGACAGGAAAAAAGCCACTCTCCACCGCATAGGATACGGTACATCCGCCATATGGCGGTGTCAACGAAGAGTTCCGCTAGAGCTCGTCCATCGCCGCCGCTACCGGTTCAGTCGATTTGTCGGATGATCCGGTACATTGAACTTCGTTCCGCCCGGCGCCATTCCCTGCAGACGCGATCAACCCGCCCTTGCAGAGGCGCGGCGGCGCTCATCACTCACCCCCACGGTTGTGGACAGCAAGGTCACCGCGTTGCGCTGCGATACCGTAGAAAAACCATTCCGTTGCCGAATCGTCGCTCCTCCATAAGATCGATCGCCGGCCGCAGATTTCGTGGCCAATAGGGAGTGCCTCCGCCAACAACAACCGGCGAGAGATAGAGGTGATACTCGTCCACAAGACCCGCTCGAATCGCCTCGGCCGCGAGGGTGGGGCCGCCGACGGCCAGGTCCCCATGGGATCGCTCTTTCAACTCCCGTACCATCTTCGCGTCAAACTCCCGTTCCAGCCTCGTCCGTGCGGTGGTGACCTCAGGGAGCGTCCGGGAGAAGACCACCTTATCAGTCTCCTTCCAGATCCGCGCGTAGTCTAGTATCACCTCGGTCACCGACGGAAACGCCTCCGGCGTCTCCCAGACCGCCATCGTTTCATAGAGCTTCCTTCCGTAGAGGTGTGTCTTGATCGACCGCTCCAGATCATTTACAAACGCGTGCACCTCCGCATCCGGCTCTCCCCATCCAAATTTTCCGTCTTCATCGGTGACACAGCCGTCGAGGGACGTGAAAAAGGAATATATGAGCTTACCCATTGTGAAACCTCCGGGACAGGTACATCACCCGTCACACCGCATTCTACATGAAAATCAATGCGTCCGAAGGCCGATGTGGGCGGTGATATATCCGTGATTTGACAGGATACCGCCGTATCTCCCGGAATCAAGCTGATAGGAGAACTGGGCGCCCACTAAAAACTTCCCCTGTTGTGTCTCAATTCGTCCAACGAGGACGGGATGCAACTCGGTGGAAATGTAATAGCTGTAATAGGTGAGATCTTCAGGGTAGTCGCTGTACATCACGATTGCCACCGCGCCTGCGCCAATCTCCAGAAATGGCAGCACCTTTCGACATACGTCGTGGAACGAATACAGTATATGGTGTTCCGTAAGCTCGTATTCGTACTCCGTAAAGTGGAGGGAATACAAGAGATTCCCTGTATACACAAGCTCGTCCCCCGATGTTGAAATATAGAAGCCGCCAAAGAAGCAGGGGATGTCGTAAAAATCAATTGGAGCTTTCGAGTTTCGTTGTACGAACTCCTCTTCATTGGCAAATGGACCTATGACCAGACCGGTCTCGAGACTGAAGGAAGCGGCGGATATCAATAGAAAGACGAACGCGAATCCCCGACGCATCATGGCGACTCCTATTAACGGATCATTTTTCTTCACGGCAGTCATTATAAAATTCAATAATACGATATCAGGACAAATTCTGCCATTTCTATAAGCGAACAACGGAGTATGAATGTGTAATGTGCGGATTCAGCATTACGAACGTCCACGGCCTCCGGAGCTATCCAGAAAGTGCCTGATTACTGCGGACTTATCAGGTCGTCCGATTTCGGCGTATGCACGTACTTCATGGAGCAACGATGTTATGGGGACCACGAGATCCTTATAACGAACAAACTCGATTATTGATTCGATGTTGGGTGTATCATCCCATCCCTCTGGAGAAATCCGGTGCCGGACCTCCCCCATGAGTTCGATATCAATACCGTGGTAATTCAGCTTTCCGTAGTGGGATTGAATATGTTCTGAAGTGCGGAAATATGTAGGTGAGACGACGCTTGCCCGGGCAGCCAGACATCGTTCAATCTCGTACGCCCCTTCGGCGGTCGTCTGGATGTCGACGTCCCCGATCGGCAGATCGATACCGTGCAGGAAGAGGGTGAGACTGCCGGTAATTGCGTACCTCACGTGTTGCAACGCGCCGACGATCGTCCTTAAAGCTCCCTTAACCTCACGGGGCAGGTCCCGCATACATTCGTACCTGATTTCCATTGACTCGAGTGTTCACTGTACCGATTCTCATTGAGTCCAATCAACCGACCGGTGGCGACCGTTGCAAGGTATTTTATCGCTTCTTCCCGACCGATCAAACGTGCTTACCCGCACGAATTAACCGCAAACTTGCGCCTCATGACAACTTCAGAACTCCCCTACACGCTATCGTTCCAGTCGGTGGTACGGCGGACCCCGCCGCAGGGATCAGGAGGTGAAAAAATGAAGCGGATAGGAATGATCGTGCTGATGGCGGTGGTCACTGCGGTGAGCGTCGCGGCAACTCCCGCGGAGGAGGCGGAGAGACGAAACTTTCTCGGTACCTCGGCGTTCATGGTTGCCTCGTTCATACCCGACCTGGACGTCATATTCTATGAAATCGACTACGGTCGGCGCCTCCGGGAAGGGCGGTACTTCCTCGCCGGAGCGCACGTTTACAGGATCGATGCGCCCATGTCCGCTACGGACGGCGTTCGCTATCCCGGTCGCGTCTATACCTATGGGCCGATCGTCGGCTTTCAGTACCTCCGTCCGTCGGGAATTTTTATCAGCCAGCTTGTCAATCCGATGATCCTCGACTATCGCGATAGAGGAGACGACGGGATCGGAACGGGGTACATGGTGCTCCTTGCGACGCGAGCGGGCTATCATCTCGATTTTTCCATCGGCGGCGTCCCCTTCTACTTCGAGGCAGCCGCGGAATTCAATTTCTGGCCGTGGTCGGGCGGCGCACCGGCGGAGTTTCGGGACATCGACACGGAGTATCCCCGGTATTGCTTTGCCCCTGCCTTGAACACGGGAATACGGTTTTAATATGGCGTCCCTATTACGCGACACATCGCGGTGTGGCCGGAATAGGCTCCCCGGGCGGCATAGAGATCCCGCCAACCCTTCACGACAGGTTCCGCCGCCGTTGCGACGAAATCACTCATACATTGGAGGATCAACATGAAAAGAAAAGTTTTTGTTATTTCGCTGGCTGTGTTCCTCGTCGTCGCGGCGGGGATACCTCTTGCTTCCCGACTCCATCACGACCGGGGAAATCCCCGTGACCGGATGCACGCCTACTACGTGGAGACCTCCGTGGAGGTCTCCGCTTCCGCCGGGGAGGTATATCGATTTCTGCTCTACGATATTCCCTCTGTCTATGAGGATCTGACGGAGATGCATGATCATTTCGCAATTCTCGAGGGAGACCATCTGGAGGTGGGCGGCGTGGTTGAGTGTGTGGAGGGAGACCCGCAGCAATATGTGGTGCACAATTATGTCGTTACGGCGCTTGAGAAGGACAGGCTCGTAGCCATGGCATCGACGCCGTCGCGCGTAGTCGATCGCACTTCGGGTCGGCAGATCACCACCTGTGATACCTGGGTCTATCTCGAAATCGACCCTATTGAGGCGATGAATGAGGAGGCAGCCCTCCTGTCCATGACCGTTGTGATCGCCATGGAAAACTCATACATCAAGACGCTCCTGGACATCATTGCCCTTATCGGCGGCACCCGTGACCAGTGGGAAACGCAGTTTACCGAAGAACTCGAAAACTACAAGAAGGCAATCGAGGGAACGGTATAGTCACGCGGCGGGCGTGCCCGATCGGCGGTACTCACGGGGGGTGACGCCGGTCCAGGACTTGAACGCCTTGATAAAGGCGCTCGCATCGGAATATCCCAGAAGGAAGGCGATCTCCTCCACCGCCCGCCCGTCCCGGAGGTGGACTTTCGCGGCGGATTCACGGGTGTGCTGGACAACTGCGCTGAAAGTGGTACCTTCCGCGGCGAGGCGGCTCTGCAGCGCCCGGACGCTCATGTTCAACTGTCGGGCAATGCGACGTACACCCAGGCCCCGGCCGTCAAAGCTTTCAGTCGCCGCCCGGGCTACCTCACTTTGCACACCCCCGGAATCCTCCAGTTTCTCCAGGGTCCGCCTGGCATAGGACTCAAAATATGCAACCAGCTTCTCGTTGGGATTGATCGTCGGCGTTTTGCCCTGAGCGGGATTGAGGACCACGTAATTGGAACGGCATTTGAAATGGACGGGGCATCGGAATACACGGCGGTACTCGGCGTCCGAGGACGGCGGGTCGACGCAAAACCCGACCTCCAGGGGAGAAATCTCGCGGCCCGTCAGTTTTCTCGCAAGGGTGATCATGCTGGCAATCACCGAAGGATAGGCGTGGTGCGACGGCGGTGCGGCTCCGTTCGCAGGCAGGTAGGTCACCCTGATACCGTGCATCCCTGGTCGCGTCCGCGGGATGAGGGCGGTACTCACCAGCTTGTGATATCGGCCGGCGATGGTCATGGCGGCGGCGAGGGTGGGGCTGTTCATCATGAGATAGCCCACGATCCCGTAATGGCTCGGTTCGATGATTTCCCCCATATGCAGGCCCAGGCACTCATCTCCCGTCAGCTCCGCCGCCGCATCCTCGATGGCGGCACACACCCCGATGTCGACGCGACCGTCCGGATCGGACAGCAGATCGATATTCGCGCCTGCATGCCTGAACACATCGGCGGTATCAACGCCGATGTGTCTGAGATAGCGATCGAGGAGGGCGAGAACTCCCACTGAGACATCAAATTCCGACGCGTGCACGCAAAATAATAGCACGAAATGACCATTTCTTTGCGCGCCGAAACAACTGTCGTCGCCCTCCACGGGGTACTATAGGAGCGTTATGAACCACTGCAATCGGAAAACAAGGACCACCGCGTCCGTCCTTGGTGTCCTCCTTGGTATGGCCGGCGCCATCAACCACGGCATCTTTGAAATCCTCCAGGGAAACACGCCCACTCCGGGGCCCTTCATCGAGGCGATCGGTCCATCCCACCGATTCTGGATTCACGGCACGGAAGGGGCGATTACGGTCATCCCCAACTTCCTCGTCACCGGAATCGCCGTTCTCGTGGTGAGCCTCGCCGTCATCGTGTGGTCGGTAAAATATATTCATCGACGGCACGGTGCCACGGTATTTCTCGTCCTCATGGCGCTGCTGACGGCAGTAGGTGGCGGAATCGGACACATTGTCCTCGTTATTCCCGTCTGGGCCTACGCAACACGAATCTGTACACCCCTCCGGTGGTGGAAGAGGGTGCTGTCCCCGCGAGCCACCGCCATCGCGGCACGCCTGTGGTGGCCCCTCCTGTTGCTCACAGTCTTCTCCTGGATCATCGTCATGGAGCTGGGTATCTTCGGCTACCTCCCCGGACAGACCGACCCCGACACGATCCTGAACATATGCTTCGCCTTCGTGCTGTTGACGGTGCTCCTCGCCAACCTCGCCTTTATCGGCGCCATTGGCGGAGACCTGGAAGAAAAGAGAGGTGTTCTGCCACCGGAAGAACGTTAGGTAACCTTTGGCCCCGCCTCCCTAACCGCAACGGAGCAACCCGATTCGAAGAAGTCAAAGTTCTCCTTAAAGAGGCGGGCAAGACGTCCCTTTATGCTGCGGTACTCAGCGGTGTTCTCCCAGCTCTCTTCCGGCCACAGCGTGTGGGGGTCAATGCCGGGCAGCTCCGTCTTGACCTCAAAACCAAAAACAGGATCTCGACGGCCTGGTAAACGGTCAAGTTCTCCGGAGTGGATCGCATCTATAATCCTTCGCGTCGTTTCCAGAGGAATCCGTCGTCCCGTCCCATACGCGCCGCCGGTCCAGCCGGTATTGACCAGCCACACCGCCGCCCCGTTTCGTTCGATATATCCCGCAAGCAGTTCCGCGTATCGTGATGGATGCCAGGGAATAAAGGCTGCTCCGAAGCACGCCGAGAAGGTTGCCTGGGGTTCAAGGACGCCTTCCTCGGTACCGGCGATCTTCGCGGTATATCCGCTGATGAAGTGGTACATCGCCTGCTCCGGTGACAACCGGGCGACGGGCGGAAGAACTCCAAAGGCGTCGCAGGAAAGAAAGACGATATTCCTGGGATGATTCCCGACGCAGGGAATCTTGGCGTTCTGAATGTATTCAATTGGATAGGAACAGCGGGTGTTCTGGGTGACGGAATCATCGGAAAAGTCCACCACCCGCGAGAGGGGATCATAGACCACGTTTTCCAGGACCGCCCCAAAGCGTATCGCGCCGTAAATTTCCGGCTCCTTCTCCGGGTCGAGGTCTATGCATTTGGCGTAGCAGCCGCCTTCCACGTTGTAGACGCCCTTCGGGGACCAGCAGTGCTCGTCGTCGCCGATCAGCCTTCGGGACGCGTCGGCGGAGAGCGTCGTCTTTCCCGTTCCCGAGAGGCCAAAAAAGAGGCACACATCACCGTCGGCCCCTTCATTTGCTGAGCAGTGCATGGAAAGGACGTTCTTTTTGGGCATGCGGTAGTTTACGTACGTAAAGACGCCCTTCTTCATTTCCCCGGCGTATTCGGTACCCAGAATCACCATCTCACCCCGGGTAAAATCGATGTCCACGCTTGTCTTGCTTGTCATCCCCTGGGTAAACCGGTTGGCCGAGAAGGCGCCGGCGTTGTAAATGACAAACTCGGGCTCCCTGAAGGATTCCAGCTCCTCCGGCGTCGGGGTGATGAGCATGTTTGACATAAACAGCGCATGGTACGCCCGCTCACAGACGACACGTACCGTAAAGCGATGTTCCCCGTCCCACCCCGCAAAGGCGTCGACGATAAAGAGGCGTTTGCGGGTATTGAGATAATCAATCGCCCGTTCGCGATTGATGAGAAAGACTCGATCGCTGCAGGGTTGATTGATCTCGCCCCACCAGATCTCGTCCCGGGTCTGGTCGTCCTCCACAATCCGCTTGTCTCCGGGGCTGCGTCCCGTCTTGTCGCCGGATCGCACGGTGAGCGCTCCCTGGGCCGTGATGGCAGACCCCTCCTCGAAAGTGAGGGCGTATTCATAAAGCTTCGCTGCGGAGAGATTTCGATATAACGTCGGCCCGGCGATCTCGGGTATCTCAAACCCCTTCATGATCGTACCGGCCGGTGCCGCTGATACCGGCGTTCCGCCCGGCGCCGTGGCTCGCGCCGCAGCCCCCGACGCCACTCCCGGAGACTGCTGTGCCGCCCGCCCGCCCGGACTCACGGCACCCTCACCAGATCCATCTTCACCAGCGTCTCGGCGATCTGCACCGCGTTGAGGGCCGCGCCCTTGCGGATATTGTTTGAGACCACCCACAGATTGAGGCCGTTGGCGATGGTCAGATCTTCCCGGATCCGTCCCACCATCGTCTCGTCCACATCGTTGGAATCAAGTGGGGTGGGATAGACGTTATTGGCGGGGGCGTCCTTCACGATGACGCCCGGCGCCGCTGCGAGAATAGCCCGCGCCTCATCGGCGGTGATCTTCTTCTCCGTCTCGATATTGAGCGACTCGGAATGGCCAAACCACACGGGAATGCGCACCGCCGTTGGGCTCACCGCGATGGAATCGTCGCCCATGATCTTTTTGGTCTCATTGACCATCTTGAACTCTTCCTTGGTGTACCCGTGGTCCTGAAAGACATCGATGTGGGGTACCGCATTAAAGGCAAGCTGCACCGGATGGACCTGGGGGGCCACCCGCTTGCCCGTCTTGAGGTACTCCTCGGCCTCCCTGGTCAGCCCGTCAAAGCCGCGCCGGCCGCCGCCGGAGGCCGCCTGATAGGTGGACACCACCACGCGCTTGATCTTCCCCGCGTCATGCAGCGGCTTGAGAACCACAACCATCTGAATCGTGGAGCAATTGGGGTTGGGGACAATTCCCTTGTGCCGTTTCAGATCATCCGGATTGACCTCGGGGACCACCAGAGGGCACTCCGGATTCATTCGCCACTCCGACGAATTGTCCACCACCACGGCGCCCATCTCTACCGCCTGCGGCGCCAGCGCCTTGCTTGCCGTCGCCCCGGCGGAAAAAATCGCAATATCGATGCCCCTGAAATTCTCCTTCACCGCCGCCTGCACCTTCACGGCCTGCCCGTTATAGATGACCTCTTTGCCGGCGTTCTCCGGAATATCCAGCGGCCGAAACTCATCAATCGGAAAGTTCCGCCGCTCCAGCGTCCGGATCATCTCCGTCCCCACCATTCCCATGGCTCCCACCACCGCAACGTTGTATCTCTCTTTCGCCATCCCTTTCTCCTTGGTTATGTATAATGCATAATATATCCTGTATTATCTATCTGTCAATGAAGGCGCTTCTCTACATCTCATTCAAAATTGAACTTCGTTCCGCTCTGCGCTGTTCCGTGGTGAGGTGTAACACCCGCCCTTGCAGGGGATACTCATCCGGCGTCTCACTTCAGGAGAATACGCTTCCCCGCGGATGCGGCGACGGCGAATCCCTTCGTCCAATGGAGAACTCACATCGAAGATTCTCCTCCACTTTTCCGAAAAGGGAGGGGGCAGAGGACCGATATGGTTTACGCGTTTTCCTGAAACGTTGAGATTGCATGTCTCAACGGGTGTCGACCGCCCAATGCGCCAGGTTATCGTTTCCCGGACCGCTCGGTTACATATGTTTGAATGAGGATAAACACAAGTACCAGGACGCCTACGAGGATCTGCGCCCACCATTCGCGGAACGCCGGAATGTACGCCGGAAGCTTGAATACCAGTCCGTAGATCAGCACCCCGAACAACGTACCGATTACTCGACCGGAGCCGCCGGTAAGCAGCGTGCCGCCGATTACGACGGAGGCGATAACGTTCAGCTCGAGCCCCACGGAGCTGTGAGGTTTTCCCGAAGCAAGGTGGATCGTAAAAACAACCCCGCCGAGGGCGGCAAGGAATCCGCTCATTGTGTAAATCAGGACTTTGGTCCGGTTTACCGGCAACCCCATTAACACGGCTGAGTTCTCATTGCCGCCGATCGCGTATACATTCCGCCCGAATTTGGTGTATCTCGCCACTATGATTCCCGCCGCCAGGACGACGGCAAAGACAAATACGTACAGGGAAAGGTTTCCGGTTGCCACCTTCATGCCGGTCCTCTTCATAAACGCGATAAACGGATCCTGATTGATGCTAATGGTCCCCTGATGAACCATGTACGCAAGCCCGCGCATCAGAAACATGGTAACCAGAGTTACCAGAAACGGCGGCAGTTCGAAGTATGTAATCAGACAGCCGACGGTAAAGCCCATCACAACGCCTATTGCCAGGCACATCAGCATTGATACCCAGGTTGGCACCTGGTAGGCCTCATACATCTTGGCGATGAAGATCGTCGTGAAGGCGACAACAGAGCCCACCGAGAGGTCGATCCCGCCGGAAATGATCACAAATGTCATTCCCACCGCGATAATTCCAAAGTAGGCGTTCGCTTTGAATATGTTCACGAAGTTGTACGCGGAGAAAAACCCCGGGAACAGCACCGATGCAGCGGCATACATCAGAAGGAATATCGAGACCGTCGTGACAATCGGGATGTTGCCGGCGCTAATTCTGAATTGCCGACTGCTGGTATTGGCGTTCATGCGGCGCTCCTTCCCCGACGACGCGTTGCGGCCGTAGCAAGCATTCTCCGAAACGCCTCCGATTGGATCAGTGCAACCATAATCAACACCAGAGCCTTGAAAACAAGGGAGTATTCGTAGGGCCACCGCTGGAAGTACACGGTCGTGGTGAGACTTTGAATGATGAGGGCGCCCACGACTGAGCCGACGAGTGTGAACCGACCGCCCCACATCGTACCGCCGATAATTACCGCTGCGATCGCGTCCAGCTCAATCATAAAACCGGTCGTATAGGGACTGGTACTTGATTCACCGGCAACGTGGATCAACCCGGCGATTCCCGCCAGGATGGCGCAGAACACGTACGTCCCGATGGTAATCAACCGTGTTCGAATTCCAACGTATCTGCTGGCAGTCCTGTTTTCTCCAATTGACTCGATAAAGATCCCGATCGCCGTCCGCTTGGTAACAACGAGCGTACCGAGAAACACCGCCAGCCCGATCCAGACCGGAATTGGAAACCCCAAAAAGTAACCCGTGCCCAACGTTGTGAACGGTACTTCGTGGTAGGTAGGGGTTTGTCCCTGCACCATCAGTACCGCTATCCCCCTGGCCGAGTACATCATGATCAAGGTTGCTATGATCGGCTGGACCCCGACGACTGCAACGAGAACACCGTTGATGAGTCCCAGGACAAGGGCAATCATTAAAGGTACCAAGATTATCAGGGCCAGTGCCGGCTGAGGATCGGAAACTGGCAGCCCCTGCAAGTATCCCGGACGGATTAAGAGCGCCGCCATCGCCCCGGCGGCCGCCATCACCGAACCTACGGACAAGTCTATACCCCCCGTTGCAAAAACCAGGGTCATTCCTGTTGCCAAAATGCAGAGCCGGGCGCCGTTGTTAAATATGTTTATGAGGTTGCCACGGAACCGTCCGTCCTGATGAAGAGTCACG
Source organism: Alkalispirochaeta sp. (assembly GCA_965242725.1). GTDB lineage: Bacteria > Spirochaetota > Spirochaetia > DSM-27196 > Alkalispirochaetaceae > Alkalispirochaeta. The sequence continues at coordinate 109,406 of CBDESZ010000005.1, forward strand.
TCAAAAAACTCCGGCGATATCACGAGATTCAGCAATAGAATTGCCATCAGCCCGAGCAACACATACACGATCCGTTTCTTCAGCGGGTCTCGTACCGCCGAGTGTCCAAGTTCCATAGCGTTTTCGTACTCCTTGACCGACGGCGGCCGGTCAGCCGGCGCCTGCGATCGTATGCATGATCGTCGTCTCGTTCAGATCGTTTCCGACAAGTTCCCGAACCTTTCGGCGATCCCTCAGCACCGCGATTCGCGTAGAACACCGCACTACTTCATCCAACTCGGATGATATAAAGAGAATTGCCAGGCCCCGTTTGCGAAGCCCGATAATGAGTTTCTGAATCTCCACCTTTGAACCCACGTCGATACCGCGAGTCGGTTCGTCGAGTATCAACAACTGGGGATCAGACGCCAGCCAACGGGCCAGGATTACCTTTTGCTGATTCCCTCCGCTCAGGTTTTTTACCCGTTGATTGACGCTTGGTGTTACGATGTTCAGGGACTCGATGAACTGTCTCGCGATCTCGTCCCGTTCTCTCCGGCTGAGAAAACGGAAGACCCCTCGCTTGGCTTGAAGGGCGAGAATGATATTCTCCCTTACGCTCAACTCCGGGATAATACCGACTTCTTTTCGATCTTCCGGGCAGAATCCCATTCCCAATTCGATAGCTCGTCTGGGACTTTTGACCACCGTGTGCCGTCCCGCGATCGAGACGTCTCCGGTATCAGGTTTCTCGATGCCGTAGAGCAGCTTGGCGATTTCGGTCCTGCCGGAACCGAGGAGGCCGGCAAGACCCAGGACCTCCCCCCGGCGAATCGAGAGGTCAAAGGGTTCTATGTAACCACGTTTGTGGATACCGGCGAGTCTGACGTACTCCTCTCCGGCGGTTTCCTGCTCGTGTTGCCACTGTACCGCCTCAAACTCGTTCAATTCCTTTCCGAGCATGGCGGAAATCAGATCGATTCTGGTCAATGCTCCCGTTTCATAGACCCCGACTTTCCGGCCGTTCCTCAGCACGGTTATCCTGTCGGTTATCTCAAACACCTGGTCCAGAAAGTGGGTAATAAAAACGACGCCAATCCCCTGGTCCTTCAATTTTCGCATTATCGAAAACAACTGCCGGACTTCTGCTGCGTCCAGGCTGGAGGTGGGTTCATCGAGAATGAGCACTTTGGCTGAGATATCCAACGCCCGCGCGATCGATACCATCTGCTGGATCGCCACCGAGTAGCTGTTGAGCGGACGGGTCACGTCGATATCCAGGTCCAGCTGTGCCACCGCCTCAGCCGCCCGACGGTGGAGCTCTCTCCAGTCAATGCCCGCACCACCCGCGCGTAGCGGCTGACGGCCGAGAAAAATGTTCTCCGCAACCGAAAGAAGCGGTATGAGGTTGATTTCCTGATACACGGTGCTGATCCCGTGGTGTACGGCTTCGTTCGGAGAGCCATAGCTGACGGAATTCCCGTCGTAAAAAATCTCTCCGCTGTCCTTTGAGTGAAATCCGGTAATCACCTTTATCAGGGTTGATTTTCCGGCTCCATTCTCGCCCATGAGGCCGTGTATCTCGCCGGCGCGCAGATCGAAATCAACGGATGCAAGAGCTTTCACTCCTGGAAAGCTCTTGCACAGATTAGAAACCTTTAGGATCGCTCTCATTTCAATCACCGTTGACTGCTGAAATCAGAAGCCGCCGGTGGGGTGATCCATGTAGTTGGACTCGTCGTAGAGTGAGTCTGGATTGATGATGTACTGATCCACAGCCTCCCCGTTGATTGCCATAGAAATGGCTTCAAAACCGAGTGGTCCGAGCAGCGGACTGCACTCAACCGTCGCGTTCATGTCGCCACGATCGATCGCCTCAAAAGCCGCCTTGATCGCGTCTATTGAAATGATGAGAACGTCGTCGCCCGGGTCCAACCCGGCCGCTTTGAGGGCCTCGATTGCGCCAAGGGCCATACCGTCGTTGTGCGCATACACGAGGTCGAACTCGACGCCTGCGGCCAACCACGCCTCTACAACCTGTCGGCCTTTGTCCTGACTCCACTCTCCCGTTTGAGACTCCACTACTTCGATTCCGGGATATTTATTGATGATCTCCATAAATCCCTCGTTCCGCAGGATTGCCGGATCCGCCGCCGGATCACCGAACAACTCGACGACTTTTCCGTTGCCGTCAAGACGATTGGCGACCCATTCACCGGCAAGACGCCCCTCGTAGGCAAAGTCGGATGAGATCTGGGTGACCCATAAATCTTCGGGAGCATCAACTCCCCTGTCGAGAAGTACTACCGGGATTCCTGCGTCCCTGGCCTCTTGAAGGACTTCATCCCAACCGCTGCGCGTTTGCGGAGCCAGCAAAATGCCATCCACCCTTTGTGCGATGAAGTCGCGGATCGCCGCAATCTGGCCGTCCTGCTCGGCAACAGACAAGCGCAGATCAACTCCCAGCCGCTCAGCTTCCTGCTGGACCGAATTGGTTTCAGTCGTGCGCCACGGACTGTCCTCTTTGATCTGCGCAAAGCCGACGGTCATCGTACCGTCGTCTTCAACCGCGCCACCGGCAAACGCCATGGCTGCGACTATCGCGATAGACATCACAAGGAATACACACCGTTTCATCTCGTAACCTCCCTGCCTTCATTGGAAGACGCTTTGATTGTGAATCAGGTCCCGTTTCGGGGTACCTGATTCATGATGAGTCAGGGTATTTCTGTTGTCTTTGGACAGATCGGGGAATTGTTGTACGGATCAGCACAAGTGGCGCATGAAGACCGGTGCGATCAGTACTTGCGGCTTCCTATGTACTCCCGGGCAACCTCCATCGGGAATACGCCCTCTTCCGTGTTGATCCGCAAGGGCAACTCTTCGCCATGGACGTAGTCAACGACGGCTTTCATGAGTTGAGGACCCAACAAAGGAGAGCACTCCACCGTACAATTGAGCTTGCCTTCAATCATCGCTTCAAATGCCGCCCTCACGCCGTCTATGGACACGAGGAGGATGTCAACGCCGGGATTCAACCCCGCCTCTTCAATTGCCCGGATTGCTCCGAGAGCCATGTCGTCATTGTGGGCATACACTACGTCTATCCGGTCGTACCGCAGGAGAAATCTGCTCATAACGTCATACCCGAGATTTTCGATGAAATCCCCAGGCGTGCTGTCAATGATCGCGTGGGACTCCACCCGATCGATTACTTCGGAAAACCCCAGGCTGCGGTCGATTGCCGGTGCAGATCCGGGGAGTCCCGCGATCTCCACGATTCGCACATCGGTGCGACCCTCGGTTTCCTCCAACACCCACTGCGCCGCCCGGCGTCCCTCTTCAATGAAATCGGCGACGAGATAGGTAGTGACAAGGGTCTCGTCGGATACGTCCACAGTCCGATCCGAAGCAATAACGGGAATGCCTGCCTCCCTGGCCTCCTGCAGCACGTGATCCCAACCTGTCTCGACGATAGGGGAAAATGCGATTACGTCCACCCCTGCGCGAATGAATTCCCGGATTGCCTCAATCTGGTTGGTCTGATCCAGGTCGGCATCGCGGAACATCAACGATATCCCGGCGTCCTCGGCTGCAGACTTTATGGATTCGGTGTTCGCCTCCCGCCAGGCGCTCTCCCGACCAACCTGGGAAAACCCCAATACGATCGGTTCATCCGGTTCCCGACGGACCACGTGATCTGGTATGCCGGGTAGTTCGTCCAGAATTGGTTCCGTTATGAGAGAGGACCGTAGAAATATCTTTTTAGGGAGACCATCACGGCCCTCAAGGATGTCCATGGCCCGGTGAACCGCCTCCTTCCCCCCGGTCGGGCAGGTGATCGTAGCCTCCAGGATGCCGTTAGCTACCAGCGCCAGTCCACCTTCCGGTCCGGTGAGTCCGTCGATACCGATGATCGCCGTGTCGGCTATTCCGGCTTCGTTCAAAGCCCGATACACACCGTAGGCCATGGCGTCATTGTGCGCAAACACGACGTTGCTGGACGTAAACAGATCCAGGTGTGCCCTGGTGATGTCCTCCGCGCGGTCCCGCAGCCAATCGGCACTGTAACTGGCCAACACATCTATGTTCGGCGCCACTTCCAGTTCTTCCCGAAAGCCCCGCATGCGCTCAATCACGGGAAGTGACTTCGCGTTGCCGGTGATCTCGATCACACCGCCGGGTTCATCAGCCAGGTGGTCCTTCACAAATCGCGCTGCCTGTTTCCCCACCAGTCCGTTGTCGACGCCGATGAACAGTGAGTAGTCGTAGCCTTCTACAGCTTTATCGAGGACTACTACGGGTATCTGCTCGTACACATCCCGAATAGCCGGGGCCATCGCTCTGGACTCCACCGGCGACACTATCAATAGATCGATCCCGAGCTGAATAAGCTTCTCAATGTCCGCTTCCTGTTTCGAGACGCTGTCGCCGGCATTGGTAAACACGATTCGCACACCTTCGTAGGTCTCCGCAGTGTCCTGGATCTCCGCGTTCATCACCTCACGCCACGGCTCGGAAAGGTTTGCCTGGGCAACGCCGATCACGAATCGAATGTCCGTCGCCACGCGGTCTGTTCCGCACCCTGCAGTCAGCGCAATCGCTCCGGCCAGGACCAGCATTCGCAACGACGCAGATCGACGATTCCGCTGCTTTCTCATGTCTTGACCTCCCCGCTCTTTCGGTAGTCACCGGGGGGCCTCCCGGCGATTCGCGTGAACATCCGGGTAAAATAGTGTTGACTCGCGTACCCCACTTCGTCCGCAACTTCGTAGATCATCTTGTCCTCGGCCCGGAGGAGCTGCATTGCCTTGCAGACCCGATACCGGTTGGTGAACTCGGAAAAACCGTATCCGGTGTTCTGTTTGAGCAACCGACTCACATAGGCCGGGCTCAGGGCCAACGCGTCCGAGGCCAATTCAAGGCTCAGGTCCTTGTTTCCGAACTCCTCGTCCAGGAACGATACAAACTTCCGCATAAACGCACTTACATGGCCTTTGTGTTCGAGGGCATCCGTCAGCACTTCGTAGTCCTGGACAAATCCTTCATAGTCAAGCCGGCAGTCTCCGACTGCGATCTGCAAAGGAATGTTCAGGCTCGATTGCGCATCCTTCCGGATCAATTCGGCTGCGTCTGCCGTCAACTCGCCAAAAATCATGTACAACAGGCGCTCATACCGGTCCTCAAAACGGATCCACGATGACCTGTCTCCGAGATGAATCTCTGCGAGTCTATTAACGGCGGTCTTCCGTACGTGGTGCTCCTCGAGATCTGCCGCAGTCCCTCCGTAGAATCGGGCATTCAGTTGAATAGCCAGTAATCGCGCGCTTGCCGTCGCATCGAGGTGCAGAACCATTTTCCGATCGTTTATCTCGTCCTGTGAAGAAAATCCCTGAATCCAGTCGTCAAACAACTCCTGAATCAGGCCGTCTCGATTCCGCCGCACCTCGTTGGATGCCCATTGCAGCAGCTCGTTCTTCGTCCGCCGCTCAGCCAGTACTGAGGTGGCCCGGTCCAGGATTCGCCTCAGGGTCCGGGAATCTACGGGTTTCAGAACGTATTCGAAAATGGGCAACTCCACGGCCCGGCGGGCGTAATCAAACTCATCATGGCCCGTAATGACAATGACGATGCAGTTTTCGGCTTCCTCCCGGATCTGCTCGATGAAATCGAGCCCGTTCATCCGGGGCATACTGATGTCCACAAGCAGGATATCCGGTAGCTCCTCCCGGATTCGTTCCAGTGCTGCCACTCCGTCGCCGGCTTCTCCACAAATGATAAACTCGGCACCTGCCGACGAAATCAAACTGCCCAGGCGACGTCTGGTTTTGGGCTCGTCATCCGCGATGAACACCGTCCACATACAGTCCTCCTATACCTTCTCGCGGATGATTGGATGTCGAATGGTGACGTCCGTGCCTCTATTCTCACTGCTGACGACGGTAATCCCATACTCGTCGCCATATGTCAGACTTATCCTATCGTTTACATTATAAAGGGCAAACGCCGTCCGATCGGGTTCGTGATTGACGTGAGACAACCCCTGGCTGATCTGGGCCAGTTCCGCGGCCGGTATGCCTACACCGTCGTCGGCCACCGTGAGCTCAAGCACGTCGGCGTTCTCCGCGATATTCACGCGAATGGTACCGGATCCCGATTTCTCCTTTATGCCGTGATAGATGGCGTTTTCCACCAGAGGTTGGAGGATCATCTTTTGAACCTGTAGTCCCGTAAGGTTCTCCGGGCACTCTACCGAGAAATCGAACTTCTCCTCATATCTAAGCTTCTGAATCGTCAGGTAACTCCTGACGTGATCGATCTCGTCACCCAGCGAAATCATCTCCCTGCCCTGGCTCAGGGCGATCCTGAATAGCCGCGTCAGCGCCATCACGGCCTCCGCGATCTGGTCGTGCCCCTTTTCTTCTGCCATCCAGAGAATCGTATCCAGCGTGTTATACAGGAAGTGTGGTTTAATCTGCTGTTGCAGGATCCGCAGCTCCGCTTCATGTTTTGCCTTCTGCTCCGTGTATACCAGATCCAGCAACGTCTGAATCCGATCCAGCATGGAGTTCAGCCCTTGGCCCAGATCGTCGATCTCGTCCCGGCTATTGCCGTCGTATCGAACATCCAGATCGCCGTGGCCCGCTCGTTCCATTACTGAACGGAGGTGTAGAACCGGCTTTGAGATTGCCGTGGAGTACACCATTGAAATGACGACGGTGAGCGCAATCGTAACCAGCGCGATGATCAATGCAGACATCTGTACAAATCGTACCGGTTGGAGTGCCTCGTCCAGGTAATAGACCCCTATCGTTTTCCAGCCCATATACGGAGATTCGGCAAAAATGAACCGGTATCCCCGGTTGTCTATCGTCCGTTCCACGATCTGGCTGCTATTGGTGAACCAATCCGGATTTATCCGGTACACGATCGAATTGACGGGAGCGTATACGATCTCCTCATTCCCGTCGACGATCATATAAAACGCCGACTCACCCCTTGATAGACCCTGGAACGAATCCTCCAGGTAGTCCAGGGACAAATCAACCATCAGCACTCCCGCAAACGTCCCAGTTTCCGGATCGTCGATCGACTTAATAACCGACACAATCTCGTCCGGTCCAATACCGGAGGGATTCCGCAAATTCCGCCCGATCGGCCGTGTGACCAAACTGAAATCGCCGGGAGTCGTGCTTGCCTGGACAAACCAATCCTCCTGGGGCAGCGGATCGCGCATGATTCGTTCAAGGTCACTGGCGACAAATCTTCCGGACTTTGTGACCGCAATCATCCCCGCTATCTCGGGATGGGAATCCATGGTCGCCCGGAAAAGTCGGGTAATCAGTTCAGTTTCGTCATCCGAACCACGAGCGGTCGCCTCAGAAACCTCTGCGTGCATTTCATACATGCCGGCGGAAACACTGACGGAAGAGGGCTGCCCGGCCTGGTGTTCCGGTCGACTGAGGAAGAACCGGCCTATCATCTCGTCCTGCAGAATCATATCCAGCAGCTTCTCCTGGTCCCGGATCGTGAGTTCAAGGTTGTGAGTGACCCGTTCCACCATATCCCTGGTGTACCTGGCAGAGAGCTCCGCCACTGAACGGGAATACAGAATCGGCGCGACGATACCCAGCGTGAGAATAGGGAGGAGAATGATCGTCGAAAAATAAATCAGGACCCGCTCACGGAACCTGGCTTTTGCCATAAACAGAGATTGTATACCGCGAATTCGCGAGCTGGCAATGTTGGTGATGTAGTCCCTGTGGAGGGGGCTTCGGGTACTCCATGTCGAAAGCCTTCTCCGCCGGCTTCTCGATGGATGTGGCTCCGGCGCGATACTCATTGTTCAATCCGACAACCGATCTTTTTTACGTATGACTTGCCCCCGGGACGGCAAACGGGGGAGTGCATCTGAATCTGCGTGGTCAGGTACCTCTTAAGTTCAGCGAAGCACGGAATGGCGCCACCCGGCACGTTGACCCAGCCCGAACTCTTTGCCTCGGCCGGTATCGCACATAACTTGCATCGAAGGTCTGATTGCCGGTGATGTTTCCGACCGCCGATTCGATTTCGGGAGTCCAAGGACGGAACAGCACGGACACAATCACCTCCTGACGGCCATGACGTATTCCAAGGATGGCTCCGTCAACGGCGCGGGCGACAAACCGGTAGCCAGTCCCGAACCAGGGAAGAAAACGGGAAGCGTCCGTTGATTGTTCTTTTCGTCTGCTGTGACCCGGAAGAGATGGTTCCGATCTTCGTACCGGTGGACCCCATGGAAATCATGATAGGTGCCGGACGCCGCTCCGAGGAACAGGCGTGCTTTATTCTGCACGATCTCGGGGAAAATGAGTATCTTTCAAAAGTGTCAAATATAGAAACGAACCGGGAGGAATGTATATGAAGTTACAACGTTGGGGTGGTGTAGCCGCTCTCTATCACGGTGCCGCCTACATCTTCGCCATGATTTTCTTCCTCGTACTCGTCGACTACTCAGGCGTCAGCGACGCCGGTGAGAAAGTTTCCCTGCTCGCCGCGAACACCGGTGCAATGTACGGGATGATGTTCGTCGCCTACATTCTCTTTGGCGTTCTCCTGGTCGTTCTTTCTCTCGCCCTTCGCCAAAGGCTGCGAAACCAGGCGCCGGCACTTGTAGACGTTGCTACGGTCTTCGGAATCATCTGGGCGACCATCCTCATTGCGGCGGGAATGATATTCAACGTCGGAATGCACGCGGTTGTGGAGATGGCCGCGACCAATCCCGATCGAGCCCACGTTGTCTGGACCGTCGTGGAACTCGTTCACGACGGCATCGGCGGCGGGAGCGAGATCGTCGGAGGTGTCTGGATCCTCTTGCTGAGCATCGCGGCCCTCCGCGTTTCCCGGCCCGAGAGCGGCGCCTCCGATGAAGGTGCGGTCCTAGTGCGGCCGCTCCCCCGGGCGCTCAACTACCTGGGCGTCGTTATCGGTGCCGCCGGAATCCTCTCCGACATCCCGGGACTCGGCGAGATACTGGGTATCGTCTTTGGACTGCTCCAGATCGTCTGGTTCTTCTGGCTCGGTTCACACTTGATTAGCCGCGCCGGATAGGGACGCAACGGGCGCGGTAGAACACCGGATTTCAGACCCATTCCCTCTGTTCTATACTCGTTTGGCCGTACTTCACCGCCGCCGCCTCGGTACCGTTAAACCGGTCGTTGCCAATATCCGTAGCGCATCGGGCTGGATCGCTTCACCTTGCGCGGATGGAAGAAGGTCGACACGCAATGGAAGCTTTACTGCCTGGTACGTTAACTGCGCATCATGAATTGGCCGCAGTTTCGCTAAGTTGTTATATTATAAGCGATTAACGCGCCAAAAAATGTTCGGGAGCACCGATTTGTTTTATTGCGTGCAAAACAAAGCACCTCACACTGTTCAGTCGACTTACTTCTTTAACAAAGCACCCAATGCTACCTGCTGTAGCTTACTAAATGCAGATGGTTCCATTCGTTCATATTCCAAATAGGCAGGGCTATATACCATTCCGACACCGAGAACATCGAAATAAACGAGTAAGGTCTCATTACTAACGCTATCTTCGATCTCGCCGGCTCTGCGTCCAGCTTCTATAAATGGAACGGCAGTATTCTCGATTGCCGTACGACGAAGCTCCAGAATCTCAGATCGAATTTCCGGGGATTCCGTGCGGAGCCACTCGGTTAACTCGCCGCCATAGGCTTGAATCGATCGACTTTTGATATCAAATAGTTCAAACAGCTTGTCTCTATAATTCTTTTCGCTCCCTAAGAGCTTTTCTATCACCGATGCTAACTCCTGGAAATAGCGGATTATACTTTCCCGGATCAGATCATTCTTGGTTCCGAAATTTTTAAAAACGGTCACTCGAGATGCTCCCGCATTCCGTGCTATTTCTGTAACACTAACGTTTCTCATGCCATTACGAGCAAACAGTTTGGTCGCCGCTTGTAGAATTTCTTCCCGTTTCTTGAGTCGGCGCGAATCGTGACCATTCATATCTATTTCATCTTACCGTTAGTGAAGCACCAAGACGAGGGTAATCACTTGATCCCAACGGAAACTCGTTTTAAAATGTACTATAATCGCTCCGATAGTTCATATTTATTTGGGGGGCGTATGACGATTTCTCATTTCCTCTACAACGCGTTTACTATAGAGCATCGGAGTTTGCGCATTGCGATTGATCCTGGCGCAGATCTATTCCTTTTCCGTTTCAAACCACTTATCCCAACGGACAGTTGGAAATCCTTCACCCATACGTTTGTCACTCACGCAGATCCTGACCACCATTGGTACACCGACAAAGTCGCGGCCGCTTCTGGCTCACCGATTATCTGTGGAAGAGGAATGACAAGGACACGTGGAGAGAAAACCTATCTGCTTGGGCCGCGTAGCCGTGGCTTAGCTTTCGACTACGAACCTCCGTTACTTCATTCTATCTCCGTTGGTGAGACACTCGAAATCACTCCCGAATTATCCGTAACCGGAATCCCCGCCCGACACGGACCTCTTTCATTCCGGTTTGGACCGTTCAAGAAAACGTTTCGCCCAGGACCCACGGAGCGTATCGGCTACGGGGCGATAGGATTCGTTATACAAATTGAAAACACATCAATCGTGAACTTGGGAGACACCTTATTCTTAGGCGACCAATGGTCGAGTATCAACGAACCGGACGTTCTGATGATTCCTATCGGAGGCGACTTGATTGGAAATACTATGGGTATTGACGACGCGCTTAAAGTCGTTCGACAAATTCAGCCAAGAATCGTGATCCCCTGTCATTTTAATATCCCATCCTTTTTCCGGATCAATGGAAACCCAACAGACGTATCCTTGTTCGTTCGCGAAATCGAAGAATCCGGATCGGAATGCCGAATACTCACGAGAGGCGAATCTATCGTAATCTAGATTCAACGAAAATCAGTTCGCAGTTCACGCGAATATAACGTTCGCGTTAATAGCCGGCTCCGGCCCGCGCGCAAGCGTGGGCATGGCACGGAAATTGCGCGTGACATAGAGTAGATAGGGTCCAACAACCGGCGAATCATGGAACAGATCGGATATCGGTCTCCACAAGAAGTCGAAATCGAGTACTATCAAGAACATTCAACCTGTCCGTTGAAACCGGGGCGGTTCACGGTTCGGATGTCGATGGGCATTTCCCGATTGTTCTCATGATTTCACCGGCACGCAGTGCATTCTTATCTAATGTTACGCCGCAAAAGGATATCCTCAATATTCCGTCTTCCGTCAATTACCGCATGGACAAGAATGCGTTCACCATCGATTGTGTAGAATAATCTCCACGGCGGTATAACGATTTCCCGATATTTCGTGATGTTTTGGCGCTCTAATTCCGGAATCACTCGTCCTGATTCAGGTTGCCGCGTTAGCTGCTTGACCGACGTATCGATCATGTCGAGGAATGATTTGGCGTGGTGGGTTGAGTGATTATTCAGAATCCACGAAACGATGTCCTCGAGATCGTGTGCGGCAATGGTCGACCAAATGATCTGAAGCATTGATTGCGTGGCCGTCTATGTCTGGGTATTGATCCGATTTCTTACAAACGACATGGCTTCCTCATGAGACAACGTATTGTCGCGTTGGAGATCATGTTCGCTTTGAGAGATTAATTTCATAATACCGAGAGCATCTTTCATCTCCTGGAATGAAGCGGTATCGAGCAGGACTGCTTTTGCCTCACCATTCTGGGTGATCACGATCGGGTTGTGGGATTCATTCACCTGACGAAGCATTTCTGCGGCATTTGATTTGACATACGAGATGGGTCGGATATCGGATTGTAGATTCATCACGTCTCCAGTCCGAATATAGTCACTTATTTAGTCGTCGTGGTCAAGCTTTCGGAAATAAAAGGGCGTCGTAACGTGGAGCTGACGTGCCGGCTTCGTTCCCGAGGCTTCGCCGAGGAATTGGCGGATAATTGCGCGTAACGAGAATACTAAAATACGTTTAATTCATTTCCCCAAAATCAATTAACGTGAGAAAGAAACGGTCGAATCAAGCGACCATGTTATGTCCTGGTGTCGATTTCGTTCGTACGTTTTTTTGAATTCGACCCCACGAATGGGTAGAGTCCCATAGAGTGGTGTAAAAAGCGGTGGAACTAAACAGCCACCGCGCGTCTCCGGTAAGCTGTGAATCGACCAAAACACACAGCAAGGAGACGAACACGGTGACCACTGAAAGCATCGCATTGATGGAGCTGATTGAAAAGCACGGCGACAAGGACTTCCTCAGAGAAATTGGCCAATGGACCCTTCAGCGGCTTATGGAGTTGGAAGTTGAGCAGCAGGTGGGCGCCGGACCGCACGAGCGGACTGACGATCGGACTACCCATCGTAACGGCTATCGGGATCGAACATTGGAGACACGAATCGGATCGCTGTCATTGCGAATTCCGAAGCTTCGGTCCGGTAGCTATTTCCCGTCGTTTCTGGACCCCCGGAAGAAGAGTGAGCACGCCCTCGTCGCGGTTGTCCAGGAGGCGTACATCAACGGCGTCAGCACCCGTAAGGTCGATGATCTGGTTCAGTCGATGGGAATGACCGGGATATCCAAGAGCCAGGTATCGCGGCTTTGCGCGGAACTGGACGAGCAGGTAAAAACGTTCCTGGAACGTCCTCTCAGCGGGGACTGGGCGTATGTCTGGTTTGACGCGACGTACGTGAAGTCGCGGAACGATGGACGAGTTGTGAGCCGTGCGATTGTTGTTGCGGTGGGAGTAAGTGCCGAAGGACGCCGTGAAGTGCTCGGAATCGCCGTCGGACCGGCTGAGACAGAGGCGTTCTGGATGGAGTTTCTGCGTTCCCTGGTAGCACGAGGACTCTCCGGGGTGCGATTGGTGATCTCCGATGCCCACATCGGGTTGAAGAACGCCATCAGCCAAGTACTGGGAGCAACCTGGCAACGGTGTCGTGTGCACTTCATGCATCAGCCGCGTACCGCAGGTACGAGGAACGCGGCGACAGGAATGCGTTGGCCCACGTACCTCGCAAGCAGCATCAGATGGTCGCCGCAGTGATCCGTACCGCATTCGTTCAAGAGAGCCGAGACGACGCGGTAGCGCAATGGCGGGAGACGGCCGATCGGCTGAGAGATCGTTTTCCGAAACTGGGAGAGCTCATGGATGACGCTGAGGCCGATGTTCTCGCATTCATGACGTTCCCGAAAGAACATTGGCGGCAGATATCAAGCACGAACCCGCTGGAACGCATCAACAAGGAGATTAAGCGGCGGACCAACGTTGTCGGCATCTTCCCGAATGATGGAGCGATCACCCGTCTGGTAGGAGCTCTGGTGAACGAACAATCGGATGAGTGGCAGGTAACTCGAAAGTATATGAGCCAGGAGAGCTTGCAGAAGGTTCTCAAACCGGCGTCGGAGCAGCGGATGTTGTCGGCGGAAGGAACGGATATGGTAGCGTAGGCTCAGCTACCGGAGACGAAAAGTTACACCACTTGACGGGACGCAACACACGAACGGGTTTCTGATTAAATCGCTCGTATTTCGTTGTATCCGGAGAGAAATATTTCTATCTTTCGAATAACACAGGTACTTATTCTCGCAGATGTACAAGATTAGGAATAACCGATTTCCAGTAAACGGTATTGGCGGCTCATCCGAAAAAGACATCGGTTAGTCGAAATATGACCAAGGAGGCAATCGATGAAAGTGGTAAGTGTCCCCAAATACGGCTCTCCAGACGGACTTGAGATACGAGAAGTTCCGATTCCTGATCCAAGTTCGGGAGAAGTCTTGGTCAAACTATCCGCTGCATCGGTGAATGCCGGCGACTGGCATATTGTTCGGGGTACACCTTGGATCATTCGTTTGATGTTCGGCGTTAACAAACCAAAGATAACGGCGCTCGGTTCGGACATGGCCGGCATCGTCGAAACAGTTGGTGACGGCGTGACGAAGTTCGTTCCGGGGGATGCGGTGTTTGCATCACTACCAAACTTTGGCGCGTTTGCAGAGTATGCCCTGGTCTCATCGGACGCTTTGGTGAAAAAACCCACGGGACTCAGCTTCGAAGAGGCTGCAGCTATTCCACTATCCGGCGTGACGGCCTTGCAAGGGCTCAGGGACGTAGGCAAGATTACAAAAGATGATCGTGTTCTTATCATCGGCGCGTCGGGCGGCGTTGGTTCTTTTGCCGTCCAGATAGCGAAAGCTTTCGGTGCGCGAGTCACAGCCGTTTGCAGTACGACTAAAATACAGATGGTACAATCCCTTGGAGCAGATGAGGTTGTTGACTACAAAGTAGAAGACGTGACTTTACGTAGAAATGAGTTCGACCTCGTTCTTGATGCCGGCGCATTTCGTTCTATCTTCGACTATAGCGGGTGTCTTTCGAAGACCGGACGATACGTCCTCGTAGGAGGTTCCAACGCTCAGTTTTTTCAGGCAATGCTTCTGGGACCGCTGAGATCAAAAAAAACAGGGCAGCGATTCGGTACGATGACCATGAAGTCCAACCCCGAAGACTTAGCGTTCCTCACAGGGCTTGTCGACGCGGGGAAGTTACGGTCGATCGTTGGGCAGCGCTTCTCTCTCACCGATGCCGCTGCGGCAGTGCGTTGCCTCGAAAACGGTTGCTCTACCGGGAAGGTCATCATCACAATCGCAAAAAGTTAACTCGAAATGTATCAAGATGCATCGATAGCCGAGTATTCGATACCGCCCGGTTTGAGAAGTTCACAATAAACTCGACCGGAACATAACGACGACATCACCTGCAATCTGCAGCCCGGAGCCGCGTAGCGGCGGAGGGATTGGCACGTGTTTTTGCGGATGCAAAAACCGTGACAAGAAAAATGTTGTAGTCCACCGAAATGCTATATCGCGGTTTGAACCAGCTCCTCATGTAGAGCCTTCCATCCTACTACGCGGGTTCCATTTCTTTCATATGAGTCATCGCCTGCATACACTAGATATGTGGCAGGGGTATCGGCCTTTGCCAGAGTCTTCCAATAATCGAGACCGGAAAAAGCATCATTCCTGATTGTCTTCCCCGATTTGATCTCGATCCCCGATTGCTTCATTCCCGACTCAAGAATGACATCGATCTCTTTGCGATGATTGTCACGCCAGAAATAGAGGCCAAATTTCTCCCCTATGTTGAAATTGCTTTTCACTAATTCCGTCACGACAAATGTCTCGAACAACGCCCCCTTGAGAAAATGATAATCAAGCTGATCCTTATCCCGAATCCCCAGCAAACTGCATACGAGTCCGGTATCGGTAAAATAAATCTTCGGATTCTTCACGATCCGTTTGTTGTAGTTCTTGTGATACGGCGGAAGCCGATAGATCAGGAAACTTGCTTCCAGTATCGATATCCATTCACGAATCGTTCCATGAACGACGCCACATTGCTCCGAGATTGATGACAGATTCAGTTCCTGTCCCGTTCTTCCCGCCAGGATACGCAAGAATTTTAGGAATCCATCGATTTTTGTTATTTGCTTGATCTGACGAATATCTTTCTCAATGTAGGTTGCGATGTAGTTTTTATAGAACGTTTCGGGACGAATATGCTGATCGTAGATTCGAGGGTAGCTACCCGCAAAAAGCAAATCTGATATATCCAGATTGAAAGTTCTCATTTCATACGCGGAGAACGGCAGTAGCCTTGTGAGACCGACACGTCCGGCAAGTGATTGGGTAATCTGTTCCATTAGCAGAAAGTTGTGTGAACCGGTGATAATAATTCGGCCGGTCGTGTCAAGTTGATCAACGTGTGTCTGGAGATACGAAATGAGGTGGGGGACTCGTTGGATTTCATCAAAAATGACATCTGAATGAAATCGCCCCAGGAATCCTCTGGGATCGGATTTGGCAAATTCTCGATGATCGATATCCTCCAGACTCACATAATCAAAATTGGGAAACAGCTTTTTCGCGAGGGTAGTCTTGCCCGATTGTCGCGGCCCAAGGATCGCCACGAGTGGGAACTCGGTGCTCAGCGAATGGATTTCAGCTTCTAATTGTCGATCGATCATGGTCTTAGCATAGTTTATATGTACAAATTGTCAATACAAAAAAACATTTTGTACCGCGATATAACGAAAGAGCTCAGTTACGTGGCGAGAGCCACGACAACTGGAGAGAAATGTTACATTGCGTCCTTCCCTATACTACCTCCGATCACATTTCTGATTTCATCTGTTTCTACGAGTTGATCGGTCACGTATTTATGAATGATTGAACTTATCAGCGTCTGATAGGGTACACCTTCTCGAGACGCCCGGAGTTTTGTCATCTCAAGATCTTGTTCCGACAATCGGAGACTGATCGCTCGAGATTTACGGGCGGTATCAAGAATTTTCTCGATTCGTTTTCGCTTTTCAGGACCGACAGACACCGTCTGATCAGCGTTGTTTTCGATTTCTCGTTCTTCGGGCGTCAAATCGAATTCGCCATTCGTTAAGTTCATATGTTACCTCCGTAGCGTCGATGGTATTTTCGACTGGGAAAAGCCGTTTTCAGAAAGATCGTTTCTGAATCATCTATGAGGAACGGTACCACCCATGTGTAATGACGTATCGTGAGGATGAAGTATTGCTGGTTTTCTCTGGTCGGGTTTTCGACGATGTCAAGATAGTCTCCGTCGAGAATCATTCCGGCGATCTCTTCAAACGATATTCCCCGTTCTCGCTTGAGAACCGTATTCTTTTCCTCATCCCAGACAACATCCATACGATATAATTATACTCCGATTGTATATACATTGTGAATTGGTGTATTCAACGGTTGCCGGATTGTTCGGGTGTATCACTTTGTAGTCGGGACTATCGACGTCCAGGTCTGATAAGATTTTTCTACGAAAGGTCAAATTCTTTTTATCTGGCAAAAAACCGCCGATAGGTTCTGGCTGTCGACACTTCCCGATAAGGGGAGTTTTTCGTTCAGGATCATACCGACATAGATTTTTCGTGCGGGTAAGGTATTGGGCAAAAACACATATTTCGAACCACGGATGCAATGTAACGCTGAGGTCACCTGCCGGTTCCGGCCCGGAGCCGCGTAGCGGCGGAGGGATTGGCACGTGTTTTTGCGATTGCAAAAACCGTGACAAGAAAATGTTGTAGTCCACCGAATTGTTATCCCGCCGTTTACCTTGTACGAAAGTGATTCGTTTTTAGAAACGGATGCGCCGTTCATGTCGATCGTTCATGTAAACCCGAGAATTGATAAATCGTCGCTCTGGCCAACGCAGAAGTAAAGATCGATCTCATCACACAAATTTTTCGACGGATACTTCGAATAACGTCGCGAGTTTCTTCGCCATATTTTTGCTGATCGATCGATGGCCGTTTTCCATATTCGAAATATTTTGGCGCGTCAGATTTCCGAGTTGTTCTGCCAATTGGTCCTGCGTCATCCCATGCATCTGTCGATACATCCGTACGTTTTCTCCCGGAGTTATTGTCTCCCGGATCGACTGATACCAATCACTTTTTGTCACTTCAACTATTTCATCATCTTCGTCTTCGATGACTTCAATCTCTCCGTACTGGTCACGCAAAAATTTCACCAGCGATCCGCCGATTTCTCCTTCAAGTCTAATATGGGGCTTTTTCACGACTACCTGCATAGTACACCTCGATTTCCATTTCTCCATTTTCCACGCGCCAACATGCCACCCATGAATAGGAGAGATGGCAATGGTATTCTCGATCGGATAGCTTGCTGAAATTCCGCCATTCGGTTCGTATTGGTCCTTTTCTGATCAGATCCTCGACCAAATTGGCGAACAAGACTTGTTCTTTCCGCGGCATCTTTCCGATTTGTTTTTCTACCTTTCGGCGGAAGAAGACGCGCCAGGTTTCGTTCGGATCTTCAGTCATGGTCCGGTGTTCCGATTTCAAGTCCGATCTTCACCATGCAATAATTGTAACCATATACTGGTTATTTATCAACCTCACCTTCAACGGCGGGATAACGACAGAGCTCAGTTGCGTGGCGAGAGCCACGACAACTGAAGTGACGTGTTATCTGCCTGACGTCCTGCCTACCGATATTTTTCTTCAATCTGGCTTCGAAAAGACCGTGCAAGTCCCGGACTTTTTTCTAGGATTTCCATTATCGCTTTCGGATCTATTTCAAAGCTGTATGCATGTCGAATGAAGTGGCGAAACGCCAAGAATCCGAGCAGATTCGATCGGGTTGTATTGTCGATCAGGGATTGTTTCTCGGCGAGTTCAAGAAGAGCCGTATGCCAATTATTGCCCGACGGGATCGGAATGGTTTGATCTTTTATGGCAAACTCGATCACCTTCTCGATGCCATTATAGTATTGTCGACAAGGAGAGTGCGGCCGCTCGAATTTCGATGTCGTCGAGTGGATTCTGATTCGATTTTCGGAGCAGCAAGTCTATCAAGTCCAATTCACGATTAATATTTTCAAACTCGCCATGAATTGCCGCCTTGTAGTCCATCTTACGCGACCCGTTTGACATGTGGGTTGGAAAGTATTTGGCGACCGAAATTCACCTGCAAATCAAGATCGACAAGATCAACCGGTCTGGAGGACCGATTCAATACCTCGCCGTAAATCGCGAAAAATTTGTTGGCGGGTATACCGCGAACGGCGAAGTCCAAATCCGAGGTCTCCGACGCATGATCTTCCGCAGCGGAACCGAAGAGATAGATTTCGGAACACCCAATAGACTTCAGGTAGTTGGTAATGATTTCGATATCATCTGCGATTGAATTAAGGGCGGCATTCCTTTCCATGTATTTCAGTATACATGGAAAAGAAAGCAGGATTGAATGGTTTGTCAAGGGCCGCGTAATTCCCCACCCCAGGGCCATCCATATTCCCCAGTGAAAATAAGGGTATCCGGGGGGGTGTCACGATTTTGGCGGAGCTGATTTTGAGGTGTGGGAGCCGTGTACTTCCTTCCGGTACGAGCGCCCTTTCGAAGTAATGAGTTTAATCGCTCCCGAGACCATGCGGTCGAGAATAGCACCACCAACGATGGGATCGGGAAAGATGCTGTACCAGTCCTGCGGCGGTCTGTTGGAAGTGAGAATGGTCGAGGAGATACCGTTCCGTTCTTCGGCGATGATGTACAGCATCTCCGCCTCATGCTGATCAAGAGAGCGGAAGGCGAAATCATCGAGGATGAGGACATCCACGGAACACGCTTTCTTGAGCATCCGTCGTTGCCGATCAGGTGAAGCGGTAAGGAGGCTGGAAAGCAGCCGCTGAGTGCTGCGGAACAGCACGGTGAATCCCTGGCGGCATGCCTCGTGGCCGATCGCTTTCACAATGAACGTCTTCCCGATTCCGGGAGGACCGGCAATAACGAGGTTGGTGTGCTGCTGGATAAACCGGCATGATGCCAGGTCGCGGATCGTTGCCGCCGGAAAGACTTCATCATTGAAACGGAAATCGAAGCGATCGAAGGTTTCCCGGGTTCCCAGGGATGCCTGACTCAACCGTTTGGTGAAGTTGTTCGCCTCCCGGTTTGCCAGTTCGTCGTGGAGAACCAGAGCGAGGAACTCGAGATAACCGAGGCTCTGCTCTTGAGCCTCAATCAACCGGTGATCAAGCTGCTGGTACGCTCCGGGCATGCGTAGTCGTTTAAGTTCGTGTTCAATTTCGTGAGCCTGCTGCATCGAGTTCCTCCTGAAGGTCAAAGAAATAGGTGATATCCCGTGCCATCGTCATATCGACAGCGGGCGTGGTAGAGAGTGTTCCTCGCCTGCCGGCGGTCCTGTCTAGTTCAAACAATGCTTTGAACGTTTTGGGAACGACGATCCGGCGGCGCAGTGCGGTGAGGCAGTGAGTATCAAAGTCCGGATGTTCGCGGAATTCATCCATAACACGGAGTAGTCCCTGAGCCTGACGGGCGTTGAGATACGCGTGAGGCGCCAGGATTGCGGAAATCAGATCCCGGGCTGCACTCCCGTACGAATTCGCGCGCTGGAGAAGGTGTTGTGGATAGGACCCGTCCATCATCGCCTGTTTTTCCGCCGGAAAGTCGCTGGTGAAGTAATACACCCGCGTTCCCGGCTCATATGGATAGATGCGGATACGCTCCGGGCCATGAAAAATCTCGATCAGGCGCCTGGTAGCGCGTACCGCCACCTGTTTTCCCCGGTATTTCGCCGGAACGGCAAAGCGCATCTTGTGGTAGCTCAGAAAGCCATCACCCTTGTGAACTTTCGGATAGGCCCAGGAAGCCGGCTCGAATCGCGATTCCGGGAGCGGTTTGAGTGCATTTTGCTCGGCCACAAACGCTTCCTCAGGTGGAATACGAGTCGTTCCATGCGGTTCCGTACCGTATTCGTCGACACACCATTGAAGCATGTAGCGGTTCATTTCCGTGAGGGTCGCGGTGGGATGGACTGCTCTGATGACACGATACGCTTCCCTGACAACCGGAATAATCCGCTCGACCTTCCCTTTATCTGTTGCCGTCACTACCCGAGCGGTATTCACAAAGGTTCCGTAATACTCAGCCACTTCTGCCAGAGACCGGTTCAGCTGCGGGTCCCAGAGGTCCGGTTTAATCACCGCAGCCTTCAGGTTATCCACCGTGAGAAACTCGGTGACACCGCCGTAGAAATGGAATATCTCAACCACGCTCTCCGCAAAGCTCTGTTCGCTCTGGCTGGTGACCAATTGGACAAAGGGCTTGCGAGAGTGAGCAAGAATTGCACAGAAGGCGTAGATCGTGCGATTCCGCCCATCCACGGCCAGAAGCCCCATGGTGCCGTAATCAAGTTGGACCTCCCGACCCGGCGGTAACTCAATACGGATATACGTCTTCTTTGCAACCTCCATTAAACCGTGTTCCCGGGCGAACCGTTTGAACGACGAGTATCCGATGGAGAGGTTATGGCGCCGGAGGATCACCCGATATGCCGATTTCGGGCGCATCGGTTTTTCGATTTTCCCGTTCTCATCTTTGGACGGAGCGATCAGTTCGCGCAGTTCATCAAGATGATCAATAAGCTGATCCCTCGCCGGTGTAGACTTCTCACGCGGCTGATCGGCAAGATCTCCTGCCCGTCTCTGAAACGCATCCCGGCTGACTGCCAATTCTGCCGGCAGTAGTGACCGCTCCGAGAGAATCCTGATGTATTTCCCGATCGTCTTGCGATCCCATCCAGTGTGTATGGCGATCGCGCTTTTGCTTTCTCCGGCGATGGCGCGACGGTATACCTCATAGAGGTGATCAATCTTCAGCATACGGTATCCCATGACCCACAGTCCTCCTGCGCATCAGGGTACCGGTATCACCCCATCAGGTGGGGAATATGGATGGCCCTATTGCGGAAAAACTGGGGAATATAAATGGCCCCGTGGGGCTCGGCGGGTGGGGAATATCCATGGCCCCAACGCCAAATTTATGGGGATTATGCCTGGCCCGCGACATGGTTCTCTTGTCAGATATCGATTATTCAGGCTTTACGTTGTAGAACCCTCGGAATACTTTCTCGCATCGATTCCTGTACCTGTGATTTTTCGCAACGGAAGGCAGATAACGAGGCTGTAGAAAAAGTACCACGAATTGGTCCCAGACGGTAGAATGGAGAAACGTCCGGCGGGAGGGGCTGATGGCACGGTTTCGTGAGTACTCGTATGACCAGACTATGATGTTACCGGTGGCGCTGGGGCGGCAGCTGCAGCCAGGAAGTTTCGAACACGCCGTCAATCATCTCGTAGACCATTGCATCGATCGAACGGTCTTTGAAGAGCGCTATACAAATGACGACACCGGCGCCCCCGTCATCGATCCAACGATTCTTCTGAAAATCATCCTGTTCGCCTACTCCCGAGGTATCCTCTCAAGTCGGGCAATTGCCCGGGCATGCGAGGAAAATGTCATCTTTATGGCGCTCTCAGCGGACACCCGCCCCCACTTCACCACGATCGCCAACTTCATCTCTTCGATGGACGGTGTTATTGCTCCGTTGTTTCGAGATGTGCTCACCGTTTGCTACACCGAGGGTCTCATCGGCCGGCAGATGTTCGCCATCGACGGCTGCAAGATCTCCTCGAACTGTGCCAAAGAGTGGAGCGGAACGAAAAAGGAGCTTCTGAAGAAGGCGGAGACGATCGAGCGGTCAATAGAAGCGTTGGTGGCACGCCACCGGGAAGAGGACGAGAAGCAGATTCGTTCTGAGAGCAGAGAGAGTGAAGAGCAAAAGATCGCGACATTGAAAAAGAAGGCGGAAAAGATCATCTCTTGGACCTGTGAGAACGAAGACCGGATCGGTCGGCGGGGTAAGCCGGTGAAAAGCAACCTCACCGACAACGAAAGCGCCAAGCTGGTGAGCTCTCACGGAGTCATCCAGGGCTACAATGGTATAGCCACCGTGGACGCCACGCATCAGATCGTGGTGGATGCCCAAGCCTTCGGAGACGTCCATGAGGCCGCTCATGTCAAAGAGATCATCAAGTCGGTGGAAGCCACTTTTTCCTTCATGGATCCCGGCAAGAAGCCCTTCGACTCGGTAGTCGTTACCGCCGACAGCGGCTTTAACAGCGAAGAGGCCACAGCCGCGGTACTGGATGCCGGTATTGATGCGTACATCGCGGATCCGCGATTTCGAAAACGGGATCCTCGCTTCGTCAATCAACAGGAGCATAAGGCAAAGACCACCGACCGGAAGCAAACTTCCAAGGCGCGAAAATACTTCACTGCTGACGAGTTCACCTTCAATGATGAGGGAGTTCTCGTCTGTCCGGCAGGCAAACCGATGAAGAGTAGTTGTCCGAACTGGAAGGACAAAAAGGGCTACACCGGCCGAACCTTCAAGGGGTATCCGGTGCACTGCGGCGATTGCCCGTTGCGAGGCCAGTGCCTCCGAAGCCCCAACTCACCGGTCCGGCAGGTGACCAAGACCGATCGAGGTCTGCGACACAACACGAAGAGCGCCGTCGCGCGGATGATCGAGCGCTTCGATACCGAGCGAGGCCGCCACTACTATTCAAAACGAATGGGAACCGTGGAACCGGTCTTCGGAAACACCAGAGCCGCGCTCGGTTTGGACCGTTTTACGCTCCGCGGTCGTCGGAAGGTGGACGCGCAATGGAAGCTCTACTGCATCGTACACAACATCGGAAAGCTAGCCCGATACGGACCGTCGTTCGCCAGCGCAACCGGCTAAACGAGAACGGCTGGAACGATAGCTCCCCAGGGTGTGTACTCCGGTGATTTCGGACAGGGATTCCGGGCGAAAACGGACAGCTGCCTGAAGGAACAAAATCCTCGCCATCACTCATAACAGCTGTCCGTTTTCAGGTCAATCTACCGCATAGAGTTTCCTCCTCACCGTGTCGCCGGTGATCTCAATTCGGTGAGAATGAAATGCAAGCCGATCCATGATTGCGTCGGCGATCGTCGGGTCGCCTATGAGGGCATGCCAGTTCTCTACCGGTTGCTGAGAGATGATCATTGTTGATTTCCGTCGGTGCCGGTCCTCAAGGATTTCAAGGAGAGCCATTCGAGAGGTATGGTTGAGCGGCTCCAGGCCGAAGTCGTCGATGAGCAGTAATGCGCTCTTCATGATTCGTGTCAGATGTTTCAGGTATGTTCCATCCGCCTTGGCCGCTTCGATTTCGTTGAACAGGCGAGATGCGGAAAAGTACGCCACGGAATGGCCGTGCTGGCACGCCTGATGCCCGAAGGCTGATCCGAGAAAGCTTTTTCCACAACCGGTTGGACCGGTGATGAGAAGATCCTGCCCCCGGGATATCCACGAGCAGTCGGCGAGCCGAAGAATCTGGTTCTTGTCCAGATTCCGATCCAGGGTGTAGTCGATATCTTCCAATGCAGCCTGGTAGCGGAACCGGGCAGCCCGGGTAAGCCGATCGAGCCGTCGGTTGTGCTTCTCATCCCATTCGGCGTCGATCAGGTACGTGATCGTCTCGTCGATGGTGAGATCCATGGTTTTTCCGGTTTCCTGAAGCGTGCGAAACGCCTGGGCCATTCCATGCAGGCGCATCTCGGTCATTCTGTTGATCGTTGCCTGATTATTGTTCATGGTGCTCATCCTTACTTGTAGATTGCCGAATCACGCAGATTCTTGTGGTCGGTGAAAAGAAGTACCCGATCATCCTCGTGATCATCCTTCTCCTGGCGCAAAATCTCGTCCAGATACCCACGGACATCCCGATAGCTGATTCTGGAGTAGTTAAGGGCTCGTCGACAGGCCAAGTTCAGTCGATCTGAACCGACTTCCTGTGCCATATTCAGCACCCCAAGACAGGACTTGTATGCCTGTTGCTCATGGGGTTTATCGCTCAGGAGCCGAGAAATCACCAGGAACGTCTCTTCTCCGATGGAATTGGCCCAGGAGGTGAACTTTTCGGCAGACCAGGATTGAAAAAACCGGTGGTGCTTGGGCATGTGCTCGGCTTTTGTCGTGTACTGCCCTTTTTTCCGGCTGCGCCGGTGCTGGGCAACGCGTACGTTGTCGTGATATACCGCGACGATACGCTCATCGAAGATCACCTTTACCTGCACACCCTTCAACTGCCAGGGAACGGAGTAGTAGTGCTTATCTTCCGACAGGATAAAGTGATAGTCCGGTGCAACCTTGTGGTTCTCGAAGGATTTCATCGGATACGGCGCGCTGGGCAGCGTCTTCAGCGCCGATCGTTCGATCTCCTCAAACAACTGCCGTCGAGAGATTTGCAGCTTGGTCAATTCTCGAGTATTGTGGGTCTCAAGGCGTTCGGCGATGGCCTGGTTGAGCTCAGCCAACGAATGGAACGTCCTGCCGTACAGCGGGGCGAAAATCCGCTGGTAGGTTAATTTGACGGTGTTCTCCGCCAGGGCCTTGTCTTTTGGTTTGTATGCCCTGGCGGGAATAACCGTCGTTCGGTAATACTCGGCAAAATCGTCGAACAGCGGATTGATTTCCGGTTCGTATTTGCTTGCCTTGAGCACGGCCGCCTTCAGATTATCCGGTACCAGAGCGCGGGGAACTCCGTCGAAATAGCGCAACGCCCGCTCGGTTGAACGGAGAAACGCTTCCTGTTTCTGGCTCTCGTCAGCTTCGACATACGCGAGTTGGCTTGCTCCGAGTACCGCAACGAATACCTCTGCCTGCTGTTCTTCGCCGTCTCGATAGTACGGGAAGGTCTCACCGGCGTAATCGATGTAGGCCATGTCTCCCGGTTCGTGAGGTTGCCGCATGGTGACCTCGCCGGATTCCAGGAACATGCCAAAGTGGTGACAGAACTGGCTGTAGCGATACCCGTCGGGGTGCTGCGTCCGGTACTCCTCCCACAACAGCTGCTTGGTCATTCCCCGGCGCTTTAACCGTTTTGCGTATTCCGGGAAGAGCGCCATCACCTGCGTGTACTGCTCGCTTTCTTCCTGCTTTTTCTCTTCGAACAGGCCAAGCAGTTCGTCATCGGTGAGCTCAAGGCTCTTCTCAAAGCTGATTCCGGTGCGTCTGAATCGCACCAGGTATTCACTGATCGTCGTCTTCGATACTCCGGTGAGTCGCGATACGTCCCGAAGCCCCAGTTTGCTCTCGTAGGTGAGCGCAAGCAATTTGCGCATGTGTTTCACAGGTATCCTCTCTCTCGGCATTCCGTACTCCCTCACAATGATGTTACCCACCAGTTTGCCGGGAGTGCCCGTATTGATCGAGGATCTCTTCTGTCAGGCTGAATCGATTCCGGCGCTCCGGAAAAACTGTCCGTTTTCCGCCGGAATCGGTGTCCGGATTACGCCGGAATCACTGTCCGCTTTCCACCGGAATACGTGTCCGTTTTGGGCCGGTGTACACAAGGGAACGGCAGCCGGGTATTAGTCCGCTCAGCCCGGGAAATCTGTCCTCCTCGGGGGCCCTGAAGAGAACCGAACTTCCGCCAAAACGGACTTTTTCTACAGGCAAAACGTGGAGCTCAGCTGCCGGCTGCGGCCTGAGCGAAGCGAAGGATTGGCGCGTTAATTGCGGTCAGAAGATGGATCGTATTGATTTAAATTATTTCCTTAAAAGCAATTAACGTGCCAAAGCAACGGTCTGCTGGAGCGATCATGTTATGAAGCCAAGTCAACTTCATGAATCGTTTACTCAGGGCGACGGCGCATCCTTGACTTGAACTCGAAATCAGCTTTTCAACAATCCAACATTCTGAATTTGGCGACGCCCTATTCAGACAAGAGTTCGTAGCGATCTCTTTCGTTGTCGGCAAGGCGTTCGTACTCCCTTCGATCAATTGCGATAATTTCCTTTGAGGACAGCCCCCTAATCGCGGCCTTTACCATTACGAAGTCCTCGCTGAATGACCTAAGCACAGTTTCGGGGTCAAAGCCCTTGCGTGCAAACGCAAATCCCAATCCGGGAAGATTCTGCAACCGTGAAGCGAGGTTGATGCACGGTCCGACGTAATCATCCCCTGATCCAATCGAGTAAACATTACCTTTTGCAATACCGCATCTAAGCATTTCTGGTGGATCAGGGTATTTTTTCGACACTTTAGGAAGGAAGCTATCTTCATACTCAAAGCAGATATTGCTCATCGACATGATTATGTTGTGTTGGGCTTCTCTTTTTACGCCAGCGACATTCCAAAGAACAAGAATCCCGTCGCCGAGGAATTTTGTATAAAACGGCAAACTGTGATATAGACGGTAGCCATCGTCGTCTTCTTTCATGATTGTTTCTGTCCGAATAGAATCAAACAGCCAGCTTAAGAATTCTGCAAGAAAGGAATTGACAAATAGTTCAGGTTCAGTTTGCGAACAAAAATGCGTAAATCCTTTTAGGTCGAAAATCGCGCAGATCGCTTTGGTTATGTCCGATTCGACATTAAGGTTCCCGAGTCTCAACAGGCCGACGTCGAACGAATCGATTTTTTGTTTGTCAAAGACGCGAACCCTCTTCCCGTTACGACTAACGAGTCTTGAATCCTTCTTGGACGCAACGTATCGCAAAACGCCTCCTTTCGTACTCCCGGCCATTGTATCATGTGGTGTTCCGTTGACTAGACTTCTTATAACGTAACTCTGGCTTCATAACGCAAAGGTGACCTGCGTGGCGTGATTGGCGTGGCCGTTGCCGGCGGAGCCGATTCGCAACGGCCATGACAATGGCCACGACAGGTCAACCGGTCTTGTTACACTGCGATCGACACAGTTTTCGGAGTATCGCCATGCGGATATCTGGCACCAGGTTCTCGCCCGCGAATGTCTCGATTTGCTCGAAGGGCAAATCGAGCGTACGTGGGCGCGGAGCAGAAAAGGCACCGACAACAACGGGGTTGCCCCGGATTCCTTCCCGATTTTCGATTTAAAAAAATTGATCCGATCGGATGGTTTGTCCCTCACGTCCTACCAACGGAGCCGGTCATTTGCAGTGTAACGTTGGCTTGAGCTGCTGGCTGCGACCCGACCGAAGGGAGGGACTGGCGCGGTTCTTGCCGAAGAGCAAGAACCGTGACAGAAGCAACAGACTGCTCGAAGCCGTTGTTATGCAGTCAGCGATTCACAACGTCCTTGCAGATCGAGACAATGGCTGCTGTGCGCTGTGCCAGAAAATCGTCGTAGTTATCGTAAGACAGGTTTTCAGGATGATCAGAATAGTGATCAACGAGGAGATGTTTTTTTATCTTGATTCCGGCATCCCTCAACTCTGCGAAATGGTTGGCGGGATCCTGAGCCCGTTTTCGAAGGTTCTCGGTTGCACCACAAAATCTGTAGTTGCCGATGTGGTTGATTCGGCTGGTTGGCAAATTTCTCAACTTGCTCTTCGGAAATATATGGTCAATGTGTGGTTCGTTTCCTTTGTACCGAACGTGGAACGGACTACTTCCGTGCTGTTCGACATATATCAGGTTTAGGACGATAAAGCGCAACCGCATGTCAATAGAATCGCCGGTCAGTTCTACCTGTCTGTTCTGCCGCCGAAAATATGACTTTATCTCAGCAAGTGGGAAATCGCTAGGCGCACTCTTTTGCTGGATCTGAGCGCACGTGTTAAGCACTTGGTCTGTTCGAGCCGAAAACCAATTGAACATTTGAGAACCGTAGTAGTACGCCTTCAACAACGGGTAGGCTGTGACTGGTGGAGAAGGTGACCCGTAGAAATAGTTGAACACCGGAATCAGGGCGTTGTAAGAGCGCACGACCTTGTCAGAGTACAGTTGAAGCTGGTTCTTCAAAAAATCTGATAACTGCAGAAACGCGCGTTCTAATTTATTCCAATTGTCCTGAATCTTGGCCAACACCTGGGCGCCTGCGTTTGAAGCCAGATACTTGGGCGACAATACTGCTGATTCACCAACAGCAACCATAATCGCTTTCAATGCGAAAGTCTTATCGAAAAGTAAGCGCCCGTCGCTGTTGAGATCAGCCACCACGTTTTCGATGTTTTCTTCGACCGGCGTCCACGCCTCCTTCATGACCGCAAACAGCAAATCCGATGGTTCGAGTTTCGTACCTCCGGAATTCACTCGCACGAAAATGTTCAAAATGTTTTTGTAATCATATTCTTCGGACGCGGTGCCATCGAGTTCATCAACCCACAGGTACGTGTCTTCACGCAGTATTGATGCAAGTTGTGCCACATTTCTTCGAACTAAACGTTGGCGTTGCCGTCGAGCATCTGACGATTCCTCGAGAGAATCATCCAACTGGTCATTAATCTCATCGGAAATATCATTGGCGTTTTTCTTGTTGGCGTAGAGTGAACTAATCGCGAACCATGGGAAGTCAAGCTGGTCGTTACTCAATTCAAAACGATACGAGATCCCGTCTTCAATCTCTTCGTCGCCTGACAGAAGATCGATGAACAGTCGCTTGTCACCGAAAGTTCCATCATATGCGAAGAAGAGGGATTGAAGACGTTGTTGACCATCAAGTACAAGGACTTTGGTCCTACCCTCTTGGCTCACCGTCGAATCGTAGTAGTCTCGGAGCACCGGATCCTCTTCGTAGTTGTCCATGAACCTCCGACATTGGATTTCGTCATCGGTTTTCCAAAATAGGAGCGTCTGAAACGGGTAGTTCTTCATCAAAGTGTCAAAGAACCTGACCACTTGCTGAAAATCCCACACGAACGGACGTTGAATATGCGGTAGGTACAACTGTCGGTTCCGAGACTGAAGAAGACTGTTCAGAGATATTGGTTTATAGGCCATTGTTTTACCCCAATCTAATCATATCACAGGTTTGTTGGAGTTCGAGTCGAAATTGACTGCATAACGCAGAGGTGACCTGCGTGGCGTGATTGGCGTGGCCGTTGCCGGCGCAGCCGATAGCAACGGCCATGACAATAGCCACGACAGGTCAACTGTCTTGATACTCATTAAGGCCTCCCCTGGGAGGTGCGGTAAACTACCGCTATACCCAATCCCTTCCCGAAGGAGGAGACCTAATGAGGTTCTATAACGAACAGCACGAATTCTACGTTGGTATCGACCATGGTTGCGTTCCTCGGCTCCGCCTGCGGTACGCAACCTAAGCAAGAGAGATGTTCGCCTGCGTCCTCAATCGTGATGGCTACGTTCTTCTTCATCGAAACATGAAAGCCGATCGCGATCACCTTGATCGGCTGGTACGACGCTTTCCCGGTGACATAGTGATCGCGGTGGAATGCATCTTCACCTGGTATTGGATTGCAGACTTCTGCGATGAACGGGATATCCCATTTGTCTTGGGGCACGCGCTCTACATGAAAGCCATCCACGGCGGGAAGTCCAAGAACGATAAGATCGATTCACATAAGATCGCAACGATGCTGCGGGCCGGGATGCTTCCGGAAGCGTATGTGTATCCTCGGGAAATGCGTGCAACACGAGATCTCCTTCGGCGACGCGAATACTTCATGCACCAACAGTCGGAACTTCTGACCCATGTGAAGAACACCAACACCCAGTACAATTATCCCGCTTTCCAAAAACGAATAGCGGCGACGGCGAATCGACAAGGATTAGAGGAGCGATTCGAAGAACCAAGCGCCCGAAAAAGCATCGAAGCTGACCTTCATCTCCTGGACGTCTATCACCGCGTTCTACTCGACCTGGAAGCAGAGATAAAACGGCAGGCGAAGCACCACGATCCGGTCGCATTTCACCTCCTCCAGACGATCCCCGGGGTTGGTCCAATTCTCTCGCTGGTCATTCTTTATGAGATCCATGACATCAATCGCTTTCCAAAGGTCGGAAACTTCATCTCCTACGCCCGCCTGGTCAAATGTGCTCACGAGTCCGCCGGGAAACGATCGGGAAGTGGCAATAACAAAATCGGAAATGCGCATCTGAAATGGGCATTCAGCGAAGCGGCAGTCATTTTCCTCCGTGATCAGGAGGATGCGAAACGTCTACAGCAACGACTCATCCAGAAGTACGGAAAGGCCAAGGCACTTTCGATCATCGCTCAGAAACTCGGAAGAACTGTCTATTTTATGTTGAAGAGAAAGGAGCCTTTTGTAGCGAAGCGATTCTTTGGAGACGGCGTGCAGGAGCCGGCAGCATAACTGGACCACCACGCGACGGGTTGTCTTTCGATGAGGACCTTCTATGCAGCACGATTGCCAACTCCCCATCATGCCCACCAGTCGCGAGTCCCTAGCGTTTTGATTAGACCTGTACGTCGGTCTCCTCTTTTGCAAATACGAGTGATGCGGGATATTTCCCGCGGTTTGTCCCGCTCCGACCTGCCCAAGTAACTGCGACCATATGGATCGCGTCCTTTGAATCAGGCGGATGTCGGGTACCGAGAGAATTCTACGGCACGCAGCAGGTGTGACCGTCGATACGTGTTTGGTGCAGACCGCTTGTCAGCACCCGGACCTCAGAATTGCGAATCAAGCGGCGTGATATCTCCGGCATCACTCGTTCGGATATTGGAAACGGCTATCGCCGGGTCCGGCTACCACTTTGTCATTGACAGCAGGAGGCCTAATACGTGTTACACTGCGATCGATACAGATTTCGGAGGTTCGCCAGCCGGACAACTGGCACCATGTTCTCGCCCACGAATGTCTCGATTTGCTCGAAGGGCAAATCGAGCGTACGTGGGCGCGGAGCTGAATAGGCACTGACAACAACGGGGTAACCCCGGATTCCTTCTCCATTTTCGATTAAAAAATAAAATTGACCTGATCGGTTGGTTTGTCCCTCACGTCCTCCCAACGGAGCCGGTCATTTGCAGTGTAACGAAAAGGTTACGTGCTGGCTGCGGCCCGAGCGATAGCGAGGGATTGGCGCGATTGTTGCCGGCGAGAGCCGAGCAACAATCGTGACAAAGCAACAGACACGTGAACCGTCGTGTTATGTCTCACGTATTCCCACGACGTATATGTACTTCGGTTACCGCTCCTAACGCGTGAGCCACTCGCTTCAAAAACGCCAAAGATAGATTCCGATAATTACCCGATTCGAGCCGGGCGATCGCCGGTTGTGACGTTCCGACCCGAGACGCCAATTCCTTCTGGGTCAAGTTTGCCATCTTTCTGAGGGCGATAACTTCTTTCGCGACCTCAAATTCTTCGGATGTTTCGTCATATTCTCGTCGGAACGTATCGTCGCGAAGTTCTTCCTCCAGGAGGTCATCATATCTTTTCGATTCCATCATTATTTCTCCTCCAAATACTGCGTCTTGATCCTCAGTGCCCGTTCAATTTCTCGACGATCCGTTTTATCCGATTTTTTGACGAATCCTGATGTCACGACGAATACGCGTTCGCCCTCGAAGAAATAGACCGATCGGCAAATATTCGATCCAAGTCGAACCCGCAATTGACTCAGATCCGATCCAACCAGTTTTCGTGAATGGGGCAGCGGCAATTCGGGTCCAAACTGTTTCAGTAATTCGATTGATCGAAACGCTTTCGCCCGCATCTTCGCGTCGAGGGAACGCAGAAAAACGATTGCCGGTTCCAGCAGAAGAACGTCCCATTCCATAAGGAATTATATCACAATTGATATAGAGAAGATATCAATATTGTGATTTCTGCATTGGTTACATTTTCGACCTCGTTGATCGGTAGTTTTTGAACCTCGGGGAGCTCGGTAATGCGATCATCAATTCTGGGCAGCCACCGCATTTCAGATCGTGATTGAAGCATTTACGGGTAGGGTTACCGTGTTTCCGTGAGACATAACGCCGCCGCTCACCTGCGGCACTCCCGGCCACGTTACACCCGCACGGGGGCGCCCGCGAGTACGACCCGGTGCTGCCAGGTGCAGCGGCCTGTTAGCCGGCCCGTTCTATTCCCGGTTCCCCGTCCCCGATTCGGAGTGCAAAGTAAACATCTCCGTTCGCATGGTGGGTAACCGTGAAGCCGTTCGCGAGATAGAATCGGATCACGTCATCCCATGTTTCGGTTGTCTCGAGCACGACTATACGTACCCCCAGGCACTCCGCGCGGCGAAGGAGCTCGCGCAAGATCAGTCGTCCCACCCCCCGGCGTCTGCGATTCGCCGCAACTGACATCCGGACGATCTCAGCGACCCCCTTCCTGTGCCCAGTCGTCTTCAGTGCACCAGTCCCAATGATTCGGTCGCTTTCCAGGGCGACGAGGAATGTCGCATCTGCGTAACTCGTGCAAATCTCCTCCAGGTCCGGATTCTTGGACGTATCCCTGTAGCCCCAGTGCTCTTCTAAGCCGGTGAGAATCAACGCGCGCGCCTCAGCCTGGTCGGACGGTTCTATGGTCCTGAGACGAATGGTCTCCGACGTAATAACGTGCTTGTCGTGTCCTGCTAACATCCTCTACTCCCGACTATTGCACGATCGCCGCGTCGCAAGTACGCCGCTGCACCAAAGTTATACCTATAAGCGCAACGCCCTTTTTCCTGCTTGGCAACGGTGAAAACATTATAACACCGCATCGGGGGGACGTGACGGCGGAGGATAATCTTTCTTTTTCGGTCGTAGGTGGAATGAGACGGAAGAATTCGCCGCCGTATAAATCCGAAACAACTACACCACAAGACGCCCGTATTGGACATGTCCCCCATTTGCGGTTCGCGCAGGCAAGGGCGACAGGGACCGGCCGACTCTCCTGCCTCTCACACCATCCCCGACGGATCCAGCAGCTCCGCCACCTTCTCATCAGGCAGGACTCCCGCCTCCAGGACGACGTCCCGAATCTTTCGTTTCTCTTTGTACGCCTTGTAGGCAAGTTTGGTGGCCTGGTCGTAGCCGATCTCCGTGGCAAGGGGGGTGACGAGGGCGAGGGACCACTCGATCCAGTAGTCAAGGCGCTCCCGGTCCGCCTCGAGCCCCGTGATCGCCTTGTCCGCAAATACCCGGCATGTGTTGGCGAGGATGTCGATGGAGCTCAGCGTCTCGAGGGCGATGAGGGGGTTCATCATGTTCAGCTCAAGCGGCGCATTCTGGCCGGCGATGGTGACGCTCACCACCTTGCCGTTTACGTAGGCCGCCACCTGAATGACCATTTCCGGAATGACCGGGTTGACCTTGCCGGGCATGATGGAGCTCCCCGGTTGCAGGCTGGGCAGGACGATCTCGCCCAGGGCGCCCCGGGGGCCGCTTGCCAACAGGCGCAGATCATTGGCGATTTTCATAAGGCTCGTCGCCAGGGTGTTGAGGGCGCCCATGAGGGAGACCTGGGCGTCCCGGCTCGCGATGGCTTCAAATTTGTTGGGGGCGCTTTTGAAGGGGAGGCCCGTGTCACGGGCGATGCCTGCGGCGACGGCGTCGGGGAAGTCGGGGTGACAGTTGACGCCCGTTCCCAGGGCGGTGCCGCCCAGGGCAAGCTCCTCGAGGTCCGGGAGCGTCGCGCGCAGGCGTTCCCGCGCCTTTTCGATCTGTACGGCGTAGCCGGAGAACTCCTGTCCCAGGGTCATCGGGACCGCGTCCTGTAAATGGGTGCGTCCGAGCTTGATGAGGTCGGCAAACTCCCGTTCCTTCTTCCGCAGCGCCGCGGCGAGGTGATCCAGTGCTGACAGGAGACCCTCCGCCTCCACCCGGTTGGCGATGTGGATTGCCGTGGGGATGACGTCGTTTGAGGACTGGCCGCGGTTGACGTGGTCGTTGGGATGGACGGGGGAGCGGGTGCCCCGCGGCTCTCCGAGGATTTCATTGGCGCGGTTGGCGATGAGCTCGTTGGTGTTCATGTTCCAGCTCGTGCCGCTGCCGGTCTGGAAGACGTCGATAGGGTAGTGGGCGTCCCACGTTCCTTCATAGACTTCTTCGGCGGCTTGATTGATGGCGTCGGCGAGTTTCCCGTCCACCAGGCCGAGCTGTCCGTTGACCCGGGCCGCGTTCTTCTTGATCAGCGCCAGCGCGCGAATCATCGGTGCGGGTATGCGCATGGGACTCACGCCGAAGTTTTCCACCGCCCGCTGTGTCTGGGCGCCCCAGTACGCCCATCCCGGTATTTCAATCTGCCCCATGGAGTCCGATTCTGTGCGGGGCTTCTCGTTGGTTTCGTGTGTGGCCATTTCTCTCCTCCGTGTACCGATCTATATACCAACGGGAAGGCACAAAAGGCAAACGTCCCGGGCGAATCCCCGACGGGCGCGGGTGACACAAGAGGTGTAACGAGCGGCCCGTCACGGAAGGCGTGACGGGCGCAGCCGGCTTGAGTACTTTCAACCCATGAATATCGGTCTCCTTGTATGTGAAGATACCCCGCCGTACGCGACGTTTTTCCGCGATCTCCTGGACGGCACCTCCCGGGGCGGTGAGATCACCCTCCACCCCTACAAAGCATATGAGGGAGATCTGCCGTCGGATGTCCGTGACCATGAAGGCTACCTCATCACCGGCAGCCGCGCCGGGGTCTATGAGGACCTGCCGTGGATCGGTTCGCTCCTTACGTTTGTGGGCGAGGCGCATGGCGCCGCCGTGCCGCAGGTGGGGGTGTGTTTTGGCCATCAGGTGCTGGCCCACGCCCTGGGAGGCCGGGTAGAGAAGGCCGGCGCGGGGTGGGAGCTCGGTATTCACGGGACGGCGATCACCCGGCACTTTCCGTGGATGGACGGCGCCGCCGCCGGGGCGGACGCAGAGCGCCTCAACCTGGTCTACGTCCATCAGGATCAGGTTGTGAGCCTGCCGAAGGGAGCGACCCCCTTTGCCGCGACCGACCTCTGTCCCGTGGCGGGATTTGTTATTGGCGGCATACCCGACGCCCCCGCGGCACTGGGCATTCAGGGACATCCCGAGTTTTCTCCCGCCGCGACGGAGGAGATCATCCGCACGCAGCCGGAGAAGTTCCCCCCGCCGGTGGCCGATCCCGCCCTGCACTCACTGGCGTCACACGGTGACGAGGTGGACAGCGCCGTCGTCGCGGAATGGATCACACGGTTTCTGTTGACTGCCGGCGGCCGACGGTAAAAAACTCAGCGGAACGAAGTTCGCCGCGCGCAGGCGCGGCAGAAAATAAGGAGAGATGAGACGCGGAAAAAGGCGGTCGAACGACCGAAATTCGGGCGGGAGGTGAAAATTGTTGACTAAAACACTTTCCGGCCCGCTATGGTCGTCAGTATACTTAGAGCTCAATGGGAGTATTGAATGGCTAACATCGCGATTGTCGGCGCCGGTAACGTCGGCGCCAATTCAGCTTTTTTCATCGCCGAGCGGAATATCGGCGATGTGGTGATGCATGACATCCAGGAAGGCATGGCAACCGGCAAGGCCCTGGACATGATGGAGGCGGCACCGATCCGCGGCTATCAGCGCGCAATCCGGGGGACCGACAATTTTGACGATATCCTCGAGAGCGATATCGCCGTGGTCGCCGCCGGGCACGTCCGCGAGCCCGGAATGAAGCGGGAAGATCTCTATATCAAGAACACCGATATCATCGACGACATCGCCGCGAAAATGACCGGCTACACCGGTACCGTCGTCATCGCCACCGAACCGGTGGATGTCATGGTGATGCGCTTTCAGCGGAAGTCGGGACTCAAGGCGACGAGGGTGATCGGCCTCGGCGGGGTCCTTGACAGCACGCGCCTGCGTTTTGCCCTGAGCAGGGCGGTGGGGGTGACGCCGGAAAATATTTCCGCCACCGTCATCGGCCGCCACGCCGACCGCATGCTGCCCCTGGCGGACTACTGCCGCGTCAGCGGCGTTCCCGCATCGGTCCTTCTGGGTTCGTCGGAGCTGGAACGCGTCTTTGAAGAGACCCGTCACGCCGGGGACGTCATCGTTGAAATGTCCCAGCGCGCCTCAAGCTATTACGGTCCTTCCGCCGCGGCGGCGGATGTGGTGCAGGCGATCGCCTGGGATACGCGGCGGATTCTTCCCGTCTCCTTTATGTGGGAGGACCACTACGGCGTCAAGGACGTGGCCATGAGCCTTCCCGCGGTGCTTGGATGGACCGGTGTCGTACGGGTGATGGAGCCGACCCTCTCCTCGGACCAGATCGAGGAACTGAAGCGGTCCGCGGAAGAGCTGAACCAGATTTACTGTTGCGGGTGAGGAGTGAGGTATGAATAAGGTTTCGGTCATCGGCGCCGGGAACGTCGGCGCCACGGCGGTCTACTACATCGCCGAGAAGAATATCGCGGATATCGTCATGGTCGACGTCGTACCCGGCATGCCCCAGAGTAAAGCAATTGACTTTATGCACGCCGCCCCCTCCCGCGATTACAACGTGACCATCGTCGGGTCCAACGACTACGCAGCCATCGCCGACAGCGACGTCGTCGTCATGACCGCCGGCATGGCCCGCAAGCCCGGCATGGACCGGATGGATCTGTTGAAGACAAATGTGAATATCGCAAAACAGGCCGCCCAGGCGATCGCCGAGTACGCGCCTAACGCGCTGGTGATCGCCGTGAGCAACCCCCTGGACGTCATCGCCATGGTGACCCTCCGGGAGAGCGGCTTTGCCCTGAAGCGCGTCGTCGGTATGGCGGGAATCCTCGATTCCACGCGCTTTCAGTATTTCATAGCCCAGCGGCTGGGGGTGCTGCCGAGGGACGTGATGGCCATGGTTCTTGGCGGCCACGGAGATTCAATGGTTCCCCTTCCGCGCTATACCTCGGTGGGCGGGTTTCCCCTGACGGAACTCCTGAACGACGAGGTGATCGAGGAGCTGGTGCAACGTACCCGCACCGGTGGCGCGGAGATCGTGAGTTTTCTGAAAAAGGGAAGCGCGTATTACGCGCCCGCGGCAAGCGTCGCAAAGATGGTGGAGGCGATGATCAAGGATGAAAAACGCTTTGTCGCCGCCAGCGCCTATTTGCGCGGCGAGTACGGCTACCGGGACATTTTCCTTGGTGTGCCCGTCCTCCTCGGCCGCAACGGTGTGGAAAAGATATATGAGCTTGAGCTCAGCGACGATGAAAAAAAAGCCCTCGATGCATCGGCGGTTGCCGTGCAGGGGGGAGTAAAAACATTGGAAGAGATCTATACGCCGGGATGACCGGTGATATGGTGACCTCCGAGGTGTGGTGTCGGCCCGTATCGTTGATACGGGCCGCTTTTCTTTCACCGTCGGTTGCTCTCTCACAGGAGCCGTTTTATATTGATTAGTAAGCTAGTAGGTATTATTACGTAACAGAACGCGGAATGGGGAGGTCAAATTGGTACACGAGTTTGATGCAGTGATCGTAGGCGCCGGGGGAGCGGGTTTATACGCCGCCCTTGAGGCGAGCAAGACGGCAAAAACGGCGGTTATCAGCAAGCTCTATCCGCAGCGCAGCCACACCGGCGCCGCCCAGGGCGGTATCGGAGCGGCCTTGGGCAATGTGGAAGAGGACAGCCCCGAGTGGCACGCCTTTGACACCGTCAAGGGTGGTGATTATCTGGTTGACCAGAACGCCGCCAAGATTCTGGCGGAAGACGCCGTCCGGGCGGTATATGACCTGGAGAATCGCGGCCTTCCCTTCAGCCGCCTTGAAAGCGGCAAGATCGCCCAGCGCCGCTTTGGCGGTCACACCCACCACTTTGGAGAGGGTCCGGTGCATCGCTCCTGCTACGCCGCCGACCGTACCGGTCACATGATCCTCCAGACCCTCTATCAGCAGTGCATTAAGAACAACGTACAGTTTTACGACGAGTACCACGTGGTGGACCTCCTCATGGAGGGAACCACCGTACGGGGAATCGTCACCTTTGAATTGAAGACGGGAGAGCTCCATATCTTCCAGGCCAAGGCGGTGCTCTTTGCAACCGGCGGTTTCGGCCGGATGTTCAAGATCACCTCCAACGCCCACGCAAATACCGGCGACGGCCCCGCGCTCCTCGCCCGGGCGGGGATTCCCCTGGAGGATATGGAGTTTTACCAGTTTCATCCCACCGGCATTTTGGGTATGGGAATCCTCATTACCGAGGGCGTCCGCGGCGAAGGGGGTATCCTGAAGAACCGCGACGGCGAGCGCTTCATGGAGCGCTACGCTCCGACCCTCCTCGATCTGGCGCCCCGGGATATGGTCAGCCGGGCGATCATGACCGAGGTCGCCGCCGGCAAGGGCGTCCGGGGGGATAAGAAGATCGATGACTACGTCTGGCTCGACGCGAGCCACCTGGGACGGGAGGTGGTGGAGCAGAAGATTCCCGACATCGCCGACTTCTGCAAGACCTATCTCGACGTCGACCCCGCGGAAAAACCGATGCCCGTCCAGCCGACGGCGCACTACGCCATGGGAGGGATACCCACCGATGTGGACGGCCGCGTCAACACCGGCACAACGGTCTATGACGGGCTCTACGCCGCGGGAGAGGCGGCGTGCGTCTCCGTCCACGGCGCCAACCGTCTCGGCACCAACAGTCTGGTGGACCTCGTCGTGTTCGGCCGGCGGGCGGGACAGCACATCGCGGAGTATGTGAAAAATGCCTCGAGCCGCCCCGCAAAAGAGCAGGACGCCGACCGGGCGCGGGAGCGCCTCGACGTCCTCCGAAAGAGGAAGGGCGGACGCCACGTCGGTCCCATCATGGACCGCATGCATGAGGTGATGATGGAAAAGGTCGGTGTCTATCGCACCCAGGAGAAGATGGACGCCGCGGTCAAAGAGATTCAGGAGCTGCGGCAGGAGTTCAAGGAAGTTGCCGTCCAGGATCGGGGAGCCGGCTTTAACGCCGAGGTGCTCCAGATCATGGAACTGCAGAACCTCCTCGATCTCTCCCTGATCACCGCCGCGAGCGCAGCAAACCGGACGGAAAGCCGCGGCGCCCACGCCAGGGAGGACTATCCCGACCGGGACGACGACCAGTGGCTGAAGCACACCCTCACCGGCATTGACGGCGACTCGATATCCATCGACTACAAGGCGGTGGATGTGAGCATTTGGAAACCCAAACCGAGAACGTATTGATAGAGGAGCTATAGAGCATGAAGGTTACCCTTGCAATTGAACGTTTTAATCCGGAGACCGACTCACAGCCACATGTACAGATCTATCAGGTGGACGTTGAGCCGACGGATCGCATTCTGGACGCTCTCATCGATATCACACAGAATCAGGACGGCACCCTGGGATACCGGAAGAGCTGCGCCCACGGCGTCTGCGGTTCCGATGCGATGCGCATTAACGGGCGGGAGCGCCTCGCCTGCAAGACCCTCTTCAAGGACATTATCGGTGAACCTCAATGGACGCGCGCTTCCGGTGAGAAGGCGGAGCAGGCAAAGACCGCCGATACGGATGCGCCGATCCGCATCGAACCGCTTGACCATTTACGGGTCCAGAAGGATCTCATGGTCGATCAATCGCCCTTCTTTGAGAAGTTCCGGGGGGTGAAGCCCTTCTTCGTCCCCAAAGCACCGGAGCCCGAGCGGGGTGAATACATTCAGTCCCCCGAGGAGCGGGAGCTCTTTGACGAGGCGACAAAGTGCATCAACTGCGCCGCCTGCTACTCGGCGTGTCCCATTCTGGATACCAATCCCCACTTCATCGGTCCCCAGGCGATCACCAACGCCGCCCGCTTCATCTTTGACAGCCGGGACAAGGGGCTTGAGGCGCGCCTGGATGTGCTGGATACGGAAAACGGCGTGTGGCCCTGTGAGAGCCACTTTGAATGTACCCGGGTCTGTCCCCGGGAAATCAAGATTACCAAGTTGATCAATTTCACCAAACGGGAGATCAAGAAATACCGCCACGCCCGGGGTGAACAGACGGCGGAAGAAAGGGCTCAGAGTACATGAAAATTCACGAGTATCAGGCAAAAGAGTTGTTCAAGTCGTACGGCATCGCCGTCACCGACCAGGCCGTGGTGACGAAGGCCGCCGACGCACGGTCGGCGGCGGAACGCCTCGGCGGGAAGGTCGTGGTGAAGGCGCAGGTGCTGGTAGGAGGCCGCGGCAAGGCCGGCGGCGTCAAGCTGGCACAGGGTGCCGACGACGCAGTCTCCAAGGCGGACGCCATTCTTGGCATGGATATCAAGGGCGAAACGGTTGAAAAGGTGCTTATCGCGCCGACGGCGGATATCCTCAAGGAGTACTACCTGGGCCTCATCATGGACCGGGGGAGCAAGAAGATCATCCTCATGGTCACGAAGGAAGGGGGCGTGGAAATTGAGGAGCTCGCCGTCACCGATCCCGACAAGATCATCAAGTTTCCCATCGACATCACCGCGGGCATCGACGATACCGCGCTGACAAAGGTTCTCACCGAAGTCTTTGAAAAGAAGCCCCTCATCGAGCAGGCCGCGGACACGGTGAAGAAACTCTACAAGATGTTTGTGGAGAAGGACGCCTCCCTGGTGGAGATCAACCCCTACGCCCTCGTCGACGAGACGACCCTCGTCGCGCTGGACGCGAAGGTGAACTTTGACGACAACGCCCTCTTTCGCCACGACGACGTGGAGGCGATGAAGAATCCCGAGGAGTACTCTCAGGACGAAATCGACGCGAAGGAGTTTGGCCTCAGTTTTGTCAGCATGGACGGCGACATCGGCTGTATCGTCAACGGTGCCGGACTGGCCATGGCGACGATGGATATCGTCAAACTCTACGGCGGTACTCCCGCCAACTTTCTCGACGTGGGGGGATCGTCCAATCCGGAAAAGGTCCTCAACGCGATTAAGATCATCCTGAGAAACAGGAAGGTCAGGGCGATCCTCATAAACATCTTCGGCGGGATAACGCGGTGCGACGACATCGCTAAGGGAATCATCATGGCTACCGACCAGATCGATATCAAGGTTCCTCTGGTGATCCGCCTTGTCGGCACCAATCAGGAAGAGGGACGGGCGATGCTTGCGGAAAAGGGATTTTCCGTCGCCGACGAGTTGAGTGATGCGGTACAGAAAGTGGTCGCCTCCTGAGCCGCGGAAGGGAATGAAACGATGAGTATATTGATTGACGAAACAACACAGGTACTGGTACAGGGCATCACCGGACGGGACGGCTCGTTTCACGCGCGCCAGATGGTCAAGGACGGAACGAAGGTCGTCGCCGGCGTGACGCCGGGCAAGGGCGGCCAGAAAATGGACGACGTGCCCGTCTACAACTCCGTACAGGACGCGCAGAAGGATCACCGCATCGATGCGACGGTCATTTTTGTCCCGGCGAAATTTGCCGCCGCGGCGGTACGGGAGGCGGCGGATGCCAAAGTGCCGCTGATTATCACCATCACCGAGGGCGTCCCCGTGCTGGATATGCTCGCGGCGTACCGCTACGTACAGGAACAGGGACTGCGCATGATCGGACCCAACTGTCCCGGACTGATCAGTCCAGGGAAGTGCAAGATCGGCATCATGCCCTACCACATTCACCTGCCCGGGAACATCGGCGTCATTTCCCGCTCGGGGACGCTCACCTATGAGGTGGTATACAACCTCACCAAGCACGGCATGGGACAGAGCACATGCGTCGGCATCGGGGGCGACCCGGTGATCGGTACGAGCTTTATCGACGCCCTCTCCCTCTTTGAGGAAGATCCCGACACGGCGGGCGTCGTCGTCATCGGCGAGATCGGCGGTGACGACGAAGAGAAGGCCGCGGATTTTATCAAGTCAAAAATGTCGAAACCCGTCGTCGGCTTCATTTCGGGTCGCACGGCGCCTCCGGGTAAACGGATGGGTCACGCCGGTGCGATCATCTCCGGCGGAAAAGGAACGCCCGACGCCAAGGTGAAGGCCTTTGAAGCGGCGGGAGTCCCCGTTGCCGACAAACCCGACGAGATTCCCGACCTTCTCAAGCAGAAGCTGCGATGATTGTCGCCTGTTGTGCCCTGTACATGTGTATCAGTGAATGATCTCGACAGGTATGAGCCGCGACGAATCCGTCGCGGCTGATTATTTTCCAGAATGAGAGGGTATGACCCATGGAACGAATGGGAATAGAGAACGCCGCCTTTGCCGAGGAGCTGTACGCCGCGTGGCTGGAAGAGCCGGAATCGGTGAGTCCCGAATGGCGGGAGTACTTTGAGTCGCTCCAGAGCGGGGAGGCAGGCGATGCAGCCGGCGCCGGCCCGGGAGTCGGCGCTGCCGCCGCGACACTATCCGGACCGGCTGGGATCGCCGATGGTGCGCGGGTATCCACCTCCTTTATCGGCCACGCTCCCGGTCCCTATTTGAAACAGGGCGGAGACAAGCAGGCCCGGGTGGAGAGTCTCCTCTGGGCGTACCGCGACGTGGGCGCCATTTACGCCAAAATCAACCCCCTCGAGGCGTACGAGACACCGGCGATGAAGTACATGCGCATCACCGTGGAGGGCGCCTTTGACAGCCTCTCCCTTGATGCCTTCGGCCTGAGTGAAGATGATCTGGATACGGAGTTCTACGCCGGCGGTTTTTATGAGCCTGAACGGATGCCCCTGCGGGACATCCTTGCCCGCGCAAAGAGCACCTACCTTTCCACCCTGGGTGTGGAGTTTCTGCACATCAAGAACAGGGTCATGCGACGGTGGATCCTGGAGAAGATCGAACGGGATCAGCATCGCAAGGACTGGTCCCGGGACCAGAAGATCCGCTTTCAGAAGGACCTCATCAAAGCCGAAGCCTTTGAGCATTTCGTTCACACCAACTTCATAGGGCAGAAGCGATTCAGTCTGGAAGGGGGTGAGGGACTCATTCCGGCGGTGCACTACCTCGTCTATACGGCGGTGGAGCACCACCTTCAGGAGATCGTTCTGGGTATGGCCCACCGCGGCCGCCTCAACGTCTTTACCAACGCCATGCGCAAGCCTGCGGTGGAAACATTTGCCAAGTTTATCGATGCGGAGCAGCCCCATGAGTTCGGGGGCACCGGCGACGTCAAGTACCACCTGGGTCACAGTTTCGACTACATCGACAAGGCGACGGGGCGGAAGATACACATCTCCCTTGTGGCAAACCCGAGTCACCTTGAGGCGGTGGACCCGGTGGTGCAGGGGAAGGCACGGGGTATTCAACGCCGAAGGGGCGACGTGAACCGGAAGAAGGTGCTTCCCGTACTTATTCACGGCGATGCCGCCTTCAGTGGACAGGGAGTCGTCGCGGAGACCTTCAACCTGAGCCAGCTCAAGGGATACCGAACAGGCGGAACGGTCCACATCATCGTCAATAACCAGATCGGATTTACAACCGCCAGCCGGGACGCCCGGAGCACCTACTTTGCCACGGACCTGGCAAAATCGCTGCAGGTACCGGTCTTTCATGCAAACGGCGACGATCCCGAGGCGATCGTCCGCGCCGTCGACCTGGCGCTGCGGTGGCGGCAGAAGTTCGGTTACGATGCGGTGGTGGATATTCTCTGTTACCGCCGCCTGGGCCACAACGAGGCTGATGAACCCTCCTACACCCATCCCATCATGTACAAGATGATCAAGGACCACCCAAGTGCGCCGGAACTGTACGGCCGCCGCCTGGAGGAGAACGGTGTCTGGACGAAGGAAGAGCAGAACGCCTTCCGCGAGCGGTACAAGGGTGTGCTGAAGGAACAGCTTGAGAAGGCAAAAGGCGACTACAAACCCGACCTTGACGACGCCTTTGAGCTGGGTGAATGGACCGCCTTTCAGCATGAGTACAAACACGAGCCGGTGGAGACCGGCGTCGCCGAGAAGGAGCTCCGCGCCCTGGGAAAGGTGCTTACCACCGTCCCGGAGGGGTTCAACCTCCATCCCAAACTGGCACGGCTGGTAAAGGATCGGGCTAAGATGCTTAAGAGCGGCAAGGATATCGACTGGGGCTTTGCGGAAGCCCTCGCCTTTGCCTCCATCCTCAAGGACGGCTATCCAATCCGCCTGAGCGGTGAAGACTCCGGGCGGGGCACCTTCAGCCACCGCCACGCCGAATGGTGGGATGTGGAGCGGGAAAAGCCCCACTTCTACACGCCCCTCAAGCACATCGCCTCCGACCAGCCGACCTTCAGCGTCTACGACAGCCCCCTCTCGGAGTACTCAGTCCTCGGTTTTGACTACGGCTACTCTCTGGCGCAGCCCAACATCCTGGTGATCTGGGAAGCCCAGTTCGGCGATTTTGTGAACGGCGCCCAGGTGATCATCGATCAGTTTATCTCCT
The DNA here is from genome assembly GCA_965242725.1 of Alkalispirochaeta sp. Taxonomy (GTDB): domain Bacteria; phylum Spirochaetota; class Spirochaetia; order DSM-27196; family Alkalispirochaetaceae; genus Alkalispirochaeta. The sequence continues at coordinate 153,781 of CBDESZ010000005.1, forward strand.
CAAGCGAGAGCAAGTGGTTTCGCAACTCCGGGCTGGTGATGCTGCTTCCCCACGGGTACGAAGGGCAGGGGCCGGAACATTCAAGCGCCCACCTGGAACGCTTTCTGGAGCTCTGTGCCGACGACAACATGCAGGTGGTCAACGCCACACTGCCGGCGCAGTTCTTCCATTTGCTCCGGCGGCAGATGCATCAGCCCTACCGCAAGCCCCTCATCGTCATGTCGCCGAAGAGCCTTCTCCGTCACAAAGAGGCGCGATCGGAGTTGAAGGATCTGACGTCGGGGCACTTCCGTACCGTCCTTGATGATCCGAGGAAGCCGAAAATGCCTGATTTGCTTATCTTTTGTAGCGGAAAGGTCTATTACGACCTGGACGGCCGGCGTGAGGAGCTGGGGCTGAAGAACGTCGCCATTGTGCGTATCGAGCAGCTCTATCCCTTTCCCTGGGATGAGATCTCCCAGATCGTCAAACCCTATCAGGGCGTGTCGCGGACGATCTGGGTCCAGGAGGAGAGTCGCAATCGGGGAGCGTGGCGCTTTGTGCAGAACCGACTCGCAGAAATTGTCGGTGTTGAAAATATCGAATACGTCGGCCGCGAGCCGAGCCCGTCACCGTCCACAGGCTCCTTCCGGGAGCATACGACGCAATTGAAGCGCTTCCTGGACGACGCCTTTTCTTCAGTGGCGGAAGAGGGGGCGCAACACAAGAGAGGAGACGACGAGGAATGAAACAACCGGTAGAGGTACCACAAGTCGGCGAATCCGTAACGAGTGGAATTCTTGCGGTCTGGAACGTCGCCGACGGCGATTACGTGAATGAAGGGGATGAAATCTTTGAGCTGGAAACGGACAAGGCGACGCTGCCTGTCCCCGCCCCCGCGTCGGGAGTGATTTCGATTGAGGTCCAGGCCGACGAAGAGGTTGAAATCGGCACCGTCGTCGCCCGGATCGATACCGATGCGTCCGCGCCGGCCGGGGGGACGTGCCGCCGCCGACGAGTCCGGCACCTCCGACGAGGGCCGCCGCCGACGAGTCCGGCACGGCTGACGCCTCCGGCGACGTCCACGACGCACTCTCTCCCGCGGTGCGGCGCATCCTCGAGGAAAACGATCTCGACGCCGCGACGGTGGCGGGGAGCGGTGACGCCCTCCGGGAAGGACGGCCGCCTGACCAAGGGAGACGTTCAGGAGTATCTCGACGGCGCAGGCGGGGGCGGTAAAAAAAGCCGACGCCCCGGCGGGGGCCGACCGATCCGGGAGCGCCCCCTTGCAGAAGGGTACGACGCAGGCCGGAACGCAAGTTCAATCTACAAATTCCGGAACGGGAGAAGAGCGGCAGGAGCGCAGGAGGATGTCCAATTTGCGCAAGACCATCGCCGCCAATCTCGTGCATAGTAAGCAGCAGAGCGCCCATTTGACGACCTTTAATGAGGTTGATATGAGCGGCGTCATGGCGTTGCGGAGCGCCCAGAAGGAGCGTTTTGAGGAGGTCCACGGCGTCCGTCTGGGCTTTATGAGCTTTTTTGTGACGGCGGCGCAGCGGGCCCTCGCGGAGTTTCCCGAGGTGAACGCCTATGTGGACGGGACGGATATTCTCTACAACCGTTTTTACAATGTGGGCGTTGCCATTTCCACCGATGCGGGGCTCCTCGTACCGGTGCTGAAGGATGTGGACACCATGGATTTTGCCGAGATTGAACGACGGATTCTCGATTTCGCGAAGCGCGCCAAGGCGAAGCGCCTTCTTCCCGATGAGTTTTCCGGCGGGACCTTTACCATTACCAACGGCGGCGTCTTT
>CBDESZ010000006.1:0-140830 GCA_965242725.1 Alkalispirochaeta sp.
GCCACGTTCTACAACTGGCGAGCCAAGTACGGTGGCATGGAGGTTTCTCAGGTCAAGCGGCTGAAAGAGCTCGAAGATGAAAACCGACAGCTGAAGCACATGTATGCCGAGCTCAGCCTGGATCATCGGATCCTCAAGGACATCGTCGAAAAAAAGCTCTAAGGCCAGCCGAGATGCGTACGCTGGTCGACTATGCGGTGACCAAACACGGAGCAAGCGTGCTCCGAGGCTGCCGCATTCTCGACTTCAGTCGCACCAGCTACGCGTATCAGCCCGATATGGAACGGGATCGGGTTGTACGCGAAGCGCTTCTTGAGCTGGCCGACAGGCACCCACGATGGGGCTTTCGGCTCATGTTTGACTCACTACGCCGGAGAGGCCACCGATGGAACCACAAGCGCGTACATCGCGTGTATGTGGCTCTGGGGCTGAATCTACGGCGCAAGGCGAAACGGCGCTTGCCAACGCGTAATCCCGAGCCGCTGTCGGTGCCCGAGCAGGCAAACCAGTCGTGGTCCATGGACTTCATGAGCGACGCGCTGGAGAACGGACATCGCTTCAGGACGTTCAACGTCATCGACGACTACAACCGCGAGGCGCTGGCCATCGAGATCGATCTGAGCCTTCCGGCACCACGCGTGACTCGTGTTCTCGACAGGCTGGTTGAACAGCGCGGCTATCCGAAGCAGCTACGTAGCGACAATGGCCCGGAGTTTATCAGTATCACCCTTGCCGAATGGGCTGAGCGTCATGGTGTTCACCTGGAGTTCATCAAGCCGGGGCAACCGACTCAGAACTCCTACGTCGAACGGTTCAACCGCACCTACCGAGAGGAGATCCTCGACGCATACATCTTTCGGAGCTTGGACGAGGTCAGGGAGCTGACTCGGACATGGATAGACCAATACAATGGGGAGCGACCCCACAGAGCTCTCGGTAGGATCACTCCGCTGGACTACCGAAAGGCCAACAACCGGGACGGTGCTAAGTTATCGCCTGCACAAAAGGCGGGATGATTACAGAGTACGCCAACATATCGCCATACGCGATCTACGCAGATCTTTTAGACAGAGGGATTTACCTCGCCAGCGTCAGTAGTATGTATCGGATTCTCCGCGAAAGAAATCTTCTGCACCACCGAGGAGAATCGCGGCCGCCACAACGCCGGGCAAAACCGCCAGAGCTGAAGGCAACCGGCCCAAATCAGGTGTGGAGTTGGGACATTACCTACTTGCCGACCCGAGTAAACGGAATTTTCTTCTACGCCTACGTCCTGATCGACGTATGGAGCCGCAAAATTGTCGGCTGGGAGATTCACACAGAAGAATCTGAAGCCCTTGCCCGAGCGTTCTTCCAGCGTGTCGCTGCCGAACACGACGTGAATGGCGTGCGGCTCCACGCAGACAACGGAAACCCCATGAAAGGCGTTACGATCCTGGTGCTGTTCTTCTCATTGGGAATCCTTCCCTCGTATTCTCGTCCTCGGGTCAGCAACGACAACCCGTTCAGCGAGTCGTTGTTCAAGACCTTGAAATACCGCCCAGGTTACCCACGGCGTTTTCGGGACATCACGCACGCTCGACACTGGTTCGCCGACTTCGCAAACTGGTACAACACCGAGCACCGGCATTCTGGGATCGGCTATATCACACCTAACGATCGCCATCACGGTCGCACACCGACCATCATGGCGAAGCGGAACGACGTTTTGACGACGGCACGTCAGCGACATCCCGAACGATGGCCCAACGGACAAATGAAGTGGCAGGAATATCCGGTCGTGTATCTCAACCCGGATCCCACTACCAGGGAATCTCTCATGCGCAAATCCGCATGACCAATTTCAAAGACCGGGTGTCATCTACGTTGACATATTCCGACCACCACACGGACACGAGTTGCCACCAATCCGCTCCGACCATGTTCGTTCGATCTCTTCGAGGCTATAGTCTTCTTCAGAAATGTCGATTATGATTATCGTAGTTGGTGGGGGAGACCGGGTCAGGCGCCAACCTAACTAAGCCCGGTTTCCCTTATCCTTTCCTTCCAGTCTTCCCTACGATAATTCGGTCATTTCTCTCAGATCCTTATGTTTTTCTGCGGGCGCTTACAGCATCTCGCCACCGTGCGTCGTTCGCTTCTTGTTGGTAGCGTGTCTTGCGCAAACGCGCGACAAGCTCTTCGGGCTCCCGATTCTCGGCGACATTTTCCGCAAGAATCCAGAAAAGGTCATCTGTCTTCTTGCGATCAAATGCTACAGAACTCGGCAAGCTAATTTTGAGATCGGAATGGACGCTTCCAATGCGATAATGCACCGTCCGCTCTTCCGCTTCCGTCTCCCGGTCGTTGGCAGGTGAATAGACGGCATCTGCAAATAGAATCGGAATCTCGATTTCTTCGCCCGGGCACTGTTTTAGTAGATCAGAAATTGCTATCAGGTAGTTGATACGCGCAGTCTGGACGGCTAGAGGGCTGAGATCAAACCCGCAGACATCCTGTAGAATGCTCTTCAACAGCTCAGAGGCTTGGTGCTTCTGCAGTGCTTTCCGTTTAAATCTGATGGCCTTGATGACAAACGAACCTGACCCACATGTTGGATCCAAAACACGCACGGTAGTCCAGTCGATTGGCTCCGCCAACGAATAACTATGCTCCACAAGCCAATCTGGTGTGTAAAACTCCCCAAGCGCCTTGCGCAGCGTACGAGGCACGAGATTCTGATATAGGAGCTTAAGAACGTCGTGCGTGCGAGCTGATTCCAGATCATCAAACTCATAAAGCGATACCATTACCAAAATACGTCTGATACCATCGACAATTCGCTTTGAGTTCGCCGGACTCTTTGCTGCATCAACGTACCAGCTGAATAGCACCTCCTCTACAAAGTTAAGAATGCCTGCTTCTCTGTAGAGACGTCCGGATTCCACAAGGGCAAAGAGTTGGCCCAACAAATCTCGATCAGGCAGGGTGGACATATACTCAGCGAAGTCCGGTATGCTTGTCAGACCAATCCGGGACAACAAGTGCGCCGCAACCAGTTTGATCACCAAAGTATTGTATGTATGAATAACGAAGAGGCTTTCAGACAATTGATGGCTGTCTGAGTCAAAAACGAAGGACAATCCTTTGCGAATGGCCTCTTCTTGAAGTCTGGTGAGATCGGAAGCCTGGCCGAAGAACGCACGCCATTCCTCATACAGCATTCGAACCTTTACGTTCTCATCCTCATGGAGCTCTTGTTTCAGGCTATCGGAAAGAGCAGTCATTAACTGGGCGCCGACCAGAGATTGATGGCCGAAGTCGGACACTACGTTATCGCCATTGAAAGCTCGTCTCTTCGACTCAACACAGGTGGCCACCACCATTTTGAGAGAGGAAGCCTCCACCGGCATTAGAAATCCATGGGTTATCTCGTCTTCAGCAAATCGAGCAAAGGCGAGATGCGCTCCATCGATCGCAATTCCAACGTAATCCTTCGGGTCTCCGTTGTCAGACACAGCACGACGTTCGATATACTTTCTTAGTCTATCCAAGACGGCTTGCTGGAAAGCCGGACTTTCCGTTGATCCGTTGAATAGACCAGGGGCTTTGAATTCAAGTACTACCTTGTTTGTATAAGCATCGTTCCGATCTCGCTCCAGCTCGAATTCTAAGCCTGTATGATCGGAGAGTGCCCGGATCCAGCCGAAACGAACCTCCTCTTCTGTCGTCCAGTTGCGGAACTCCGCAAGAAGCCGATCGGACAGCTCTCTAATCGTGTCCTTCATTCAAACCATACCTCGTGCATTGTGGCACCATTAAAGCATTTTCCAGCATCCACTTGAAGACCGCATAACGCCCCGCATGAGTTGCCTGGCGTAATCGGCGCCGATCTTGCCGAGCGTAGCGACTGCAAGATCCGTGACGATAGCCAGGACAACTCGATGCGGGTGTTATCTGCCGGGACTATCGTTCGGAGGAAGACCTGATCTGATTGCGGAACGAGCCCATCGTCTCCGGACACGACCTCAGCATCTCCATGATCGCGTCCGGGTCGATCTCAAAGCTGTACGCATGGCGAATGAAATGACGGAACGCCATAAATCCAAGCAGGTCTGTTCGTGTTTGGTTGTTGAATAGCGAATGGCTCTCGGCGAGTTCCAAGAGCGCGGTGTGCCAGTTTCCTCCGCTCGGAATCGCCACATTCTTGTCCTTCAGCGCAAACTGAATCACCTTTTCGATCCCGTTGTAGATCGTCGAAAGTGATAGCGCGCCAGCCCGAATCTCGATTTCGTCTAGCGGATTGTCTTCAGATTTGCGAATCAGCAGTTGTACGAGTCGCAGCTCACGGTCGATGTTCTCAAACTCAACGCCGATGGCGTGGGCGAAATCCACCTTAGGCAACCCGTTTCACATGTGGGTTGGATAGGATTTGTCGACCGAACTCAACTTGCAGATCTAGATCGACAAGGTCCACGGGCCGAGACGAACGACTCATCACCTCCCCGTAGACGGCGAAGAAACGTCGAGCAGGAATCCCCCGAACGGCGATATCTATGTCGGATGTTTCCGAATCAGCCCCCTCCGCGACAGAGCCGAACACATAGATTTCCGAACATCCGACGGATTTCAGGTAGTCAGTAATGAGGTCAAGGTCACGCTGGATTGATGTCGAATTATCGCCCCCGCTCATGGACGAAAGTATACGCGATTAGAGCCCGTATTTGAATTCGTTCGTCTCTGGCAAAACCAAATCACAACTGGCCGATTTCCACTGAAGCTATGAAGTCTCTTCGTCGGATTGGAAGGCAGATAACGACCGCATCACCTGCGCCCTCGCAGGAACGGAGCGACGAGAAGGCGTCTGGTGAATGCGCGATGTTAGGCGTCGCCCCGCGTTTTTCCATCCGGCAGATTTTCTGGTTCATCGCAGATTAGCGGGGAATAGTCAGTAGAAGGAAATAGCAAGATGGCGGCCCACCGGGTACTGTTTGAGTCGACCAAGATCCAAACACCGGAGGACCACCATGCAAGCTATTCACCAAGATATCGACCTTCTGGGAAACTGGGAAGGCTACCGCGTTCGCGGTATCAGGGTTCCTGAGAACCAGAATCGAAAGATCCGTGTTGAACTCCATCCGAAACACGGGTGGTGGGGTGGGTGCAGCCGGTGTGGATGTACCGGCTGCGACTACCACGATCGTACAACTCGGGTAGTCCGAGACCTCCCGGTATTCGGCCAAGCGGTTGAACTTCGTGTCCTCGTACGACGGGTGATTTGTCCGGTATGTGGCCCCAGCCGTGAATCGATCCCCTGGTTGGATTCGTATGCACGCGTCACGAGACGGTTGGCCGATACCGTCTGCCGGATGGCAGAGATCATGACGATCAAGGACGTTGCGAAGACGTTTCTGCTTGCCTGGCATACGGTGAAGAACATCCACAAACGGTACCTAACGCACCTCCTTGAGCCGGTTGATCTCAACGGGGTCACCCAGCTTCTGATCGATGAGTTTGCTATCCAGAAAGGGCATCGATACGCGACGGTAGTCGTCGATGCAGTGCGAAAACGGGTACTGTGGGTCGGAAGGGGCCGCTCACGAGCCTCTATTCGTCCGTTTTTTGAGCTGCTCGGGGACCAGCGACACAACATCAAAGCGGTCGCACTCGATATGAGTAGCGCCTACATCAATGAAATCGCCGAACAGTGTCCACACGCGCAGGTGATCTTTGATCACTTTCACGTCATCGCCCGCTACGGTCGCGAGGTCATCGATCGCGTCCGCGTTGATGCCGCCAACCGATATCGACATGACCCGATACAGCGGAAGCTGGTCAAAGGGTCTCGTTGGCTCCTATTACGAAACCCCAGCAACATCACCCGACCGGAAGACCGGCAACAACTCGACGAGCTGCTTGAAATCAACAAGGAACTATCGCTGGTGTACATCATGAAGGAGCACCTCAACCATCTCTGGCGGTTCGAAGATCAGATTACCGCTCGTGCGTGGTGGCATCAGTGGTATCGCATGGCGATCAACAGCAACATCGACGCGTTAATCAAGTTCGCTCGGAATCTATCCGTTCACGTGGAGGGCTTGTTGGCACACACAAGATACCGGCTGAATACCGGTGTCCTCGAAGGTATGAACAACAAGATCAAGGTGATCAAGCGGGTCGCCTTTGGCTTCCGGGATGACGAATACTTCTTTCTTCGCATCCGTCACGCATTCCCCGGAGTTCGACGATGAACCATAAAAAAACGTTGACAAATAAGTAACCATTGGTTACTATATTACCAATGGTTACTTCTGGCGGACAACAGAGCCCTGAGCCACGGGGTCGTCAACGCCTCAATGCTGAGGCGACACGGAATGCAATATGCGACGCGGCAACGCGCCTCTTTCAGTTGCGCGGATTTGAAGAGGTGACGATGCGGCAGATCGCATCGGACGCGGGATGCTCTCACACCGCGATCTACCGGTACTTCCCCGACAAGGAGGCGCTTCTGGAGGCCATCGCAGTGCCCGTTCTCGCGGGGCTCACCGCCGATTTTGATCGTATCGTGGCGGCGGATTTATCGTGGGAAGCTCGTCTGTTGGATATGTGTTTGCGTTTTGTCCGATTCGGGATAACCAGTCGGAGTATGTTCCGCCTCTTTGCTACGGTTCACGCCGGGCGGGTAGACCGGGAGCCCGGAGGCAGTGAAATTAATTTTTTGCGCATCGGTCTCTTTCGGCGGCTGCGGGAGACGCTCGCGGGTGCCGTGGGTCTCGAGATGGATGACGATCGTACGCTCGATTACGCCAGGGGTCTTTACTATCTCCTGCACGGAATGATCGGTACGTATGAGGAATCGGCGGAAAGCGACGAGGAGCTTCTATCGCGGCTGGAATCCACGTTTATCACGGCGATTCGCAGCCTCGTGGGGGGCTTTCGGACAGCCGCCAAAACTACAATCAATGACGGTGTCGGCGAAAAGCCACCGGCTCAAGGAGGAGCATGATGAAATTTTCTCAGGTTTCGGAACACATTTATTCATTGAGCATTTGGATGATTGTTCCAATTCACGTGTGGTTGGTCAGACAGGAGGATGGAATGACGCTCGTCGATGCGGGGGTGCCTCCCATGGCCCGGGGCATTCAACGGGAGGTTCAACGCATTGGTAACGGGCCCATTACTCGTATTCTATTGACCCACGGCCACGTCGATCACGTCGGAGCGATCAGGTCCATCGTGAAATCGGAGGACGTGCCGGTCATGGCTCACGGAAGTGAGATTCCCTATATGGAAGGTGATCTGCCCTATCCGCGTCGGAAAAACGCGCAACGGACGGTGACTCCCGGTATTGTGAAGGCGTTACAGGAAGACGAAGCCGGGCGGCTGTCTCCGGTCGGCGATTTGGTACCGATACACACGCCGGGTCATTCACCGGGACATGTCGTGTGGTATCATGCCGGGGATCGGGTCCTTCTGGCCGGTGACCTCTTTACTTCCCGCAACGGTAAATTGCGACCGCCGTTCGCAATGTTCACCGCGGATATGGCGCAGGCCATGGAAAGCGCGCGGATTCTGGAAACGCTCCGACCGGAGCGACTGGAAGTATGCCACGGTGGACCCGTGCTCAATCCGGCCGAGCAGCTCGCGGAGTATTTGGATCGCTATTCTTAAATTGGACCCAAATTGAGGCTCACCGGACAGTGGTCAGAACCCATTTGATCCGGGTGAATGTCCGCCTTCACAATACGCTCCCGGAGCGACGGGGAGGCGAGAAAATAGTCGATCCGCCACCCCACATTCCGTTCGCGGGCACCCCGTTGGAAGCTCCACCACGTGTAATAACCGTTACCGCGGTAAAATAATCTGAAGGTGTCGATAAAGCCCGCATCGATGAAATTCTGAAATCCTTCCCGCTCTTCTATCGTGTAACCCTTTTGACCCTCGTTCTGCCTGGGCCGGGCGAGGTCGTCCGGCGTGTGGGCAACGTTGAGGTCACCGCAAAAGACGACCGGTTTTGCCTCCTCCAGTCGTTTGCAATAGGCGAGGAAGGCGGGGTCCCAGCGCCGGTGTCGCAGTTCAAGCCGGGAGAGGTCGTTCTTGGCATTGGGTGTGTACACCGTTACGAGATAAAACGTGTCGTACTCGATGGCTATGACCCGTCCTTCTTTGGTGAGATCGCCGTATCCGTCGTCCGTGAGGCGGTATTCTCGTCCGATATCACCGGGCAGGTCGTGGATCACGTTCAGCGGTTCCCGGCGGGAAAAGACGGCCGTGCCGCTGTACCCCTTACGCTCCGCCGCGTTCCAGTACTGCCGGTATCCGGGGAGGTCCAGTTCCACCTGATGCTGCTCCGCTTTGGTTTCCTGTAAACAGAGGACATCCGGGTGGTGTCGGGTGATGAACGTCTGAAGTTCGCCCTTACGAATAACCGCCCGGATACCGTTTACGTTCCAGGAGTAGATGTTCATGTCATGCCGGTTGCAGTTCTTCTCGCTTGACCCGCAGGAGTTTGGCGTTGATCGCGACGATCACCGTTGAGAGGGACATGAGAATGGCGCCCACTTCCGGCGAGAGCATAAAGCCGGTGCTGTACAGTACGCCCGCCGCCAGCGGAATTGCCACGACGTTGTACGCCGTCGCCCAGATGAGGTTTTGTACCATCTTGTTGTACGTTGCCCGTCCAAAGAGTATAAGCGCCGTGATATCCAGCGGATTGGAATTGACCAGAATGATATCCGCCGTGGCGGCGGCCACATCGGTACCAGATCCCACGGCGATACCGATTTGCGCCTGGGCCAGGGCCGGCGAATCGTTGACGCCGTCACCGGTCATCGCGACATACTCACCCTTGTTCTGCAGCTCCTTTACCTTTTCCTGTTTCTGGTCGGGCAGGACTTCCGCAAAATGGCCGTCCATGCCCAGCTCATCGGCCACGGCCTTTGCCGTCTCCTCGTTGTCCCCGGTGAGCATCCAGCACTTGATACCGCGCCGGTGCAGCTCCTCGATCGCCTTGTACGATTCCGGGCGGATCGTATCCGAGAGAGATATGGAGCCGGCAACCGTATCGTTTACCAGGACAAATACGCGGGTAACGCCGCCGGCGTGATCCGCGCCCTCGGGCACGGCAATTTCCTTTTCGTGGAGGTAGCCGGGACTGACCACCATTACCGTCTTGTTGTCCACACTTCCGCTGACCCCGCGTCCCTTTATTGCTTCAAAGTCGGAGGCTGACGGAATAGAAATCTCATCGGTCCGTGCCTTGTGAATAATGCTTTTTCCGATGGGGTGTTCCGACGTGCTTTCCAGCGCTGACGCGAGTGAAAGTACGTCATCCTGCGTGTATTGGTCATCGTGGACGTCGATGCTGTTTACTTCAAACGTACCTTTGGTCAGTGTTCCGGTTTTGTCAAAGAGGACGGTGGTGATCTTACGGGCGTTTTCAAATGCGGTGCGATTACGTATAAGCAGTCCGTTTTGTGCCGACTTGGCCGTCGATTGCGCGACAACCAATGGTATAGCCAGCCCGAGGGCGTGCGGACAGGTAATGATCATGACCGTTGCCATCCTGGCGATGGAAAACTGCAGATTCTGCCCCAGAATGAGCCACGTTACCAGAGTCGTCACCCCGACGGTGAGTGCAACTATGGTAAGCCAGAAAGCCGCTCGGTCGGACAACGCCTGGGTACGCGACTTTGCCGCCTGCGCTTCTCGGACCATGGTAATGACCTTGGATAGGTATGACTCGTCGCCGGCTCCCTCGACGCGGAGTTCCAGCGAACCGTCGCCGTTTATCGATCCCCCGATAAGGCGGTCACCCGTTTCCCGCCGCACGGGCCGCGACTCACCGGTCAGCATGGACTCGTCGATATAGCTGGAACCGGAGACGACCTCGCCGTCGGACGGTATTTTTTCGCCCGGCTTAATGACGAGCGTGTCGCCGTTCTTGATCTCGGAGAGGGGCACATCCTCGCTGCCGTTGTCGGTCTTGCGATGCGCCTCGCTCGGCATGAGCTGGGCAAGCTTCTCGAGGGCTGATGAGGCGCTCAATATGGACGCCATCTCTATCCAGTGACCGGCCAGCATGATGGCGATGAGCGTAGCCAGCTCCCAATAGAAGGGTGCCCCTTCCAGTCCAAAGGTGACCGCAGCGCTGTATACGTACGCGACGGTTATCGCGAGGCCGATGAGCGTCATCATCCCAGGGTTTTTTTGTTTCAATTCGTCCACGAGACCCGTCAGAAACGGCCAGCCGCCGTAGAAAAATATGGCGGTCGCCAACGCAAAGACGATGTAATCTCCTCCCGGGATGGAAAAGGAGAAACCAAAGAAACTCTGAATGAGGTCCGAGAGGGCGAGCACCGGTACGGTCAGCACCAATGTGATGTAAAAGCGGGTCTTGAAGTCCCTGATCATCATCCGGTGGTGTTCATTGTGGTCGTGATGGTCGTGTGTGTTGTCCATGTAAAATTAGATAATAATGTTCTGCTGCAGCGTCTCGGCGGCAATATTGGAAACGATTGTATTACATGCGTTGATCTACCATGAGGGACTCCGTACTATGAGTAAGGAGGCATCCGTGTCCGAGAAGAAATTCCGTGTTCTCTTAGTCGATGACGAACCGGGTATCGTAAAAACACTCAGGGCCTACCTCGAAGCGGACGGGTATGAGGTGCACGCCGTCAGTGATGGTGATTCCGTCATGGCCGCGACACAATCGTTTGCACCGGAGGTCATTATCCTTGACGTGATGCTGCCCGGAATCGACGGTATCGAGGTGTTGCGGCGAATCAGACAGGATTCATCCGTCTACGTACTCATGCTCAGTGCACGCAGTGACGAGTCGGATCGGCTCGTAGGCCTGCGGATGGGCGCGGATGACTATGTGGTCAAGCCGTTCAGTCCCCGGGAGGTTGTAGCGCGGGTTGCCACGTTACTCCGTTGCCGCCGACCCGACGAGGGTACCAGTCGGGACGAGGCAGACGGCGGGGCATTACGATTCGCCCGCCTCGTGATTGACCCGGGCAGCCGCCGCGTGTGGAAAGACGGAAATGAGGTCGATCTGACACCCACGGAATTTGACCTCCTTCATCTGTTGGCCTCAAACCGGGGTCGCGTGTTGAGCCGCGACCAGCTCATCGACTGTGCATGGGGAGACGACTATTTTATTGACGAACGGGTGGTGGACGTCCACATCAGGCGGCTTAGACAAAAAATAGAAGATGATCCCGCCACGTCGCATCTGATCGTGACGGTCCGGGGCGCGGGGTATCGTTTTGAAGGGGAAAAGGCATGACAGAGCCGCGTCGATTCCGCTTTACCCTGACGTGGAAATTGTTTTTGTCGCATCTCATCGTTGTCATTGCCGCCGGCATAGTACTTATAGCCGTCGCATACTTGAGAGTTCCCACTGCCCTGCAGTCCCACGTCGTCAGGATGCAGTCTATCGTCGGCGCAAATCAGGGACTGGACGAGGACTTGCGCCGCAGTTTCGTCGCAGCCCAGGGTCAGATACTCGTCGTGGCCGGTATGGCCGCACTCGTCGCCACCATCCTGGTCAGTACCTTTGTAGCGTGGCGGGTAGTTGGCCCGATCAGAAGACTCACCGCCGCAAGCAGGCGTATCGCCGCCGGGGATTATCGCGAACGTGTTTCGGTGAGTTGGAACGACGAACTGGCGGAACTCGCCCGTTCATTTAACAGTATGGCGGCAGCTCTTGATGAGACGGAACAGCGCAGAATGGAATTGATCGGCAATCTCGCCCATGAATTGAAGACCCCGCTCACGACCATTCGCAGCGTCATGGAGGGCTTGATCGACAACGTTCTGCCGGCGGACACGGAGACCTTCTTAGACGTCCAGCGTGAGACACTACGCCTGCAGCGGCTGACGGAAGAACTCCAGGAACTGTCCGCCGCCGAGGCGGGGGAACTCGCACTGAGGTTGAGCGCTGTGGATCCCGGAGCGCTTGTCCGTCAGGCCACGGGCCGACTCGAGCCCCAGTTTCGCGATAAGGACGTCCGGCTGCATGTCGAAATCCCCGATCACCTCCCCAAAATCCATGCGGACGGTGAACGGATGCTGCAGGTCCTGATCAACCTTCTGGGAAACGCGTTGCAGTATACCCAATCCGGCGGTTCGGTGGTGATAACATGTCGCCCATCCGGTGAGGGTTTTGTCGAATTCTCCGTTGCGGATTCGGGTATCGGATTGTCCTCGGACGATTTACCCCGCATCTTTGAACGGTTTTACCGTGTGGACAAATCCCGGGCGCGATCACGCGGCGGAAGCGGCATCGGACTGACCATCGCATCCCATATCGTCCGTGCCCACGGCGGTACTATTCATGCTGCAAGCGACGGTCCCGGTATGGGCAGCCGCTTTTTCTTTTTCCTGCCCGCCGTAACGTATTCGTAATAATTACGTCACTTCTCCGTCATATCCATAAGGTAGTCTCTCGTCAGGAAGTAACGAATGTTTTGGATTGGATTATGCCTGCTGGTAATTACCGCGGCCGTCGGGGCGATCGCATTGCTCTTTCCGGCGGAACCGTCGGGACGGCGAGAAGAAACACGGAGGAGGGAATATGGACGGGACAACAATTACCGAGATGATGGTCGTGGAACTTGAATCGACGGATACTCCCGATCAGGCAACGATAGCGAAACTCCGCAACGGATCGGGTATCGAAGAGATGACCGTTAATGACAATCGAATCGATGTGGAGTATCAGCCCTATGTGGTGAGTCGGGAGGGCGTTTTGAACCGTATGGAACATGTGGGACTCCACATACGTCGTGATGATGAGGAACGGGAACCGGAGAATCGTCGGGGTCTGTTCCGCCGGTTTATAGATCGTATTGCCGCGGATAACCAGCGGTCACTGGGAACGGGACGCCTGGACTGCTGTGACCTCAACCGGGGAAATAGACCTCAATAGATAATGGAGAAATAGTATGAATAATTCGAAGACAGGAAGAGCAGGTATTGTAGTATTGCTCGGAATTGCGCTACTGGTCGGTCTGGCATTTACCGCCACGGCTGACGTTGACAGACACGATGGGACCATTGAAGAGGTGCTGGCCGATATCCGCAGCCGCCTCGGTCTGGATAATGGAGATCGGATTATCGCCGACCAGGTTCCGGAGGATCAGCTGGAGCGCCTCGGCGACGCAGTCATGAGCGAGATTCATCCTGACGCCGATGTACACAGCTGGATGGACGAAATGATGGGTGGCGAAGGATCGGAAAGCCTGGCGTCCGCTCATCGCTGGATGGGGTATCAATACCTCGCAGACGGATCTTCCGACTACACCGGATCCGGCCGGGGCCGCGGTATGATGGGTGGCATGATGGGATTCGGCATGATGGGAGGCAATGCATTTCTCTCTCCCCGGGACATCGCGGAACGTCGGTATGCAGCGGGCGAGATAACACGTGATGAGTACCGACAGTTGCTTGAAGACCTTTCCCGGTCCGAACAATAGACGGCCGGGACGACGACCACATCAATAGGTAGAGAACGCGATATGCCGCCGGTACGGTTTTTCCTAAGATTATTACGGCCGGCGGACTTTGTTGTGGTATTAATCGCGGCGGTAATCATCAGTGGCGTGAGCTACGTCGCGTACGGCGGTGCCGCATCCGGCGGGACCGCCCGGATACGAAGCGATGATACCACGTGGCTCTATCCGTTGGATCGCGAGCGGGTCGTCGTCCCCCTTGAAGAGTCAGGAACGTGCGAAATCACCATCACCAACGGCACCGTCGCAGTGACTGCCTCAGATTGTCCGCAACAGATCTGTATTTCCATGGGTGCGATCTCCCGTCCCAGTCAATGGATTGCCTGTCTCCCCCATGGCGTGTTTATTGACGTAGTAGGTGTCGATCCCGATCCGGACGTTGATGCATATGCGTTTTAAAAGGAGTCATACGTAGTTATGAAAGGTCACAATGGAAGAAAGATCGTCTTGTCTGTCGGGCTGCCGATGGCAGTTGTGTTTTTGGGGTTTTTGGTATGGGGCCGCATCTCCGACGGTGAGTCGGTAAATATCGGCAGCACCGGTCCGCTGTACGATCTGGAAGATCAAAAAACGTGGCCGGCGATACGGAATAAACTCCGGACGGCCACGATCGAAGACGCTCTTGCCCTGGCAAATCGTCTGAGGACGGACGACCCGACCATAAATACCACATTGACGGCGGAACATGTCGAGTTCAGCTTCCCCGACGGTCGACGAGTCGGTGTTCCGATTGGTCCTTCCGAGATGATCGTCTCCATTGCACCATATCGCACGCGAACCCATCCATGCGCAATTCACAGTATTTCCGGATGTCAGGGCGAGATTACGAATCGTCCGTTTGAGGTGACCGTTTACGACTCCGACGGCGAGCTGATTTTCACCGATACCGTGACAACGGGCGACAACGGTTTTTTTGAAATCTTCCTGCCGAAGGATCGTGAACTCCGCGTTTCCATCGACAGCAATCTCGGTCGGGCGGAGAGAGTGATCGGCACGTCCGCCGATGACCCAACGTGCATAACCGATATGCAGTTGCTCTAGTCCCGATTTCCAGTGGCGAGAATGATATATGGCACATTTGACATTCAAAAAAGGCGTTCATCCGCCTTCAAATAAATCATTCACGGAACATCGTTCGATCGAGCGGATACCCGTTCCGGAAACGTTGTTAGTACCGCTGTCGCAACATCTCGGTGTACCGGCGAATCCAGTCGTACAAAAAGGCGACCATGTCGCTGTCGGCGATCTGCTTGGTGAAGCACCGCGACTCATATCGGCACGCATCCATTCTCCCGCGGCGGGGGTGGTGAAGCGGATAGTCGACCAGCCCCTTCCCGGCGGTAATCTTGCCCAGTATGTGGAGATCACCGTCGACCGGGAAGCTACCGAACGGCATACTTTTCCCGGTAACGACGTCGATCCTGCTTCTGTCAGCCGGGAGCAACTTCTGGAGATTATCAGAGCGGCCGGTGTAGTGGGCATGGGCGGCGCAACATTCCCGACCGACGTAAAGTTCTCCCCGACAAAGGATAAATCGTTGGACGTGCTCGTAGTAAACGGCGCCGAATGTGAGCCATACTTGACCTGCGATCATCGCGTTATGGTTGAAGAAACCGAAGCACTCATGAGAGGGTGTCGGGCGCTCCACAACGCGTACCGGTTTGAGGCGATTTATATCGCGATCGAGGCAAACAAGCCTGACGCAATCAAAGCGTTTGAAGACCTGATTGCAGTGTACTCGGACCTGCCGATAAAAGTCGTTTCACTGTCGACCAAATACCCGCAAGGTGCGGAGAAAATGCTTGTTCGAACGGTCACTGGACGGGTTATACCGACTGGGAAATTACCGTTGGACGTCGGTGCCGTGGTGTGTAATGTTCAAACACTGTTTGCGATATACGAGGCGTACTTCTTCCGTAAGCCGGTCATTGAGCGGGTATTGACCGTTTCCGGCGCCGGAATCGACAGGCCCAAGAATATCCGGGCGTTGGTTGGCACGCCTCTGGAACTGCTGGTCGAACACTGCGGCGGAATTACCGGACCGGTAAATAAAGTTGTTGCTGGAGGTCCGATGACGGGTACATCCCTTCCAACGCTGGACTATTCGGTGTCAAAGGGCAGTTCGGGTTTCCTGTTTCTGACTAATGCCGATGTTGAGACGGAGAATCCGTGTATCCGGTGCAGTCGTTGTGTATCGGTCTGTCCCATGAACCTTATGCCGCTGAAACTTGCGGCATATTCTCGTGCCGGGCGTTATTCTGAATTGAAACGACTGGCCGTCAATTCCTGTTTCGAATGCGGATCCTGCTCATTCGTCTGTCCGGCAAAAATCAATATCGTCGCGTATGTCCGACACGCAAAAAAATATATTCGTCTTCATAATGCCCGGGAGAACAAGCGATGAGCGCCAAAGCCGGGGGATTTGTGTTGACGTCGTCCCCCCACATTTTCAGTAAGACGTCCAACGCGAAAATCATGGTAACGGTGATGGCTGCGCTCTTACCTGCCGTAGTCATGTCCGTGGCATATTATGGAATTCGCGTCGTTTTTTTGTATGTGTTGTCCGTTACCGTTGCCATGGCGACGGAAGCGGTCACCAAAATATTCCGAAGGCAGGACTGGCGGTCGATTCTTGACGGCAGTGCAGCTCTCACCGGCGTACTTCTGGTTATGACACTGCCGCCGGCGATTTCTCCGCTATTGGTGGCGTTGGCTTCCGGGTTTGCCATATTCATCGGCAAGGAAGTGTTTGGCGGGCTTGGGGCAAACATTTTTAATCCGGCACTTGTCGGCCGGGCGTTTCTGTCGGCTGCATATCCGGTCGCGATGACACGTTTTTCTGCGCCACGCCCGTTGTTCGCATTTCTCGGCCGGTCTGCGGATACGGTTTCGCAGGCTACCCCGCTTGCCGCAGCGCGATTTGAGGGTGTGACGACGCCGTGGATGGATCTGTTTCTGGGGCAGGTCGGCGGAAGCATCGGCGAGACCAGTGCGGTGGCGTTGATAATTGGCGGGGTGGTTCTCATGTGGCTCAAGATTGTCAATTGGCGGTTGGTTGGCTCGTATCTCGGGACGGTCTTCTTGCTGGCCGGGATCGCTCACCTGATGGGCCCTAATCAGTATCCGACGGCACTGTTTCACCTGTTTTCCGGTGGTCTCATGCTGGCGGCGTTCTTTATGATAACCGATATGGTGACGAGCCCGGTCACAAACCTTGGAGTAATCATATTGGGCATCGGGGCCGGATTGATCGTGGTGTTGATACGGTTGTTCGGCGCCTTTCCTGAAGGCGTGATGTATTCGATATTGCTTATGAATGCCGCGACGCCGATTATTAACCGTTACACCGATACGCGACCGTTCGGTGCGGTACGGCAGGAAGGACGGCGAGTATGAAACAAATGGTCGCCGTATTGGTTATCGTCACACTGGTTTCCGGCATAGTGCTCGCGACGGTATACACCAGCCTCATTCCGAAGATCCGCGAAAACCAGCGGCTGGCAACGGAGCGATCGCTCGGTGCGCTATTTTCCGAAGAGCGTAATCCGGAATTCGAGCAGGTGACGGCTGAAGGCACCACCATATACCGTGCCCATTCCGGCGACGGTGACCTTCTTGGGTATGCGGTACGGGTCGTTACCACCGGATATGGCGGGGAAATCCAGTTACTGGTGGGAATTTCGCCCGATAACGAGTCTGTATTGGGGATTCAGGTCGTTGAACATATCGAAACGCCGGGTCTCGGCGGACGAATTACGGAACCGGCATTCAGCGAACAATTTGAGGGACTCGACGCTACGAGGGAAATCGAGTACGTGAAAAACGCTGAACCGGACAAAGCTGCAAACGAAATAGCGGCGATTTCCGGCGCTACCATATCCAGTAGCGCCGTAGTTTCAGGTATGAACGACGCGCTTGATGGTATTCTTCAAAATCTTCCCGAAGCCGGAGAGGAAACACCATGACACGGAACCCAAGTATCCTGTCGCATTTTTCCAAGGGGCTCATTAAGAACAATCCGGTATTTGTTCAGGTACTCGGGATGTGCCCGACCCTCGCGGTAACGACCTCGGTGGCTAACGGTATCGGCATGGGCCTTGCAACCACTTTCGTCGTGGTGATGGCAGCGGCGGTTGCATCGACTATCGATCGCTTTGTTCCAAATCAGGTTCGCATTCCCGTTTATGCCGTCATTATCGCGACATTTGTCACGATCGCCGACTTGTATATGCAGGCGTATTTTCCTCCGCTTCGTACGGCACTGGGGCCGTACGTCCCGCTCATCGTTGTGAATTGTATGATCATGGGGCGTATAGAAGCCTTTGCCACCCGTAATGCCTTTGTTCCGTCTCTCGCAGACGCTGCGGGGATGGGTGTCGGTTTCACCGGGGCGCTTATGCTCCTCGGCGGCGTCCGGGAGCTGCTTGGCAACGGCACGCTTGCAGGCTTCGTGATACTCGGAGGCTGGTATCGTCCTATGCTGATCATGGTGTTACCGGCCGGGGCGTTCTTTGCTCTAGCAATTCTTATGGCGGTATTTAACCGATTACAGCAGGGTGGCGAACTTGTATTGAGAAGGGCGGCTTGATCACATGGAATACATTGCAATACTGATCGTGACGGTTCTTGTAAACAATTTTGTCCTGTACTACTTCCTGGGCATCTGTCCTTTAATCGGTGTTTCCAAGAAACTGGATGCGGCGCTCTCGATGGGAATAGCGGTGACGTTTGTCATGACCTTGACCGCGGCGGCGACGTGGCTCATCCACCGGCTTGTTCTGGGACCATTTGGCCTGCCTTTTCTGGAGTATGTGTCGTATATCCTCGTCATTGCGTCGCTCGTACAACTGTTGGAAATGTTTATCAAGAAGGCGATTCCCACTCTCTATAAGACGCTTGGAATCTTCCTGCCCTTGATTACGACCAACTGCGCAATTCTGTTTGTGGCACTGTTTCAGGCGATGCGGGACTACGGGTTTCTGGAAGCGGTGTTATTCGGGTTCGGGTCTGGCGTCGGGTTTACGCTGGTAATTGTATTAATGGCGGGTATTAGAGAACAACTGGAACTATCCGATATTCCGAAGCCTTTCCGGGGCGCACCGGTAACACTGGTCGTTGCCGGCATTCTCGCCCTTGCGTTCATGGGTTTTACCGGCCTCGCGTCGGCGTAACTGCATACGTCCACTCAAGAGGAGAAGTAAATGATTATTCAGTCGGCTGCCTTGATGGGAATCCTCGGGTTGCTATTTGCGATATTGCTTGGTTTTGCAAAACGACGATTCTACGTGGAGGTCAATCCAAGAATCGGGAAGGTGGAAGAGGTTCTTCCCGGGGTCAACTGCGGTGGATGCGGATATCCGTCATGTGCCGCGTATGCGGAAGCGGTGGCGGAAAACGGCGAGTCGGTTGACCTGTGTGTCGTTGGTGGGTCGGAGACAACTCAGGCGGTGGCACATGCGATGGGCGTCGAGATAGCGGCCGAGGATAAGCAGCGGCAAATCGCCGTGGTATTCTGCCAGGGGACATCCGAAGCGGCGGCGTTTCCCGGAGAATATCGGGGAATTCCCGACTGCGCGATCGCCATTTCGTCGCAGGATGTTGCCAAGCGTTGCAAGTACGGATGTGTAGGGCTCGGGTCGTGTGTCAGGGCGTGTCCGTTTGACGCAATACATATTTCGGAATCCGGTATTCCGTATGTCGATGCGGAGAAATGTACGGCGTGTGGAAAATGTGTTGAAGCCTGTCCCCGTGATCTCATCGAACTGCATCCGGTTGACCACGACTCGTTTGTCTACTGCAAGTCCCAGGATCCCGCGGCAGTTGCGCGGAAAGTATGTAAGAAGGCATGCATCGGCTGTACGCTCTGTGTGAAGGCTGCCGCAGCCGACGACAACGAAGGCGCAGTACGCATGGATCGCAATTTGGCGGTGGTGAACACGGAAAAGTATACGGCCAAGGCTGAATACGGGAAGAAGTGTCCCACTAACGCATACACGACCCGGGCAAACGTGGTGAATGTTCCGCCTGCGTCGTCGGAGGTACCGGTGCGATGATTGATGAAACGGCCGTCGTTCGATCCTCGTCCGAACGTTCCATCGAGGTACAGATAATGGCACCCGGAGTATGTGATGCCTGTGAAATCCGTGAACAGTGCTTCCGCAATGACGGACTTATTTCTGTACCACGTCATAGATTATCGAATCCGGATCAGATCGACATCGCGGCGGGCACGCGGATCAGGCTTCGTATTGCAAACTCATCAGTCCTTGCCGTGACGGCAATCGTGTACGGCGTACCGCTGCTCTCATTCATGATTGGTTTGTTTATCGGATACGATGTGGTTTTCGTACGTTCAACGGAAACATTGCGGGCGCTGGCGAGTTTCGCTCTGGCAACAGGCACCACTCTCCTTGCCGGTATTGGTATCCTATACTTCGACCGTCGAGTCGCGGGCAATATCAGGTACCAGGTTCACAATCCTGAATCGGTTTCTTGAGATTTCACGTTTGCGACGAGCCGGACACGCCGCCGATACATTATGAAATACGGCGGCCGGCGTGAATGATCTTTTCGGAACACATAATGCTTCTATCCGCCGTCGACTGATACGACCCGTCCAATACGTCTAATAAACATTCACGCATATGGGCAAAGATGATCTGGTGACGGAGTGTGTCAAAATCGGATCGGAGCCGCTCGATTTCACAAAGAACTTGAAGAGACTCCTGTTCATTTGCGATAAGCGTACGGAGGTGTTCACACCGGACCAGCAAGGTCGCCAATGTTTCCGACGCTTTCCCGCACGTTTCCTGAACAGATCCATCGTGTCCGTGTAATCCGTGGTTCATCGTACAATACTATACCCCCAATAGGTATAAATACACAACCCGACGCCGACGAGCATCATCACCCAGGGAGCTATCGGACTTTATAGCGAGAAGGTCGTCAGATTTGACAGGTTATCGAGAATTATATCCGCCGCGACGAAACGTATTACTGATTTTAAGGAAGGGTGCCGGATCTACCACTTCGTCTCCCATCATGACTTCAAAATGGAGATGGGTGCCGGTAGCAATCCCCGTTTGACCCATCAATCCAACGGTCTCGCCCTGAACAACGCGTTGCCCTTTGGATACAGAGATCTCGCCCATGTGTGGATACCGCGTGCTGTATCCATATTTATGACGAACTACTACCTGATACCCATATCCCGGATCGTATGCTGCAACGGTGACGAGGCCATCCGCACTACTGACTATCGGTGTTCCTGGATAACCTGCGATGTCAAATCCTTTATGAAGGTACCATTGGCCTGTTATCGGATGAATATTCGGTCCGAACTCCATCGAAACGTTGCCGCCGTTGCCGCCGACGGGCCACGCATTCGGAATATCGCGTAATACCCGAGAAAGCATTTCCTGTGTCTGCGAAACACCGGCCAATAACTCGGTCGTTCGATCCAACTCAGTTGATAGGTGTTTCACAGATAACGGCAGCGTCGACGAGACCCCGGCGTCCTCGTCGAAAAAAGATTGAACGCCGATCGAGGAGACCGGATCGGGATTATAGTCACCGCGCCGTTGTGTTGGAACCATGAGATCGGCCAACGGTTCAACCTCATTTTCAAAGCGTCGTGCAAACTGTTCGATAGTGTCCAGCTCTTGTAGGATTGCATCGAGATTCGCTTGTACGTCGGTACTTTCCGAACGTTGATCCGCAATCGTCGTTTGGCCGACATCGAGTTGAACGAGAATTAACAATCCAACAATGATGGAACCAACCAAAACAACCCCGGCGAGAATAGTTCCGGAATTGATTGAAAACGACAACGGTGCCCGGGCGGAATCAAATAGTACCGAAATCGTATATCGTTGCCCAATCTTCATATAACCTGCCTGAAAAAATATGAATTAAACACTTGGCGACTACAGTGTTGGACGGCGCAACAAACCGGATGGTGCAGACGAGTGTGAATCGCGATACTACAGCCAATACGTCGTAACAACCTTACGAGAGCCGATGCTCCGATCGGAACAAGGATATCTGTTGGCCACAATCGACTCCCGCGTAGGTTTTACGAGCTATTCCTCATTTATTCCGGATGTCTTATGCCACCGTCACCTCGTCGGAAAGGTATACGTCCTGGATCGCATTCAGTAGTTTGATGCCTTCGTCGGTTGGGCGCTGAAAGGCCTTGCGTCCGGAAATGAGACCCATACCTCCGGCCCGTTTGTTGATGACGGCAGTCCGGACGGCGGTCTTAAGATCGTCGTCTCCCGAAGAAGCACCGCCGGAGTTAATCAGCCCGGCGCGTCCCATATAGCCGTTCATCACCTGATAGCGGGTCAGATCTATGGGATGGTCGGTAGATAGCTCGGTGTACATACGTTCGTCGAATTTCCCAAAGGAAGCATCTCCCTTGTTCAGCGCTTTGTACCCTCCATTGAGGGTGGGCGCTTTTTGCTTGACGATGTCCGCCTCAATGGTCACACCGAGGTGGTTGGCCTGACCCGTCAGGTCCGCCGCCGTATGGTAGTCCGTACCACCGGTCTTGAATGCACCGTTGCGGGTATAGCACCAGAGAACGGTTGCCATGCCCAGTTCATGGGCGCGATAAAACGCCTCCGCCACCTCGATAATCTGTCGGTTGGATTCCTCAGAACCGAAATAGATAGTGGCCCCAACGGCAACCGCTCCCATGTCGTACGCCTGGTTCACCGTGCCGAACATGATCTGGTCATGGGTATTGGGATAACTCAATAGTTCGTTGTGATTCAGTTTCACCAGAAAGGGTATCTTGTGGGCATATTTCCTGGCGACCGATCCCAGAACACCAAACGTCGATGCCACGGCATTGCATCCGCCGTCAATTGCAAGACGAACGATGTTCTCTCCGTCGAAGTACGCCGGGTTGGGGGCAAAGCTGGCGCCGCCGGAGTGCTCAATGCCCTGGTCCACCGGAAGGATGGAGAGATAGCCCGTCCCCGCCAACCGGCCATGGGAAAACAGTGTCTCAAGATTACGCAGTACCCGGGGAGAACGATCGGAAATTGCCCACACCCGATCGACAAAGTCCGGACCGGGAAG
This sequence comes from Alkalispirochaeta sp., assembly GCA_965242725.1. Lineage (GTDB taxonomy): Bacteria > Spirochaetota > Spirochaetia > DSM-27196 > Alkalispirochaetaceae > Alkalispirochaeta. The sequence continues at coordinate 22,587 of CBDESZ010000006.1, forward strand.
GTGGAGATGATCTCTGGATACTTTTGCTTTGTGCGTCAACAGGTCCTGTGCTTCCTTACCGAGAATGCCCTCAATATCGATTGCCATGTTGTTACCTCCTGCCGCATCGAGGTGGGCGGCTCGTTTTTTGGCTGCCGACACCTGCCGCGTACCGTTCGATACGGCCGCAACGCAGTGTCACGCAAAATTTCACTTCAATGACGTGATCACCCGTTCAAGTCTTTGGCGAATCTCGTCGGCGATCGGGCGAAGTTTATCATTGTTCACCGCTTCCATCGAGCTCACCGGGTCAACGGCGGCGATTTCCACGTGTCCCGGCTCCCGCTCCTGGACAATGACGTTACACGGGAGCATCGTCCCAATCTTATTTTCCGCTTCCAGCGCTTTGTGCGCGTACGGCGGGTTGCACGCCCCGAGGATACGATAATTGTAATAATCAATATCCAGTTTCTTTTTCATGGTTGCCTTGACGTCGATATCGGTTAAGACGCCGAAACCTTCCGTTTTGAGTGCTTCCGTTACCGCGTCAATACTTTCATCAAACGGGCGATTCAGGGTTGTTGAAATGTAGTAAGTCATACGTTCTCCTTGTTGATATTACTCTTTTATCGTCTTCAGACGGCGTTCATTGCCGGCTGAAAACCTGACGGGTTTAAGTGTACACATGTTCCGGAGTTGCGTTGTGACGGTTATATTACGATTTGTCGACGCTTATATGTCGGAGGTAGTTGGATTGGAGTAACCGGCAACCGGATGATGACTCAGCTCAACCAGGAAGACGGAAACGATGCAGCGTACGGGTACGGATCCGGTGTCGGTCGCTTTTGATATGACGATAGGCGCCGCCGCTTCAAGCGATTATTCGTGCAAATGAGTATGTGCGGATTGAAGTGGGCGCGGGATACCTTCCCACCGGCGGTGCCGATCTACCGGGATTATCCGGCTCCGATCTCAGCGGTCCCAAGGCAACCGTGACTACGAGCTTTGGAAGGTGGTAGACGGGCGGTGACACACCACGCGTCCGCGCCGCTCCTTCCTTCGTTTCTATTTATCTTATATCGAACTTCGTTCTGCCGAGTTTTTACCCGGTAGCGCAGTTTCAACTGGATCGTATCGGTTGGAGGGACCGCCGTGTCAGGTCTTGATTGCTCCCTGCGATGTGAAACTCTCACAAGCGGTGTACCGCATTCCATTGCCTTATGAGGCTCTTTCAAGATTGCATTTGATAAAGCCTCTTATGATACGGTGTCACGCGGAATCATCTGGAAATGGTGATCTGCTTCGAGCAGATCCAGCCTGTGGACCCGTGCCGTAGCAGCCACGATCAGATCGGTCGCCGGCACGGTGATTCCCTTCTTACGGCAGCTCGTTGCCAGGTTATTCGCCGTCATCCACACCACATCAGATATCGGAACCCGGTCTAGGGTTTCCGTAATCCGGCGCAGCTTGGAACGTTCCCTATCACCGCGGGCTCCATTCCACAACTCAAGAATAACGATATTGCACAGAACGGCGTGGCCGGTTTCAAGAAGAGTGGCCACGCGGGTCCGAACCGAAAGATCGCCGTCTTTACGAAGTGCTTCGATCCAGGCTGAGGTATCAATAAGTGTCATGAATCACTCCGTTGCGCCTCAAGTTCCTCCTGATCCATAAAGTCTTCAAATGTTCCGAGCAAACTGGTCAGTTCTTCTGAACGTCGTATCCGTACGAATTCTTCAAGAGCGACCGTAATCGCTTCTTTCTTTGTCCTTTTTTTTGATGCTTTTTGTACGGCAGAAATAAGCTCCTGCGGAATATCGAAGGTCGTTTTCATACATATAGGATACAACTTCTTTACGGTATTTTCTACAAGCGAAAGAGGCGGTTTGCCGCCGTCAGCTTCCGCCGCAACGGCGTAACCTTTGCCTGCCTCACCGGCCCGGGCAGCTTCAATCGCCGCAAAGAGAATGACTATACCCCCAATAGTACTCATATTTCGGTACATTTTATACTTCTTATACTTCGAGGGGGGTACGCATGAGTGCGAACAAGTCCCGTCGGTTGAAGAAGAGGAACCTCCCGGCGGCTCCAGGGTGCCGGAGGGGTACCACATTTCAACTATGAACGATTTCCCGCCATACGAGGACGACTCACTCTATTTACCGCCAAACACTATCCGGGTGTACCGTTCGTATCGTGGAACGACCGGCGTTGGCAAATGCGAAACCGCGTAACGCTTTATCCACATAAGCGCGGCTGAGCGCGCCGCGCTGCCGTACCGGCAACGGGGGGCGGTATGGTGCCCCGTGCGATCACACCTTGCTACCTCTCACTGGTCAGTCCTGACGACCCCGCGGGTTTACTCTACTTCGCACTCGCTGGTTCTTCTTGAGAATCGATTTCACGGGTACATTTATCGGAAAGCGGGAGGAGGCCCTTGACCCTTAACCCTCCTTTAACCTGTAACTTGTAGGCATGAGTGATTCGAAACCTACAAAGAAATGACGCTTTGACCTGAAGGTGCTCCTTCCGGATGTGCCTGATGAACGAGACGCCTGTGTTGACCGTCTGACCCGGGCGCTCGAATACCACGAGGGGAGAGAGCTTGCGCACTTCGTTTTGGAGAGTTCGCCTACGGAACTCTGCATTCACTACGATCCGGGTGTCCTCGCCATTCTCTCCGGCGTCTTTCTTGGGGCAGGCTCCTTCGGGGAGCTTTTGATAGATATGCCCCGCACGGCCGCCCTTACCCTCTATGGCGCCGCCTATCTCGCCGGAGGATTCAACACCGTGCGGGCGGTCGTGGACAACACGGAACGTGATATCCCCGTGGACGAGCTCAAAAAAGGGATGATCGTGGTCGTCAGAGCCGGCGAGCGCCTGCCGATCGACGGAGATATCGAAGAGGAAAACAGCTCGATTGATCAATCTTCGGTCACCGGTGAACGGCAACAATACTATTCGCATTATAGTGACCAAGCCGGAAAAAGACTCCACTCTCTCCCGGGTGATCAAAATGGTGGAGGAAGCGTAATCCCGGCAATCACCTTCCCAACGCTTCGCGGAACGGTTTACGCGAGTCTTCGTTCCCGCCGTTCTGGCGATCGTATTGCTCACCATAGCTTAGCCTCCTCTGCTCGGGTGGTTGCCCTTCTCCGAGGCCTTTCTTTGGGTGATGATAATTCTGGTTGCCGCATCTCCATGCGCTCTGGCAATCGCTACACCGGCGGCGATCTTGGAGAAGACGGGCACCATCACTTCCGGAGAATTCCAGATAACCGATCTCTCGGCATACGGTGAGTCTGGTGAGGAGGAGCTTCTCTCTACGGCCGCAGCCCTCGAGGCGGGAAGCAACCACCCCCTGGCCGCGGCGGTTCAACGGTTTGTGGATGCGCGGGGGACCGTCGTCGAGAGGGCGCAGGAAGTTGAAGCGGTCGGCGGAAAAGGAGTTACCGGGAGCGTTGATGGAAAGGCGGTACGGATTGGAAACCGTAAACTCTTTGCGGAGGGCTCCATTCCGGAGACGATAGAGCAGTCGGTGCAGGCGTACCAAAGGGAAGGCAAGACGTGCATGATGGTCCAGAGGGAGTTCGCTTTACTCTGGGTGCTTGCGCTTTAGAATCGGCCGCGAGAAGGGGCGAAGGGTGTAGTAGAGCAACTGAGGAAACTCGGAATCGGTCGGACTATCCTCATTACCGGTGACAACGGCGATGTGGCGAAGTCTATCGCGGAAGAGGTTGGGTTAGATGAGGATCGCGCTGAACTTATGCCGGAGGACAAGGTTACGGCCGTCAACGAGCTTGAGAACGAGTACGGCTCAGTTGCCATGGTTGGAGACGGCGTCAACGACGCTCGTGCCTTGGCGACGGCAACGGTAGGCATCGCGATAGGCGCCGGAGGTACGGACGTCAGTCTGGAAAGCGCGGACGTTCAGTATCCGGCAAATTCTTCAGAACAGACCATAAAAGGTTTCACTCGCGTGAGGAAGAGGAAATTTCTCACTGAATCAACCATGGCGGGCGGGCCGGCAACGTTCCAGATGCAGCGGTGCGCGCCACCAACCGCGCGACCCACTTCGGAGATGTGGTGCTGCTCAATCGGCCCCTCGATGTGCTGCACCGTAACGTTGATTGCCATTGAAGCTGTCTGAGCCAGTTCCTCGCGATACGCCGTGGACTCACGCGATCTGTTGGCATACAGCAACGTGAAGTCGACCGGTATAGATCGGAGCACCACCGTTCGGATCATGCTGACGTACGGTGTAACCCCAATTCCGCCGGCGACACATACGATCGGCCGGCGGGGTTGCTCCGGGAGTGTGAAGTAGCCGTGTGGCCCCTCCAGCTTCACCGACGAACCGAGGGGCAACTCCGCCAGGGTGCGTTTGTAGCCGCTTCCGGTCTCCCGAAACGCAAACGTGAGGATATCCCTCTCGGACGGCGAGGAGATCATTGACATCACCCGTGAGCGTCCTTTGAAGTCGGAGTGCGCGAGCTTGGGTACCGCAACCTGCATGTACTGCCCAGGCTGATACTTGAGTCTTTTCGGCAGGCCAACGGAAATTTCAAGTGTCCTGCTTGCCACTCGTCGCTTGCCTATGATCGTCGTCTCATAGATCATGGTCAATCCTACCTCACTGCGCGGGAGTCGAAGTGGTGCCGGCCGGGAGTTCAAAAGTCGCATCCGGTATCGGCTCTCCGACGCTGGTGATCATCACGGTTATGGTTTCACCGTTCGCCGGCAACTCCTGAGTGCCGACTCCGTACGTGGCTGCCCATACCCCGGGCCCTCGCGCTATTTCCAGTAGGTCGATATCTTCAGGTTGCACACTCTCATAGAAGGTCCACGTCAGGTCCCCATCCGTCCCGGCCCGGGCCGCGTAAAATCGTTGACGGTCATATCTGAAAATCTGATCCGTCACCGTCCGCCCGTCAACCTCCACGGTTTGTCGATAGAACGGTTTTGTGTCAAGATCCCGTGCCCAGAGCGAGATGAGTTGTTCGCCACTATAGATCGTCATCGTAAAGGTCGTGGCGTACGGCTGAGTACCACGATCATTCGCCACACCCAGCGGTGCCGACGACGATGGTTCCCTGCCCATCCGGCCCGTCGGACCGGGTGTGGACCAGAGAGAGATTGCCGCCACACCGACGAAGGGCAGCAGGAACAACACCGTCACGCCGATCACGAGCGCGCGATCCGCCCAACGCCCGGCACTCCGTACCGGCGTGGACTCCGTTATCTCTTGAATCTTACGGGGTGTTCTCTTGTTCATTTACGTACCTGGAGTTCCCCCGAAAACGTAGACACCATGTACACTCAGAAATGAGGAAAGGATGGTGGTATGGGAAGTCCAAGATACACGGACGAGTTCAAGCGCGAAGCGGTGACGCAAGTGCTGGAAAGAGGATACACGGTGGTCGAGGTCGCCAAGCGAATCGGTGTTTCGAGGAACAGTCTCTCGAAGTGGCTTAGCGAGGATCCAAGAAATCCTGATTCGACGCAAGCAGAAGCTACGAACAAAGACCTTCAGGTGGAAAATGCACGATTGAAGGCTGAGCTTCGGCGAGTTCAGGAAGAGCGGGACATACTAAAAAAAGCCGCGGCATACTTCGCAAATCAGTCCGAGTGAGGTATGCCTTCATCAGCGACCATAGGACCGAGTTTCGCGTGGTATCTATGTGCCGAGTTCTAAAAGTGCATCGTAGTGGATTCTATGCGTGGCTCAATCGACCAGATTCGAATCGAACCCAGGAGAACGAGCGGCTTCGCAGGAGAATCACGTTCTTCTGGGAGGAGAGTGATCGGGTTTACGGCAGTCCTCGGATCTACGCGGATTTGCGAGAGGATGGCGAGCATTGCGGAAAGAACCGTGTTGCCCGAATCATGCGAGAGAATGGCATCCAAGCTGAGAGAGGACTCAAGAAACGCGTACAACGTTACGGAAAGCCCTCTCAGACGGCGGACAATCTTCTCGGACAGGAGTTCTCCTACGAACAACCAGATCAGGCGTGGGTCATCGACATCACCTACGTGAGGACTTTCGAAGGATGGCTCTATCTCGCGGTCGTAATGGACCTCTATTCTCGACGAATCATTGGTTGGTCGATGCAGAAGACGCTCCACCGAGACCTGGTTCTTCAAGCGTTATTGATGGCGATATGGAGACGGCAAACACGGCCTGGACTCATCATCCACTCCGATCAAGGTTCTCAGTTTGGCAGTGATGACTGGGTTCGTTTTTGCGATGAGCACGGACTACAGCGGAGTATGAGTCGCCGGGGTAACTGTTACGACAACGCCGCCGTGGAGGCATTTTTCAGCAGTCTTAAGAAAGAGCGTATAAGACGGCGAGTCTACAGGACTCGGGCTCAGGCACGCGCTGATATCTTTGATTACATCGAGGTCTTCTACAACAAGAAACGACGGCATGAGTATCTCGGCGGGATGTCTCCCGTGGAGTATGAGCAGCTACGCTGCGCAGGCTAAGAGTGTCTACAAAACTGGGGGAATTCCAACCCGTCCCTGTGGCTTCACTGCGCCCCAACCGCTCGCCGACGACTGAGGATCCGAAAGAAAGCGGCCGCTTGAGCCAGAGCGACCGACAGCAATGCGCCAACGTACACAAAGCGTAGTGGATTCGCTGGGTAGACTGCCCCGGGCCGCTCTGGTGACGGAGTGTAGTGAATGAATGCAAAGTAGATGGCGTGAAGTACAGCCACGTAAAAAATGACATAGGTGAATGTATGAAGCCATTTCCAGGTGGAAATGCCCAAGAAACTCACGGCCTTGTCAAAGGATGTCGCGGCTAAGGAGAGCCCTAATCCAAGTGCAACGATACCCATCAGGTTGGCCAAGCCGAATCCGGGCTCGGCTCGCAGGTAGATCTCCAACTCCGGAGCGTATCGGAAACCCAACAGGCTCGCAACATCCCATCGAGCCCACCCGTCCCATACGAGGTAGCCATGCACCATTCCCATTACCACAAACCACACCCCGGTCTCTCGCCGCCAGGTCACAACGGTCATGAGTGGCGACCACACGACCGCGGCGGGACCAATGACTGCGGTGAACCAGAGCAAGGCGAACGTCCCGACTCCAAAGGACTTCCATAAGCGCATGTCGGCGCTCCAGGTCGAATTGAGCCACCAACCCATATAAAACGATATGCCCGCGAACACACCAACCACAACGTACCGAAGCAATACCATGCGTCGACTTTTTATTCCGAGCAACATTTGGTAATCTCCTTCCTTGCGTCCCGTCGGCCGGCGGAATGCGGAATGCGGAACCATCTTCGGGACGCGCCATACGATTATCGTCGGTAGCCGTCGTTGGTCGTTGGATACCGCTCGTCTCTTCCGGTAATCCCGTCGTCGCTCCGCCAGTACACCGTGAACTGACTCTTGTGCAAATCAACTCCTACGCTCATTCGCATCTCGCTCTCCTCCCTCGATTTGAGCCGGAGTCCTATGCGGTGGATCGTGCCACTCTCCTATTCGACCTCGCAGGTCATTGCACGCTACGGTTACCGCTCCTCATTCTCCTTGTCAGCCTCGCAGGCTATCAACAATGACGAACAGCACCCGGTCCGCCTCAAATCATTTGATTCTTGGCGATATTCTAATCCACCGGCTCACGGTTTACTTTTTATCGTGCCTCCTTGTTTAGGTTTGCGGACCGAAGGCATTCTTCAATGAATACCCCTTCGGTCTATCGCCACCGACGCGTTCTTCTATTTGCTCACGTTATTCTTACGGATAGTCGTCCTGCTCTACAAGGCGTACTGCACTGTGCCCGGGAGGGCATCGGTCAGTCGTGCGGTGGCGTCCAGGCGGAGCTCACGCCGCCCGAGCGATCTCCCCCGGGTCGAAGGGCGACAACCTATCGAGAGTGGATCGCGTGCAGTCGACTTGCGCCCCGTCGGTGCGCTACCGCCGCACGCCCTCCTGGGGAGCCCTCGGCACCCGCGGCTGTCCTGATACGTTGACTCGAGGATATCGACTAGCTATGCTGGCAATTGCGATGATCCTCACCGAAGGTCGATTGACTAACATACGGACCCATGCGTCCGAGTGTAGCCGGCTCGATAGCCGCTGCCTGAACACGGAGGCAAGTCCCTGCGACGCATTTCCCGCCTGATACATATCGTTCGCGCCGCTCGCAGCCAGTATCGTCGCTATCGGCGCTTCCAAGCCGGCAGCGATAATGCGGCTCCTCAGGCGTTTGTTGACACGTTGGTAGAGTTTGGACCTACCTTCGTCAAACTGGGCCAGGTCCTGAGCACCCGCCCGGACGTGCTCCCGGAACAGTACATCGACGCGCTTGAGCGTCTTCAGGAGAACCAACCTCCAGAGGAGTTCGACGTGGTCCGCCGGACTTTGGTAGCTGCGCTGGGATCACGCTTGGAGACTCACTTTTCCGAGATTGACTCAGAGCCCATCGCGGCTGCCTCGCTGGCGCAGGTGCATCGGGCCAAGCTCGCCGGCAGTGGCCGCACGGTCGCCCTCAAAGTCCAACGCTCGGCGCTGGACGAGAAGATACGGCTTGATCTCGACGCTATTGCGTATGGCCTCGGGTGGCTGCGGCGGCTAACTCCTCGCCGGCTCGAGCGCACCAACCTGGTGGGCTTTTTCGATGAGTTTCGCCGCTATACGCTGCAAGAGCTTGACTTTGTCAACGAGGGGCAGATCATCGATCGTTTTCGGACCAACTTGGTTGACCTACCACACGTGCGGCTGCCGGCGGTTCACTGGGACCAGACGAGCGCGCGTGTGTTGACCCTGGATTGGGTCGAGGGGATGCGCCTAGGACAGGCCGCGGAGCGACTCGACCGACCGACACGCCGACACCTTGTCGAGTCACTCGTCGAGGTGCTTATGAAAATGTTCGTCATCGATGGACTATTCCACGCCGATTTGCACCCGGGCAATGTCTTTTTCCATGACGACGGCACCTTTACGCTGCTCGACTTTGGGATGTACGGCGAACTGAGCGGCGCCCAGCGCGACCGTTTCATTCTCTACCTCATTGCAGTGGTTCAGCGGCAGGTTCGTCGCGCGTTTCATCATTTCAAGGCGCAGACGCGAGAGCTTCCCGGAGCCGACGAAGGGCGCTTCTTCGAAAAATTCTCCGAGCTCGCCGAGATGTTCTACAGTTCGCCCCTGAGCGAGATGAGTTTTACACGCGTGTATATGGAGATGATGCGCGCCGGCTACAAATACGGTTTCGTATTTCCCAGCGAATTGATGTTGCATGCCAAGGCGCTGACGACAGCCGAGACGTTGCTCTTCGTGCTCGATCCCGAGATGCGTTTCGAGCAGGTGGCTCGACCGATCATCGCCCGCGAGTTCACCGAACGGGCCAGTTCGCTGGATTTGGTGAAGCGTCGTGTGAGTCAGTTCGTCCCCGAGCTTCTGTTTCTGGGAGAGATCGTGCCTATGGAAGCCGTCGACGATACGTGGGACAGAGAGGCGACCGACGAGTTGACGGACGAGTTCTGGAGCGCGACCATCGATCGTGCCAAAGACCAGCTCGCACACGGCGCGCTATGGAAAGAGCTGCTGGAACGGCACTTTCGAGACGCCTTGCGTGAGACACCGCTGGCGGGAAAGTCCGGCGAAATCCTCGAGGCGGTCTGGGAACGATACTACGAACTCGAGCCCGACCTTCCCGTCGCAGACACCGTTGGCGCCACCTTTACCACTCACCTCGCTCTGGCGACCTTGGCCGTGTTCGAGGTCCTTAGCGCCCATGGTCTCGACAAAAAACGCGCCTACGAAATCATTTATGACGCGGGTTGGCGTCTCTACACGAAGATGGGCGAGCCGCCGCTGCTGATCGCCGGCGCCTATACGCGAGACCCGGCCAAGCGCCTGCGTATCGCCACCGATCTCTTTCGCTCCTTTCCGTTCGGCGAGCCCGGATATTTGTGGCAGGACGTCGAGGGGCCGTCACATGTCGTCGGCTTCGACTGTATGAGGTGTCCGGTCGCCGAGTTCTTCGCGCGTCACGACGAGTCGGAGTTGTGCGTGAACACGTGGTGTAATTTGGACTTTCCGCTGGCTGAAAAGTGGGGCGGCCGGCTTGAGCGGTCCGGCACCATTGCGTCGGGAGCCGAGCGGTGTGACTTTCGGTGGCACGCCGATGTCGACGATCAGAGTGGCTTTGGCAAGAAGCAACGATGACACCGGAAGACGTCCCGTGCGGAGACTCCGATTGCGTTAAACGGGTTCACATGTTCCGGGGACGTTTCGGGACGCCGCGGATCGGTGTACGCCGCGAGAGCCTTCGAAATCTCCAGATATACAACGTGCTTAAAGTCGTTCTTAGTTCCTGTTGTATTCCAATAATCATCGGAATATAGGAGGAGCGTGGATTCATTAATTCGCGACCTTGATCTTCTCTCTGAGGAGTCTCTTACTCGGCCACCCCTTGCCGTTGTTTTCCTTGTACACCCGGCACGCCATCACGCCGTCTCCCCGGTAGTCTTCCAGATCCCGGCCGTTGACCCAGATTGTCGGAGACCCGGCGAAGCGAAGCTCTTTGGCCCGATCCAAATCCTCCACGGCAAGTAGCCGTACCGAGGCGTCTTTTTTTTCCTCTACAAGGACGTCGAGGATGTCGTTCCACGCCTGCCTGTACGACGGGCACCCGTCGAAGTAAAGCAGGTCGATCGTCAGTCCTGTTGCGTTTGTACTCATGATTCAGTCTCCTTTCTTGTCTTGTCGGTATCCGTGCGTTCCAGCGAATCAAGGATCGGACACGGGTCGGTGGCGGCTCGGCTGCGGCAGCTGTCGATGAGTGCCGTCAACACATCTTCTATCCTGTGGAGGGCGGCGATCCGTTCCTGAACATTCTCTAACTTCCGCCGGGCGTGAGCTCGGACTTCGTCGCACGCAATCGCCGACGGCGTGTCTACCCTAAGGGCGAGGAGCTCGGCGATCTCCTTCAACGAGAAGCCGAGGCGCTTGGCGTGGGCGATGAAGAGCAATCGCTGCACGGTTTCGGGCGGAAACTGCCGATACCCGGATTCGCTCCGTTCAGGTGCGGGAACGAGCCTCTCCCGCTCGTAGTAGCGGACCGTCTCAACGCCGACTCCGGCCCGTCGTGCTACCTCTCCGATGGTGAGTGTGGCCATGGTGCTGCCTCCACGCTCTACAACATATACGTGATGTCCGACGTTGCGGCCGGATGCACGTAGATGCCGGTCTTCAGCTCCAGCACGGAAATCTCGTTCCGAATTGCCGTGGCAAAGATGTTGATCGTCTCGCCGGCATGGCCTGCGAGAATGTGCGCCCCTAGAATCGTTCCGCTTGTTTTGTCGATGATCACCTTGTAGGCCCCGTATGACTCGTTTGTCCTGCGAAGGGTGTACCAGTCGCTCATATCGCCCGATTTAACCTCGACATCGTAGCCCGCGTCCCGTGCTTCTTCTTCCAATAAACCTGCCCGTGCCAGGGAGGGAATGGTGAAGGCTACGCTGGGGGTTCCCCGGTAATTGGGCTGTTTTCGATTGTCCTTGAGGATATTGCCCACGGCAACCATCCCCTCGTGCACCGCCACGGGGGTGAGCTTTGGCCCGGCGGTGTTCGCGGCGTCGCCCGCAGCGTAGACGGCCGGGTTGGAAACACTCTGAAGGAACTCGTTCACCTCGATACCCCGGGTCGGATCGAAGGAGACTTCCCCCACCTCCAGGTCCAGATCGTCCAGCTCCGGCACACGACCGGCCCCGTGGACGACAAGGCCCGTCTCGATCTCCGCACCGTCGGTCGTGGAAACGGTGTACGGCGATTCGCCGTCACCACGCCGGTTTACCGCCCCAACCTCCGTGTTGAGCCGGATATCGACACCCAGTTCGCGGGAGACCTCGGTCAGACGGTCCGCCAGGTCCGGATCAAAACCCTTGAGGATATGAGCGCCTCTCTGGAGGACGGTAACCTCCGCTCCGGCTCGGGCGGCTATGTGGGCGAACTCCATGGAGACAAAACCACCGCCGACAAAGACAATCCGTTTCGGAAGCTCGGGGAGGTCGAGGAAGTCGGTGCTGGTGATCACGTGTTCGGCACCCGGGAAACCGAGCGTCCGGGGTCGTTGTCCGACGGCGATGACGATATGCTCCGCGTCTACTTGCCGGTCGTTCACCATTACTGTGTGGCGACCGATGAACCGCGCAGCGCCATGCAGCGTCTCAACACCCAACTTGGACATCGACTGTTCCAGGGACCCGGGGGTGTCCTCGATTATCGACGCTTTATGTTTCATGAGGGCGGGCCAGTCAACGGTGAGCTCTCCCTCCACACCCGAGCCGGACATGCGGCGACTCGAATCGATCAATTCGGCTGCTCCGACAAGCACCTTCTTGGGGTCACACCCACGCAACGCGCACGTCCCGCCATAGGGCCTCGAATCCGCCACGGCAACCCGCTTGCCCGACCGCGCCGCCTTGTGCGCCACCGAGACGCCGGCCATGCCGACACCGATTACCAACACATCGTAGCTATTGTTCGATTCCATTCCAGTCCTCCGTTATTGTTGCCAATTCATGCCGCGTGAAGAAGCGGACCGCGGTGATGACCGTACCGATGATGCCAACCTTCAGTAGTCGGTTTGTTCGCGGAGCGCAGGCGGTTTGGCATGATTCGTCCGCAGTTGCTACGCCCTTACCGAGGCTCTCGGGTCTCAGTCGGTTGATCCACTTCATCTCCAAAGTTTAAACCCTGCACCCCACTACAGGGTCAAGGGACACCTGCGAAGGTTTAGAGCTTTCACGTCTCCTGTCATATGGGAGGCGGAGACGGCACACTTCAGTCACTTGACGGTAATAATTGTACTAACGATCTTGAAACTATAGGAGTAGCATGATGAAGAAACGGTACACACACTACGCATACGCCATCGCCTTGGCTGTCGCGGCGGCGGTTCTGTTGGCCGGCTGCGGGGCCGGGCAGGAAGAGGGAAGCGCCGAAACTCCGGCCTCATCGGCGGACGCCGCCCAAGCGGACGTGGTAACCACGGCGTCCATCGTCGATACCCCGGACGGATTCCTCGACGCCGCCGGACCGGACGGTACGTGGATCATCGCGACCCTCAACGATCTGACTATCGATCAAGAAGTTGTCGTAGCAGGTGATTTTACTCGGAACGATGAGCTGTATCGGAAACTTGCCCTCTACGCCCAGGACGAAAACCGAACCGTTACCGATCGTTACACGGTGAGCGCTCCGGGATTGGTGGTGCGCAGTCCCAACACTCGGATTCAGGGCGGAACGTTTCGCGGCAACTTGTACGTGGAGGCCGAGAAGTTTCATCTTGTGGATGCAACCGTGGATGGAGATGTGACCTTTGCAAATGCCGCACTTCAGGAGTCCTTTTCCCTGGACGATACGTCAGAGGTTACCGGCTCCGTCGGAGTAGATGAATGACAGCGAGGCCACACTAAACGATAAGGGCGAGGAGTTTTAGGACTGCTACCTCATCGAAGACACGGCAGCGGGTGGCGTGGCGACTCTCGAAGCCATGATTGGAACTTGCTCAATACTGAACATGACGGTATAGTACTAAATGTACAGGTAGTACGAGTTGGTTAAGTCGTACATATCAAAAGGGGGAAGATATGCTCTATCTATCGGTTTCAGAGACCCGAATTCCTCCGAAGGTCTTCAACACCGTTGTCTATAAAGGTGATTGGGCAAAAATCAGCAAGCGCGGTGGAGAAGCGGTATATCTCGTCTCGGAAGACGATATACGGCTCCTCGAAGAAATTGAGGATAGGCGACTTGCGGAGCTAGGTGAAGAGGCTCTCGAGAAGCATCGGAGCGCGGGCGGGGAGACCGTTTCTTGGGAAGCGCTCAAAGGCGAGGCAGTAACGCCGTAGATGTACTCCGTCGAGTTCACAAAAGAAGCCGCGAAGCATTTTCTCCTACTCTCCGGCAAGATACGGCGCCAAGTTTCAGACAAGATAACTCTCTTGGAATCGGATCCATTCCCGAGCGGTTCGAAGCAGCTACAGGCGAAGGAACGTCTGTTCCGACTTAGATCGGGAGCCTATCGAATCATCTATCAGGTAGATGGGAGACGGTTGCTTATCCTGGTTCTCAAGATCGGAAACCGAAAGGAGATCTACCGAAAGAAGGAGTAGCGCCGGCGCGAGCGGCGGTCGGACGCAAGCGTAGATGCGGACGCAGACGCGGCTCCTTGGTACAATTAGCCCGATGAAGCAGTTCCGCCTCTCCAACTTTGAAGCCCGTTTTGACCGCGTGATTCTGGATCGTGGCCGCCAGTATCTAATGGATCGGCGCGTTACCAATATCCAGGAGGGGTCCCCCGGTGAGTTTACCGCTGCGGTAGAAGGAAGCGAGCGGTACCTCGTTAGAGTTTTCCTGGCAACAGGCTCGATGGAACCGGCGGATCAGCTTGTGACCGACATCTCCTGCAGCTGTCCTTACGATGCCGGACCGTACTGCAAACATGAGGCCGCCCTCCTTTTCGTCCTGCGTGAGCGCCTGCCGGTAACTCCAAATGAGACAGATAGAGCCTCGCGGCTGGCGGCCATATTCGCCAGGCTCACCCGGAAGGAGCTGGAAGAGATCATCCTCTCCCATGCGGGGAGTGATCAGATCTTCGCACTTGGGCTTCTTACCGAGTATGACGCGGATCTCCGCTTATCTATCCGGAGTGAGCTCAAGCGATTCACCGACCGCTGGGGGCTGATAGAATACCGCGACGCCTTTACCGCCGCGGGGGTCTTTGACCGTCTCTTTGACCAAATCGACTCCCACCTGACCCGGAGGGCGTTCCGCCCGGCGTTTGACGTTACCACCGCCATCATCGAGGAAGCGGCGACGGCAATAACCTATACCGACGACAGTGCCGGGGTAATGGGTGGGGTCGTTCGCCGCGGTATAGAAGCGTTGCGGTCCATCGTGGAAGCGGAAATCGACGATGACCTTCGACATGACATCGTCAACTATGTGGAGAGGACCGTTGATTCCGACCAGTTTCCCGATGTGGCCGACTGGGGACTCGAGCTTTGGCGTCTATCGACGGCGGCCGTCCGATCGGAAGAGGAGTATCAACACTTTCTGAATGCGCTACAGGAGGCGCTGCCCCCTGAAAAGCCGGAGTCCGGTTTCGCCCGGGATTATATGCGTGAAGAGCTTCTGGTGCTGATGACCCAGCTGATGGAGCGCTTCGGCGACCAAGAGCAGGCCGAATCGATACGCCAGGAGAACCGATACCTTGCCGAATTCCGGGAGGCTCTTCTTTCTCGCGCCTGGAGAGAGGAGGACTTCGCAACGGTAATACGATTGGCGGAGGAGGGGATTGCCCGGGACACCCACCTTCCCGGGCTGCTAAAGCAGTGGCGCGTCTGGGCGCTCGAGGCGTACCGGACCGCCAACCGAATCGAAGAGGCGCAGCGAACCGCCCGTGACCTGGTTCTGGACGGCGACGCTGAGTTCCTTACATCCTACCGTGACCTGGTGCCGTCAGAGGGTTGGCCGGCGGCGAGGGAGGCGCTGATCGAAGAGATCGAAACGACCCGGGGGTATATACCGCGCGTTCTACCGGAACTACTGGTGCTGGAAGAACTCTGGCTGCGGTTGATGGAGCTCCTTGAGCAAAACCCCTATCTCGTCACCGAGTACGGGGATCGCCTCTATCCCCGCTTTCCCGGTCGAGTTCGGACCGTCTGGTCCTCCCATATCATGCGGCAAGCACGTTCAACCGGTGATCGTCGCGGTTACCGGCGTATTGCGGAGTCTATTCAGCACTACGCCGGCGTCGTAGGTGACCTCGCGGCGACGGAGGTCCGCGACGCGATCCTGCTGGAGTTTCCCCGCCGGCCGGCGATGCGGGATGAGCTACTGAAAGCCGCTACTCCCAGGCGTCCGGACCAGTAGTACGGCTTCAATTTTCTTCCTCGTTACGGTTCCTCACCAAGCAACCATTCCCGGAGATTCTCATGCCGTATTCCGCCACGGGCGACCCGTTGATACTCGTCGAGGCTGAGGACAACCTTCGGATGGTTGTCGGGAATGCGCTCGAGGGCAGAGAACTCGCGCTCCTGCGTTTCGGCGCTTTCAACCGTCAAACAGACCTGGATATACATTCGCTGTTCCTGCCGTTCGGCAATGAAATCGATCTCGCGGTCGTCAAGTTTGCCGATAGAAACGCGATAGCCGCGATGGAGAAGCTCCAGGAATACAGTGTTCTCAATGACGCCGCAGACATCGCTGTCCCGATATCCGGGGAACCCGTGACGAAGCCCGATGTCACCGGCGTAGTACTTTTCGTAGAGTTCCAGGTGGCGCAGATCTTTGATGTCATAGCGCAACACCCGACGAATGAGAAACGCCTGTTCCAGGCAGGCAAGGTAGTGCAAGACCTTGTCAACACTCGCGGTGATTCTCTGATTCTTTAGGAAGTCGGCGATCCTCTTGGCGGTGGTGATATTCCCGGGAGCCCACCGTAGCGCAGATAGCGGCGAAACTCTTCAGGGCTGTCACCGATTCCAGCCCCGCGAAATGCGAGAAACTCCCCGTATGTCAGGGGTAGTATTGCAAACTCAACGTAACGGCCGGAGATAAGCGTTGCGAGCTCCGAGGAGAGCAGCTCGGCGTTGGATCCGGTAATGGTGATATCTGCGCGGCCGTCCGCAAGCAGAGAGTTCACCGCCCGTTCCCAGTTAGAGATTTCCTGAACTTCGTCAATAAAGAGATACGGCTTTGCAGGGCTATCCTCTATCCGGCCCAGCACGTACTGGTAGAGCTCCTTCGCATCGCGAATGAAATCCGAGTCCATCGACTCCTTGTTGATGCAAATAATTCGGGAATCCGGGACGCCTTGATCCCGCAGGTGCCCTGCGAGCAGGCGAACCAGGCTACTCTTCCCGACGCGACGCATGCCGGTAAGGACTTTGATCAGCGGCTTGTCAACGAATGGTACAATTCGGTCGAGATATGCCGGTCTACGGATATCAGACACGGGGTGCTCCTTAAAAGTTTCGAATACGTACCAAACTTTTACAGAATCGCCTACAAGATTCGTCTATAAAAGATAGTTTATCTGAACAGGGTAAGATGTGCCGTTCTTCAAAACGCCCGACATCGATTTCTTGCCCGGGGTGTCGCCAAGAGCGCGACGTACGTTTGATGTGCTCGCCGTCGTTTCTGGTGGATGCGACGGGCGTGGCATCGCAAATCCGACCGATGTTCGAGGCTCGGCGTAGACCGGTTCCGCTCTGTGCCCGGCAGTGGACGCTGTACGAACTACCGGGAGACCGGCTGGGTTTCCTTACCGTCGGTCTTTCACTGTTTGTGATAGCCGCCCGACGGTCTGACCTATCTAAAAGAGTGCGGTTCGTCCTTGACCTTCAACCCGGCTTCAAGCTGTACCCTCCGCGTATGAACCGTACCAAACCACTTGAAAAAACCCAGTACGACCTGCGGATACTGTTGCCGGACGTGCCTGACGAACGGGACGCCTGTGTTGGTCGCCTCACGAGGGAGCTCGAGTTCCATACGGGCATAGAGCAGGCCCACCTCGTTACCGCGGATACCTCCGCTGAGCTCTACATTCACTACGATCCGGATATCATTGCCCTGCCGGCTGTGGAGCGAATTGTCAAACGCGCCGGCGGAGAGCTCACCAAGCGGTACCGGCATGTCCGCTGGCCGGTCTCCGGGCTCGACTGCTCGGACTGCGCCTTCAGCCTCGAGCACATCTTGAAACGAGAAACCGGCGTGGAGGCGGTCTCTGTCAATCCGGCGTCCGAAAAGATCGCGATCGAGTACGATACCGAGGCGACCGACGAAAAGCATCTGCGAAAACGAATCTCGCAGATCGGCTACAGTGTGGAGACGGAGGCCGAGCCGACCTGGCTTAAGGAACACTGGGAGCTCCTCCTGGCGATTCTCTCCGGAGTCTTTCTCGCCACGGGCTTCTTCGGGGAACTCTTGATAGATATGCCCGGTGCGGTGGCTCTTAGCCTCTATGGCGCCGCCTATCTCGCCGGAGGTTTCAATACCGCGCGCCACGGCATAGCCGCGGCCCTCAAGCTCCGATTCGACATAGACTTCCTCATGGTTGTCGCCGCCATGGGAGCGGCCACCCTTGGGGAGTTTGCGGAGGGCGCCCTGCTTCTCTTTCTGTTCAGTCTCGGGCACGCGCTGGAACACCTCGCGATGGATCGTGCCAGGCGGCAGATATCCTCCCTCGGGGAGCTTGCACCAAAGACGGCGAGGGTCGTGGTGGAGGAGGCGGAACGGGATATCCCGGCAGACGAGCTCGAAAAAGGAATGATCGTCGTCGTCAGGGCCGGCGAGCGCCTGCCCGTCGACGGAGAGATCGAGGAGGGAAGTACCTCGATTGACCAATCGTCGGTGACGGGCGAAAGCGTACCCGTGGAAAAGGGCCCCGGGGAGTCGGTCTTCGCCGGCACCGTGAACGGCAATAAAACGATTCGCGTTCGGGTAACCAAGCTTGCGAAAGACTCCACCCTTTCTCGAGTGATCGAGATGGTTGAGGAAGCGGAGTCCCAGCAATCACCTTCACAACGATTCGCGGAACGGTTTACGCGGGTTTTCGTTCCTGCCGTCCTGGCGATCGTCCTACTCACCATAGCGGTGCCGCCGCTGCTCGGGTGGTTGTCCTTTTCAGACGCCTTCCTCCGGGCGATGACAATTCTCGTTGCCGCATCCCCATGCGCTCTGGCAATCGCAACGCCGGCGGCAATCCTATCCGGGGTGGCGCGGGCCGCACGGTCAGGGATCCTGCTGAAAGGAGGAATGCACCTCGAAAACCTGGGAACCCTTTCGGCTGTGGCCTTCGACAAGACAGGCACCATCACCGCCGGGGAGTTCGAGGTAACCGATCTATCGGCGTACGCCGAGACCGACGAGGAAGAGCTCCTCTCTACGGCAGCCGCCGTCGAGGCGGGAAGTAACCACCCCCTTGCCGCGGCGGTTCAACGTTTTGTGGAGACGCGAGGGACCACCGTCGGGAAGGCGGAGGGGGTCGAAGCGGTCGGCGGAAAAGGAGTTACCGGGAGCGTTGACGGAAAACAGGTTCGAGTCGGAAACCGTAAGCTCTTTGAGGAAGGCTCTATTCCCCGGGCGATCGAGGAGTCGGTCCAGGCGTACCAGTCGGAAGGCAAAACCTGCATGATCGTCCAGAGGGAGGACGCGTTCCTCGGCGTACTTGCACTTCAGGATCGGCCACGAAAAGGGGCGGAGAGGGTAGTAGAGCAACTGAGGAAACTTGGAATCAGCCGGACTATCCTTATTACCGGGGACAACCGCGATGTGGCGAAGTCTATCTCCGAAGAGGTCGGGATTGACGAGTATCGCGCTGAACTCATGCCCGAGGATAAGGTGACAGTCATTAAAGAGCTAGAAAAGGAGTACGGCTCGGTTGCGATGGTTGGGGACGGTGTCAACGACGCCCCTGCCTTGGCAACGGCAACGGTGGGCATCGCGATGGGCGCCGGAGGAACGGATGTAGCGCTTGAAACCGCGGACGTTGCTCTCATGGCGGACGATATCGGGAAGATGCGTTTCGCCGTTGAATTGAGCCGGCGGGCCCGGAGAACTATCGTCCAAAACCTCGCTATCTCCCTTGGGGTAATGGCCGTCTTAGTCGCCACGGCGATAACGGGGGTAGCCACGATCGGCATTGCAATCGTCGCGCACGAAGGCAGTACGCTTCTTGTGGTGGCAAACGCCCTTCGGCTCCTCGGCGTCCGCGAAAGTCGATGAGTCGCCCAAAGGATGTCCTACTTCTTGGAGCCTATGGGCTCGCCGGGGAAGCTATCTTGAGAGCCCTCGTTGGTACAGGTGTCTCCGTTACCGCGGCGGGACGCAACGAGCACAAACTCCTGGCCGCGATACAGGGAGTTAAGGAACGGGTCCCCGGAGCCGATGTTCAATCCGCCGTCTTTGACCCTCAGGATGCGAACGCTCTCAGAAGCGAACTGTCTGAGACGCGGGTGGTGATTAACGCCGTCGGTCCCTACCTTGACCACGGGGAGGCAATAGCCAAAAAGGCCATCGAGACGACAACCCATTACATCGACATAGCATCGAAGCAGGTGCACTACCGCAAAGTGAAGGAGCTCTCCGCCGACGCTGCGAGTGCAGGTGCGGGGTGGTGGGCAGCAGCAAACGGCTCGGTTCTACGCGTCTGATACGGCGCGCGCAACCGCGGTACTACCGGCCATCGTTGCACAACGGCTGATTGCCCCGGGAGGCGGTGACACAGGGCTCACAGGGGTTTGTTCCGCACTTGAGTACTTTTCGAAGGAAAATGTGGAGCACGCCCTGAGAGTTGCGGGAGTCGAACTGAAGGAGATTGGATGAAGCGAAAGCGTGCACGAGTGGAACGAAAGTCCTCAGTCGGGTATCTTAGTACCAGCTAATCAGAGCCGTAAGGTGGGATGCGCTGCCGCACGGCGGCTTTGATCCGCTGAGGAGCACGATGCAGATAGGTGAACTAGCCAAACGGGCCAACGTGCCGCGGTCGACCTTACGATACTACGAGCGAGAAGGAGTTCTGGTTCCCGAGGCCCGGACTTCGTCAGGGTATCGGATATACGGCGAGAGAGCGGTGTATCAGGCGAAGCTCATTCGCCACTCGCAGAATCTTGGCCTTCAACTCGCCGAAATCCGTGAAATACTGGCCGGGGACGCCCCAAACGGCGAGACACTCAGAAGAATAGCAGAGCACCGATACATCGAACTCGAGAAGGAGAGCGCCCGACTCGCGGTCCAGCGGCACGAGTTGCGGTCAATACTAATCGATTTGGAGCGATCCGGCGACAAATCTCCGGACCAAGTCTTAGCACGCCTCTCATCTCACGTTTGCCACGACGAAAACGGCCGCACACACCTCGGCGACGGTTTTCGCGGGTTGGCGGCGCGACTCAACTGTGCACTGGCGAAGGAGGAGGCCGCACCGTTCCTTGATGTCTTAAAACAGGGGCACTACCACGTCTGGAAGTATCGTGTGGGTTACCGGATTCTTGCTGTTCACCCTTCCGTGGCGGCATCAAATGCGCTTGAGGCACTCGTCAGGCTCGAATCGGATTGTGACGCTCATCCGGAACCGCAGCTTGCCCCCCACCGAGAAGGAACTCTTCTCACGGTCACCGGTGATGCTTCGTTTCTGTACGCGACCCTCTTCGTTCATCTCGACGAGGTAAACGAGCTCGCCCCTGAGCCGAAAAGACCGACGATAGAGATCGTCAACTACGACTGCGATTCATAGTTCATGTCGTCTTCGGCGCCGTTAGTTCTACATGGAATAGCTCGGTCAACTCGCGGTCAAAGGCAACCTCGCTATAGCCGATCAGAAACGAAGGCACCGGCCAGGTAGTCAAACACTGAATAGGCCTTCCCTCCGCCACACCGAGCGACAGGAGCTTGCGAACGCCCGCTTCGTCGCGGGTGTCGATGTGTATGATGCTACCCGCATCGCCGGGCTTGAGTTCCGAGCCTTTCCGGCGATTCGCGGATTCCTCGTTGGTGGTTACGACCTCACTTTTCATCGATCTCCTCCCATTTTCCCTTAATGTCCGCCGGCGTTGGGCACCCGCCGCACCGAGTCGCTCTACGGCCCTCCGCACTAGGCGCAGGGGAGCGGGCTCCGGGGGCAAAAGGTAACCGCAGCGAGGACAACACTGCTTTCCGCAATAGCTGGTTAACGGACAGGAGACGCAACTGCGCTCCAGCTCCGCCGCATCCGTGCTGTATCCACAAAATGGGCATTGCGTCATGCCCATAGCCTCAGCGCCGTCAACAGTTGGTTCAGCAGAAACCCAACGAGAAATGCAAAGGGGAAAATGATGGACCCCATCGCCACGGCCGTCTTCCAGCCGCGTTCCCGAATGGTTATCGCGAACTGTGCTACGCACGGCACAAACAGGGTAAGGGTAGCCGCAGCGACTACGAGCTGCCGAGGCGAGAGAAGCCCCGAGCGCTGAAGATCGAAAAGGCCGGCCGCACCGTAATCCCTCCGGAAGAAACCGAACAAGAACGCCCGCGCCGTTTCATCGGGCAAGCCAATGGCGTTGACCAGCGGACGGATCGCTTCGAGAACGAGGCCAAACAGGCCGGTTAGGTTGCCGAGCCAGATGAAAATACTTGCCAGAACAAACAACGGAAAGACTTCCTTGAAGTACCAGTGGACCCGGGTGTAGCTTTTTTGAAGAACGTTCGATAGCTTGGGAACCCGGAGGGGGGGAAGCTCCATATAGAAGTTCGGACGACGTCCAGGCAGTATCTGCGCGGTCAAGAATCCGACCAGCAAGAACACGCCCATGAGAAAGATCCCCCATACCGCAAGGGCGCCGGGAACCGGGGAGAGTAAGCCGATTATTACGCCGAGCTGGGCGGAACACGGAATCGCGAGCGCCAGGAGGAAGTTCGCGATCAGGCGTTCCCGCTTGGTTTCGAGTGTCCTCGTAACCACGGTTGCCATAGTATCGCATCCGAAACCCAGAGTCATAGGAATCACCGCCCGTCCGTTCAGTCCGATCCGTTTGAACACCCGGTCCAAGAGCATGGCAAGTCGGGGTAGATAGCCCGAGTCTTCGATCACTGAGAATAAGAGAGAAAAGGTCGCGACGATTGGGAGGATAAGCGCGACCGCGTATCGAACTCCAAGGGTGATGACTCCGTACTCATGGGCCAGGAGATCCTGGGCCCAGACCCACGGCAAGAAGCGTTCAACCACGTTGTTTACCCAGGGATTGATGTAGCCTTCGAACAACTCGACTTCGAGAAGGTCCACAAGGATCTGCGCGCCAAAAACGCCTACAAACTGGTAGAGACCGAAATAGACGACAAGTACCAGTATCGGGACACCGGCGACGGGGTGTGTCGTCAATGTCGCCAGCGTTTCGCGAAGCGGTTTCCGTCCCACCTTCGCCTTGCGGAGTAATGCCTCGTCCGCGATCTTGAAACACGACTCCTGTCGATTCACGGTGATAACGTATGAGAGCGGACGATCGTACCGGGCAGCGGTCTTATCGATACGACGATGGATTGCCGGAAAGCGCTCGCCCTCGATTCTACGAACTTCCTCGGTAATCCCAGGATCTCCCTCAAGCAACATCGTTGCAACGGCGCGTCGTGGAATGTCGTAGCTCCCGGCAAGTTTCTCTGATATCTGGGAAATTGCCTCTTCAATGGGCTCGTCGAGTTTAGTTGAGAAGGCCATGGGCACGTTCCTCTATTCTCGTGACAAGTGCGGCAATCCCGTCGCCTCGTATGGCGGTTAACGGAATTACCGGCAGCCGGATCCGATCGGCAAGCCGTTCGGTGTCTATGACAAGACCAGCCCGAGCCAGCTCATCCATCATGTTTATTGCGACAATGACGTCGAAGCCCGTCTCGACCAGTTGGGCAGTGAGGGGAAGTGATCGAGCGAGGGCTTTGGCTTCAATAACGTGGACGACAATATCGGGTCTTTCCTGAAATAGGAGGCGCCTGGTCACCCCCTCCTCCTCGGTGATGCAAGAAAAGGTATACATACCGGGAGTGTCGATTACCTCCATAGGAATCCCCGTTCCGGTGTCAAAGCGACCCCGGAATACCTCCACGGTTGTACCGGGATAGTTTGAAACCGTTGTCGTTCCGCCGATTAACCTGTTGAACACCACGCTCTTGCCTACGTTCGGATTGCCTACCAATGCAATCTGGTAAGCGGCGTTACCTATTGACGCACCCCTCGCGGCAGCGTGGCACGAACCCGTCGTTGTCCGTTTCATATGCACTCCTAAAGCGGGGAAATGATTAGTTCTGTCTTTTGTATGGAGAAGCATACAGTCGCGGTTAAGTTTGGTCAATTGAGTTTTGTTAGGGACAGCTAATTTTTTCTGGCTCTTTCGATTTCCCGCTCTGAAGTTACGAGCGTGTTCGCGTGCGGTTGGTGCTTACCGACGGGGCCGAAGCCGTCCACCAGTTCGGCTTATGGAACCACCATCGACGTAGCAAACCACCCTTGACGGTTATCGCCGTGCCTGTCATACTAATCATATCAGTACTTGGTGATGTGATTACCAAAGAGAAACTTACAAGCCAGTATTGCCCTATTCTTATCTTAATATGTGAAGCGAACAGCGCTTCAACAGGAGAATTCCAGACATGAACAAAAGAGTTATCATCGTATTGGTTTTATTCGCCGTGGCGGGGCACCTCGCCTTCGCCGGCGGCGCGGGAGAGACACCCGTCGGCACTCTGCCCTCAGGCGGTCGACAGGCGTACTCTGGAGAGGCTATTACCCTGTCCGGAACACTGGACCTCCAGCCGGGAAATGCGTTTGCCGTTCTGCAAACCGGCTCGGAGGCGTGGGGGCTGATGCTTCCCCGAATGTATGGCTACGACATCCCGGTGAAAAGCGGGGACGACCTTACGGTAACCGGCTTTGAAGTGCCCGGCCCGCGATGGAGCGCCGGCGGCCGCGGGCGCTACCTGATGGTGGAGAGCGCCGTGATTTCCGGACGGGAATATGTGCTGCCCGGCGAGTACGAGCGCTACGACATGATGGGCTGGGGCGGTGACCGCTGGGGCCACGGCCGCAGAGGCGGCTACGCATACCAGCGCGGATGTTGGTAAGGAGCTGCCCTAATGCTGACCAAGCAGGTAAATGGTTTAGCGACAAAGGCCAATTTCTTCCGTGGCCTCGGTGACGCCAGCCGGCTTGCCATTCTGGAGACGCTGCGAGACCGGCCACGGACGGTCGGCGATATCGTCAGCGAAACCGGCTTGTCCCAGTCAAACGTCTCCAACCACCTGGGCTGCCTCAGAGAATGCGGCCTGGTAACGGCGGAGCGAAACGGATGGTACGTTACCTACAGCTTGAGCGATGATCGGGTAGCCGAATTATTATCGACCGCCGAGGCGCTCCTTTCCGATGTAGCGAGGGGTGTTTACGAATGTACCCGGTACAACGCTCCGCAGCAGGCCGGGAAGAAGGACCAGTATACGGCGGCGCGGTTTACCGGCGTAATCGGTGACGGAGCTTCAAAAGCGAAGGAGAACAGATGAATCCCCAAAAGGAAGGAGAACGGATGAATCCCCAAAAGACGGAAGTGCGCGTCGGCAATCTGGACTGCGAGCACGATGCGGCAACTATTGAACGAGGCTTAAAAGATTTTACCGGTATGGTTGATCTCAAGGTATATCCCAAATCTGCCAAAGTCGCGCTGACCTATGACCCGGACCAGACCAGCGTGGATGCACTGAAACAAAAATTGGAGACCCTGGGTTTCCCGCCGCAAGAAGGCGCCGGAGCGGCCGGGCCGGTCACGCCCTGGCGCAATCCGAAAGTATTGACTTCGGTGGGGTCCGGGGTCCTGCTTCTGGTCGGCTGGCTGATCGGCCTGGCCGGTGCACCGGCGGCCATCGCTACCGCGATTTTTGTCGCTGCGATTCTGATCGGCGGATACTACTTCGGTCGTGAAGCCCTTGAAGAACTGATCTTTGAGCGCCGGATTGGTATTGAACTGCTGATGAGTATTGCAGCCATAATCGCCTCTGCAATGGGTGCTCTATTGGAAGGGGCGATGCTCGTTTTTCTCTACTCCATCAGTGAAGCTGCTGAAGGTTATACGGAAGAGAAGACACGTGGTGCGATTAAAGCTCTTATGGAACTGACGCCGAAGGTAGCGTTGGTTCGACGGGATGGCCGCGAGCAGGAAATCCCGATCGAAGAACTGGTTGTCGGAGACGTGTTTATCGTCAAACCGGGTCAATCACTAGCTACCGACGGGGAGGTACTGGACGGTGACTCCAGCGTCAACCAGGCGCCGGTAACCGGAGAGAGCGTCCCCGTGGAGAAACATCTCGGAGACCCGGTTTTCGCCGGCAGCATCAACGGTGAGGGCGCCCTGGAAGTCCGCGCTACCAAGACATCCGCGGACAATACCATCGCTCGCATTATCACCATGGTAGAAGAGGCGCAGGAGAAAAAAGGCAAGAGCCAGCGCTTCATTGAGCGTTTCGGAGCACGCTACAGCCCGATCGTTCTGCTCATCGGCATCCTGGTGGCCGTTGTCCCGCCGTTACTCCTTAGCGCAGATTGGGTAACCTGGATTACGAGGGCAACGGTGTTCATTGTGGCAGCGGCGCCCTGCGCCCTGGTCATATCCATCCCGATTACACTGGTGGCTTCGTTGGGCACGGGCGCACGCAATGGCGTCCTGATTAAAGGTGGCGTATATGTCGAAGAACTGGCGAAAGTGAAAGTTCTCGCATTGGACAAGACCGGCACGCTGACGCGCGGTGAGCCGGAAGTAACCGATGTTGTTCTTTTCGACGAGAACGGAGACCACCCGGCAAAGTCTCAGCAGGACTTTCTGGCAATGGCGGCCGGCATTGAACGACGCAGCGGCCATCCTCTTGCGCAGGCTATTGTACGGCATGCGGGGGCGCAGGGCGTGCGGCCGGCCGAGCTATCCGACTTTCGCTCGTTGACCGGGGCCGGCGCTTCTGCGCGACTGGATGGGAACACGGTTTACATCGGCAGTCCGGACCTGTTCGACTCGAAGTTGGGAATCTCCATGGACAACGCCCGGGAGGAGATCACTCATCTGCAGAATGAAGGGAAAACGGTGGTGGTGCTCGGTGATGAACAAGCCCCCTGGGGGCTGATTGCCGTCCGTGACAACATCCGTCCCAATGCCCGGAAAGCCATTGACGCGGTGCACGCCGTCGGAGTCAACAACGTGGTCATGCTGACCGGTGACAACGAACGTACCGCTCGCGCGATTGCTCGGGAACTGGGGATCGACGATGTGTTTGCCGACCTGAAACCGGACGACAAGGCCGCTAAGGTACGCGAGTTGACTTCCCGTTATGGACACGTGGCGATGGTTGGGGACGGGGTAAACGATGCCCCTGCCCTCGCCGAAGCTACCGTGGGCGTTGCGATGGGCGCGGCCGGAACGGACGTGGCGCTTGAGACCGCTGATGTTGCGCTAATGGCCGACAATCTGGAGCAATTGGCCTATGCGCTGCGCCTGGCGAAGCGCAACCAGTCGGTCGTGAAACAGAACCTGTTTCTTTCAGCAGTTGTGATCGGCGCACTGGTAATCGGGGCGCTCGGCGGCTGGTTCACACTGCCAATCGCCGTATTGGGCCACGAGATTAGCGAGTTTGTGGTCATCGGCAGCGGCCTGCGTATGCTGCGATCGTAAATCCGCAACGCCTTCAGACGGGCACAACAGGACGTATTGCGAAAGGGATTG
This sequence comes from Alkalispirochaeta sp., assembly GCA_965242725.1. Classification (GTDB taxonomy): domain Bacteria; phylum Spirochaetota; class Spirochaetia; order DSM-27196; family Alkalispirochaetaceae; genus Alkalispirochaeta. The sequence goes on from CBDESZ010000006.1 coordinate 49,813, forward strand.
TACCTGCCGACGCAACACGTCCTGTCACGGAATCTTCATATCTCCGACAGGGAAACGTCATCTTCTGCAGTTACCGTTATATATGTGCGAATGCATGGAGCACAATAGACGCACTAAAACTGAAAGGAGAAAAAAGATGAAACATTTTCGTGGAACCCTGACGATGGCCGCGTCGCTGATCATCGGCGTTGCGGTGGGTAGTACGGTCTTTGCAGATGACGCCCAAAGAGGGACAAGAGGAACCGCGTGGGTAGCCGCCGGTATGGAGGACAGCCTCACCGCCGTAGATGTCGCCACAGGGGAGGTGGTTGCTTCGCTTCCGGTAGGAGTGAATCCCCACATACTGAGCGTCAGCCCGGACGGTCGGACTCTGTACGTGATTAATGCGGGCGAGCACGACCGTGAGCCCCACTCCGAGTCCGATGTGGCCGGCCCCGGAGAAAGCATGGCAACGGGTGGCCCGGCCATGGGAAGCACCGCTGCCGGGCACATGGAACGTGAACGTGACAAGGAGTTGGCGGGCAACAGTCTCTGGGCCGTCGACGGCGCCACGGGACGCATTATCGCTCGAGTACCCGTGGGATTGGGTCCTACTCATCCGCTTGCCTCTCCCGATGGCCGGTTCGTCTACGTGACGAACACGGATGAGAATACCGTCAGCGTCATCGATACACGCACGTGGACGGTCGTTGCTACCGTCGGAGGGCTTCCTGAGCCTCACGACGCGGCGATCACCCCGGACGGGCGCCTGCTCTACGTCGCCACATCCGAATCCAGCACTCTGTCGATCGTGGATACGGTGCGGCGTAGCGTCGTGGCAAGCTTCGGTGTAGGCACCAAGCCGCGTGGAGTAGCGGTCGGAGGCGCCGAAGGCGAGACCGCCTATGTCACCAACAAGGCGGATGGAACAATGACGATACTGGACGTCCCGTCCGGAACCGTCCGTGGCACGTTTGAAGTGGGCCGTGGTGCTCATGCGCTTCGGGTTGCACCGGACGGACGCACGATCTATATCGCCCTGAGCCAGGAGAACGCCGTAGCGGTTTTCGATACCGAAACCACGACGGTTGTGCGCAAGATACCGGTTGGAACCACACCGGAACAGATTGACCTCAGTGCCGACGGCACCCTCTTGTTCGCCGCCAATAACGGAGACGCAACGATGACGATTATCCGCACCTCCGATCAAAAGCGCGTCACGACCGTGCCCGTAGGCGCCGGCGCATACGGTGTGCAAATGGTAACGATCGGTTTGAAGGCGACGGATAGCGATCATTCTACTTCGCGCATGGGTCGATAGACAAAACAACGATTAGCCGCGGTCTCTTCTGATTGCGAGCCATATGACCCTCAGAATTGCACCTGCAGCGGCAAGAATGCCGAGCCAGTCGCCCAGTGCACGGTAGAGCGTCCACATTTCCGGGTAGAGCGGAACCGTCACGCTCCGGGCAGTTGCCGAGAACATCGGCAGACTCTGCGTGGCCACTCCACGGGCGTCAACCACCGTGGAAAGACCGCTGTTGGTGCTGCGAACCAGGGTGGTGCGCAGCTCAATGGTCCGCAAACGGGCGGCCGCAAAATGTTGTGTCTGGGCTGATTCCTGCCTGCTCCAGGAGTCGTTGGTAAGGTTAATGAGCAGCCGGGCGCCGCTACGGGCCATTCGGCGGGGAACCCAGCCGAAGGCGTCTTCAAAACAGATGGGAGTTCCGATAGGTATTCGTCTTCCGTCGGCGAGCGGTAACGGTAGCGGATTGCTTTGAGCTCCCGGGACCCATGTTCCCTGCAGACCGACGACTTCGCGGAAGAAACGGCGCACCCAGGTGAGGTGCCAGAGGGGGATTCGCTCGGCAAAGGGAACCAACTGCTGCTTCGCGTAGCTGCCGAGAAGTACTCCCTCGGGAGATATCACCAGCGCGCTGTTGGCCGCGTCCCTCCCGTCGGCGCCTGCGGGCATCGGCGCCCCGGTGATAAGCGGGACGTTCATGCGATCGAGAAACGCGACAAACGGCATGACTGCCGGAGTTTGGGAGTAGTAGTTCGACGCGCCCGTATATGGACGCCGGAGTGCGGTCTCGCTCCAAACTACGGCGTCGACGGAATCCGCTGAATCCAGGTCGCGTAATCGGCTCAGGGTCAGCTCCTGCGCCTGCATCAGGGCGTCGGGGAAGCCGCCCGGGCGCCAACTGTCGATGTTTTGCTGTACGAGCAGCAGATCGAGGTTCTCCACCGGTTGCAGAGTTGAGACTCTCCACGTTCCGAAAGCGCCGGCTGAAACCACCAGCAGAACCGCCGCCAACAGGTGTCGGGGTGCCAAAAGAGTGGTGCGATGTGTCAGGCTCCGCCGGAAGCTGCCGGTGCCGGGCGTCGCCGACCGTGTTTCTCGGGTGTAGAATAGCTCGGCGACGGAACTATTGATGTAAGCAGCCAGAAAACTAAGCGCCCAGACCCCTCCCATCTCCGCTATCTGGGCAACGCTGTTCAAGGTGGCCAGAGGATACGCCACGAGGCCCCAGGGGTAGCCGAGGAATCCGACGGACTTCAGGTACTCATACCCTGTCCATGCCACGGCTATCCAGAGCGGACGCATCGCCGTGCCGCGGTGCGCCCGCTCTACCGTCAACGGCGCCAGCGTATCTACTGCGGAGCGCCCCCGGTGGGCAATGAAATGCAGGTAACCGAAGAGCAGATAGTTGTAACCGGCGTAAGCGATCACCACACCCCCGATTGTCCATACTGAGAACTCTCCAAAGAAAGCAAGCCAGTAGTTACCGAGCAGCGTACTCACCGTTCCGAAGAGAAGACCGTACCGGGAGGCGCTCCTTCGCGACGCCGTTCGATAGACGACAAGCAACACCGGTACAAGGGCCAGGAGCCCCGGGAGAATCGCCCCCGTCGGAAAAAGCTCGTTCGGCAGGGACAAAGGAAGGAGCAGGGATGAGGCAAGCGTGAGTGTCAGGTTCATCAAATACCTCTACCGTCTGCTCCGGCGAAGGATGATAATCCTGACTGCGACGAGCAGCAGCAGAGCGACACCGGCCAGACGCGGAAACCAGTCCCCATAACGAGTGTAAGGGGTGAGATTCCCTTGTCTGGAAACCGGCACATCGGTTATCAGATACTCTTCACTGTACTGCGGTCTCCGGGCCACAACGCGTCCGTACGGATCAACGTATGCAGTCACTCCCGACGCCGAGGCGCGAAGGAGAGGGCGGCGGTTTTCCACCGAACGGAAGAGACTTGCGACGAAGTGCTGCTGCGCCTGCACTTCCGTGAGGGACCAGTAGTCGTTGGTTATGTTGAGGATGACCTCCGCTCCGTTCAGGACGAACCGGCGTACCTCATCCGGAAAGACGTCTTCGAAGCAGATAGGCGTCGAAAAGGTAAACAACGGGTGTGCAAAGACGGTTCGCTCGTCTCCCGGTTCCCAGAAGGAAACATCGAACTCTTCGAGCGCCTTGTAGACAAAAGGCAGCTCTTCCTCGTACGGAAAGTACTCGGTAAATGGAACGAGCTTCATTTTGTGGTAGGTCGCCAGCCTCTCTCCTTCGTCGGAAAAGAGTACCGCCGCATTGTAGCTCAACCGTTCAACTTCTCGCCCATCTTCATCCAATACGATTTGGTAGTCGTCGTTCCCCGTAAGGAGCCAGGTGCCGATACTTCCTTGGTAGTCGCGAAACTCCCGGACCAACCGCGCCAGACGGTACCGCTCCGGATCTTCCCGGCCCCAACGGCGAATATTCGGAACGAATGCAGTTTCGGACCAGATAACGATGTCCGGATTCTCTTTCAGCGCCCTATCGGTCAGCTCCCGAAGGGTCTGAAAGGTGCGCTCGTACTCATGTTTTCGCGGATCGCTGTTCTGCTGAATCAGTGCAACCCGAGGTGTCTCATCAGCTTCAGGGTAGCGGTTTTCCAGCAGGAGTACCGACCAGCCGTACAGATGGGTTGCCGCAACAACAGCGGCCACGGCGATCAGAATGTGGCGAATCGGTGCGGAAAGAACGACCCAACTGTATGATTTCGCCCCGCCGGTTGGCGTGCTCCAGACGCCGTTTCGACGGTCAAACACGCCCAGAAGCTCCGCCAAGCCGGCGGAGACAAGGACGACCACAAAGGATACACCCCAAACACCGGTGAACTCCGAGATCTGGATCAGCGGCAGATTGGCGTACTGGCTGTGCCCGACGAGCACCCATGGGTATCCAAGAAAGCCGGTGCTGCGAAAAAGCTCGAAGACCGTCCAGGCGGCGGCGGTAAGGAAGACTCGAGCTGCCGGTGAACTCCGGCGGAAAAGGAGTACCGCGCCCCCGAAAGGTACCATGAAAACGGTGTAGAAGCCGAAATAAATGAGCACGACCGCCATGAGTGAGACGAGACTGAAGGTTCCAAGCCAGTAGTTCGACAGCAGCGTTGCCAAAACGCCGTAGGTGATACCGTAAAAGAGAATCCGGCGGTATCCGCCTCTCCAGAGAACATAAATAAGGGGCGTGAGTGCGACCCAACCGAGGACGCCGATCCCCGAGAGACTTACGCCTGAAGGGAATGAAAGTGCCGTCAGCCCCACCGAAAGCAAGGTGAGCAGCAGTTCGTAGCGGCGCCGCCGCACGGCAAAAGAGAGGTGGAGCAGCAGAAGGACGGTGACCAACGGTAGATACCTGACCGCAACGATTCGTCGCTCCGTGGTTGTATCAACGGCAAGTTGAAGATTTCCGCCGCTTTCCATGAACCGCTGCACGTAGTCCATGTTTGCGTTGGCGGCAAAGATGTAATTGAACAGGAAGAGCAGGAGCCCCAGCGCGAGGACCAGCTCCGTGGTAAAGGAGAGACGACCGACGCCGGCCGTGCCGTACGGAGGCGCGCCGAGGCCGAGTCGAGCTCCCAGGAGCAGCGTAGCGAAAATGAGCAGAAACAGGGGAAGAGATCTCAGATCAAAGACCGGCACGGCATACGGGCCGTAGAGTGCCATGCCTGTTTCCACCATCGCTATCAGCAGCAGGGAAAAGCCTGCTATCCGGCTTCTATTATGATGTAGTTTCACCCGTTTTCCCTCCAATGGTCGAAGCTCGCAGGGTACCACGTATACCTATCGGTGTAGAAGAGGGTTTTGAGTCATCCCCGATTCGTCGTGAATATCGTAATGTCCGCGTCGCATTGAGCACCGTAAGGAGGGACCCCTACATCCGCTATGACCGCCTCCCACATCCCGCTTAATACAATTCCGTGACAAATCATATTTCATTATTGTATACCCTCCCGGGGTAAAGTATTGTTTCGCTATGAACAATCACAAACGATTTATCGGAGTCGGGAAACCGCTCCTTGTGTTATTAGTGCTGTCGCTGTCGGCGGTATCGAGTTTTGCTTCGGGAAGGGGAGAATCAAGAACCACCGTAGCGGTTGCCTATCTTCCCAATGCCAAAGATGGGACAATCAGCTCCATCGATCTCGCGACGGGGAACGTAACGGGAACGGTCGAGGTCGGCACCATCGCGGCCCACGGTATCGCTGCAACCCCGGACGGACGAATCGTGTACGCCGGTGACGCGGAGCGTAACGAGCTGGTGATCATCGACGGAGCGGCGATGGAAATCGTGTACAGGGTTCCCGTCGACCACGAGGTGCATGGTATCGACATATCTCCGGATGGGCGGACCGTGTGGGTTGGTGGTTCGGCGGGAAATGACCCACTCCGCGGAACGGTGACGGCCGTGGACACCGCAAGCGCGTCAATCATACGCGTTGTAAGTCCGGGTCTCGGCAGTGCCTCTCATTTCAGCTTGACTCCCGATGGGTCTGAACTGTGGATAGCTTCCACTTCAACCAACCTGGTCTGGGTTGTCGAGGCCGAGACGGGGAGCCTTAGCGGCGTGATACCGGTATCTTCGGGAGCCGGCTCCGGCGTCGAAAGTCGAGGTGACGGTTGGGGCTCGTTTCTCGAAGAGCAGGGTTTGATCGGCCTCAACGAGGTTGCCGTTTCCCCCGACGGCAAGTGGGCGTGGGCAATAGGCCCCGCAAGCAGTCGGCTCTACAAGATTGATGTGTCCCGCAAGCGGGTCGAGAGTTCCGTTCCGGTTGGTAGTCGTGGCCACGGCGTAACCGTCAGTCCCTCGGGGGACGAGGTGTGGATCGCCGACTGGAGCGGACAGGTGATTATAGTAGACGCCGGAAGCTCGGAAATTCTCGACACGATACAACTTCCGAGTCGCGGTATTGAAGGCGAACGGGGTGCGAACCACATCGCCTTTGGCCCACGGGGCGAGAAAGTCTATGTCACTACCAACGACGGGGTCGCGATTATCTCGTCGGCGAACCGTTCGGTGCTGAATACCGTTGCTACCGGTGCGGAGCCCCACGAAATATCCCTTGAAGACTGGATCGCCGAGGATGCGTGGGTGGATAGCGAGGGTATCCTCAACAGTCTGCGATCCACCCGGGCGACGGCGGACCAAGCCGCTGGAACCGTCGACGAACAGGAGAGCCTCACCAGGGTTAACCAGGAGCGGGCGGTGACGATAGCGATCACCCCGATACCGACTGAAGGGGGCGCGACCGGAGCGGCTTTTTCAGTCTCCATGAATACCCACTCCGTCAATCTGGACTTCGATTTGGCGGAGCGCGCGGTTCTTCGTGACGCCGGCGGCAGGGAGTATCGCCCTTCCGGCTGGGAGGCACCCGCCGGAGGGCACCATGTTAACGGCACCCTCCGATTTGACGATGTGGATGACGAGGCGCTCCGGGAGGGGACCTCTTACCAGATCGTGATTACCGGCGTGGCCGGTGCACCGGAGCGAGTCTTTCGGTGGGATGAATAGCTCCCCATTAAAAAGCGGTGGAAAGAGCCGCCGTTAGAGCGTGGTCGAATCTTCCCGAGAGTCCCGGGGGGTCGCCGACGGGAACATGGGCCGCTACTCTGAAGTCCGTGGCGGGACCGATGCCGAGTGTAACCGACGGCAGGAGGAGACCTGCTCCGTAGACGACGTCGACAAGGGCGGCGAGCTCGACGGAATTGTCCAGACCTGCCGTGTAGGTCAGCCGGGGCAAGAGGAGATGTGAGGAGTCGGGGGACCTCCCCGGCTCCTCACTGTACGGGTTCGCGAGCCCTCCGGAGCCGAGATAGAGGTACTGGAGTTGTGCGTAAAGTCCGCCGGGAAAGGTGTAGTCCACGCCCGTTATCGTCTCGAAGCGCGGCTCGTCCGAAGAGAAGACGGTTGTAACGGTGAGCGGATCGCGATCGGCAAACTCCTTCGACTCGGGGAGAACATATGCGGCTTCGCCCCAGGCGCCGAGGGAGAAGAGCTGACCGGCGGCGGCGAGCGCGAGACGGTGGGACCTGCGGTAGGAGCCGACAACCGTGGTCGATCCGGCGATGGGCACTCCCGTTCCGGCGTCCAACTGCGTCTTTGCCGCAAGAGCCGGCAGGTCTTCAAAGCCGTAGAAGTAGGTAGCCTTTAGATCCCACCCCGCCACATAGGTGCCGATTTTCCCGCCGGACGGAGGGTCTTCGATACCCTCCACGTCGGCGGCGCCGGTCAAGTCGGGCGCTATCGACGATACGTCGATCGGCAGGACATCCAACACAACAACGGCGGTCAGATCCACGACGGAGCCAAGGTAGTAGGTGGCGCTCACCGCGGGGACGGGCTCCCAATGTATCTCCTCATCGACCAGGCTTTCGGGCACTATCGGATTCACCGGACTCGAGGGATTGAATCCATCGGCGGTACCCCAGTTGATAATCTGGTTTCCGACGAAGAGGTCTACCGACGGCGTGTAGAAGGACGTATACGCTTCACCGAGCGTAAGGGAGCCCCGGTCATCTACATAGTCGTAGGTACCGATGGTTTCCACCTTGAGATGGCCCCTGTCGGCGAGGTCGGTATCAATCGATAACAGCACCTCAGTCTCAAGGACGGAGATAGTCTCCTCCTCGACGGAGTATCCGGACCTCTGGCTTAGCTCGCCGGTTATCGGTTGTTCCTGCGCATATCCCGCGGGCGGTAGCGACGCCGCGATGAGGATGAGGAGCGCCCGATAGTTGGAGCGAAGCGTACTTGTTTGGGACTTTGAACACATTTGATCCGACCCTCCTTACCTGAACCGTCTCAAACTTCGAACGGAAAAGAGCGCACCGTCCAGGGACGCGTCGTGCTCTATGCTCTCTATTTCCATCACCGTGCGACGGCCGGAGCCCGGCAGTTCCACGACCGTTTTTGCTGCGTACCAGTATCCCTGGTGGCGACCGACATCCTCTACCGTGAGTCGCTTGACGACGGACCCGTCCTGAAGAAGTTCCGTTCGTACCGGCAAGTAGCTCTCGCCGTCGACGACCATCCTCGCGCCGTCGTAGGTGGAGTTTTCCTTCTTTGACCGAAGCTCCAGGGCATAGTCCGGACCCGTCCTGCTCCAGCTCACCACCTCATAGGTGTCGGAGTAGTCTATCTCCGCTATATCTTCGTACGTTAGGCCGGTTCCCATGAACTCCTCATTCTTCACGTGGGAGGCGATCCTCCGCTCTCGCCGAAAGGCCGGAAGGTAGAGGTAAATGAGGTCGTCGTCACGATCCTGGACGTCGATGAGAAGGGCGACTCCCCGGATGTCCGCCGGAGAGAGAAAGCGCATGAGAAATTGATCGCTTCCTCGCTGGTACATCCTGACGGAACGAGTCTCACTCGCGCCCCGGCCGTCGCTGATCGTCATCGAGAGGACCGCTTCCATGTCGGTGTCCGGATTGGCCGCCGCCTCGGCATTGGCGAGGATATCCTCGCCGGTCTGGGCGAAGGCACCTGTCCCGGCCAGCAGGAATAGTAGCGATGCCACAAGTAGCTTCTTCATACTAATGCTCCTTTCTTTGATAGGTGTCCTAGTGAACGGCTGTCCCGCCCGCCACCAATGGCAAGAAGTAGGGCGGGCAGCAGAATAAGGGTGTAGGCAGCGCTCGCGAGGAGCGATAGTCCGAGAAGACCACCGAATATCCGTATATGCTGTCCTGCCGCGAAGTTGAGTATTTCGAATCCGATACCGACGGAAACCGCATTAATGACGATGGCGACGCCGGTGGTTCGGAGAGTAATTCGGAGTGCCTCCTCGCTCCCACCGGTTCGTGCCAATTCGCGACGGAACTTGGTTACCAGGTGGATGGCGTAGTCTATGCCCAGCCCGATGACCGCGCTTGCGATGAGGGCGGTAAACGAGTCGAGACCGATACCTGCGAAACCGAGGATCGCAAAATTGGTGAGTACCGTAAGAAGCGTGGGTGCCAGGGCGACAAATCCGAGCTTAAGTGATTTGAATACCAGAACCAAGACCAGGAGAATGACTCCAAGGGTGATCGCGACGCTCTGGATCTGTGTCGGCAGAAGGCGATTCTCCATTTCGGTGAGTACCGGAACCATGCCTGTCAATGCGGCCTCCAAGGGTACTTCGCGAATCAGTCCGGCTTTGAGAAGCGACTCGTTCTGCGTGAAGTCGTTTACGGAGATCGGGGCAAACTCGCTGGTAGCTTCGTGAACGATACCTCCGACGCGTTTTTCAATAGAAGCTTGCGACGGCTTCTCCAGGACCGGCCGTTGAAGTTGCGACAGGAGCGCATCATCTTTGGCTTGTCGGACGGCACGTTCCGCCTCAAAAAGGAGAGAATCGGCGAGCCACAGACGATCCATCTCCGTTGTTTCCGGAAGGAAAGGGGCCAATTCGGCGGCGAGATCATCGGGATTCGGCGGTGACCCAGATGGGGCTTCAACGATCACCTCGGCCACCGCCGTCGCGATGAGTCGCGCCGTTTCCTCCCGTGAAATCGTTATTTCCGACCGATCACTCCTAAGATACGATGAGACGGCCGACTCGATGACCGGACGTTGCGTGTCTGGGCCCGATCGAACGACGGCCGTCTTGAGTCGCCGACCAAGCTCTAGTCGCTCATTTTCTTCGAGCCCGAGGTACCGGGAGAGGCGCTCGGCGGCAACGTTTGCCTGGAGCCGTGAAACGACGAGCCTGCCTTGCGGGTTCAGCAGCCTCTTGTCTATAACAAACAACCGTGACGGAAGCTCGCTTAGGTAACGCCCCATTGACACCGTGGAGGCGCTCATATCGGCGGTAGCCATTGACGTGACCCGACCCTGGATGAGCGCTTCCTGATCCCCGGGGCCGACGAACTGATCCATGCTCTCCTCGCCGTCGATTAACAGCCATAGACCGGCTGCGTACCCGCAAACTCCTGGATATTCTGTATCGTTTGTAATAGTGCAGGGTCCTTGACATCTCCTTTAACGGAAACCTGCAGAGGCAGGGAGCCGCCGAATCGATCGCGAAGCATCATCTCCGCCGCATACGGTTTGCTGTTCTTGGCGAGGCAGAGACTCCAATCGACGTTGGCCGTTATAAGCGGTATGCCCGCTACCGCAATGGTCGTCAGAGCCCCGAAGGCAATGAGAATCTCTTTCTTCTTTTGGTGAATATAGCCCGAGAGGCGGTCCATCAGTCGCTCGGCGGGTGAGTCATCCCAGTTATCAACGCCGTTACCGGTTTTACGGCTGAGAAGCGCCGCCAGCGGGGGAAGGAAAAAGATGGTGACGACCAATGCCAGAAAGATCGCAAGGGTAACGGCAAGTCCGAAGGTCTTGATGATCCTGAAGTCGGAAACAACGAGGGAAGCGAAGCCGACCATCGTGGTTACAGAGGTCAGGAGTATCGGAACGCCCAATTCCACGACGCTCTCTCTCATGGCTTCAGTTGGACGGCGCCCTCCCCGGCGTTCCTCGGAATACTTCTTCATAAGGTGAATGCCGTCGGCACTTCCCATCGCGATGAGAATAACCGGCATGATGGCGGTCAGGATGTCCAGGGGTACGTCGAGGAGTGAAAGAATACCCACCGCCCACACGGCACTTACCGCGACGACCAGCAAAGGAAAGATCACGCCGCTGAGCGATCGAAAGGCGAAGTAGAGAACTACAATAAGGAAGAGAAGAATGAGGGGGACGAGGAGCGACAAATTTGAAATAATACCTTGAGACATGGAATACATCACAAAGGGCATGCCGCCGAAGTAGAACCCCTCAGTACTACCATTTGCGGCCGTCGTTTGCGAGATAACACGTTCCGCCAGTGCCATATGGTCGGCGGAAGGCTCAAAGGTAAGCAAAAGGAGCGCCGACTCGCCCGCGTCGTCCAGAAGGATACCCCGGTAGAGCTCCTTGGCGGTTACATAGCTCTGCAGGTCGTCGAGATCCGGGCGGCCCTCGGGAATCTCCGTTCCCACGAGATCCTCGATGCTGATACCGTAGGGAGTTTCCTTGACGTCGGCGGCGTTGGCGATGCTCAGGACGCTCGCCACCCCGTCAATATCGCCGTATCGTGCCGTGAGCTCCGAGAGAATCGTCAGGTTTTCGCGGCTAAAGAGAGGCCGCCCGTCGGAAGGATCAAAGATTACCATCGCCAGGTAATTCGATTCGAAAACCTCACCGGCCCGGTAAAACTCCTGAACAACCTCGCTATCGTCGGAGAGGTAGGTCACGAAATCCGTATTGATCTGGATCTTCCACGCTTTAAAACCGAGAAACCCGGTTAGTGCGGTTATCAACAAAACCACGGCGATTCGGTGTCGCAGAATCCAGGTAACCAGTGCGCGCATTCGACAACTCCTAATGGTATCAATACCATACCAGGGTAGGGTATTGATAGTATACCACCAGCTTCACGAGCCGTCAACTTCACGACGCTCTATCTCTTTCCCTGCTTCTCTTGGATTTCGAGGTACAACTATGGGGAGGAGCGCAAAACAAAAAGAGGGCCGCTTCGCGCGGCGGCCCTCTACCCTGATTACCTCAATCGGATAAGTCTATCTACTGTTGGAGATCGAACTCCATGATTCCGTGGTTTTCGGAGAGGTAGCTTCGCACTTCCTCCTCGGTGGGGTCTATGAATATTGGTGAGTCGACCAAAAACTCCCGGTCGCTCTCCATGGACATTTCTCCGGATAGCATCATTTCAAGAACCTCGTAGGACTTCTCCGCTACCCCTCTTACATTTAGAGCGACCTGTGCCTGCCAGAACTCCTCTTCCATGAGATTGCGCAAAGCGGCTTCGCTTCCCCCCACCGCGACGATCGCGGGCGGTTCACCAACTACGATGCCGCCGTTTCGAATCACCTGTGCGGCTGCGAAACCTCGCTGATCGCTCGTGGCGTAGATGATGTTGATCTCCGGGGAGTTGAGCAATGCCGATTCCGTGACCCGAAGGGCGCTTGCCACGGTTCCGAGGTCTTCCTGGTTGGCCACGACTTCGAACTCGGGGACGCGAGAACGAAAGCCTTCCAAGAAGCCGCGTTCCCGATTGGCGTCGCGTTGGACGGTCTCGTTATTGAGTACGAGTATCCGCGGCATGGTGTCCGGGGCAACGTCGGAGAATCGCTCAGCCACCCGTTGTCCGAGGGCGCGGCAGGTTTCGTATTCGGAGAAACCGACAAAGGGCGCTCGAATCCCCGGCGCCGGTCGAATGCCGTGGATGGCGATGGGGACCCCCGCCTCCTGTGCCATGCGTACCGCCTGGCCGGCGGCGTACGGGTCATGCTGAAAGACGAGGATAGCGTCGACGCCGAGATCCAACAGGCGCCGCGTTGCAAACTCAAGGTCGTTGGCCGTGACGCCGGCCTCTACCTGGATTAGTTTGAAGTCCTTCTCTCGCGATAGACGTCGCCACTGCTCGCGAAAAGCGGACCCAAAGCTCATGTACTCCACTCCGTTGTAGGCGAAGGTCGGCTCGAAGGTAATGTGAACGATTCCCAGGGTTCTGGAACCCTCTCCGGTAATCTCCTCGGAACTACCCGCGGCCGCCGCGGTCCCGGCGAGCAGAAGAATGCTCGCTACTACGATCGAAACGGTTATCAAGCCTTTACGCATCATTTCATTCCTTGATTTCGTGCTATTGCATCTAAGAAACTACGGTTCTTGGACATCCCTCGACAAGCGGCGCCGCCGTTCCCGGCTGGTCGCGGGCCCTCAAGAGGGGACGGCGCCGAAGCGGCTACCTATTTGGGGTTCTTTGCCGGGCTCTTACGACGACCAGAAAGATCACACCCCCCAGCGCCATAAGGACGCTTAAGATCTGGCCCATGGTGAAATTGAAAGGCGAAAGCAGCAGCCATGGCGGATTGTTCTCGGTGCCAAGCTGAAGCACGAAGTCAAGGCCGGGATCCGGGGTGCGGAAGTACTCCGCGATAAACCGGGCGACGGAGTAGCCGATGAGATACGCGCCGATGAGAAATCCGTCGAAGGGCTTTCTTTTGCGAAAGACGAACCAGAGAATGAACCAAAGGAGGACGCCTTCAAGAAACGCCTCGTAGAGTTGCGACGGGTGGCGAGGAAGATTGACAAGCTCCTGGCCGGTCACATCGATGCCGACCGTTGCGGCGGTCTCCCGGACCGCCGGGACGCTCGTGGGAAGCCGGCGTGCGTGCGGAAAGAGCACGCCCCAGGGAAGCGTGGTTACGCGTCCATAGAGCTCCATGTTTAGGAAATTGCCGATTCTGCCGAAGGTGTAGCCCAGGGGTATGGCTGCCGATAGGAGGTCTCCGGTAGCGAGGATTGGTAGCCTCTTTCTCTTGCTGTAGAGCAAGAAGGCGATAATGCCTCCGATGAGCCCGCCGTGGTAGCTCATCCCGGCCAGTCCGGTGAAGTTCATCTCCTCGTCAAAGGGCCAGAATATGAGCCACGGTTTGGAAATGTAGGTCCCGCTGGTGTCGTAGACGGTTGCCGCTACGATTCTGGCGCCGATAATGATGCCGAGTATTATCCAGAAGAAGAGGTCGGCAATATCCTCTCGCCCGACGCGGGCAAGCACTCCGGACCGCTGCTGCTTCAGCTGGACCACGGTCAAAACGTAGGCGAGGCCGAAGGCGACGAGGTACATTAGCCCGTACCACCGAATCGGGAGGCCGGGTATTATCGTAGGGGAAATCCATTCAGGATAGCGTAGGTAGAGGTTCATCGAGACTCCTTGTGATGGTCGTGGACAAAGAGAAATAGGAGATGAAAGTGGTTCAGGAGGACGTTAAGCAGTTCGTCGTCGCCCCCGTTCCTCTCGGAGGTGACCGCCGCAAGAACGCAGACGATCCCGCCCTCCTGATAGCCGCTACGGATTATCAGCGGCGCCGAGTCGCCCGACTGGGGCGACTGCTTGCTCAAAGCAAGCTTGTTTGAAATCGGCGGGGCGGCGGAACCTCCCTCCCGTGTCCAGACGTACTCCGTTACCGTGCGCATGGTATCCACGGATATTACACGGAGACGGGACGCCGCCGCCCCCGCCACCCCCGAGGCTATGGCCCCGTGGAGATCGGAGAGGACGCCGTGGGACTCATTGGTCGAACGCGACCTTGCTAAAGCCGCCGAATGCTCCTTTATAAGCTCGAGACAAACGTTCGCTTGCCCGATGTACCGGAAGGATCTGGTAAGGCGATGTTGAAGCGTCTGCTTTTCCAGTTTCTCCCTCACGATTTGGCGGTTGAGAATCGTGATGAGGGCTCCGGCAACGAGTAGGTCGATCGCGATGAGTAGAGACTGTGTCTGTGCGACCGATAGGCTGAGAATATGGCCGTCCACAAGGTGTGGGACCAAAAGCGCCACGGCCAAAGCGCCGATCAGGGTTACTATTATGGCCGGCTTTGCCGCGGTGCGAATCCACTCCGCTCGTTTCGTGTTCGGTCCGAGCGTTACGCTCATTGTAAGCTGCTCCCGTCTGCATTCCTACTTCCGCTTTTTCGCATCGACGTTGTCAGGAGTCGCGTCTCTCGCATGGGCATCCTGCGCATCGTTGCCCGTGGCACGGTGTCTGTGCATCCCCAGTAACATCGGCACATGGAGCGCTACGAAGAGAATGTAGAGCACGTTTCTACCTTGGTCCGGCACTGAAATTCCAACTTTCGGAAGCAGGTAGACCGCAGTTAGCATGATGGCGCCAAACACCATCATGCCGGTATGCGAGGTAATCGCAGCTACACCTCGGCTCCAAAGACTCTCTTCTCGGGTTTCTGCGTGGCGGTCCGGTGCCGTCATGCCGCAGCTCCTTCGGTTTTCGCTCCTGCGGTGGAAAGATCTTCCGAGGGTGCGGTGAACTTGACCTTTGCTCTTCGTAGGAGATTGGCGTTCGTAACCACGTTGATCGAGCTGAACGCCATTGCCGCTTCCGCGATAACCGGGTGTAGCAGTCCGAGCACCGCCACAGGAATAGCCACGGTGTTATAGAAGTACGCCCAGAAGAGATTTTGCTTGATCTTCCTAAAGGTCGCCTTGGAAAGCCGAATCGCGGTAACCACCCCGGAAAGCTCGCCGCTCACAAGGGTAACGTCGGACGCCTCAATTGCAATGTCCGTTCCCGTGCCGATCGCGATTCCTACGTTGGACTGTGTAAGGGCGGGGGCATCGTTGATACCGTCCCCGACCATCGCGACGCTGCCGACCTTCTCCTGCAACCGCTTGATCTCGTCCACTTTGCCATCCGGGAGCACCTCCGCGAGTACCCGGGAAATCCCAACCTTTCGGGCGATTGCCGAGACGGTTTTCTCGTTGTCTCCGGAAATCACCGCCGTCTCGATACCCATCCGCTCAAGCTCGTGAATCGCCGCGACCGAATCCGGCTTCAATGTGTCCGCTACCGCCACGGTTCCGAGAATGGTCCCGCCATAGGCTACAAGCATTGCGGTCTTTGCCTCGTCCTCCAGACGATTCATTGTGTCCGCGGCGGACTCGATAACGACTCCGGCTTCTCCCATAAGCTTCCTGCTACCGACAAGGATTTCTTTCCCCTCGACGACCGCACGAACTCCCTTGCCTCGCACCGCCTTGAACTCCTGGGGCTGGGCAATCTCAATTCCCTCCTCTTTGGCGAGCTTGACGAACGCCTGCCCCAGCGGATGCTCGGAGCCGGACTCCGCGGAGGCGACCAGACGCAAGAGTTCTCGTCGATCGATTTCGGTAAAGGCGATAAGGTCGGTAACCTCGGGCTTTCCCTTGGTGATGGTTCCGGTCTTGTCGAATACGACGGTGTGAATGTCCTTGAGTCCCTGAATTGCCTCGCCCCGACGAATCAGGATTCCATTTTCGGCGCCGATACCGCTACCGACCATGAGAGCGGTCGGAGTAGCGAGGCCGAGGGCGCAGGGGCACGCGATCACCAACACCGCCACGGCGGCAAAGATGGCCAGGGTGACCGTTCCGACGCTCGGATCTACCCAGGGCAGAAATGTAGATGCCCACTCGGTAATCGGCAACAGAGTTTCGGGGAAGACCATCCATACGAGAACCGTAAACGCCGCCACAGCCAGTACGACAGGTACGAAGTAGGAGGTTACGCGGTCCGCAAATTCTTGGATCGGAACCTTTGACCCCTGGCACTCCTGTACCATTCGTATAACTTGAGAAAGAAAGGTATCCTTGCCTACCTTTGTCGCCCGAACCTTCAGTAGCCCTTCCTGGTTCACCGTGGCGCCGATCACCTCGTCTCCATTCCCCTTGTTCACCGGCATCGATTCACCAGTAGCCATGGACTCGTCTAAAGAGCTCTCGCCTTCGACTATTATCCCGTCGGTTGGAATCTTTTCTCCGGGGCGCACTACCATCACATGGTCTATTTGGACCTGTTCAATCGGAATCTCCCGTTCCTCGCCATCTTCGATTACGCGAGCCGTCTTAGCGCCAAGTTCCAAGAGCCGCTTAATGGCCTGAGACGCTCTTCCGCGGGCTGCGGTCTCCACGTATCGCCCGGTTAGATGAAACGCCATTATCATGGCGGCGACTCCCGCATAGTTGGCCACGGGGAGGAAGAAGGCGGCGGGGCCTGTCGCCAGGGAGACGACCGTACCCATCGCAATAAGTACGTCCATATTCGCGCTGCCGTGTGAGACCGCCTTAAATGCCGAACGCAGGGTGCTCCAGCCGACGCCGAACATCACCGGTAGGGCTAAGGCGATCATTCCAAGATCGAAAATCGCCTGGGTCGGCCAGACGATGCCTGCGAACATTTCAAAGGACATCCATACGATGATGGGCAGGGTGAACGCCCAGGCGGTCACCATTTTGCGACGGGCTGCCGACATCCGCTTCTCGTCCTCGTCGACTTTCCCGTCTTCACCGGTCGCATCCGGCTTTTCGCCGACCGCATAGCCGACGGCTTCCACCGCCGCCTTGAATTGCGATACCCCAACGACCGACGGATCATAATGAAGCGTGGCCTGTTCGGCAGCAAAGTTGACCCCCGCCGAGCTTACGCCGGGAACCTTACCTAACGCTTTTTCAATTGTCTGTGCGCAGGATGCACAACTCATCCCTTCCAAAGGAAGGACCGCCGTTTCCAGACGAACGCTCTGAGTATCGGTACTATCTATGCGTGCTTTGGTAGCTTCCATAGAGAACTCCTTCTTAATCGAGTATACCCTACCAGGGTATTGTATAGCGTCGGATTAGTTGGCGGGAGTGTCAACCCCTTTTTGTTTTTTATGTCAACTTTATGTTTGAGGACGATAGTGGCCCGCGTTCTTTTTGCTCCGAGGAATGCATGGAGATCTATCGGTGCACATGATTAATCGTCACCTACTCGTAATACAACCGTCACTCTGCGGTCACCTTGAGCTGCTACATTCTCAATCGTTGACGGCGAGACCGGAAGGCCGCCGCGACAAATACTAAATCTGGAGGACGATTTATGAATAATCGGACGCTTTTAGTCGCCGTATTGCTGACGGCAGTTGTATTTGGAGCCTTCGCACAAGTCGACGGGCACAATCGGAGTGTCGAAGACGTGGAGGCGGAAATTCGGACCACCCTGGGCTTGAGTAGCGAGGAGAGAATCAATCCGGACGCGGTTCCCGAGGAACTGCTCATCGTCCTCGGTGACGCGGTAATGGGAGCCTATGTAGGTGACCCTGAGCGGCACGAATGGATGGACGAGATGATGGGAGGCGAAGGTTCGAGCTCTCTGGATGCCGCACATCGGTGGATGGCGTATCGGTATTTAACCGGCGGATATGCCACGGCGGGAGGAATGGGATACGGCATGATGGGCGGTGGAATGATGGGTACCGCCGGCATGATGGGCGGCGGTTGGGGCCTCATGGGCAACCCCGACATGATGTACGAGGGGATTCCGTACGGTTCACCGGAAGAGGTGCTCAAACGCCGCTATGCGGCCGGGGAGATTTCGCGTCGGGAATTCCGGCGAATGCTTCGCGAGATCGAATAGATCGCGATTTGTTATCGTGATGGTGGGCGAAGCAGGTTTTACATCCTGCTTCGCCTCGTCTAACAATACCTAATAATATGGGACACGTTATCTGCCGGTAAACTCGCGAAACTCGTACACTATGACGCCGTTGTCGCTTACCTCAATTCCCACGCGTGTGCCATCCACGAGGCGTTCCAACGACTGTTCGGCAATCTGCGCGCTAACTCCGATTTCTACTATTAGATCCGACACGGTAATTCTGCCACCGAGACGGCGGGCAATCCGATATACCTCCGCCTCCCGCGGTAGATCTTCCGGGTACATGCCCCTTCCACGTCGAGTCGCCCGACGTCTGAGCCTTGGCTCTAACTCGTCACGTAACCCGATTACAATCAACGGTAGCACAAAGAGAAAGAGCCACAAGCCACCACCCATTCCATGCATAATACTCGACACCTCAATACAACGCTTATACTATGCCCCGGAAGGGTATAGCAAGAGGTTGGATGAAAAGCACACACGCTGAAGACGAGAGACCCGCCGATTTTCCGGGAAATAATACACACTTGGCTTTGCATTATATACCATACAGGAGTATGGTATATAAATATATTGAAGTACATAGACAGCAGGTACACAGGAGGTTTTTATGAGTACTGTTGATATACATACCGACGACGCAAATGGACGGGAAAAGCGGGATCCGTGGCGCGGATTCAGTTTCGGAAGATGGAGACGGGAAATAGACATTCGTGGGTTCATTCAGGAGAACTATTCCCCTTACGACGGAGATGAGTCTTTTCTATCCGAACCCACATCGGATACTCAAATACTTTGGGAGCAGGTACAGGAGCTTCTCTCGCAGGAACGAGAACGAGGTGGGACACTCGACGTTGATGTACACACGGTATCATCGATTACAGCTCATGCTCCGGGATATATCGACCGGGAACGAGAGAAGGTCGTAGGGTTACAAACCGACGCGCCGCTTCGACGAGCCATAATGCCGTTCGGGGGAATACGGGTTGTAGAAAAAGCCGCCGAATCATACGGTTACCAGCTCCCCGTAAGGATTACAGCCATCTTCACCGACTATCGAAAGACACACAACGACGGTGTCTTCGATGCCTACACCCCTCAAATGAAGGAAGCCCGACGTTCGGGTATCATTACCGGCTTGCCGGACGCCTACGGTCGGGGTCGAATTATCGGTGACTATCGAAGAGTAGCCCTTTACGGCGTGGACCGACTTATCGCCGAAAAGCGGCATGAACTATCGATGACCGAGTCGAGGATGACTGAAACGACGATTCGGCTCCGCGAGGAACTTTCAGAGCAGATCGAGGCTCTGGAGGAACTCACGGAAATGGGGATCAGTTACGGCTTCGATTTAAGCCGGCCGGCAGCAGACGCCTTTGAGGCGGTTCAATGGACCTATTTCGCCTATCTTGCGGCCATTAAAGAACAAGACGGCGCGGCCATGAGTCTGGGGCGAGTCTCGACCTTCCTGGACACCTATTTCCAGCGAGACATCGCCGAGGGAAAGCTCGAAGAGGCGGGTGCTCAGGAACTCATCGACCAATTGGTGATGAAGTTGCGCCTCGTCCGGTTCTTACGCACTCCTGAGTATAATGAGCTCTTCTCGGGTGACCCGACATGGGTGACCGAGGCGATCGGCGGGGTCGGAGAGGACGGTCGCCCCATGGTGACCCGCAGCAGTTTTCGGTTCTTGCACACCCTGACCAACCTGGGGCCGGCTCCGGAACCTAACCTAACGGTTCTCTGGTCCCAACGACTTCCCAAAGCGTTTAAAGAGTACTGTGCGAGAGTCTCGATTATGACAAGCGCTATTCAGTACGAGAACGACGACCTTATGCGGCCCTACTGGGGAGACGATTACGGAATCGCCTGCTGCGTGTCGGCAATGAGAATCGGCAAGCAGATGCAGTTCTTTGGTGCGCGGTGCAATTTGGCGAAGGCGCTCTTGTACGCCATTAACGGGGGACGTGACGAGATCACCGGTAAACAGGTTGGTCCACCGCTGGCCGCTATCGACGACGACGTTCTGGAATACCAATTAGTGATGGAACGGTACGATTACATTCTGGATTGGGTGGCAGGCTTGTACGCGGATACGCTCAACGTCATACATTACATGCACGATCGTTATGCATATGAGAAAGTGCAAATGGCGCTCCACGACCGCGACGTATTACGCACTATGGCGTACGGCATAGCCGGACTATCGGTCGCGACCGATGCGCTCTCGGCCATTCGTTTTGCCACGGTGAAACCGATTCGCGATGACAGGGGACTGGCTACGGATTTTGTCATCGAAGGTACATTTCCGACCTTTGGGAATGACGACGACCGAGTTGATGATATCGCGGTAGATCTTGTACAACGGTTTATGAAGAAGCTATCGAGTAAGGAATGCTATCGGCACGCACTTCCAACACAATCGATCCTCACCATCACCTCCAATGTCGTTTACGGAAAAAAAACTGGGGCAACACCGGATGGACGGAAAAAGGGAGATCCCTTTGCGCCTGGTGCCAATCCGATGCACGGCCGGGACACCCGAGGGGCCTTAGCTTCCATTACCTCCGTGGCCAAGCTGCCTTACGAGTATGCCCAGGACGGAATATCCTACACATTCTCGGTGGAGCCTCATACTCTTGGATTTGACACGACCGCACAGGTAATGAACTTGGTGGCGGTGTTGGACGGGTACTTCGAGCGGAAGGGACACCATATCAATGTTAACGTACTGCAACGGGAGACGCTGATTGATGCTATGGACCACCCGGAAAAGTATCCGCAGCTTACAATTCGTGTATCAGGATACGCCGTCAATTTTATTAAGCTTACGAAAGAACAGCAACTGGACGTCATACACAGGACATTCCATGAGCGTGTTTAGACCGATACCTGCCACGAGAGACGGTACGTCATCGCCGGTGGGGTCCCGGCGGGAGAGGAATAGCCGAGACGGCACTGTCAGAGGCGGGGAGCTTACCGGAAACCTCCATTCCGTTGAAACCTTCGGTACGCTGGATGGCCCGGGAATTCGTTTTGTCATGTTTTTTCAGGGGTGTCATTTGCGCTGTCTTTACTGTCAGAATCGCGACACTTGGGAAGTGGGCGACGGCCGGTCGGTAACCATTGACCAGATGATGGAGGAAATCCGGGCGGTCCGCAGCTTCCTCGATCGTTCCGGGGGTGGTATTACCGCCTCCGGCGGAGATCCTATCCTGCAGGCGCGGTTTGTCGGAGCGCTCTTTGAGGCCGCGAAGAGGGAGGGAATTAATACAGCCCTCGACACGTCGGGTCTTACGGTAATAACCCCAGCCGTCGAGCGATTGATTGAGGTGACGGATCTGATATTGCTCGATATTAAGCATGTCGACGACAAGAGGCATCGAGAACTGACGGGCCGGCCGAACCGGCTGGTCCTGGAGTTTGCGCGGTGGCTCGATAAACTTGGGAAGCGGACATGGATACGACACGTCGTGGTGCCGGGTTTTACGACCGACGCCACCTCGGCGCAGATGACGGGGGAGTTTCTCTCCAACCTCTCGAATCTGGAGCGTGTCGAGCTACTTCGATACCACGAAATGGGTAAGCACAAATGGATATCCCTCGGAAAACGATATCCGTTGGAAGGTACCCCGGTTCCAAGTCGAGCACAACTGGAGTATGTCCAGGCGATATTCGCGCGCTATGGCGTGGCGGCGGCGATTTCCGGATAGCGGCGGCGCTACGCCGGGAAGACTCCGGTGGACACGTAGCGGTCTCCGCGGTCGCAGATAATCGTGACCAAGACCGCGTCTTGCACCCCTTCCGCGTCCAAATCCCGAGCTACGTCCAGCGCCACGGCAACGTTTCCCCCGGAGGAGATTCCGGCGAAAATACCCTCTTCCCTCGCCAGTGCGTGCATCGTCTCTACGGCCCGCTCGCGCGACACTTCGCGGCGATCATCGATACGGGATTCGTCGTAGATCGCCGGTAGATATGCCTCAGGCCACGCTCGAATCCCCGGGATTCCGCCGTGGCCGTCGGGTAGGGCTCCCACGATCCGTACCGCCGGGTTCCGCTCCTTGAGATACCGCGATACCCCCATCAGGGTTCCGGTTGTACCGGTGGAGGCAACAAAATGGGTAACCCGGCCGTCGGTGTCCTTCCACACCTCGGGCCCGGTGGTCCGGTAGTGGGCCTCTGGATTGTCCGGGTTGGAGAACTGATCTAGAATCACGCCCTTTCCGGCGGCTTCCAATTCTCGTGCCAGGTCGATCGCCCCCTCCATGCTCTTGTCCTTTGGTGTCAGTACCACCGTAGCGCCGTAGGCCTTCATGAGTGCTCTTCGTTCCGCGCTCATGTGTTCCGGCATGATCAACACCATCCGATAGCCTTTGATCGCCGCCACCATCGCCAGTGCAATGCCGGTGTTGCCACTGGTCGGTTCAATGAGGGTATCACCCGGGCGGATTCGGCCTTGTTCCTCGGCCGCCACGACCATTTGGTAAGCCGGTCGGTCTTTGACCGAACCGGCGGGATTGTCACCCTCCATCTTACACAGTATCAGATTGGGACCGGTATATATGCGCTGCAGCCGTACCAGCGGTGTATTGCCGATGCACTCTTCGATCGTTTGTACGTTCATGCTCCAACTATAAGTTGAGTAGCTTGATTTGTGAACAGGACATTGGTAGGACACCGCATGAAGATGACGGTGGAATTGCGGCGGTATAACGACGCGTCGTACTTCGTCGCTACCGACGGCGATGGGAACGGTGTGTCAATCGACGGGTCTCCGGCCGTCGGGGGCCAGGGCCGCGTTTTAGGCGGCGCCATCCTCGGTCCACGGGAGATTATTGCCGACCTGCGCTTCTTCGCGCGTCAGACCGGTCCCGCGCTGTCGTCGTTCTATGCGTGGGTTCTCTCCAAGAGCCTGAAGACACTATCGATGCGATTGTACCGACATTGTGAGAATGCCCACGCCGTGGCACGCTATCTCAGAAGTCACCACGCGGTGGAGCGCACGCGCTTTCCCTTCCTCGAGAGTCACCCGCAGTATGAGCTCGCCCGGCGACAGATGCGACACGGCGGCGGCCTTGTCACGATCGATATCGTCGGTGGGGAGGCGGCGGCGATGCGCTTCATCAACCGCTTGAAGGTGATCAGTCGCTCCGCGAACCTCGGAGATTCCCGATCGATCGCCACTCATCCCCGCACAACAACCCACTCAAAACTCGAGGAGGAGCAGCGACGGGTGCTGGGTATTCTTCCGGGTACGGTACGGCTTGCGATCGGGCTGGAGAACGGCGAGGACATCATCGCCGATATCGACCATGCCTTGGGGGAGGACTGAGACAATGTTCACCCTCTCCGCAAAGGCGATCTACGGTCTCACTGCGGTCGTGGAATTGGCACATCAATACCGCTCCGGGCCGGTGCAAATCCGGGACATCGCCTCCCGCCACGAGATCCCCCGACACTACCTTGAACAGATCCTAAATACCCTCAAGCGCAGTGAGTTGGTACGGAGCCATCGAGGCGCCCACGGTGGTTACGAACTCACGGCCCACCCCGACTCCATTAGCCTGCGGGCGGTGCTCACGGAATTGGAAGGACCACTCGCAGTGGCCCATGTAGGACCGGCCGCTTCGCTCCAACCGTTGTGGGACGATCTGGCGGCGCACATAGACGGCTTTCTCGCGCAGTCGCTGGATGATGTGATGCGGCGCCGGATCACCGGGCAGGTCGACCAAGATTTCATCATTTGACATCGGGCGCAAGGTTGACATGTGGCCGGCGCCAAGCTAAAGGGCTCCGAGTGTGAAAAAAGTTCGTGAGACGGTGAAACTATCCGGGCAAACACGTTGCGCTACATCGTCAGACCCAACAAAGTCAGTAATTCGGTTCTCGTCTTCGTGTAGTCGGCGCTACTGCGGTCTCGCGGCCTGGACATCGCAATCGATAGGTCCGCCTTGAGGTGTGCGGGACGGGATGAGAGGACCATAACGCGGTCGGCCAGTGACAGCGCCTCGTCGACATCGTGGGTGACCATCACGATGGTCCGTCCCGACCCTTTCCATATTCGGAGAAGCTCTTCGTGCATCTGCATCCGGGTCATTGCATCCAGGGACCCGTAAGGCTCGTCCATGAGAAGGATTGCCGGCTGCATGACGAGTGCGCGCGCGATGGCCGTACGTTGTCGCATTCCCCCTGATAGTTGATGGGGATAGTACTCCTCAAATCCGCAGAGCCCCACTTGCTCGAGGACCTCACGGACGAGGCGGTGTGCCTCGTCCGTGTCCGCGTGGCGGTACTCGAGCCCCAAGGAAATGTTTCGGCGAACGGTACGCCACGGAAGAAGTCCGTCCTGCTGGAACACCATCGTTCGCTCGTGCGGGCCGAGATGGTCTGCGTCTCTGCCGCGCACCAGTAAGCGCCCCCCGCTGGGCTGTGAAAGGCCGGCCAGCAGGGACAGAAGCGTGCTCTTGCCACATCCGGACGGACCGAGAACGGCGACAAACTCGCCATCGGGAACGCGGAAAGACAGTGGACCAAGAACCACGAGTGACCCGTACATCTTGGTTACCCCGTCCACCTGAAGTGCGTCGACAACCACTCGCTCTGCGGAATTAATCATTTCCAACGTACCTCCATCGCAGCAGCCGGTGTTTTATCCACTCGAGTACAATTCGGTCGATGATAGCCGCAATAACACCGATAACTACGATGTGCGCGAGAGCGCCCGCCATATCGGCGATTTCCGCGGCAAAGGTGATAGACCATCCCAGACCAACGCCTACGCCCGCGACCATTTCCGAAGCCACAAGGGCGCGCCACGCGTTACCAAAGGCAATCTGCGTTCCGGTCACGGCGGCGGGAAACACCTCGGGAAGGTAAACTGTACGCAGAGTCTGTCGGCGTGAAGCCCCCAGAATCCGCGCAACTTTCAAATGGAGAGCGTCCACGTGTTCCGCGGCACTCATGACGCTTTGGATGAGGGGATAGAAGCTCGCCAGCGCGACGACAATGATGATAGGGGCATCGCCGAACCCTGTGAGTATTACCAGAAGCGGTACCCAGGTTATCGGCGGTATCGATTGCAGTACTGAGACCAGGGCGCGTAGATAGCTACGAAGCGAGTTGGAGAGTCCGGAGGCAAGGCCCAGGCTTGTGCCCAAAATTATGGCAACGGCAAACCCGACGCCGATACGATAGAAACTCACCATGAGGGCCTCTGCAAACTCCCGCGTTCCGAGCACCGTGGCAAGCCGACGAGCGACCTCCGCCACTCCCGGAAGCAGGAACGAAGGAAAGAACGCAGCGGCCGTCTGCCACGTGACGAGAATCGTACCTGCCACCGCAAGGTACGCGACGACTATCCGTCGCGCTATCGGATTGCCTGCTGCCAGGACATATCGAGGAGCTGTTCAAGATCGACGCGCTGTGCGAGCAAACCTTCATCGTGCATCATCTCTTCGACCTCCTTAATACGCTCCAAATCCTCCGAGGTTAGACGCCAGCTGAAGGTGTTTGCTTCGATCGCCTCCGCGACAACACGACGTGCCGGAACCGGCCCCGACGGTGTCTCCAACGTTTCTTCGGCCATGAAATAGTGTGTGATCATGCCGGCCGCTTGGTTGGGATCCCCTTCCAGAAGCGCGATCGCTTCCTTTTGAGCTTCCAGCACGGATTCGATAGTGCTGCGATTCTCCTGCCAGGTTTCGGCGGAGGTGATTACCACCATGCAGGGGAACGGCCAGTAATCTCCAACTTCGGCAATCTCTCGCACGGGGGCCGTATACCTGGCAATCCGGGCGTAGGGTTCAAAAAGGAACGCCGCGTCAACGCCACCGCTCACGAGGGCCTGCACTGCGACGGCGGGCGATACGTGGCGCATGTTGAGGTCTCTTTTGGACAAACCGGAATCCGCAAGTAAGACGTTGCTCAGCACAATATCGGCCGTGGAGCCCTGTTTCTGCGAGGCGAGCTCTCGACCATGCAACTCCGACACGTCGGTTATTCCGGTATCACGTCTCGCAAGCAGGGAGTGGTACCCTCGTTGCGCGCCTCCGACAATGCGCAAGCTCGCACCGCGGGATGCCCAGGTAAGGGCGTTGGTAAAACCAAGAACGCCGACATCGATTCTGCCTCCCACAATGGCCTTGACCATGTCGGTGCCGCTTGCGAATTGAGTCAGCCGGGGCTCCAGGCCTCGGTCGCCGTAAAAGCCGCCCTCGTACGCCACGAGAACTGAGGCATCATCCATGACATTTACATAACCGATTCGAACAGGCTCTCCGAAAAGCACCCCGCCGGTGACTGTCAGGAACAAAATCCCGAGGACAACCCCGATACTCCTTTTCCCAACCATAGTACGCTCCTTAATTCGGTGAATGCATTGAGCATCACTGACTTGGTTTTGGATAGATACTATACTTTGTAACATTAGTTAGTCAACTTTAAGACCCTGCATTCGTGTCTTCTACAATGCTGCGGGCTTGCAACTCGAGATCACTTTTCCACGAAGGTGCCTCAGCTCCCGAGTAAGTGAGGGGAAGCGCAAGGAGTTCCAGTCTATCGCCTGCGCGGTTAGGGAACCGGCTCCGGTTACCAGGGAGCTTCTCGTTTCAGATGTCCTTGAGGGGGGGTGCGGGAACATCGTTTTCTCACGCCGCCCGGTATTGCATCTCTTGAGAAGATGACGGGAACTCGAGGTGTGGTAGATCCTGAGGAAGGACGCCTCATACGTGGCGTGACCGAGGACGTCCCTATCGAATCGCCGGTTTCGGTATATGTGAACCTCTTCGAAGCGATGTGCCGCCGCGATTGTCATCTGTTCGTAATAAGCCTGTCATTCTACGTTCACCTTGAGCTGCTACATTCTCAATCGTTGACGGCGAGACCTGAAGACCGCCGCGATAAATACCAAATTTGGAGGACGATTTATGAATAATCGGACACTTTTAGTCGCCGTATTGCTGACGGCAGTTGTATTTGGAGCCTTCGCACAAGTCGACGGGCACAATCGGAGTGTCGAAGACGTGGAGGCGGAAATTCGGACCACCCTGGGCTTGAGTAGCGAGGAGAGAATCAATCCGGACGCGGTTCCCGAGGAACTGCTCATCGTCCTCGGTGACGCGGTAATGGGAGCCTATGTAGGTGACCCTGAGCGGCACGAATGGATGGACGAGATGATGGGAGGCGAAGGTTCGAGCTCTCTGGATGCCGCACATCGGTGGATGGCGTATCGGTATTTAACCGGCGGATATGCCACGGCGGGAGGAATGGGATACGGCATGATGGGCGGTGGAATGATGGGTACCGCCGGCATGATGGGCGGCGGTTGGGGCCTCATGGGCAACCCCGACATGATGTACGAGGGGATTCCGTACGGTTCACCGGAAGAGGTGCTCAAACGCCGCTATGCGGCCGGGGAGATTTCGCGTCGGGAATTCCGGCGAATGCTTCGCGAGATCGAATAGAATTCAGCACGGACGGGGCCTGCGGGATGGCTTTATTGCCACCCCCGCGGGTCGCGACAGAGGAGGTAGTATGGGTGAACAAAGCGATATCGTACGGAAACGATATAATAGAATTGCTCCGCTCTACGATCTTATGGAAAGACCGATGGAGAGTCATGGCACCCAATGGAGAGACGAGCTTCTCCAAGAAGCTCACGGGCGGGTGCTGGAAGTCGGCGTGGGCACGGGGAAGAACCTGGCGAGCTATCCCAAAGGGGTTCACGTAACCGGGATCGATTTCAGCTCCGGTATGATTGCACGGGCTCGCGAGCGAGTGCGGGAGCTTGGGCTTACAAATGTCACACTTATCGAGATGGATGCTGAGCAAATGGAGTTTTCGGACGACAGTTTTGACACGGTCGTAACGACCTGTGTCTTTTGCTCGGTGCCGGTTCCGATCAAAGGATTGGAGGAGATCCATCGCGTCTGCAGGCCGGAAGGAAAGGTGCTCATGCTCGAGCACGTTCGGAGTAAGGGTGCAATTCTCGGTCCAATAATGGATTTTCTGAACCCGCTCCCATTGCATCTCTACGGTGCCAATATCAACCGACGGACCGTCGAAAATCTTCGCCTGGCCGGATTCAAGGACATTGAGGTCACCGACCTTTGGAAAGACATCATGAAACGGATCGTCGCTCGCCCGTACAAGACATCGGATAAATCGTTTGACTTTATATGGGAGGTTACAAATGCGTAAAATATTTTCAATAACGGTATCCATCTCGTTAGTGCTATTAATAGGTGTCGGCAGTTTGTTCGCGGCGGGCCGCGCGGAAGAGAGTGCACCGGCAGGAACTCCGACGATCGGCGTCGTCCACATCACCTTTGGCCCGTCTTATTGGTTTAGCGGGGTGGAGTATGCGAGCTTCGGCGCAGCCTATCGGGAGCAGTGGCGCCGCCTCTCGGAGGAGGAGAATTTCAAACTCATCCAAGTGGAGGCAGGCGTCACGGCATACGATCTCGAATTCGCAACCCGGCGTCTCATCGACCTCGGGGTCGATGCGATTCTGCTCTTTCAACACGATCCGTATGCTGCGGGTCAGGCGGTACAGCTTGCCCAGGAGGCCGGTATTCCCGTCGCCATACACGGCATCAGGCCGGCATCGGGAATCAAGGCTCCTTATGTGGGTTTCTCGGAGTACGAAACGTGCAGGCTCCTGGGTCAAATCGCGGCGGAACGGTTTACCGAGCAAACGCCGGGTGTGATTCCCCGCGTTCTGGTGCTGAACAATAGGACGGTGGAACGTGATGTCAATCGAGAGCGGGGGTTCCTCGACGGTTTCCGGTCCCGCGTCCCGGACGTTGAAATAATCCAAGCCCCGGAAGATAGCGGTACTCTGGAAAGCGCCCTGCGAGTAGCCGAGGTAGCGTTCTTCAACAATCCGGAAATCAACATGGTCTATGCCACTAGCGACGAGCGTGCCTTCGGCGTGATGCAGGCGTTGAATAACGCGAATATCGCTCCGGCGGAGGTCGGCATAGTCGCCGTCGGCGGCGGCGAACGCGCCATGAAAAACGTCCTTCAACAACATAATTGGTGGGCACAAGTCGGTCTCAATGTTCGCGGCGTCGCCGAAAAATCGTACGAAGTACTGTCGATGATGATGGCAGGCGACATTCCTTTTGGGAGCGAGCGGGAGATTCTGGTGGACTCGCCGATTTTTGTTGATCCGTCGGTCGCGGAGGTGCGGGCCTATCTTCAAAACAATCACGGAATCGAAGCTCCTGACCTGACAAAGTAACACAATCTCACGGTGACGCGGATTGATACGCCAGCATACATTCCTCCGAGCAGAAGTAGTGCGTACGATCGGAGCTCTCGAGAACAAAGGGATTGCCCGTTTGATGCACTACCATACCGCAGACCGGGTCCATTGCTCCGTCGGAAATTCCGGTCGTCCGCACTTCGATATCCGAAACGGTTGGGACGCTCGTCCCGGTATTCCTGAGTATCTCGCTGACTTCTGCGGCGGTACTCACCGATACGCAGCGATTCGCGATTGTCCGAAACCGGTCCTCGGAGCCTTCCGGTACCGCGCGCCGTACCGCGTCCACCGCATGGACATCTACGCTGAGATCTGAAAAACCGAGGCCGAAAAGCAGCGGGACCATGTCGGGATCCGAGGCGATCTCTCCACAGAGCGTCACCGGAACGGACGCGGCCTTCGCAGACTCGACGATGTGTGCCAGAGCCCGCAACGCGGTGGGGTGGTAAGGTCGGTAGAGGTGGCCCACATTCCCGTTTGTACGGTCTACGGCAAAGTGGTACTGCAGCAGATCGTTGGTGCCGACGCTGACAAAATCGACCTTGTCATAAATCTCCTGCAGTGTCCAAAGAATGGAAGGGACCTCCAACAATACACCCTGCTTGAAATCACGCCGATACGGCGTCCCTTCAGCGTCGAGCTGTGCCCGTGCCTCGCCTACTAGGGAGAGTACCGCGTCGAGATCGTCGACGGTTTCTATCATCGGAAAAAGCAGTCGGAGCTCCCCGCATTCAAGACCCGCCCGAAGGATGGCCTTCGTTTGCGTAATCAATATCTCCGGATGATAGGCGTAAATGCGATGCGCCCGAAGACCGAGGAAGGGGTTTTCCTGAGGACCGAGGGAAAAGAAGGAGAGACTCTTATCTCCGCCGACATCGAAGGTCCGGATTGTGACCGGAGAGGCGGGCCACTCCCGGCAGAGTGTGCGGTATTCCCGGTACTGCTGCTCTTCCGTCGGAAAGCCTTCCGCTCGGGTCAGGAGGAACTCGCTCCTGTAGAGGCCTATCCCGGCGATGCGCCCATCTTTGTCCGTCGACGATGCGTGGGTATCCACTACATTTAGGTAGACCGAGAGAGGCGAGGCCACGCTTCCACCTATGTCCGTTTTCTCCACTTCAATCCACTCTTCGATTTCCGGGTCCTTTAGCCCCAGTATGAGCCGCCCATTCGTGGTGTCTACGACAACCCGACTGCCGGCTACCTCCCTGAGGGACTCAACCCCGGCAACTCTGAGTACCGGTATGCCGAAGGCCTTCGCCATGATCGCGGCGTGGGAGAGGGGGGTTCCCGTTGCCGCAATAATCGCTTTCACCCCCGCGTCCTTTGCCTCGAGAACCTCAGTCACCAGAAGCTCCTGGGTAACGAACACCGGGGCCTCCACATCGCAGACCGTCGAAAGTACGTCCTCCCGCTTTTGCCCGTCTAACCCTTCACGAAGCCGGCGGTGCAGATCCTCGATGTCGGAGGCTTTCTCCCTGGTTATCTCGTGACCGGAGCGTTGTAACCGGGTCTTGACCGATCCGAAAACTTCCGCAACCGCGCTCTCCGCCGTCGCGTCTTCTTCTTCGATCCTCTTTCTGACCTGCTCCCGAAGTCCCTCATCTTTAAGAAGAAGGATGTGAGTCCGGAGGATATCGGCCTCGGAACCAAACCCTTCCGCTCGAAGTATCTCCTCGGTAGATGCAATCTCCGCCTCCAGTAACGACATTTGCCTCTCTACGCGAGCGAACTCCGAAGCGTACGGCGCCTGAGCCGCGATCCGCCCGTTGTCGGGCGCCTGATGCGGTCGTGGTACGTCTCGAAAACAGATCGTGCCGGAAACCACCGGCGCCGTTGAAATCGGTATTCCCGCAAGGAACCTTACCCTGCCTTTGTCGTCTTCAGTCATCGTCATTACCCCTTTCTCGAAACAGAGTATCAGTGACAGGTGACCGCAAGGTGACGAGTTTATTACAAATGTATGACAGCGCAGAGTTATATAGCGTCATCAAATTGCAATACGGTCGTTATATCTGCGTAATGCCGCTCTTTTATACTCCGCATAAATGTAGGCTGTTTGGAGCCGCAATAGCACTCAATGGAGGAAATTGCTATATGAATATGGACACCATGAACCAGTACGGGAAATTCCGCGCGACGTCGCACCGTGCCGCGCTCTTCGCGCTTATTCTGACGACCATGATCGGAGCGCCGACGGTCTTCTCCCTCCCCTTCGGTCATATGGGATTGGCCAATCACCGTTCCACGGGATACATAGGACCCTCGATCGGTATGTCGCCGGTTGAATCCGGCCCGGCCACCTGGGTCGGTCTCCGAGGGGGGTGGGAGTTTGATCACGCCGTCGCCGTGGGTGTAACGGGTAATTGGCTTCTAAGCAACATCGAGGAAGAGACCGGAAACAGCGCCAACCTCGGTTACGGAGGAATAGAGTTTCGGACGTTTCTATTGTCCCAGGCCCCGGTCTCCCTCGCCTTCGATTTAACAATCGGGGCCGGTTCCGTGGGAAGCGGCGTTCATTTCATGGGGGGAGGTCACCACGATTCCGACGAGGAGTCCGACGGCTTTTTCGTGGTCGAGCCGGAGCTGCAGTTGGTGTTTCGGGCGAATCGTTTCGTTCGCCTCGAATTGGGAGCCGGATACTTTATCACCAGCGGCGTCGACGTACCGGGAATTAACGATGGGGACTTGAGTGGGCCAAAGGCGACGCTATCCATGAGCTTTGGAGACTGGCTATAGGAGCCCTCTCAGGACACGTGATACTCACCGCTGTTAGGTATAAATTCGTTCTACCGTGAGGCATTCTTCACATACCATAGAGTGGTAGGGTATAATCGGCGATGCGCTTTGGTTGATTCGGGCGCCGTATGCGACGGCCTGTGGCCGGCGGGACGCGTGACCGATTTTAGAATTGGAAGTCTGTTCATTAAAAGCTAATTTTAGAAGGAGGACCGTATGAGCGAGAAAAAAACGAAAGTAGCGGTAAACGGCTACGGCGTGATAGGCAAACGAGTCGCCGACGCGGTGGTGGCACAACCGGATATGGAGCTTGTCGGGGTCGCGGACGTCGTCAACGATTACAGGATGAAGACGGCGGCGATTCGCGGGCTGCCCATTTACGCTGCGCTCCCGGAGAAAGCCGCCGGCATGCGCGAGGCGGGTCTCAGCATTGCAGGCGATCTGGACGACTTATTGGCGCAAAGTACGGTCATCGTCGACTGTACGCCCAAAGGTATCGGAGCCAAAAACCTTGAACGATATACGAAGGCGGGGGTCAAGTCGATCTTTCAGGGAGGCGAAAGCCACACGCTCACCGGTCATTCATTTGTCGCACAGGCGAACTATGAGAGCGCTATCGGTCGCGACTCCACACGAGTCGTTTCGTGCAACACGACCAGCACCGTGCGCACACTGGTGGCACTTCGTTCAGCCGGGCTTCTGAAGAAGGCGAGAGGCGTATTGATTCGGAGAGCAACCGATCCGTGGGAATCCGACCACAGCGGGATCATGAATACCGTCGTTCCGGAGCCCCATATTCCCAGCCATCAGGGCCCCGACGCACAAACGGTTATTCCGGATCTTGAAGTGGTAACGATCGCCGCCAAGGCGTCACACACGCAGACCCACAATCACTATTGGATCGTGGAACTCTCGCGCACCGTCGAGAAAGAAGAAATACTCGATGCGTTTCGTGCCGCTCCTCGTATTGCGTTTATCCGCATGAGTGACGGTATTGTCGCGTTAAACAGCACCATTGAGCTGATGAAGGACCTTGGCCGGCCCCGCGGCGACATGTGGGAGGTAGCGCTGTGGGCAGACGTCCTGACGGTAAACGGAAACGAAGCGTACTACACCTACCAAGTGTACAACGAAGCGATCGTTGTGCCGGAGAACGTGGACGCAATTCGAGCGCTGAGCGGTGTCGTGTCGGATGCGCATGAGTCCATCCGAATAACCGACACGGCACTCGGCATGCGACGGGAGTTTCTGATTCAGGACGCCCCGGGAGATAAGAAATGAACCGTGTGTCGACGAATCCCCGGATCGACGGAGAGTCCGACCTGTCACATTCCATACACGCCGGAAAAGTTGCGGTGGTTGGAGCCGGCGGTGTCGGCGCGAGCTTTTCCTTTGCACTCCTGCTGAGCGGACTTGCGTCGGAGATCGTTCTCATCGATGCCAACCAATCCAAGGCCGAGGGAGAAGCATTAGATCTGAATCATGCGGTCCCGCACACGCATCCGACGCGGGTGTGGGCAGGAGATTACGGCGATTGTGCGGGGGCCGCGGTGACCATCGTAGCGGCCGGGGCTGCGCAGCAGTCCGATCAAAGCCGTCTGGAACTCGCGGAGAAAAATTCGGACATCTTCCGCCGGATTGTGCCGAATATCGTACGCAACAATCCGACGGGAATCATTCTCGTCGCGACCAATCCGGTCGACGTACTGACCCGTCTCACATGGGAACTTTCGGGTATGCCGGAGGAAAAGGTCCTGGGCTCCGGGACAATCCTCGACACGGCGAGATTCCGGCATCTTCTCAGTCTGCACTTTGGGGTAGATCCGCACAGCGTGCATGCCTACATCGTCGGTGAACACGGGGACACCGAGGTGCCGCTCTGGTCGCTCGCGAACATCGCCGGCATGCGGTTTCCCGAGTTTTGCGCGGTCAATAACATGAAGTGCGACAATGACGAAATGGAGAAGATATTTCGGAGAACCCGGGACGCGGCGTACGAAATCATCCGGAAGAAAGGTGCAACCTATTACGCGATCGGAGCCGGCCTCGTGCGGATCGTGACGGCGATTCTGAGGAATCAGCGCACCGTGCTCTCAGTAAGTACCCGTATCACCGATTACTATGGGATAAACGGTACCTTCCTGAGTATGCCGTGTGTCGTCGGTGGCGCCGGAGTCGAACGGTATCTTCGTTTAAATCTGAGCGACGACGAGGCTACGGCATTACAACATTCGGCGGCCGTAGTGGACAAATCGATGGAATCGATACGGCAATGATACCCCTTACGTCACGGTTGGTCGCAACTACCTCTTTGCCAGTAGCATTAACGGCCAGGGTAGGACGAGTAGCTGAACAAAAGGTGAAACTCCAATACCGAGGAGCGGTACCATCGGCATGAGCGAGGAGTATACCCAACGACCGGTCGCGAGAGCGTGGAACTCGATAGCGGCGGCGATAACCGCACCGACAATTGCCAAGATCGCCACATTTCCGGCGGTGAGCGGACGAAACCAGTCCAGTGAGCGATAGAATAGATACCCCGTCGCCCAGATGGCGACAATGATCAGCCCGTCTCCTAAGCTCGCTCTCAAACAGATTAACCAGCTCGAAAGCTCACTGAAGGGCATATTCTCGTAGAGCGGCATTTGCGCCATCTCCCAAACATAGTTGACGACCACGGAAATGAAGAACAGTCGCAGAAGGAAACGGCCCGTCGGACTTTTCAAAACAGCTCCGCCTCCCATTACCGCATCTCCGAGGCGCTTACGCTGCTTGTTCGATACCATATCGGGGTAATTGCATCGAAGGTGCCCTCACCATGGATCACTTCCATATTTGTTGCTTTTCCCCACTGATCAATTATAAACACCGATTTCCTCTATGAATGAGCGTCCGGTACGATGTTACCCATACGAGGTATCGTATGTACAGTGTATCGAGGGCGAACCGGACACAGCCATGACGGCGGCGTCCGATAAGACTGTTTCGGGCGGTTATTGAATGAGTGGATGTAGAGGACTCAGGAACAACCACCCGCTGCCGCGTTGATGTCCCCACGGGCAACCGATGAGATCGTCCTTCCCGGCGAGATATCGCGGGGTACGGCAAAGCTTCAGTCCGTTCAGAATATTACCAAAGTTGTCGAGCGGAACATGGGTAAAGGGAAAGTGTTTGACTCTGCCCGCCAGGGCATACGTAACCCGACCGATCCCAGGGGTATACGAGAATTCCTACAGTCCGGAGGTACTGGTAAGCGGTCCGCACATTCGTGATCCGGAGCGGGCGAAATGCCGGTACCAACGCGACCATCTCCGGATCGTTCGGTACCGGTAGCCTTTTTTGTGGTGTCGAATGGGTATTCGTACTCCGTTTCCTTCTACCGACGATATGTACCGAGCATACTCATGATCTCTTTTTGCTTTTCCGTTTGCTCGGTGAGATTCTCGCTTCGAATCGCATCGGCGACACAGGTGTCAAGATGATTCTGGAGAACGATGTTCTCGACGTTGCGTATCGCCGCGACTACGGCCGAAGTCTGGTTCAGTATGTCTAAGCAGTATCGATCTGTTTCAACCATTTTACTGACCCCGCCGAGCTGGCCCCGAATCCTGCTTAAGCGATCGCGTATACTCTTTTTTTGTTTATCGTCAAGCATGCCGTACCTCTGATTGTCGGTTCATATGTTTTTATACCCCGGTAGGGTATATACTATCAACCCTCACTCGTCGACACAAGTGTCTCATCCGAGTTTATGACTTGACATACCCCCACGGGGTATATTATATTGATATTAGCGTATGAATCTTTTTTAATCGAAGGGCGATACGGCTGATTAATCCGGGCTCCTGATGAGTCCGGAAGAGGTACACAGCGCCCTTCGAAAGGAGCCACGTATGAGTAAGCAGGTTGACCACAATCACCACAATCACCACGGTGATCAACACCATGACCACAATGAACATCACAGGATGATGATCCGTGATTTCCGAACGCGGTTTTACGTGACCCTGGTGTTCACCATTCCGGTCCTCGCGTTATCGGAACTCATTCAGCAGTTCCTCGGCTTTTCGTTCACCTTTGCCGGAGCGGATTATGTCGTCTTTGGCCTGGCCACGATCATATTTGTATATGGCGGCTGGCCCTTCCTTAGCGGTCTGGTCGGTGAACTTAAGCAGAAAGCACCGGGCATGATGACCCTCATCGCTCTCGCCATAACGGTAGCGTATGTCTACAGCGCGGCGGTAACGTTTGGTCTTGAAGGGACACCTTTTTATTGGGAATTGGCAACCTTAATCGCGATTATGCTTGCGGGTCACTGGATTGAAATGGCCTCAGTATTAAGTGCGTCGTCCGCCCTTGAGAAGCTTGCCCAACTCATGCCGAACGAAGCGCACAAAAAGTCCGGAGACGATGTTAAAGACGTCCCGCTCTCGGAGATCAAGAAGGGTGATATTCTGGTCATCAAGCCGGGAGAAAAAATACCCTCTGACGGCGTGATCACTCGCGGGTCGAGCTATATAGATGAGTCTATGCTGACCGGTGAGTCTCGCCCGGTGCACAAGGAGTCAGGCGATCAGCTTATCGGCGGCTCTATAAACGGCGACGGATCGATGGAACTCAGGGTGGAAAGTTCGGGCGAAGATTCCTACCTTTCAAAAGTCATCAATATGGTCAGGGAGGCGCAGGCAGCCAAGTCGAAGACGCAAGCACTTTCGGATCGTGCGGCGCTCTGGCTGACGATTGTCGCAATAACGGTGGGATTATCGACCCTCGTGGCGTGGTTGCTTGCCGGGCAGGGGTTGCAGTTTTCCATTGCCCGGATGGCGACGGTAATGATCATTACGTGTCCCCACGCTTTAGGGCTGGCGATACCATTGGTGGTAGCACAGTCCACCGCCAAGTCCGCTCAGAACGGCCTGCTGATTCGCAACCGTACCGCCTTTGAGAATGCCCGGAAGATAAGCGCGGTCCTCTTTGATAAAACGGGAACGCTTACCAAGGGAACCTTCGAGGTTAACTCCGTGAATGTCCATAGCGGTCCGTACACAGAAAAGGAAATTCTCTCATTTGCGGCAGCCTTGGAGGGGCAGTCGGAACACCCCATCGGTAAGGGAATTGTGACAAAAGCGAAGAGCGACGGAATCACCATCCAATCTGCCGATGATTTCGAGGCGATTAAGGGTAAGGGCGTCACCGGTACCGTCGGGAGTAAGCGCATTCAGGTAGTGAGCCCGGGATATTTGGAAGAACAGGGGCTCGACAGGCCGCAGGGAGCGGAGCGCAAGGGCGGGGTCACCCGCGTCTTCGTCCTCGTTGACGGCGAAGTTGCAGGATCCGTGGCTCTTTCCGACACCATTCGACCCGAGTCCTACCGGGCGATTCAAGCGCTGAAAAAACGGGGAATCGAATGCTGGATGCTCACCGGAGATAACCGGGAGACTGCCGAAGCCGTTGCGGAGGAACTCGGAATGGACGGGTTCTTTGCGGAGGTCCTCCCCGATCAGAAGCAGGAAAAGGTGAAGGAGTTGCAGGACAAAGGAGCGTATGTTGCTATGACCGGTGATGGGGTCAATGATTCGCCGGCCCTCGCCCAGGCACAGATCGGCATTGCCGTCGGGTCCGGAACGGACGTTGCCGCTGCGACGGCCGATATTATACTGGTCAACTCCAACCCACTTGATATTACCGCGTTAATTCTCTTTGGTCGGGCTACCTACCGGAAAATGGTGCAGAACCTGATCTGGGCAACGGGTTACAACGTGGTGGCCATCCCCCTGGCGGCAGGCGTTTTATACAGTAGCACCGGTATGGTGCTTTCACCGGAGGTTGGTGCCATTCTGATGTCCCTTTCCACCGTGATTGTTGCCGTAAACGCGCGACTCTTGCGCGTCAAGAAAGAGGAATTGGAAGAGGCGACGGCTTGATTGTCCCGGTTTTTAGTAACTGTAACATGATCGCAACATAGCGGTCGCCGGAATGTAACATTGAATGGATATGATTTGTACTACCAGGAGGAAACGATGGGACTTTTACTGATTATTGTGTTATTCGCCGTGGGATACTTTATGTACAAGAACGGATTGATCCCGGCGTCTCTCGATGGCGCCGATCGAAAGGCGCCGATCGATATTATCAACGAGCGCTACGCCCGGGGTGAAATCGACCGGGAAGAATACGAGCGACTCAGACGAGATCTGAATTAAGTTTGACTTGGAGGAACAATACATGATGCACAACAACTGGGGCTGGGGAACCGGCATGGGATTTGGATACGGAGGCGGTATCGTCTCCATCCTGCTGATAGCGGTAATTCTCATCGGAGGATTCTTCTTCATACGGTGGATTATCCGTCGAACCGATGGAGACGGGCTTTCCCCCGGCGGATCAGGCCGACGTGACCCGGCGGAGATACTTAAGGAACGGTACGCGAAAGGTGAAATTTCCAGGGAAGAGTACCGAAGCATGTTGTCGGACATAAGAGGTGGAGAGTAATGATTTATAGTCGAAAATCGTTCTTGTTTGCGGTGGCACTGGCTTTTTTTGTAGCGGGAATTGCCACTGCTCAGGAGGATGCACACGGACGCGACGTCGAGGAAATTCTCCAACAGATCATACAGGTTCAGGGAGTAGAACGGGTCGGCCAAATTGACGCCAATGCGGTCGACCGGGATCTCCTTGAAGAGCTCGGAGACGGCGTCATGGGCCTCATGATTGCGGACGACGAGCGGCACGAATGGATGGATCGAATGATGGGAGGCGAAGGCTCCGCTGAGCTTGCCTCCACGCACGCCTGGCTTGGATATAACTACCTTCAAAATGACGGTAATCTCGCCTCCTTCGGCCCCGGAATGATGGGGTTCGGAATGATGGGCCCCGGTATGATGGGTGGCTGGAACTGGGGCGCGGACCGTAACGGACCCTGGTCGGAAACCTGGGGTGATCGGGGAAGCTGGTACGGCGGAACGCCGTTTAGTCGGCAGGCCGGTACCTACCTCTGGATTATCGGACTTCTCGTTTTGGTACTGATAGTCGCTATCATTGTAGCGCTCGTGCGGACCAGGACGCCCCGACACGGCTCGCAATCGGGCAAATCAGGTGAGAGCGCCGTCGCCATCCTGCAGGCTCGCTATGCCAGGGGCGAGCTTTCTCAAGAAGAGTATCGTCAAATTAAAAAGGAGCTGCGGTGAATTCGATTAGCAGGGTAGCTTATGGCCGGTGAGCGCATTCTCATCGTTGACGATGAGGCCGGCATACAGAAGACACTAAAGGCGTATCTGGAAAATGAAGGATACGCCACGGAGTCAGTAACCGAAGGCGATTGGGTGCTCCCGAGGGTACAGATATTTAAGCCTGACGTTGTTATTCTTGATATTATGCTCCCAGGAATTGATGGAATAGAAGTATTAAGACGACTCCGGCAGGACTCCTCCGTATTGGTGCTCATGCTCAGCGCCAAGGGCGAGGAGTCCGACCGTCTCGTGGGACTCAAAATGGGGGCAGATGACTACGTCGTAAAACCATTTAGTCCCCGGGAGGTTGTAACTCGGGTCGGCGTTCTCCTTCGGCGCGGTCGGGGAGCGGACGGCGACCCGGGCGACGTTATTAGATTTTCCCGAATCACCGTCGACCCGGGCAGCAGACAAGCGTGGAAAGATGCGACAATACTGAGCCTGACTCCGATAGAGTTTGACTTGCTCCTCACCCTTTCCCGCAACAGCGGGCGAGTCCTCAGTCGAGATCAGTTGATCGACCACGCCTGGGGTGACGACTACTACATCGATGAGCGTGTCGTTGATGTGCACGTTCGCAGACTCCGCAGGAAGATCGAAGACGATCCCCGAGAAGCCCGAATTATTGCCACCGCGCGAGGTGCCGGCTATCGCCTGGATTCCAATCACGCATGAAGCTGGAAACATTCTTAAAACCGAAACTTGGACGTAAGCTCTTTCTTTCCCATTTGATTGTTGTACTCGTGGGAAGCGTGGTCCTGGCGGCCGTCGCCTACCTGCACGCACCTCGCGCGCTGACACATCACATGGCGGAAATGGACGCAGCAATGGGGCGGATGCACGGCATGGGAGTGGATCTCAGGCAGAGTTTTCTTGCTGCGGTGGGCGAGGTGCTCTTCGTCGCGGGACTCGTCGCCGTCGGGGCGGCGGTAGTGGTGAGCAGTTTCGTGGCATGGCGAATTATCGGGCCAGTTCGTTCTTTGACGGTTGCCAGTAGACGTATCGCCGACGGCGATTACTCCCACCGAGTCGAGGCCGTCTGGAA
Source organism: Alkalispirochaeta sp. (assembly GCA_965242725.1). GTDB lineage: Bacteria > Spirochaetota > Spirochaetia > DSM-27196 > Alkalispirochaetaceae > Alkalispirochaeta. The sequence continues at coordinate 90,338 of CBDESZ010000006.1, forward strand.
GGATGAGTTGGGAGAGCTGGCCGCGTCGTTCAATCGCATGGCTGCCGCACTCGATGAAACCGAAAGGAGACGTGCGGAACTTATTGGCAATGTAGCCCACGAACTTCGCACGCCGCTCACAACGATTCGGAGCATGATGGAAGGGCTCATTGATGGTGTGTTGCCGGCGGATACCGAAACCTTTCTCGACGTACAGCGCGAGGCATCACGGCTCGGCCGTCTCACCTCAGAATTGAGCGAGCTCTCTCGTGCCGAAGCGGGGGAGATTTCATTGGAAACCAAGCTGACGGATCCGAAAGTACTGCTCCGAATAGCCGTTAATCGCCTTCGTCCGCAATTCCAGGACAAAGGTATTGCGCTGACGGTCGGGTTTCCACAACGAAACCTGCCGTGGGTCGATGTAGATGACGAAAAGATACTCCAGGTTCTGCTCAATTTAATCGGAAATGCACTCCAATATACCGACCCGGAGGGTAGCGTCCAGGTACAGTGCCAAGCGGAGGGAGATTTGGTTCGGTTTTCCGTTTCTGATGATGGAATCGGCATTCCGCCCGAGGATCTCCCTCGGGTGTTTGAGCGATTCTATCGGGTGGATAAGTCGCGAGCACGCTCCCGCGGTGGGAGCGGAATCGGTCTCACTATTGCCGCTCATTTGGTGAAGGCTCATGGTGGAACAATCGCGGTCAAAAGTAATGGGATTGGTCAAGGAAGTGTTTTTTCTTTCGTCATCCCACGACCGAAAGATTAAACAATTTATCCGTCTGACACATGGCAGAACGTATTCGTGTTGATGGGTATGAACGAGTGCGGAGTGACGCTCCGCACCCGGATGTTTGCCGCTCTTATCTGACCGCTCCAACCGTATAACCCGCCTCGGAAACTGATTGAGCGTACGTCTCCAAGGGAATCTCAGCTTGAACATTTACGGAAGCGACTCCCGACTGCAAATCAACCGTTACGGTGGAGACGCCGTCGATTTTTTCAAGCGCTTGCCGAACACTCATCGCACAGTGATCGCAACTCATATCCTTAATGTAAACTTGTTGTGTCATATCGACCTCCTGAAAAATACATTACCCCTGTAGGGTATATAGAATTATACATCGTCGATATTTGTGGGTCAAGTGCTCCCCAGAATATTTTCATGGCGTAACAAACGCTCACCGCCGTTCCCGATTTGGTTGTTCCGCTTAAGGATAGGCCGTAATACGTTTTATGATGTCCTTCCAGAGATTTGTCACTTCGATATCGCGAAATCCCGCCCGGCGAAGATTATCCACGGTTCGGCGGTTGATGTTTGCCCCATAAAGATGGAGTGGAAGAGGGTTTAGAACGTCCATAAGAGGACCGAGTATCGGGCCTTCACTGCGAACGTGCTCGAGCATGAGCACCTTACCGTCCGGTTTGCATACACGGTGAATCTCTTTGAGACCGGCTACGGGAAGTGGTACCGAGCAAAACACGCATGTCGAGACAACCGTATCGAACGTATTGTCGTCAAAATCGAGGTGCTGTGCATCCATTTCCAGGAGCGTTACGTTAGATAGGCCATGCTGCGCTTTTCGGTCGGCTGCACGTGCAATCATCGCCCGGCTGAAATCGATCGCCGTGACCGAGACGTCCTTCGGGTAGTAGGGAAGGTTTTTACCCGTACCGACTCCCACTTCAAGAACTGCACCTTTCGCGAAACTCAACAATTCTTCGCGCCACGACGACGCCATCCGCTCCATCGGGTTTTCTAATAGATCATATACGGGAGCGATTCGGTCGTACCGTTGTTGGATTTTGTTAATTTGTTTTGTCATATCATGTACCTTAGTCAAAGTTTCTTTTCACGCGCCTGCTTCCCGAACATCTTAAATATAACGCTATGGTATGTATGAGAATTGACGGCGATATTACAGTTTGATGAATTGTTTTCTCCGGACGAAATACAGTTGCCTCGTTTTGCTGTTGCCATTCGATGCCTTTGTTGGTTACGTTAGGATGTCGTAGACTACGGGGGTATGGTATGATGAAAGAAGAACAGAGGGAAAAAGTACGGAACAGGTTACGCCGGATTGAAGGACAGATTGCCGGGATTGGTCGTATGATTGATGATGACCGATACTGTGTCGACATTCTCAACCAAACGTCGGCCGTCATCGCGGCGATCAGGAACGTTGAGAATATCGTAATGGAGAACCACTTGAACACATGTGTCGTCGATGCGATTCGGAGCGGAGATCCTGAGGAACAACGCCTGAAGACGACCGAAATTATGGATGTGCTTGGCAAGTATCGGAAGTGAAGATATTCGCGGGGGCGCGAAACAGATAGATTATCTACCGTCGCGGAATTTCACATAGAGGCGGCGCAGGGCAAAAATCGCGACTGAAACGCCAATTCCCATCAGTGACAAACGTATCCAATCGTTTCGGGCAAGTGCACTGCCCATGGAGAGAATGACAAAGGCAAAGGGTGTCATACCGATAAGGCTGGCGAGAGCGTAAGTGCGGAAGGAGACCGCTTTGGTCAAACCAAGCACGTAACTTGGTATCTCCACGGGAAATATCATCCGTATAATGACGATCGCCAGAAAACCCGTGTCCCGGGGTATCCTGTTCTCCCATTCCTGCAGTCTCTCCGGGGAAACCAGTTTTACCAGAACCGGTCTGCCAAGATACCGAGCGATGAGAAAAGCGATGACGGCACCGATCCACCAGCCAAGGATGCTCAGGATACCTCCTATGGTAATACCCCATGCCGCTGCCGCTATGGGTATCAGTGGCATGGAAGAAAGGGGAAGGACCACGATCGCCGCGGCCGTCACGGCTACATAGATCATCGCCGTACCTACGGGGTAGTCGATGGCGTACTGGGCGATGACGGAAACCAACAGCGGAAAATATTGAAACGAAAACAACAGACCCGAGGCGATAAGCAGGGCGACAAGTACTCGTACAAGCAGAACCGGGAGTCTCATTTCTTCCTCCGGAAGACTCCCCAAAAAACCAATGCAAGTACCGCAACAAATATGAGCAAATGGTATACCCGTACATGGATTGGTCGGTGAAGGATATGTCGGTCCGGGGAAAACCAGGGAGACCACCGGTCGGTAGTTATACCCGGGGCCATTATGGTGTTGTTCCATTGCGGAATGGTACCGTCCATTTCAAGGTAGTGGCGGGCAAAACGTATATGGACGGCCATGTTTCGCGGTGAGCCGCGGCCGCCCATTATGTCGTTTAACCACTTGTGCCAGTCCGGGTCATCTACAATGGCACCCATGATTTGGAAACCGAGTTCTTCCATATCCGCCGGGGATACCAGGTCGGGGTCTATGTCACCCGGTCTGCGTACCCCCTGTTCTTCCATGATGCGGGCGGTGATTTCCATAACCGATTGTTCATCGGGAAAAAGGGAAAGTGCCGGGAGTACAAACAGGAGCAGAACGAAGACGGTTAATCGAGAACGACTGTGCATCTGTAATCAGTATATCAGCGACCTTGAGCCGCAGGTGTCGAACCTACGATTTTTCGGACTTTGTTTGTATAATGTAGAAGAAATGAACAAGCAAAAAGGAATTTGGAAGCATCTATAGGTAGCAGCTGGTATCTGAAATAGTTCAAATTTATCATTATTAAAACTATCTGACTTTTCAACACCAAGAATATCAATAAATGATTCATCATTTTTTTCACTAGGCAAATAGACTGATATCAGAGGAGAATCAGTCACCTCTCCCCATCTACCATTTGTCAAATTCCAAAGCTCTTGGTATTCATCTGTACATACGTATTCTTTCCAGAATTTAGGGCCTTCTTTAAAAAAGTTTTCATGTGTAAAGTTTTTACTCTTCCCTACCAATTCAAAAGACGGTTTTTCGACTATTTTATAATCCATATCATTTCCTCCTTTGATTTCGATATGAAAAGAAACACGATTATATGCCGATAATTTAACCTCAGAGCTGCGCACTTCTCGTGGATTAATACCATGCATATTCCGGAATGCTCTAGTAAACGCATTTGGTGATTCATAACCATATTTCAGAGCGATATCAATGACTTTTTCATTCCCAGCAGCGAGATCAGAGGCTGCTAAATTCAATCTTCGTCGTCTGATATATTCAGCAGGCGTAATCCCAATGATTGCATAAAACATTCGCTGAAAATGAAATGATGAACAATTGGCTATCTTTGCTACTTCTGAAATCAGTAGTTCATATTTAATATTATCTTCAATATAATTGATTGCCATATTCATTCTTTCAGACCATTCCATTATCATGCTTCCTTGTTATGCATAGTAATAAATTTTAATTCTATGATCTCACCTTTTTATGCGATGCGATGTGTGTTTATACATTTCCAAACTGGCACGGATGCCAGTTTGCCTATATATAATCCCTTCTCCCAAAAAAGGGCGGGGTAATTGCATCTAACGTCCTGCGAATAGCCGAAGTTACCAAGGCATTCACCTGTCAACAATGTCCTTAGCTTTCTGTAAACCATCTCCATGATCAGTACCTGTGTCCACATAACGATGAGTTGAGTTGTTTGGCGTTAATCGGCGCGGTTGTTGCAGAAGCAAGAACCGTGACGATAGCCAAATCAACTCGAACGTGGTGTTATGTGACTCAGGTTTTTGAGGTGGACCCCTTCGTCAAGACCACTCAACGAGGGTCTTAAGCTACTCCATTGCCCCGCTCAGGCTGCAGCCTGAGCGCCGCGCCGGTTGTATGCCATATTCGGCGTCTTCCCATCCACGGATGAGTGAGGGCGCCGTCCGTTGTACATCGTGATGTACTCATCGATTCGTTGCCGGGCTTCTGCCGGTGATTGGTAGTCGTTGAGGTACACCTCGTCGTACTTGATCGTCCGCCAGAACCGCTCGATGATTACATTGTCGAGAGCGCGGCCCTTGCCATCCATACTGATCTTCACGCCCGCATCTTTAAGGGGCTGCAGAAACGCCGGAGAGGTGAACTGTACTCCCTGATCGGAGTTGAAGATCTCCGGCGGCCCATACCGTCTGAGAGCCTGCTCGAGCACTTCAATCGCGGACGATTTGTCGAGAGTCAGGCTTACGTCCCAGCTCAACACCTTCCGGGAGAACCAGTCAATGATCGCCGTCAGGTACACGAACCCGTCTTCCAGCCGAATATAGGTCGTATCGATCGACCACACCTGGTTGGGACGCTCAATCGACAACCCTCTCAAGAGGTACGGGTATACCTCGTGTTCCGGCGGCAGGCGACGGTGATAGGTGTGCGGAAACACCACACGCAGCATCATGAGCCGCATCAGACGCTGTACGCGCTTCCGGTTGACCGTCCAACCCTCCAGACGCAGGGCGTCACGGATCATTCGGCTGCCCCACGTGATATGCGCGGTGTGGAGCTCATCGATCCGTTTCATAAGCTGATCGGTGTCCCGATCGACCTTCTGCGGTTGGTAGTACAGCGTTGATCGGTTCAGGCCCAACAGCATGCACTGCTCACGGACTGACAGTCTTTCGTGATCCGGCTCGATCATTTCCCGAAGTTCGGCAGCTGATCGACTCCCAGTTTTTTTTTCAGGAAATCGATCTGTACTTGCTGGTGACCGACCTTCCGGTATAGCTCATCTCGTTCGGCCTCAGTGGCCTGTTGCTCGTCATCATGCTTGCCGGCAAAGATGTCCGGCCCATGATCCATCAGCTCTTTCTTCCAGCGATGGACCTGCGTCGGATGAACGCCATATTCCTCGGCGATCTCCGTCACGCTGCGGTCAGCCTTGTAGGCCTCCATCGCAACCTTGAACTTGGTCGCCTTGTTCCATGTTGTTCGTCGTCGTCCCATGGTGCAAAACCTCCGATTCCCATTCCAACGCAATCTTCATGCGTTGTCCAGTTTTCGGGGTCCACCATATTTCGTACAAAAGAATCGAAGCAAGAGCGCTAATTCGTCTTGGCGAGTACTCGCGGGATCTTTCTCAAGTCTTCTTTCAGCCGTTCCTTTTCATCGCGAAGATCATACTCATCCTGGATACCCATCCAGAACTCCGCCGAGTTTCCAAAATACGCCGATAATCGAAGCGCGGTGTCCGCAGTAATACGCCGATTACCTTTTAGGATCTGCGATATTCGAGTCGCCGGCATCCGGGTGTCCTGGGCAAGTCGGTACGCACTGATTCCCATCGGCTCGAGGAATTCTTCTTTCAATATTTCTCCGGGAGTAACATTGGGAATTTCGTCCATCACATCCTCCTAGTGGTAATCCACGATTTCGACGTCGTGAGCCGATCCGTTTTCCCAACGAAAACAGATCCGCCATTGATCATTAATCCGCACGCTATGCTGACCTGATCGACCCCCCGATAATGATTCCAGTCGATTCCCTGGTGGTATTCGGAGATCATTCAGATCTCGGGACCGATGAATCATGACGAGTTTGCGATAGGCGGTTTTCTGAATCGGTTCGGGGATTTTTTTTGGTTCATCGCAGATTAGCGGGGAATAGTCAGTAGAAGGAAATAGCAAGATGGCGGCCCACCGGGTACTGTTTGAGTCGACCAAGATCCAAACACCGGAGGACCACCATGCAAGCTATTCACCAAGATATCGACCTTCTGGGAAACTGGGAAGGCTACCGCGTTCGCGGTATCAGGGTTCCTGTGAACCAGAATCGAAAGATCCGTGTTGAACTCCATCCGAAACACGGGTGGTGGGGTGGGTGCAGCCGGTGTGGATGTACCGGCTGCGACTACCACGATCGTACAACTCGGGTAGTCCGAGACCTCCCGGTATTCGGCCAAGCGGTTGAACTTCGTGTCCTCGTACGACGGGTGATTTGTCCGGTATGTGGCCCCAGCCGTGAATCGATCCCCTGGTTGGATTCGTATGCACGCGTCACGAGACGGTTGGCCGATACCGTCTGCCGGATGGCAGAGATCATGACGATCAAGGACGTTGCGAAGACGTTTCTGCTTGCCTGGCATACGGTGAAGAACATCCACAAACGGTACCTAACGCACCTCCTTGAGCCGGTTGATCTCAACGGGGTCACCCAGCTTCTGATCGATGAGTTTGCTATCCAGAAAGGGCATCGATACGCGACGGTAGTCGTCGATGCAGTGCGAAAACGGGTACTGTGGGTCGGAAGGGGCCGCTCACGAGCCTCTATTCGTCCGTTTTTTGAGCTGCTCGGGGACCAGCGACACAACATCAAAGCGGTCGCACTCGATATGAGTAGCGCCTACATCAATGAAATCGCCGAACAGTGTCCACACGCGCAGGTGATCTTTGATCACTTTCACGTCATCGCCCGCTACGGTCGCGAGGTCATCGATCGCGTCCGCGTTGATGCCGCCAACCGATATCGACATGACCCGATACAGCGGAAGCTGGTCAAAGGGTCTCGTTGGCTCCTATTACGAAACCCCAGCAACATCACCCGACCGGAAGACCGGCAACAACTCGACGAGCTGCTTGAAATCAACAAGGAACTATCGCTGGTGTACATCATGAAGGAGCACCTCAACCATCTCTGGCGGTTCGAAGATCAGATTACCGCTCGTGCGTGGTGGCATCAGTGGTATCGCATGGCGATCAACAGCAACATCGACGCGTTAATCAAGTTCGCTCGGAATCTATCCGTTCACGTGGAGGGCTTGTTGGCACACACAAGATACCGGCTGAATACCGGTGTCCTCGAAGGTATGAACAACAAGATCAAGGTGATCAAGCGGGTCGCCTTTGGCTTCCGGGATGACGAATACTTCTTTCTTCGCATCCGTCACGCATTCCCCGGAGTTCGACGATGAACCTTTTTTTTTGAAAACTCTTGCCGCCAGATTCTCGACGTCTCTTTGTCCTTAAATGACTCGATCACCTAGGCTAATAATAACGCAATACATCATTGACGTAAAGCGTCATTATGACGCGAGAGCGTACCTTCGGTTTCTGCGTCAATCGCGTATTGCAATTTGGCTTCGCGTTCCGGAGTCACATAACGACCGCATCACCTGCGCCCTCGCAGGAGCGAAGCGACGAGAAGGCGTCTGGTGAATGCGCGATGTTATGTTGCGCACGGTGACCACGCCCCCTATCTGAAGCAGGAAGCTCGCTACGCCCGTATGTGTTTATGTGAGCACGGCAATCTCTGTCGCGACCGCGGTAAGGAATCAATACGTTCCCCGCGGCCGCAACGAGCTCCATACTATATTCGAGCGGCACTTCGGCGACTTCTGCGCCCAGTACGATGAGAAGTACGCCGCCACTTACGGCCGGTATCGCCTTGAGCGCATCCAGCAGATCGGGGAGCGGTTTTGCACCTGTGGCGACTATCTCCAGGGCGTCGCGCGGATACGCTGCACGAATCCCGAATGCGGACACGATTACTTCCGACCGTTCTCCTGCAAGGGGTTTTATCTTTGTCCGTCCTGCAGTCGCAAACGAACCATCCTGTTCGCTGAACACCTGACAGACGAGGTCCTGCTCAAGCTGCCGCATCGGCAGTTCGTTTTCACGATGCCCAAAGCACTCCGGCCGTTCTTTCGCCACGATCGACGCTTGTTCGCCGAGGTGTCTCGCCTAATCTACGACATCCTCCGTGATTTTTACCAAGAGGCCGCGGGCAGACCGCTGCTCACCGGCATGGTCATCGCGCACCAGACGTTTGGAGACATGCTCCGCTGGAACCCTCATTTCCACGCCATCGTTTTGGAGGGCGGGTTTGATGATGAAGGTACGTTCTTCTACATCCCGTTCTCTGGGCTCCAGTCGATGGTCGAGGTATTCCGGCGTCGGGTGATCAAGCTGGTGGTGCAACGGGAGCTCCTGAACGATGACTTCGCTCGAAACCTTCTATCCTGGAGACACTCCGGTTTCAGTATCGACAACAGCGTACGCATACTCGACGAGTCCTCCCAGGAAAGCCTGGCGGAGTACATAGCACGGCCGCCGATCTCGCTGAAGAAGATCCGCTACGAGCCGTTCAAAGGGAAGGTCCTATTTCACACCAAGTACTCGGAGTATTTCAAGCAGAACTTCCATCTGTTCGATGCCTTAGACTTTTTGGCCGAGTTAACGCAGCACATCCCGCCGAAACGTCTACAACTGATTCGGCGTTACGGGCTCTATGCCTCCCGCACAAAGGGACGGTGGGCACAGATGCCATGGGTTGTGGAACGAGCACCGGACGGATGGAAGACCGACCATCAATGCGGTGATGTCGCAGATGATCCTGGCTACGAGCCATTGTCGGATGGGGATGAAGAGGTCGATATCAATGCGAGCAAACGCGCCTGGGCCCGACTACTCGCGAAGGTCTATGAGGTCGATCCGATGGTCTGCCCAAAGTGCGGTGCGGACATGAAGGTGATCGCCGTCATCGAGGATCCCGACGAACTGAAGCGTATCCTCCGACATCTGATCAAGATCGGGCGGTCCCCACCGGGATTCGATCCCGATCGCCTTAACTGACTGCTCTCTCGGCCTCGCGCCGTGGCATCCGTGTGTCCGTCTTACGCCCCAATCGTTTCCGTAACAGCCCTGATCTGTCCGTTTGGACGTTTGCGTACTCGAGTGGGCGGCAAGTGCGCCGCCGGCGCACGGCGAACCGCGATTCTCGTCGTGATTTCGTCGAGTCTTGCGCCTACCGCCCGTTTTCCGGTTGCGCTCGCGGATAACTCTTCCTACTACTGGTGCTTCTCGAGTCGGAGGGCATGCGCCTCGAGGATGTCGTCGCCGAGCTCGCCTCGCGCTGACCGACTGACCGGCCGTCATCGCGGCGGGCCTGTTGCGGACGACCTTCCGTCGGAACGGGCGACCCGGCGTACGGCGCGCGCCGTCCCCGGTCGTTACGGCGTGGCCGTCGGACCGGCAGGTTCGGCGTACTCCATCGGCCCCTCGTCGGGGTTGTACGAACTTTCGGCGTCCTGAACGGCGCCGGGCGGCAATGGAACGTCCCCCGCCAGGAGGGGGTCTCCGGTCCGACGCATCCACGACTCCAGTCGTTCCTCCAGCGCAGCCCGTACCTCCGCGTACCCCGGGTCATCGGCGACGTTCACCCGCTCGAGGGGATCGATGTTGAGGTCGTAGAGCTGCACCGCGTCCAGGGGAAAATTCCTCACCCCCGCGTCGAAGAGGTGGTGCTTCGACGCGCTGCCGTCGATGTTGACGGGAACGAGGCGGGGCGGCGTGAGAAATCGCTTGATCAGCTTGTGGTCCCGGGTACGGATGGCGCGCTGTGGCTCGTACCGGGCGTGGTACGTCACTTCCGCGAACAGCTCGTCCCGGATCTGATCGCGCTCACCCGTGAGGAGGGGAAGCAGGGAGCGACCCTCGAGGTTCGCCGGCGCGGGGATCCCCGTCAGTTCGCAGATCGTCGGAAAGATGTCGAGGTGCGAGACGAGGCCGTTGACGACCGATCCGCGGGCGGGGTTGCCGGGATAGTCGAGGATGAGGGCGACGCCGATGCCCGTATCGTAGAGGGTGCACTTGTTGTAGGGGTACGCCACCCCGTGGTCCGTCGTGAAGATGATGATCGTCTGCTCCCGGAGCCCCGCGGCGTCCAGGGCGTCCAGCACGATGCGCACGCAGCGGTCGACGACGCGGGCGGAGGTGACAAAGCCGGCGTAATCCTCCCGCGCTTCGGGGGTGTCGGTGACCTCCCGGGGAGGCAGGAGGCGGTCAGGCTCGACCCCTTCCTCGACGGGGGGAAACTCCCGGTGCGTGTTGAACATACCGAAGGAGAGGAAGAAGGGGGAGTCGCTTTCACCCGCCTTCGTGAGGTACGCCGCGGCGCTCCGGGCGTTGGAGAGGTCGTACTCGACGGTGTCGAAGTCGTGGGCGTTGGCCATCGAAATCCCGAAGTCGTCGAGGACCTCGTCGTATCCGATCGCGTCGACCGGCTCCGCCTCGTGCTGGATACCCGACAGGGCCGTTCGGTAGCCCGCGGCCGTGCAGTGGCGCACGAGATGCTCCTCGTAGTCGTAGAGCCGGAACCCCCGGTGAGCGAGGCCGAGCATTCCCGCGCGGTGGGGGCTCGTGCCGGTGAGGAGTCCCGCCCGACTGGGGGAGCACGTCGGGGCGGTGCTGTACGCCTGGCGGAAGAGGGTTCCCCGCCGGGCCAGCTCGGTGATTGCCGGGGTGCCGACGGCGTACCCGTAGGGGTCGAAGTACCGCCCGCTGTCGTGCGTGTGAAGGTAAAGAATGTTCATCGTGTGTTGACCTTTCATGTGTGGTGTCACCGCGGTGCTCCACATCAACCCTTGATGGCGCCGAGGGTGAGCCCCCGGACGATGTGGCGCTGCGCGTAGGTAACGAGGACAAACGCCGGCACCGCCGCGAAGAGGGACGCCGCCGCCATCTCTCCATACTCCGTCCGCCACTCCTGGACAAATCCGGCGATGCCGATCGGAACGGTCATCCCGTTGGGGGTACTCGTGAGAACGAGGGCGAGGAGAAACTCTTTCCAGGAGAAGAGGAAGACGAGAATCATCGCCGCCGAAATGGCGCCCTGGACGACCGGAAGGATCACCGCCCAGAGGGTCTGCAGCTCGGACGCGCCGTCGATCATCGCCGACTCCCGCAGTGCCGGGGGTACCGCGGCAAACCCGTCCTGGAGGATCCACAGCCCGAGAGGAATATTGAAGAGGGTGTGCGCTACGATTACCGCCGCCGGGGTGTCGTAGATCCCGACGGATCGGGCAAAGAGATACAGCGGCGCGGCGAAGATGATCGGCGGGAGGAGGTGGACGAGGAGCAGCCACAGGGTGACGACGCTCTTGGCCCCCGCACGCCAGCGAAACTGGGCGAGACTGTACGCGGCGGGACCGGCGATGAGCAGCACCAGGACCATCGTTCCGCTGGAGGAGATGACGCTGTTGATGGTCAGGCGCAGAAAGTCGCTGCGAACACCGTCGAAGAGGCGCTGATAGTTGATCAGCGTCGGCTCAAAGACAAAAGAACCGCTCATGATGTCCCGGGTAAACTTGAGGGACGTCGCTCCCGTGAAGAGCACCGGGACGACGAGGATTATCAGCCACAGTGAAACGATGGCAACGGTAAAGAATCGGGCACGTCGGGTTGAGTTCATGCTTCCTCCTCTGCCCTACTCGCGGTCGAGCCGCGCAAGAACAACGCGATAGACGATGATGATCGACAGGACGATTACCGACAGGAGGATTGTGAGAAACGATCCGTAGCCGATGCGGTTCTGCACGAAGTACACCTTGTAGATGTACAGGTTGAGCACCTCCGTCGCCGTTCCCGGGCCACCGTTGGTGAGGAGGTACACCTGATCGAATACCTTGAACGCGAAGATCAATCGCAACATCAGTGCCGTGGCGATCGAAGGGCGAAGGAGTGGCAGAATCACGTGACGACGGATCTGGCGCGACGAAGCGCCATCGACCTGGGCAACCTCAAAGAGCTCGTGAGGGAGAGATTCGAGACCGGCGTAGACGATCAGAAAAACGAAGCTCGTCCAGTGCCAGATGTCGACGATGATGATCGTCAGCAGCGCGAGGTTGGGGTCCGCGTTCCACGTCGGACCCTGGACGCCGACGAGAGACAGAATCATGTTGAAGAGACCGAAGTTGTAGTCGTACATGAGCCGCCACATCGACCCGATGGCGATCGGCGGAATCAGGATCGGGAAGAGCAGGAGCGTCTTCGCGAGGACCGTCGTTTTGCGGAGGCTGCCGATCATCAGCGCCAGTGCCGTTCCCAGGATACCCTCGACGATGACGACCACCGCAACGTAGATGAAGGTGTTGCGCAGGGCGATTCCGACGACCGGGTCGGCGATCGCGGTACGCGCGTGCTTGAGACCGACAAAGGTCCGGGTGACCTGCGATCCCGAGAATGAGACTTCGGAGACACCCATCTGGACGAGCTGGATGATGGCGTAGGTCGAGAAGACCATGAGGAAAAGAAAAAGCGGCACCATGGCCCGATACTTGAACGGCATCGATATCTGCTGCATGGACGGTCCTTTGTTTCGTCGAAGATTTCGTCGAAATGGCGCGGAAGAGGGCCTGTGCTCTCTTCCGCGCCGGGATGGGTCAGTTCTCGGAGCGGAGAGTCTACTCGACGATCACCGCATTGTAACCGGCACCGTCGAGGACGGCGAAGATCTCTTCGGCGGCGTTCTGCATCGCTTCTGCCGGTGACTCCTGGCCGATCACGGCGTAGCCGATCTGCCGCTTGATGATGTCGTTGATCTGGGCACTCTCGGGGATCCGCAGCTGGGGCGAGATGTACGGGGTGGATGCGGCAAACCCTTCCATCCACCATCCGATTTCGGGGTCACTCGAGAGGGTGTCGTAGGTGTCCTGTCGCACCGGGATCGCTCCCGCCTGGGTGTACGCGATCTGGTTTTCCGCCGTGAGGAGATAGTCAAGAAAGTCCACGGCGGCCTGTTTGCGGTCGTCCGGAATATTGTGGGGCACTCCCATCGTCCAGATGCCGGTCATCGTGGTGCGGGAGTCCGCCGTCCGGCCCGGGACGGGCACGGCGCGGATCTGGCCGGCGACGATCGACTCTTCCTCATTGTCAAAGGCGGGGGCTGCCGCGCCAACGACGATCGCCTGGGCGAGACGTCCGCTCTGCAAGAGTCCCATGAGCTGGGCCTGACCGATGTCGGCGAAGTTCGCCGGTCCGTACTCGGCGGTCATGTCGAGCAGGTACTCGAGGGCTTCGATCGACTCGGAGCTTCCGATCAGTACTTCCCAGACGCCGCTGTCGGCGTTGTAGATCACGTAGCCACCACCGAAGCTCTCGAAGACGGCGTTGGTTTCCCACTCCGGCGGGTTGGTGCGCCAGGCAAATCCGAGAACGTCATCACTGCTCACCGCTTCGGCGATCGCACGGACCTCGTCCCAGGTGGTGGGCGGATCGAGTCCCGCCTCTTCGAGGAGATCGGCGCGGTAGAAGAAGAGCTGGATGTTTCCATTGACCGGAACGGCGTACATCGTGCCGTCCGGAGAGGCCACGCCCGTCTCGGGGTCCCAGAACGCGGCGTTACCATAGTCGATGACGTTCTCGTCCAGGGTGAAGGATGGTCTGATCTCGGTGATCGGCGTCAGCCAGTCGTTGGCGTAAAACTCGAGCATCCACTGCTCGTTGAGGTTGATCAGGTCAAACTCGCTCTCACCCGCGGTAACGGCGTTGCGCGACTTCGGAAGCATCGCCGGAAAGGGGTTGACGTCGAGACGCACCGGATTGCCCGTCTCCTCGATGTACTTCTCGACGATCGCCTCGAAGCCGGGCAACCACGGGGACGTGTTGATCAGAATCGAGATCTCCGGATTGGTCCCCTCCGGGGCATCTCCTTCCGGTTGGCCGCCGGCCATCGCGAGACCCGTTATCAGGGTCAGGGCAACCAGGGTGGCAAAAAAGCAACGTATACGCATTACCGTATCCTCCTTGTAGATCGTGGCCGATAAATTCGGTCGTCTTCAGTGTCGAACGAGAATCCGGTTATGTCAACCTGTTTCTTTACCGGTTGCTATACGTGTATCGAAACCGTTGACAGCAGAGATTGCGCCTCGTACAGTAGATGGCGGGGAGACGCGTGAAAACGAATCAGCACGAGGTCCGAGTGGCCAACACCAGAAAGATACTCGATCTCCTGCGCCAACAACCGGCTCTCACCGTGCGGGAGTTGTCGACGGAGACGCGGCTCAGCCGACCGACGGTGGCCAAGATTCTCGCGCTCCTCACCGGGGCAGGGGTCGTCAGCGATCGGGAGACGGGAGAGTCGACCCTCGAGGGCGGCAAGCCTCCGCGACTCTTCTCCCTCAACGCCGAGGGAGGGCACCTCATCGGAATCCACTACTCGGGCAACCACTTCTTCGGCAGCCTCGTCGATCTCCAGCTTCGTGTCATGACCTCCGTCGCCCAACCCGTGCCGGCGGAGATTCGGGCCAGCGAGCTCGTCGATCTGCTGGACCAGATGGTTCGGGGGCTGTTGGTCAGTTCCGATGTCACCGGGGGGCGCTGCCTCGGCATCGGGATCGGCACGCCCGGTGTCACCGACCTCGGGCTTGGCGAAGTGGTCTTCTCCCCGCACCATCCCGGCATCGGCGAGCACCTCGCCCTGCGGGACCTCCTGGCGGAGCGTCTCGAGTACATCGCACCCGTCTTCGTCGACAATTCGATCCGGTTTCGCACGATCGCCGAGCAAACGATGGGCCACCTCCGGGGCGTGCGGGACGGAGCGGTGATCTACTGTGACGACGGCCTCATTTCGGGACTGCTCCTGGACGGGCAGATCCGGCGGGGCCCCAACAGTCTGGCCGGCTCGATCGGACACATGACGATCAACCCCGGCGATCCGGTACAGTGTGCCTGCGGCGGATACGGCTGCTGGGAGATGCAGGTTTCTCCGGACCGGCTCGTCGCCGAGATGCGCGCCCGCCTCACACGGCGTTCCCCGAAGGATTCTCCCGGTGAGGAACTGACGGTTGCGACGGTACTCGATCGCGCCGACGAGGGTGATCCCGACGCGGTAGAGCTCATCGAAGGCGTCGCCCACTGGTTTGCCGTGGGAATCCACAACATGATTCTCGCCTACGATCCCGAGACGATCGTCATCCAGGGGGTCTACGCAAGACCCGACAGCCACTTCTTTCGATCCCTGACGGCGCAGATTACCGACGTTTCTCTCGTTCGGGCACCCTTTCAGACCCGGGTGGTCTGTTCGTCCCTCGGAAAGGACGCCGCCAATATCGGCGCGGCGTCCTACTCCCTGTCCATGGCGCTGGCGTGACGAGGGGTGCCCATTGTGCCACGTCGCCGGGCGCGCGGATTGATGGACTGGTGGCCGATCATGGCGAGACGGTCGTCGCTACGCCGCCGGGCGCGTGGGTTTATGGACTGGTGGCCGATCATGGCGAGACGGTCGTCGCCACGTCGCGGGGCGTGTGGATTGATCGGGTACCCGCGGTCAGTACAGCCGGCCACCCTCGGGCACCGGCGCATCCGGCGCGATGAGAACGACGGCACCCGTCTCATCGGGAACCCCGAGGGTCAGACACTCCGACTTGAAGCCGGCGACGCGCTTGGGCGGCAAATTGGTGACCGCCAGGACCTGACGGCCCGCGAGCTCGTCGGGGGTGTAGCGATCGGTGAGCTGCGCGCTCGACCAGCGGACGTCACCGCCGCCGAAGTCGATGCGCAGTTTGATCGCCGGAACCCGCGCTTCCGGGAAGGGGATCGCTTCCCGGACGGTGCCCACCCGGATCTCTACCTGACCGAATGCGTCCCACACGGAGGGAGCCGGTGATTCCCCGTCGATGGCAGGCGTCGCCCCGGTCATCCCGGCGTGGCGCGGATCGCCACCCCTCGGGTTCGACGTACCCATCCGATCACGCCGGACCGCTTCCCGCGGCAACCGCTTCGGCAATGCGGCGGCCCATCTCGGCGGTGCCGATCACGTTGTCCCCCGGCCCCGCGATATCACCGGTGCGGTAGCCCGCGTCGAGGACCGCGGCGATGGCGGCGAAGATCGCGTCATACGCCTCGTTGAGGCCGAAGCTGTACTTGAGGAGCATCGCCGCCGAGAGGATCTGGGCGATCGGGTTGGCGATTCCCTGGCCGGCGATGTCCGGGGCGCTCCCGCCGGAGGGTTCGTAGAGACCGAAGCTGTCGGACGCGAGGCTGGCGCTCGGGAGCATGCCCAGGCTGCCGGTAAGCATCGCCGCCTCGTCGGAAAGGATATCGCCGAACATGTTGCCCGCGAGAATCACGTCAAACTGTCGGGGATTCTTCACGAGCTGCATCGCCGCGTTGTCCACGTACATGTGGCTCAGGTCGACGTCGGGGTAGTCCGCGGCGACGGAGCTGACCACTTCCCGCCAGAAGACCATCGAGGTGAGAACGTTGGCCTTGTCGATGGAGCAGAGGCGTCCCCGGCCGCCCTCGGGCGCCCGTGTCCGCGCCGCCTCGAAGGCGACCCGGGCGATGCGCTCGATCTCACTGCGGTGGTAGACGAGGGTGTCGAAGGCGCGTGGGTCGTCGCCCTCTTCCCGTCCCTTCGGCGAACCGAAGTAAATCCCGCCGGTGAGCTCCCGGACGACGAGGATATCGAGGGAACCGCCGAGAACCTCCGCCTTGAGGGGTGAGGCGTGCGCGAGCTGGGGAAAGACGATCGCCGGGCGGAGGTTGGCGAAGAGGCCGAAGATCTTGCGCAGCGGCAGAAGGGCGCCCCGCTCGGGCTGCTTCTCCGGCGGCAGGTTTTCCCACTTGGGCCCGCCGACGGAACCGAACAGCACCGCGTCGGCGGCGCGACACGTCTCGACGGTTGCGTCCGGCAGGGCCGTACCGTGCCGGTCGATGGCGATTCCGCCGACGTCCGCCGGGGTGAGTTCGAAATGAACGCCAAACCGTTTCTCAACCGCGGCGAGCACGAGCTCAGCCTGTTCCATCACCTCGGGACCGATGCCGTCACCGGCGAGTACTGCGATCGTCTTGTTCATGGAGGGCATCGTACCGGGCCGACGCCCTTACGGGAAGACCGCCCGGACCGACGGGTCCCCGTCACGGAAGTCCTCGCGCGGGAAGTCCGTCCTCAGGGGAAGACCGTCCGGAGCTCCATCAGGACCACCTCCTCACTGCGATACCCTCCCCAGATCGTGAGGACGCTCTCTTCCGGCGTCTCGCCGGAGATGTAGTAGCCCTTGAGAAGGCCGAGGTTGTCCAGGAGCATGTCCTCAAACTCGTTGTAGCTGCCGGCGCGACGGTTTCGGACGATTGAGTCACCCGTCAGGGTTCCTTCCTCGAAAGTGAGGCTCTCCCGGGGCGAGGCGGTGTCGATGCGAAAGGTGTAGGAGCCCTCGATGGTGTTCTGCGGACCACGGACGTGGATCGGACCGCTCCCGCTCGTGTTGCCGGGGTCGTGGGTCGCGCTCGGGCGGAGTTCGATCCAGACGTCCCGGGTCGGGGGAACGAGTCGGCGCATATCTCCGTAGAGGCGGACGAGCTCCCACCGCGTCTCCACCAGGGGCGCGTGACCGAGGGGCGCCGGCTCCTCCGGTTGCGGCAGGGGTTCCGCCGGCAGCTCCGGCGGGATCGGCTCCGGTGGAGGTGCGGGAAGGGCAATCGGGGGCGCGACCGGGGGCGCGGGTATCCCAAAGGGGAGGGGCTCCGGGTCGCCGGCACAACCGGCGAGGAGGATCATCGCACCGATCACGATCGCTCCCGCCAGAGTGCTCCGGGCACCGGGGGGCATCCGGCGCGAACTGCGTCTCTTCATGGTGTCAGTATCGGCTGCGGGGGGACGCGTCCTGACACGCGGCGCCGTATCCGGCTACACTCGGCGCCAGGAGGTGTAGATGCGCGCTGTGTGCACCGTCGTAGGATACGACAAACCGGGGATCATCGCGGCGGTGAGTACCGCGTTCGCCGAACGGTCCGTCAACATTCTCGATATCAGCCAGACGATCATGCAGGGGTTCTTCACGATGATCACGCTGGTCGACCTCGCGGGGATGTCGATTTCCCTGGACGAACTTCGTCAGGACCTCGCCGAGCTCGGCGAACGCATCCAGGTGCAGATAACCCTGCAACACGAGGACGTCTACACTGCGATGCACCGGGTGTGAGCGGGGAGTGAGCCGATGTTTCTGACACCGACCGAGATCGAAGAGACGTTGCGCATGTTTGCCCAGGAAAACCTGGACGTGCGAACGATCACGATGGGAATCAATCTTCTCGACTGCATCGACAGTGATCCGCGCCGCGCCGCCGGACGGATCTACGAGAAGATCACCCGCGTCGCCTCCCGGCTCACCACAGTGGGAGACCAGATCGAGGCTGAGCTCGGGGTACCGATCATCAACAAGCGGATCGCCGTCACGCCGATCGCGATGATCGTCGGGGCGAGTATGGCCGCCGGCGGACGCGCGTCAGGCGCCCGGGGCGCGGGATCCGCCGGGACCGGGGATGGACCTCTCTATTTCGCCGAGACGCTGGAGCGCGCAGCCCAGGAGGTTGGCGTCGATTTTCTCGGCGGCTTTTCCGCCCTTGTGCACCGGGGGATCACCCCCGCCGAGGAGCGGGTGATCCGCGCCATCCCGGCGGCGCTCGCCGCCACCGAGAAGGTGTGCGCCTCCCTCAACGTAGCCACCTCTCGGGGCGGGATCAATATGGACGCGGTCCAGCTTGCTGCGGCGGCGATCAAGGAGTCGGCCGACCGCACCCGCGACCGCGGTGGATTCGGGGCGAGCCGTCTCGTCATTTTTGCCAACGCGCCGGAGGACAATCCCTTCATGGCGGGCGCCTTCCACGGACCCGGCAACCCTGACACGGTGGTACACGTCGGCGTCAGCGGCCCTGGAGTCGTGCAGAGCGCCATTCGCCAGTACCCCGACGCGCCCCTCGACGTTCTCGCCGAGGTGATCAAGAAGACCTCCTTCAAAATCACCCGTCTCGGTCAGCTCGTCCTCGACCTCGCCGCCGAGCGCCTCGGGGTGGAGCGGGGAATCGTCGACCTCTCCCTCGCTCCGACCCCCGCCGTCGGTGACAGCGTCGCCCGCATCCTCGAGGAGATGGGCCTCGAGATGGCCGGCGCTCCCGGCTCGACTGCGGCGTTGGCGCTCCTCAACAACGCCGTCAAGAAGGGCGGCCTGATGGCGAGCTCCCGCGTCGGCGGCCTGAGCGGCAGCTTCCTTCCGGTGAGCGAGGACGAGGCGATGGCGCGCGCGGCGGAGTGTGGCGTTCTCACCCTCGAGAAGCTCGAGGCGATGACGGCGATCTGCTCGGTCGGACTCGACATGATCGCCGTGCCCGGGGACACCTCGGTGGATACCCTCTCGGGGATCATCGCCGACGAGATGGCGATCGGCGTGATGAACCACAAGACGACGGCGGTCCGCATCATTCCCGTTCCGGGCAAAGGGCCCGGCGAGTGGGTCGAGTTTGGCGGCCTCCTCGGGCGGGCACCGATCATGCGCGTCAACGGCGCCTCCTGCACCGGGTTTGTGCGCCGGGGTGGCCTGATCCCCGCGCCGGTCACCGGATATCGCAACTGAGAAAGGACCCGACCATGCCACAACGGAAGTACCGACACGTTCTGCTCGACGCGGACAACACGATTCTCGACTTTGCCGTCTGCGAACGCCGCATTCTCGAGACGATGGCCCGGGAGTTCGGGTTTATGCCGCGCACCCGCAGCGGTGAGGACCTGACCGCCGCGTATCGCCGGATCAACGCCTCCCTCTGGCGCGACCTCGAAGAGGGATCGATCGGCCCGGAGGAGCTCAAGATCGAGCGGTTTCGGCGGCTCATCGAGCACCTCGATTTCACGGCGATCTCCCGGCCGCTGGAGCCGGAATTCCTCAATATGCAGTTCATCATGCGCCTGACGGGGTGCGCCGAGCTCGTCCCGACGGCGAAAGCAGTGGTCCCCTCGATCGCGCCGGTATCGATCATCACCAACGGCTTTGCCGACGTGCAGCGGCCGCGCCTCGCCGCAAGCGGGCTCGCAGAGTACATCGACCACACCTTCATCTCCGAGGAGATCGGTGCCGCGAAGCCCCAGGCGGCGTATTTCGACCACGTTCTGACCGCTCTCGGCAACCCCGATCCGCGGGAGTGCGTTGTCGTGGGTGACTCTCTCTCCTCCGACATCGCCGGCGGCATCGCTGCGGGAATGGACACGGTCTGGTTTGATCGCAGCGAGATGCTCGGAGAGAAGCGGGTCACTCCTTCACCCGACCGCACACCGACCCACCGAATCACGCGATTGGTCCAATTGCGCGATATTATCTGGTGAAGAGAGTCGCCGCGGCCGGCCATCGCGCGCCGGGGCGACTCAAGCCGGGTCGCCGTCGGAGGCACGTGCACACCGAGGCGACTCAAGCCGGGTAGTTGACGGCCATTGCCCGGCCGGGCGGCTCAAGCCGGGGAGCCGGCGGCCGATATAGGAAGTCAAGGAGATAGCTGTGCGCACG
Organism: Alkalispirochaeta sp.; assembly: GCA_965242725.1. Taxonomy (GTDB): domain Bacteria; phylum Spirochaetota; class Spirochaetia; order DSM-27196; family Alkalispirochaetaceae; genus Alkalispirochaeta. The sequence goes on from CBDESZ010000006.1 coordinate 111,262, forward strand.
TTGACCCTCCTCTTTCTGATCGTACTCGTGCCGGCGGCGCTGATCGCTCAGGCGCCGTCATCGGATGCGGTCGAGACGGGGGAGATCCCGGAAGAGTTTGAGGAGATGGTCCGGGACCTCGTCGATCGCTACGAGGAACTGCGGCTGCTCCTGCGAGAGGAAATGGCGAAGAACGCCAACCTCTACAGCCAGGCCGAGATCGACGCGGCGGTCTCCGAGGTGGAAGATCGCCTCGGCGCCGAACTCGCGGCGGCAAACGAGCGGATTGATCTCCTCGAGGCGCAGCGCGACGCGCTCGCCGGCGCTCTTCGTCTCGCCGAAGCGGAGTTTATGATGCACCAGGGCGGCGGCTCCCAGACCGCGTCGGAGCTCGCCGCGGAAGTCGCCTCCCTCGAGGAGACAATCGCCTCGATCGAGGAGGAGTCCCTCTTTCAGGTCGGTGCGACCTTCTCCCCCGCGGGCACCCTCGGCGCCATCGGTATCGTCAATCTACCCCAGACAAACGTGAGTCTCCTCGCCGGTACCAACTACTTCCTGCGGGACAAGGAGTTCAACCTGATGCTCGGCGTGACCTTGAGCTTCCTGCCGGCGCGGGAGATCTCCGACCGGTTTGCCCGGCGGGGCGAAAGAGATTCCGACGAGCCGTCCGACGGCGGTCGATCGGCGGATAACGGCGCGGACGATCTGCCCGCCGAGTCGGCCGATGCGGCCTCCAACGCGCCCGAAAGCTCGGACGAATCGCCGGCTGAAGCGGAGTAGCGCGCGCCACTTCGGGCGTGCAAACGTTCCCCCTGCTGTGGTACAATGCCGCCACAATCAGCGATGGGAGGAACAATTCGCATGGATAACAAGGCCGTTGAAGCCGTAGCACTCTCGGTACGTACCCTGACAATCGACGCCGTACAGGCGGCAAACTCCGGACACCCCGGCATGCCGATGGGCATGGCCGAGCTCGGCGCACTCCTCTACGGGGAGGTTCTCAAGCACGACCCCGCCGACCCGAAATGGCCCGACCGCGACCGTTTCGTGCTCTCCGCCGGCCACGGTTCGATGTTTCTCTACAGCCTGCTCCACCTCTCCGGCTACAATCTCCCGCTGGACGAGCTCAAGCGCTTTCGTCAGGTCGGGAGCATCACCCCGGGGCACCCCGAGTACGGGATGACCGACGGTATCGAGACGACCACCGGACCCCTCGGACAGGGACTCGCCAACGCCGTCGGTATGGCAATCGCCGAACGGATGCTCGCCGCGCGGTTCAACACCGCCGACCACACGATCGTTGACCACTATACCTACGCCATCTCCGGCGACGGCTGTCTCATGGAGGGCATCACCTCCGAGGCGAGCTCCCTCGCGGGCCACCTCGGCCTGGGCAAGCTGATCGTCTTCTACGACAACAACAGCATCTCCATCGAAGGTTCCACCGAGCTCGCCTTTACCGAAGACGTGGCGGCGCGCTATCGCGCCTACGGCTGGCAGGTACTCGAGGGCGACGCCTACGACCCCGACGGTATCCGCAAGATGGTGGCGGAAGCGAAGAAGGACGCGTCGCGACCGGCGATCATCATGCTCAAATCGGTGATCGGCCAGGGATCGCCCAACAAGAAGGGAACTCACGACGTTCACGGAGCGGCCCTCGGGGACGACGAGGTCGCCCTCACCAAGAAGCAGCTCGGCGTCGATCCCGCAGAGATGTTTTACATCGCTCCCGCCGCGACGGAGTTCTTTGCGGCGTACCGCGCGGAGCTTGCCGGGAAGCACGCGGCGTGGAAGAAGACTTTCGACGCCTGGGGCGCCGCCAATCCGGGGCTCCTCGCCCAGTGGAAAGAGGCGGTCGAGGGCGGTTACAAGGCGGTTCTCAAGGACATCGGGATGCCCACCTACAAAGTGGGTGACAAGGTCCCGACGCGCAAGGCGAGCGGTTCGGCGCTGCAGGCGGCGGCCCGGATGCTTCCCAACCTCGTCGGCGGCTCCGCGGACCTCGCTCCCTCCAACAACACGGCGATGCCCGAATACGGCGACTTCACGAAGGCCGACCCGAGCGGTCGCACCCTCCATTTCGGCGTGCGCGAGCTCGGCATGGCGGCGATCGGCAACGGCATGGCCCTCCACGGCGGTCTCCGGCCCTTCGTGGCGACCTTTCTCGTTTTTACCGACTACCTGCGCCCGGCGCTGCGCCTCTCGGCGCTGATGCAGATTCCGCTGATCTACGTGATGACCCATGACTCGATCTTCGTCGGTGAAGACGGACCGACCCACCAGCCGATTGAACACGTCGCCGTCCTGCGGGCGATCCCCGGAGCGCGGGTGCTGCGTCCCGCCGACGCGGAGGAAACCAACGAGGCGTGGCTCATGGCCCTCGAGCACGACGGCCCCACGGTACTCGCCCTCACACGGCAGGGACTCCCGGTCCTCGAGAAGGCCGACGCCGACTGGAAAGAATCGATGCGCCGCGGCGCCTACGTCGTCAGTGACGTTGCCTCCCCGGAGGTTGTCGTCGTTGCGACGGGGAGTGAAGTCTCCCTCGCCCAGGAAGCGGTCGCCAGGAGCGGCCGGAAGGCGCGGATCGTCTCGATGCCGAGCCGGGAGCTCTTTGAGGCGCAGGACGCGGCGTGGCGGGAGAAGATCCTGCCGGCGGGAGTTCCCGCCGTCGTCGCCGAGGCGGGTATCCGCCAGGGCTGGGAAGGTATCGCTCCCCGGGAGCGGATCCTCTCGATCGATCGCTTCGGCGAGAGTGGCCCCGGCGATGCCGTCGCACAGCACCTCGGCTTTACCGCCGACGCCCTCGCGGCGCTGATCAAGAACGCCTGACCGGAGGAACCCTATGGCACGCTACGCCCTTGGCTACGATGTGGGGAGCTCGTCGATCAAGGCGAGCCTCGTCGATCTCGATTCGGGAAAACGGGTCGCGTCGGCGGGGGCTCCCGAGACGGAAATGCCGATCAGTGCACCCCGGCCTGACTGGGCGGAGCAGGACCCGGCGATGTGGTGGCGCTACGTCGTCGAGGCGACGCGGAAGCTGGGGCAGGCGGCGGACCTGAGTGGCGTCGCCTCGATCGGCATCTCCTACCAGATGCACGGGCTCGTTGCCATCGATCGCGACGGCGAGCCCCTGCGCCCCTCGATCATCTGGTGCGACAGCCGCGCCGTCTCGTACGGTGAAGAGGCGTTCAACACCCTCGGCGGTGCTGCGAAGGTGCTGCCGCGGCTTCTCAACTCCCCGGGCAACTTTACCGCCGCCAAACTGGCGTGGGTCAAGGCCAACGAGCCGGACGTCTACGGCCGCATCTGGAAGATCATGCTCCCCGGAGACTACATCGGGTACTGCCTCACCGGCGACGTTGTGACGACCGCGGGGGGGCTCTCGGAGGGCATCTTCTGGGATTTTCAGCAGGACGAACCTGCCGGTTTCTTGATGGACCATTTCGGGTTTGACCGTGAGCTCATACCCCCGGTGATGGAGGGGTTTGGCGACCACGGCCGGGTGACCTCCGCCGTCGCGGCGGAGCTCGGCCTGCCCGCGGGGACCCCCGTCGCGTACCGCGCCGGGGACCAACCCAACAACGCCCTCAGTCTCAACGTCCTCAACCCCGGTGAGGTCGCAGCGACGGCGGGCACCTCCGGCGTCATCTACGGCGTCGTGGACCGCCCGGCGTGGGACGAGAAGAGCCGGGTCAACACCTTCCTCCACGTCAACCACCGTGCCGACCAGTCCCGGTACGGGGTGCTCCAGGTGCTCAACGGCACGGGCATCCTCAACCGCTGGGTCCGGGAGGTGAGCCTCGATCCGGTAGCCGGCGGGGCCGCTGGGGCCGGAAGCGCGCCCGGCGGGGCGCCCGCCTCGTACGAGGCGCTCAACGCGCTCGCGGCGGAGGCGCCGATCGGGAGCGCCGGGCTGGTGATGCTCCCCTTCGGGAACGGCGCGGAGCGCATCCTCGAAAACGTCAACTACGGCGCGAGTATGCACGGCCTCAACTTCAACATCCACGGTCGGAGTCACCTGCTCCGCGCCGCCCAGGAGGGCATCGTCTTTGCCCTCGGGTTCGGCCTGGAGATCATGCGTGGAATCGGCCTCACCGTTGATACCGTCCGCGCCGGCCACGCCAACATGTTTCTCAGCCCCCTCTTCCGGCGTGCGTTCGCGACCGTCACCGGGGCGACAGTCGAGCTCTTCAACACCGACGGGAGCGAGGGTGCCGCGCGGGGTGGTGCCTACGGTGCAGGGCTCTTCTCAAGTCTCGAGGAAGCGTTCAGCGGCCTCGACCTCCGGGAGCGGATCGAGCCCGACCGGAGCGTCGCCGGGGAGTACGCCGAGGCGTTCCAGCAGTGGAAGGACCGCCTGGCTCGGGTGACCGCCGCCGGCGTGTGACACGATAGCAACCCGCGATGCTGATCGGCCCGGACTCTCCCCTTACCCTCCCGGCGCTCGCGCGAATCGCGGCGGTGCCGGAGGCGATCCATTTCAGCGCGGCGTCGCGGGAGCGCGTCGCCTCCGCGGCGGCGTTTCTCGAACGGCTCGTCGCCGATCGCCGCGTCGTCTACGGCATTACCACCGGCTTCGGGCCGCTGGCGGGGACGTGGATCGACCCGTCCCGGTCTGAGGAGCTGCAAACCTACCTGCTGGCTCATTTGCGGTCCGGGGTCGGGCCACCCCTGCCGCGCGAGGCGGTGCGGGCGATGATGGTGGCGCGCCTGGCGAGTCTCTCCCGGGGTCACTCGGGCATTCGGATGGAAACCCTGGAGCTTCTCGCCGCCATGGTCGAACGGGACGTTACGCCGGTTGTTCCGTCGATGGGGACCGTCGGTGCCAGCGGGGATCTCACGCCTCTCGCGCATATGGCAGCGACGCTGCAGGGGGAGGGAGAGGTTCTGGTCGAGGGTGTGGCACTTCCCGCCGGGGAGGGGCTTCGCCGTGTCGGGCTGGAGCCGGTCGTCTTTGGCCCGAAGGAGGCGATCGCCCTGGTCAACGGCACCTCGACCATGACCGCCATCGCCGCGCTCAACGGGGAGGCGGCGGAACGACAGCTCAACCTCGCCGTCGCCCTTACTTCTGAAATCAGTAGTTCATATTTAATATTATCTTCAATATAATTGATTGCCATATTCATTCTTTCAGACCATTCCATTATCATGCTTCCTTGTTATGCATAGTAATAAATTTTAATTCTATGATCTCACCTTTTTATGCGATGCGATGTGTGTTTATACATTTCCAAACTGGCACGGATGCCAGTTTGCCTATATATAATCCCTTCTCCCAAAAAAGGGCGGGGTAATTGCATCTAACGTCCTGCGAATAGCCGAAGTTACCAAGGCATTCACCTGTCAACAATGTCCTTAGCTTTCTGTAAACCATCTCCATGATCAGTACCTGTGTCCACATAACGATGAGTTGAGTTGTTTGGCGTTAATCGGCGCGGTTGTTGCAGAAGCAAGAACCGTGACGATAGCCAAATCAACTCGAACGTGGTGTTATGTGACTCAGGTTTTTGAGGTGGACCCCTTCGTCAAGACCACTCAACGAGGGTCTTAAGCTACTCCATTGCCCCGCTCAGGCTGCAGCCTGAGCGCCGCGCCGGTTGTATGCCATATTCGGCGTCTTCCCATCCACGGATGAGTGAGGGCGCCGTCCGTTGTACATCGTGATGTACTCATCGATTCGTTGCCGGGCTTCTGCCGGTGATTGGTAGTCGTTGAGGTACACCTCGTCGTACTTGATCGTCCGCCAGAACCGCTCGATGATTACATTGTCGAGAGCGCGGCCCTTGCCATCCATACTGATCTTCACGCCCGCATCTTTAAGGGGCTGCAGAAACGCCGGAGAGGTGAACTGTACTCCCTGATCGGAGTTGAAGATCTCCGGCGGCCCATACCGTCTGAGAGCCTGCTCGAGCACTTCAATCGCGGACGATTTGTCGAGAGTCAGGCTTACGTCCCAGCTCAACACCTTCCGGGAGAACCAGTCAATGATCGCCGTCAGGTACACGAACCCGTCTTCCAGCCGAATATAGGTCGTATCGATCGACCACACCTGGTTGGGACGCTCAATCGACAACCCTCTCAAGAGGTACGGGTATACCTCGTGTTCCGGCGGCAGGCGACGGTGATAGGTGTGCGGAAACACCACACGCAGCATCATGAGCCGCATCAGACGCTGTACGCGCTTCCGGTTGACCGTCCAACCCTCCAGACGCAGGGCGTCACGGATCATTCGGCTGCCCCACGTGATATGCGCGGTGTGGAGCTCATCGATCCGTTTCATAAGCTGATCGGTGTCCCGATCGACCTTCTGCGGTTGGTAGTACAGCGTTGATCGGTTCAGGCCCAACAGCATGCACTGCTCACGGACTGACAGTCTTTCGTGATCCGGCTCGATCATTTCCCGAAGTTCGGCAGCTGATCGACTCCCAGTTTTTTTTTCAGGAAATCGATCTGTACTTGCTGGTGACCGACCTTCCGGTATAGCTCATCTCGTTCGGCCTCAGTGGCCTGTTGCTCGTCATCATGCTTGCCGGCAAAGATGTCCGGCCCATGATCCATCAGCTCTTTCTTCCAGCGATGGACCTGCGTCGGATGAACGCCATATTCCTCGGCGATCTCCGTCACGCTGCGGTCAGCCTTGTAGGCCTCCATCGCAACCTTGAACTTGGTCGCCTTGTTCCATGTTGTTCGTCGTCGTCCCATGGTGCAAAACCTCCGATTCCCATTCCAACGCAATCTTCATGCGTTGTCCAGTTTTCGGGGTCCACCATATTTCGTACAAAAGAATCGAAGCAAGAGCGCTAATTCGTCTTGGCGAGTACTCGCGGGATCTTTCTCAAGTCTTCTTTCAGCCGTTCCTTTTCATCGCGAAGATCATACTCATCCTGGATACCCATCCAGAACTCCGCCGAGTTTCCAAAATACGCCGATAATCGAAGCGCGGTGTCCGCAGTAATACGCCGATTACCTTTTAGGATCTGCGATATTCGAGTCGCCGGCATCCGGGTGTCCTGGGCAAGTCGGTACGCACTGATTCCCATCGGCTCGAGGAATTCTTCTTTCAATATTTCTCCGGGAGTAACATTGGGAATTTCGTCCATCACATCCTCCTAGTGGTAATCCACGATTTCGACGTCGTGAGCCGATCCGTTTTCCCAACGAAAACAGATCCGCCATTGATCATTAATCCGCACGCTATGCTGACCTGATCGACCCCCCGATAATGATTCCAGTCGATTCCCTGGTGGTATTCGGAGATCATTCAGATCTCGGGACCGATGAATCATGACGAGTTTGCGATAGGCGGTTTTCTGAATCGGTTCGGGGATTTTTTTTTGAAAACTCTTGCCGCCAGATTCTCGACGTCTCTTTGTCCTTAAATGACTCGATCACCTAGGCTAATAATAACGCAATACATCATTGACGTAAAGCGTCATTATGACGCGAGAGCGTACCTTCGGTTTCTGCGTCAATCGCGTATTGCAATTTGGCTTCGCGTTCCGGAGTCACATAACGACCGCATCACCTGCGCCCTCGCAGGAGCGAAGCGACGAGAAGGCGTCTGGTGAATGCGCGATGTTATGTTGCGCACGGTGACCACGCCCCCTATCTGAAGCAGGAAGCTCGCTACGCCCGTATGTGTTTATGTGAGCACGGCAATCTCTGTCGCGACCGCGGTAAGGAATCAATACGTTCCCCGCGGCCGCAACGAGCTCCATACTATATTCGAGCGGCACTTCGGCGACTTCTGCGCCCAGTACGATGAGAAGTACGCCGCCACTTACGGCCGGTATCGCCTTGAGCGCATCCAGCAGATCGGGGAGCGGTTTTGCACCTGTGGCGACTATCTCCAGGGCGTCGCGCGGATACGCTGCACGAATCCCGAATGCGGACACGATTACTTCCGACCGTTCTCCTGCAAGGGGTTTTATCTTTGTCCGTCCTGCAGTCGCAAACGAACCATCCTGTTCGCTGAACACCTGACAGACGAGGTCCTGCTCAAGCTGCCGCATCGGCAGTTCGTTTTCACGATGCCCAAAGCACTCCGGCCGTTCTTTCGCCACGATCGACGCTTGTTCGCCGAGGTGTCTCGCCTAATCTACGACATCCTCCGTGATTTTTACCAAGAGGCCGCGGGCAGACCGCTGCTCACCGGCATGGTCATCGCGCACCAGACGTTTGGAGACATGCTCCGCTGGAACCCTCATTTCCACGCCATCGTTTTGGAGGGCGGGTTTGATGATGAAGGTACGTTCTTCTACATCCCGTTCTCTGGGCTCCAGTCGATGGTCGAGGTATTCCGGCGTCGGGTGATCAAGCTGGTGGTGCAACGGGAGCTCCTGAACGATGACTTCGCTCGAAACCTTCTATCCTGGAGACACTCCGGTTTCAGTATCGACAACAGCGTACGCATACTCGACGAGTCCTCCCAGGAAAGCCTGGCGGAGTACATAGCACGGCCGCCGATCTCGCTGAAGAAGATCCGCTACGAGCCGTTCAAAGGGAAGGTCCTATTTCACACCAAGTACTCGGAGTATTTCAAGCAGAACTTCCATCTGTTCGATGCCTTAGACTTTTTGGCCGAGTTAACGCAGCACATCCCGCCGAAACGTCTACAACTGATTCGGCGTTACGGGCTCTATGCCTCCCGCACAAAGGGACGGTGGGCACAGATGCCATGGGTTGTGGAACGAGCACCGGACGGATGGAAGACCGACCATCAATGCGGTGATGTCGCAGATGATCCTGGCTACGAGCCATTGTCGGATGGGGATGAAGAGGTCGATATCAATGCGAGCAAACGCGCCTGGGCCCGACTACTCGCGAAGGTCTATGAGGTCGATCCGATGGTCTGCCCAAAGTGCGGTGCGGACATGAAGGTGATCGCCGTCATCGAGGATCCCGACGAACTGAAGCGTATCCTCCGACATCTGATCAAGATCGGGCGGTCCCCACCGGGATTCGATCCCGATCGCCTTAACTGACTGCTCTCTCGGCCTCGCGCCGTGGCATCCGTGTGTCCGTCTTACGCCCCAATCGTTTCCGTAACAGCCCTGATCTGTCCGTTTGGACGTTTGCGTACTCGAGTGGGCGGCAAGTGCGCCGCCGGCGCACGGCGAACCGCGATTCTCGTCGTGATTTCGTCGAGTCTTGCGCCTACCGCCCGTTTTCCGGTTGCGCTCGCGGATAACTCTTCCTACTACTTGCGGTTAGAAAGACCCTTAGCGCCGGTGAACTATCCCGAAACAGGAGGATCACCGTGCCGAAGACCAGCATAAAAACCGTGTAGTAGACCAGATAAATGACGGTAACTGCACCAAGAGAAACAAGGCTGAACGTTCCGAGCCAGTAGTTGACGCTGACCGTTGTCAAAACCCCATAGGTAACTCCGTAAAATAGAATCGTCTTGAGATTACCGCGCCAGAGTACAAAAAGTAACGGAACAATCCCGATCCAACCCAGGACTCCAATGCCGGAGGTGCTGATCGCTGATGGAAGTGAAAGAGTCGAGAGCCCCACGGAAAGCAGTGTGAGCAACAGTTCATAACGGTGCTGCCTCGCCGCGAAGAATAGATACAACAAAAAAACAGAAAGCAGCGACGGCCCGAATCGGAGTGCGACGATGGTCCGCTCCGTGCTTGTATCGATCGCCAGATTCAGCTCTCCGCCGCTTGCAATGAATCTCTGGACATAATCCATGTTTGCATTTGCAGCGAATATGTACCGGAACAAGAAAAACAGGAGCCCGACGGAGAGCAGCGACTCAGCGTAAAGGCGAACGGCTCGCCCGCGACGGTCTGCCGGTTTTCCATTACCGAAAATGAGCCATGTTCCGAGGAAACCGACCGCCAGGGCGAGCATGGCGGGAGGGAAGAGCCGAAGGCTCACTTCCGTTACGGCGTAAGGTCCCAGGAAAAGGATTCCGATTTCTACGACTCCGACAGCGAGAAGGGCCCCGCCCGCTTTTCGGTACGATGATGATTCAGGTTTCATGTGTGTTCCGGGGCTTGTAAGGCAGACGGCATTCCGCCGGGCTATCCCGTCACGCCCTGCCGGTGTCATCCCCGATATGGCGCGAATACCGTAACGTCCGGGTCGCATTGAGTACCGCAAGAAGGGAGACCCCAACATCGGCGATGACCGCCTCCCACATCGTCGCAATGCCGATCGCACCGAGTGAGAGAAAACCTACTTTCACCAGCAATGCGAGGACTATATTCTGCATAACCACCGAGCGGGTGTGGTGGGCGACACGAATTGCCGAGCCGATTCCTTCAACTTTGTCATCCATGAGAACGACGTCGGCGGCTTCGATCGCCGCATCCGAGCCGAGGGCTCCCATGGCAAAACCGACATCCGCGCGCATGAGAACCGGTGCGTCGTTTATGCCGTCTCCCACGAACGCCAGACGCTCTCCCTTGGGAAGCTTCTCGGAAAGTTGCTCGACCTTCTCCACCTTATCTTCGGGAAGCAGGCCGGCGTACCACTCGTCAACGCCGACAACATCCGCCACCCGACGAGCGACCGACTCGTTATCTCCTGTGAGCATCACCACCCGCTGCACGCCGGAGGTCCGGAGATTGGCGATTGCCTCGGTGGCTCCCGCTTTTAGCTCGTCCGCAATCACCAGATGCCCGACGTACGTTTGATCGGCCACTACGTGGACGACTGTTCCCTCTGCGTCGCAGTCACCATGTTCTATGTTCTCACGATGAAGGAGCCGGTCGCTACCGGCCATGACCGTCCGGCCATCAACGCGAGCAATAACGCCGTATCCCTTCTCTTCCCTGACATCGGTAACCGTCTCCGGGTTTATCTTTTCACCGTACGCATTCCGGATTGAGCGTGCGATCGGATGAGTCGAGTGCGTTTCGGCGCTCGCCGCCAACCGGAGCACATCCTCGGCAGAATAACCGTTTCGCGGTACCGTTTCAGTCACCTGAAATACGCCTTTTGTCAGCGTACCGGTCTTGTCTACGACCACCGTAGAGACGTTCTTGAGGGCGTCGACATAGTTCGCCCCTTTTATGAGAATCCCCTTGCGTGACGCTCCACCAATACCTCCAAAATAGCCGAGAGGCACCGAAATAACCAAGGCACAGGGACAAGAGATCACAAGGACGACCAGGGCTCGATACACCCACTCATTGAGGACGGCACCCGGAATAAACAGAGGCGGCAAGAACGCGATCGCCGCAGCAAGACCGACAACAATCGGCGTGTAAACCGCCGCAAACTTGGAAATGAACTTCTCGGTAGGAGCCTTGCGGGCGGCGGCGTCCTCTACCAGCTCAAGTATCCGGGACACCGAGGATTCCGTGTACGGTTTGGTCACTCGGATGCGGATGGTGCCCGAGTCATTCACAAAACCCGACAGCACTGTATCACCTGTTTCCACGGTACGTGGGACCGACTCACCGGTAAGCGCAGATGTATCAACTGCCGATTCTCCTTGGGTAACTTCTCCGTCCAGAGGAATCCGCTCGCCTGGTCGCACCTCTATTATTGCACCGACCTCTACGGTGTCCGGACCAACTTCGGTCGTATCGTTCTCTGAGACAATCCGCGCCGAATCCGGACGGAGATCCATCAGAGAGGAGATCGATCGGCGTGACCGGCCGACCGCGAGGTCCTGGACATACTCACCGACGGAATAAAAAAGCATCACCGCGACCGCTTCGGGGAGCTCATGAATGGCGATCGCTCCAAGTGTAGCTATACTCATCAGAAACATTTCATCAAAGACACGACCCCGGAGAATGTTCTTTCCCGCGTTCAGCAGCACCGGCCCGCCGACAAGCACGTATGCAAGCAGGAAGACAAGGTACTCAGCTGTCTGAAACGGCGTCCCGTGAAGGGTCTTATTGAACAGGATACCGGCACCGGTGAGAACCAGGGCAAGTACCATACGCCCTACCCGCCAGGCGGTGTTTTCATCGCCATCGGGTTCACCCCCGTGATCGTGCCCGTGATCGTGATCGTGATTGTGATCAGCATGGTGGCTTCCGTCGTCCTTGACGACGATCCGCGCGCCCGGCTCGATGCGGGCGATCACTTCCTCCGCGGTCTTGAGTCCGTGTTCGGGAATAACGATCGACTCGGTCCCGAAGCTTACCGTGGCATCCGCGAACCCATTGATCTTCCGCAGCCCGGACTCGATCTGGTTAGCGCAGTTGGCACAGTCAAGACCCTTAATCCGGTACTTCTTCATCTCTATCTTATCCGTCATGGCTTACTCCTCATCGATATAGTGTTCTCGTGCCGTTTGAATCAGCGACAGAACGTGTTCATCGTCAAGCGTGTAGAACACCTGCTTGCCGTCCCGCCGCGCTCGCACAAGTCGCATCGTTTTCAGTAGTCGCAGGTGATGCGATATCGCCGGAGAGGTCATCTCCAACAAATATGCAAGATCACAGACGCACAGCTCTTGCCGTGAGAGCAAGTAGAGTATCCTCGTGCGTGTCTCATCTGCGAGAACGCGAAACAGTTCCGAAAGCCCGGAGACCGCAATGAGCGAATCGCGGAGCTCGTCTTCGTTTTCCTTGCAGGTAATACTGTACTCACTGCATACATCGTGACTTCGTCCCGAGACCGGCTGTTTCACTAATTCTTCTCCTTAAAATAACGCATAAGCAATTGTTTAATTGTATCGTTACCGGGGCGGTATGTCAACCGATTGGGCGATACAGCCAAGACTCGATTGACCCCCCCTCCCGTAACAGCGATTAGCCGGCTACTTTGTCAAGTGACACTTATACCATTCCGATAGTCATTACCAGTGGAAACGCTACTCAAGGACCAGCATGTCCGAAGAAGGCCCGACAGACACAGAGAATTGTACCGAAGGTCCGGATTCTCTGTACGAAGGCTCGTGTTGCCCGCCGTTGGTACCCACGGTACAGTGCTGCTTCTTTCCTCGATCATGTTCATGGCGTTTGTCGCGAACCTCCTCTATTCCAACTCGGGAATACGCAAAACGATCAACGGCGTTGTCTTTGCCGAAGTTCCTTCTATTGAGCTCCCTGCGACGCCGCCGCACGATGATAGAATAAGCGTCCCTCCGACTCCCGCCCGACAGGCAACGAACGGCGAACTCCTGAATATTGACCCGAAGGTTTATTCGGAGGTTGGTTTTTCAACCTATACCGTCAGAGAGGGGGACACCATATGGGAGATCGCCAGCCAATTCGGCTTACGGCCCGGGACACTTTTGTCGGTAAATCCAATAGACAGTGTACGACGACTCCTTCCTGGTACCGTCTTGTCGGTCCCTGACCGTGACGGGGTCATGCAATCCGTACAAGAAGGCCAGACGGTGTCCGAAATTGCGGCGGAAAACGACGTTTCGGTCAACAGCATATTAGACGCCAACAATCTCCGCTCGGACCTGCTTGAAATCGGGACTACGTTGTTTATTCCCGGGGCCACGATGGACGAGGAAGAGTATCTCCTGGCGATCGGCGAACTGTTTCGTTGGCCTCTCGTTTCCGTCCGCTCCACATCCTCTTTTGGAATGCGTCGCGACCCGTTTACCGGAGTATGGCGAATGCATACCGGCGTTGATCTCGGTAATCCGTGGGGCAACCCGGTACTCGCCGCGTCGTCGGGAACGGTAATTATCGCCGACCCGGAATCAGGCGCCTACGGTAAACTGGTTGTCGTTGATCACGGAAACAGTTTACAAACCTACTACGCCCATATGAGCAAGATTCTGGTACGTCGAGGCGAGCGGGTATCAAGAGGTGAACGTGTCGGTAACGTCGGAAATACCGGACGCAGCACCGGTCCACATCTCCATTTTTCGGTGACACGTGATGGCCGATGGGAAGACCCGCTTCGCTATGTAAAATAGAGTGATCGACAGATGCTTGAGTCTTCTACAGTTGTCCGTCGTTGCTGCAGGCGTGGAAAGACATTTTCAAAGAACAGCCCGTCTGCTATGCTGGACCCCCGACTTGAAATCCCCCGGACCGCAAGATCTGCGCCCGTCCAAGTCGGGTCTCCGGCAAAATATAAAATCACAAAGTGGTGTCGCCGACATCTCCGCATATACATACATTGTGGTATTTCAGCGACCTCACTGTCGGTCAGCTGTCTGAACTCCCGGTTTCTTGCCCTTTTTATCTGATTCGGTTGGGGTAGTCCGGAGGATTCCGTCTCTCCGATGTCGGGACCGGGAATCAACGTCGTCTCTGGATTCGCGGAGGCTTCCCCCGCTCATATCTTGCACCGGACGACGAATCATCGGCCTTGTGGCGGGAGGGATTTATACGAACCTTCCTTGAAAGGGACATCCCGCAACTCGCTTCAGCCCTTCCCGCACCGGCGCTCCGAAGGTTATGGACGATGATCGCGCACAACCACGGTGGCATCGCCAACCTCGCCGCGATATCCCGCAGCCTTGTGATTTCCCAGCCGACGGTGACGCGCTGGGTCGATCTTCTGGTCCACACATTTGTTCTCCGATCCCTTCGTCCGTGGACATCCAATCTTGGGAAACGACTTGTTAAACGACCCAAACTGTACATCCGCGACAGCGGTATCCTTCACGGCCTCCTCACGTTGGAGACCGAGAAAGAAGTCATATCCCACCCGATTCTGGGCGCGTCCTGGGAAGGATTTGCCCTGGAGGAGACGGTCCGACGCCTTCGTCTGGATTCCGAATCGGTCTACTTCTGGAAGACCCACGCAGGTGCAGAGATTGACCTGCTTTTTGAGCGTCAAGGTCGACGATTTGGGATGGATTTCAAATTTTCCGACGCACCAACGATGACCAGGTCGATCACCTCGGCGCGCACGGATCTGCATTTGGATCACGTATGGATCGTCTATCCGGGTACGCGAACCTATGCGTTGGATGACGACGTCACCGTCGTACCCCTGGACCATGAAAACTTGTGAAACGACTATAACGAAAGAAGGATAATGCGCCCCGTCGGCATGGCGTGGGGAAGCCACGTATTGAAGCTGACGGTACAGGTAAGAATTCGCTTCCCCAGGGAGAGACGGCAACCGGGTCTATTAGCACAAGACGCTCTAACGAGCAATCGGACGAGTGGCAAGTAACCCGAAAGTATATGAGTCAAGAGAGCTTGCGAAAGGTTTTCCACCCAGTGCCGGAACAGCGAAAGCTGTCGGCAGAGGGAACAGATAAGGTAGCGTAGGTTCAGCTACCGGAGACGGGAAATTACACCACTTGACGGGACGCTACCTTCTAATTCGCTTTTCATATATATCGTCGAAATTCAAACGTAGAAAGTATGAAAAGTTTTTATTTAGGCCAGGGATACCTTTATCGTGATTATCCCCGATAGAAATGCAGGCATTTGGTAATTTCTTTTGAGACTTTAGGTAATCGGCAAGTATATACCGAGAAAGTATTTGAATTTTTTCCGCTAAATCGGTCCTAATGTTCAAATTATATCCTGATCAATTTTAATGGGTTTTGTTTTTCAATTAACCCTGATGTGTACATAACGCAGAGGTGACCTGCGTGGCGTCATTGGCGTGGCAGTTGCCGGCGAAGCCGGTAGCAACGGCCATGACAATAGCCACGTCTGGTCCACCGCAATGTTACACTGCAACCGTCTGGGATCTCGAACTCTCGCCACACAGATAGCTGGCATCATCTTCTCGCACACGCACGTCTTGATTTGCTCAAAGAGCAAATCATGCGTACGGGGGCGCCGTGCTGAGTAAGCGTGAGCGACAACGGGATTACCCCATTCCCCTTCCCAATTTCAACAAAAAGAAGTCTGCCGCGAACCGTTTGGTCTGTCCCTGACGTCCTACTAACGGAACGGGTCATTTGCTGTGTAACATATTCCCTCCCACGTTTTCCGCGTTCCGCCGTACGGGAAGAGCTGTCACCGAAAACAGCATAACACGCCGAATCGTGTGCGAACGCTGCAAGGCGACACCGAGCGCATCTGTGAGGATCGGGGCTCTTACGGTATTGGTGGGGAAGGGCGCCGCCTGAATCGGCGTTCGGGGATCATACGCGGTCAGCGCAGGGGACAGTCGGCGCGCACCCCTGATCGTCGACTTCCTGTCGACTCCCGCCGGGCGCCTCCGACACTCAACCGACCTCCCGTCGGTTTGCGCTCCCCTGGGTCGCGCCGTGCCGTCGTTTCGAGTCCTGCTGTTCCCTGGGCAAACAAAAAGCGCACAGCCCGATGGACTGTGCGCTTTTTCATTAGCAGGGGCAGGACTCGAACCTGCGACCTCCGGGTTATGAGCCCGACGAGCTGCCAACTGCTCTACCCTGCGTCGTGTGAGGAGAACCTACCAAACCGTGAGGATTTGGTCAAGGGAGCGGGCGAGGAGATTGTAGGCCAGGTGGCCGAGGGCGCCGATGGTGAGGGCGACGGGGAGGGCGATGCGGGGGCGGGGGACCCCATGTCTGTGTCGGTGGTCGGGGGCGGGGTGCAGGGCGTGGCCGTAGAGCCAGGTGGTGACGACGTGGATGGTGCCGGCGGTGATGAAGCGCAGCAGGATGAGGCCGGTGGGGGCGAGGATGTAGAGCAGGTTTTCGGTGGCGGCGAAGCCGAGGCCGACGGCGGCGCCGCGGCTGCCGGGTCTGCTGGCGTTGCCGGTCGTGCCCGATGCCCACACCGCGAGGAGTTTGGCGCCTTCCTCCAGGAGCACCACAACGGTGAGCCACGCGACGGCCGGCGCCCGTGCTACGGGGAGGAGCGAACGGAGCGCCAGCAGGACGACCATGGCGGCGACGGCGGCGGTCGCTCCTGCGCCGATCTGTGGTGCCCGCGACTGTTCCCCGGTTCGACCGATGCCGATCGCCCCCGCCACCACGACCCCGAGCACTGCCAGATTGGCGACCGGCGTGGCGAGGTTCATGCGGTGGTCTCCCGGTGGCTCATCGCTCAGCCCGCGGCGGGGTACGCGGCCGCCAGCTCCTCGAGGATCGGTTCCAGCCGATCGAGGTGCGCGTCGGTGCCGATGGTGATGCGCAGGTGCCTGGGCAGGTTGAAGCTGGTGAGCGCCCGGACGGTCACCCCGCGCTGGGCGATGAACTCCGCGGCCTCCCGTGCGTCGATCGGGACTTCCACGGCGAGAAAGTTGGCCTGGCTGGGAAGGGTGGGAAACCCGAGGCGTGCGCACAGCGCCTGCAGTCGCTGCATGCCGGCGAGGTTGGTCGCCAGGGACCGCTGTACAAACTCCTGGTCCGCTAGTGCGGCGATGCCCGCCTGTTGCGCCACGCTGTTCACGCTGAACGGCTGCCGCACTCGCTTGATTTCCTCGATGCGCTGGGGCTGGGCGATGCCGTAGCCGAGGCGCACGGCGGCGATCCCGTACACTTTGGAAAAGGTGTGCAGCACGACGAGGTTGGCGTAGCGGTCGATGAGGGCGTCGGCATCGGCGGCGTCGGGGTCGGTCTGGTATTCGATGTAGGCGTGATCCACGACCACGAGGACGTCCTGCGGCACGCCGGCCATGAACTCCTCGAGTTCGGCCTGCGAGAACGCGCCGCCGGTGGGGTTGTTCGGTGAGCACAGAAAGACGATTCGCGTGCGCTCGTCGATACGGGACAGGTAGTCCAGCGGGCGTATTTCGAGGTTCTGCATGGGAACGGTGACCACCTCGGCGCCGTAGAGGCGGGCGGCAAACTCGTATTCCGAGAAGGTGTGGTCGGCGATGAGGACGCGGGCGCCCGCTTCCAGATACGTTCCGGCGATAAGCACGAGGATCTCGTCGGAACCGTTGCCGGTGATGATCTGCTCCGGCGCCACGCCGCGGTGTGCGGCGATGCGGGCGACGAGGTCGCGGGCGCCGCCGTCGGGGTAGATGTGCAGTTCTCGCACGGCGTCCTGGACGGCGGTGGCCACTGAGGGCGAGCACCCGAGGGGGTTCTCGTTGGACGCGAGTTTGAGCGCGTCGGCGCGTCGTTCTCCGGGGACGTAGGTATTCAGTGCTGCGATAGCCTGCCGGGTTTTCATGACATCCATACTACGGAAGTGACAGATTCCGGACAAGCAGCTATAGTGGGGCAATGGTGAACATCACGGAACTCTTTGGATATATTGCATCGTTCTTTGTGGCGATCTCGCTCCTCATGAACGGCCTTCTGGCCCTGCGGATCCTCAATCTGATCGGTGCGATTGCGTTTGTGACCTACGGAGTTCTCCTGGGCAGTGTTCCGGTGCTGATCGCCAACGCGTTCATCGTGATTGTGGATGTGTACTACCTGGTGCGCATGGTGCGCCCGGATCTCAACGGCGTGCGCTACGTGGCGGTCGGCGCGGACAAGCGCGCCCAGCTCGACGATTTTGTGGCCCACCACCTCGAGGATATCATTCGCTTTTTCCCCGATTTCTCAACCGATCGGGTCACGCGCTGCTTCGAGACCGGCGGTCGCGCCTACGTGGCCTTCAAGGACCTTACGGCGGTGGGGTTTGCGCTGGTGCAGCCGGTGCCGGCGCCGGAATCGGAGGATGATCCCGCCCTGCGCGAGGTCTACCGCAGCGTGCACAGCGATCTGTTCCCCGCGGAGTCGATGATGATTCCGGTGGACTATATCACGCGCAGGTACCGTGGCCTGGGACTGGTGCACCAGCTCTACCGCGCCATCGAGGACGATGAGAACGGCCAGACCAAGTTCCTGCTGACGCCGGTTCGCCGGACGGCGAAGAAGCACCTGCGGTTCCTGCGCCAGGTGGGGTACCAGGCAAGCGTGGAAACCGGCGCCTACCTGGTGTACGGAAAGTCTTTGGGCGGCTGAGCGGTCAGCCGCCACGCTCTTCCGGCGGGTTCTCCTTCAGGTAGTTGTGGTCCTCGCTGAGGTCCTCGATCAGTTCCTCAACCTTCATTTTCAGGGAATTCTCGGTCGTCTTCGCAAAGATGACGTCCTTGGGATTTTCCAGTTGTTTCTTCGCCGCCCGCATGACCAAATCGATCTCGGCGTAGCTCAGCCCGTGCATGATGATAACTCGTTGCTCGTCCATGCGCCCTAACATAGAAAGGCGCGGGGCTTGGATCAAGTCCCCGCGCCGGGTGTCCCCGCACGCGGCGATTGACCCGGCGATTGAGCCGACGATTGACCCGGCCGACGAAGACAAATATAATTAGGAAAGCCTAACAAGATTCGGTCGCCGGCACCTATGGGCGGTCGAATCACATCGGACGGGGAATGAGCAAAACGATCTGCCTGGTGGGAAATCCCAACGCGGGCAAGACAAGTATTTTCAACGGTCTCACCGGAGCGCGCCAACGCGTGGGAAACTGGGCCGGCGTGACGGTCGAGTACAGCGAGGGCGTGCTTCCCGACCCCGACGGCGGGGATGAACTCACCGTTGTGGACCTGCCGGGGCTGTACTCGCTCCATGCCGCCAGCGACGACGAGCGGGTGGCCCGGGACGCCCTGATGAGCGGGCGCGTGGACCTGGTGGTGAACGTGGTGGATGCCACCAACCTGGAACGCAATCTGTATCTGACCTCCCAGATCCTGGAACTCGGCGTGCCGACGATGGTGGTGCTGAGCATGGTCGACCTTGCGGAACGGGCGGGGGTGGTGATCGACGAGGAGCACCTCAGCCATCACCTGGGCGTGCCGGTGATCGGTATCAACGCCACCGACGAGCGCGACCAGCGGCGGCTGCGGCGGGCGGTGCGCGGCCACACCCACAATCCGGTCTTTACGCCCCATCCGGTTCAGTACCCCGCGGCGCTGGCGCAGGTGATCGATTCGTGGTCGGTGCTGCTGTCCGCCTCGCTGGACGAACTGCCGTTTCCGCCACGGTGGCTGGCGCTGCTGGTGCTAGACGGGGATCGCGAGGCGGCGCGCCTGGCGGCGCCGGTGATCTCGCCGGAGGAGATGGAGTCCACGCGCCACGATCTCGAACAGCATCTGGACGACGAGGTGGACATCGTGATCGCCGACAGTCGGTTCGGCTTTGTCCACGGGATCGCCACGGATGTGATGCGGCAGTCACGCGCCGGCGTGTCGGTGACCGAGCGGATCGACCGCGTGGTGCTGCACCCGATCATGGGGATTCCGGTTTTCTTCGCGGTCATGTACGCGGTGTTCTGGGTGACGATCGCACTGGGCGGCGCGGCGATCGACTTCTTCGATATCCTCGCCGGCGCGGTGTTTGTCGACGGAACGCGGGCGCTCCTGCAGACGGTCGGGGCGCCGTGGTGGTCGGAGCTGGTGCTGGCCGACGGTATCGGCGCGGGGCTCCAGACGGTCGCGACGTTTGTGCCGGTGATCTTTGCGATGTTCCTCATGCTTTCGCTGCTTGAGAACAGCGGCTATATGGCCCGCGCGGCGTTTGTCATGGACCGGGTGATGCGCCGGATCGGGTTGCCGGGCAAGTCGTTTGTGCCGCTTCTGGTGGGCTTCGGGTGCACGGTTCCGGCGATCCTGAGCACGCGCACCCTGGAATCCCGCAAGGACCGCCTCATGACGGTGTTCATCGCGCCGCTCATGTCCTGCGGCGCCCGTCTGCCGGTGTACGCGCTTTTCGCCGCGGCGTTCTTTCCCGCTGCCGCCGGGCTGGTGGTGTTCTCGCTCTACATGGCGGGGATCGTTGTTGCGGTCCTCACGGGGCTGCTGCTGAAGCATACGCTCTTTCCGGGCGAGGCGAGCCATCTGGTGATGGAGCTGCCGCCGTACCATCGGCCGCAGATTCGCTCCACCCTGATCTACACGTGGACGCGCATGAAGAGTTTTGTAACCAACGCCGGTGCGACGATCGCGCTGGCGGTGGCGATCCTGGCGGTTCTCAACACGGTGCAGTGGCCGGATTCGGAGGACTCGCTGCTTGCGCGGGCGGGGAAGACCGCCACGCCGGTGTTCGGTTCGATCGGGATCGAGGAGGACAACTGGCCGGCGACGGTGGGACTGTTCACGGGGCTCTTTGCCAAGGAAGCGATCGTGGGAACGCTGAACTCGCTCTACCGCCAGGCGGACACCGCCGGAGCCGCGGCGGGGGCCGGGGACGCGGCGGTCGGTGCGTCGGGGGAGGGGTCCTCAGGGTCGCCGGTCGGCGGCTGGGTCCGGGGACTGCCTGCGGCGACGGGAGAGGCGGTGGGATCCCTGTGGGCGGGACTGCGCTCGCCGGGATTCGGTCTCTCCGGCGAACACGGGTCCGGCGCCGGGGACATCGGGCGGTTGCGGCAGTACTTCACGCCGGCGGAGGCCTACGCCTATCTTCTGTTCGTGCTGCTGTACCTGCCGTGTCTGGCGGCGTTCGGTACGGCGCTGCGTGAGCTCGGCCGGCGCTACGGAACGATGCTGGCGGTGTACCTCATCGGTGTGGCGTGGTCCACGGCGTCGCTCTTCTACCAGATTGTGGAGGGGCACAGCGTGCCGATCGTGGTGGGCGCGCTCGGCGTGATCGGTGGACTGATTCTGATGTTCGTCATCGCCGGGCACCGGGATCTGGAACTGCGGGAGGCGCAGGCGTGATCGTCAGCGCGGTAAAACGGGAAATGGAGCGGCGCGGACGCGCCACGGTGTCGCAGCTTGCGGCGGAACTTCGGGAACCGGTGGAGCGGGTCGCCGCGGCGATGCAGCTTCATGTGGAACGTGGCCGGGCGGCGCGGGAGTCCGCGACGAGCATTACGCAATGCGGCACGGTGGGGTGCACCCGCTGTCCGCTGGCGGACGCCTGTCGGGTTGACGCCGACGCCACCAGCGGAGTCGATGTATTTGTATGGGTCAGGAAGGAAACGGAGAACGATGAGCGGAAAATCGGCATCCATTGAGTCCATCACCGAAAGCCTTGCGCGCTACGTGCTGGCGATTTACGAGCTGTCGGTGGAGAACAAGGTCGCGCGGTCCAAGGACATCGCGGAGCTGGTGGGTGTGAGCCGCCCGTCGGTGACGGGGGCGCTGCAGAAACTGGACAAGGCGGGGCTCATCGAATACGAGCCCTACGGGTACGTGACGCTGACCCGCACGGGGGAGACGCAGGCGCGACAGCTGCTGTTAAAGCACCGGGCGACGCAGGATTTCCTGGAACTTGCGCTGGGACTGCCGCAGAGTCGGGCGCAGGGTGTGGCCGCGCAGATCGAGCAGCACCTGCCGGCAGATGTGCTGTGCCGGCTGGTGCAGTTCAACAACTTTTACCGCCAGAACCCGGACAAGCGCTTTGACTGGAACCCCGCGTGTCGAAATCTGTGTCAGATTCTGTACGGCGTGGAGGGGCCCCGCAAGTGCCACGACGAGAACGGGACGATCACGGGACAGAGCCCGGCGCTGCAGGACGTGTTCTGATCGGCGTCACGCCGACGGCGCGTTCGAGGCGCCGTTCCCACACCACCGCCAGCGCCAGTGCCAGGCGCGGCACGATGATCCACAGGACAGGCGCCCCGAGCGCCACAAAGAGGGCGGTGTCCTCGATGAGGGAGTGCGAGACGCCGAGGTGGTGATTGAGCAGGTCGCCGTCGGCGGCGTCCAGTCGGCCGGTCTCCGCTTCCTCCCGGAGCACCGCTGCGCCGTACGCCAGGCCGAGGGTGTTCGCCACGATCCACGCCGGCGCGCTCGCCGCGGGGAGGCCGAAGAGACGCAGCGGGTGACGCACCAGCCGTGCCACGCGGTCGGTGATCCCCGCAAACTGCAGCCACCGGGTGGCAACGACCAGGACGCTGACGATCACCGTTACCCGTAGGAGCAGGCGCCCCGTCTCGATCGCCCACGCTCCCAGCGCCGGTCCGAGGTCCGCCGGCATCGCCGCCGCCGCGGTACCACCTCCCACCACCACCGGTTCGTTCCAGAATCCCCCCGACGGCAGCAGGATCGAGGTCGTCCACGCGAGGAAGAGCCCCCCGGCGAGGCGAACGGCGACCATGCGTGTCACGGGTGTCCCGGTGCGTCGCGTCACCGCCAGTTCGACCAGGAAGTTGTGGGCCACGAGGCAGAGCAGCCCCAGGATCACGAGCTGCCGGTGATCGAGGCCCAGCGCGGGCACCATGGCGATGACGGCGTAAAGGTTGATGAGCACGCTTGAGATGAGCGCCATCGCCGCCTCCCCCGGGAGGCCGATCACCGACATGAGCGGCTCCAGAAGCTGTCCCAGGTGCTCCAGGATACCGAGTCGGCGCAGGACGAAGACCACCGCCGAAGCGGGAACCATGATCCTGATAAGCCAGGCGATCGTGCCGGCGCTGCGCCGGAGGCTTTCTGCGAGGTGCTCGCGGAGGGTGGGGGACGGCATGCGGCAACGGTACCCGCAGCGATCACTTTTATTCAAGCCGCGGTCGGGATACAATCACGGTCGTGACAGTCATTTTTCATACGCCTCAGAACACGCTCTGGAACGAGCTCGCGGAGGAGTTCCGCGTCTCCACCGGTGCCGATGTGGTTCGCATTGACCGCGACGCGCCGCTGTCGGAACTGGATGCCGACGTCCGGGAACGCGCCGTGGCGCTCGTCGCATTCGCCGCCTCCGGCGAGGTTTTGGATTCCCTGCCGTCGCTGCGGCTGGTGGCGATTCCCATGGCGGGGATCAACACGCTGGCGATCGGACCGGCGCGGGAGCGCGGCCTACAGGTGGTGAACGCCCACGCCAACGGCATGTGGGTCGCGGAGCGCGCCATGGCCCTGACCCTCGGGTTCCGCGGGCAGCTGGTACGTGGTGACCGCGACCTCCGCCGGGGCCGCTGGCACGGGTTCGCCGCCGCCGAGCCCCCCACGCAGAGCTGGGAGTCGCTCTACGACACCACCGTGGCGATTCTCGGTACCGGATCGATCGGCCAGTGGACCGCCCGTTTCCTCAATCCCTTCGGGGTGCGGTGCCGCGGGTTCCGCCGGCGTCCCGGGACGGACGGTCTGCCAGAGGGACTCTTTGAGTCGGTCACCACGGATCTGTCCGAGGCGCTGAACGGCGCGTCGACGGTGGTGTCGACACTCCCGCTCACCGAGACCACCCGTGGACTGGTGGATGCGGCTGCCCTGGAGCAGATGCGCGGTGCGGTGCTGGTGAACGTCGGTCGCGGAGAGGTGATCGACGAGCAGGCGCTGTACGAGGCGCTCCACGCGGGGACCCTGGCGGGAGCCGCCCTGGATACGTGGTACCGGTACCCGAATCCGCCGGGGAGCGAGCAGTTGCCGTCGGAGTACCCGTTCCACGAACTGGACAACGTGCTGCTGTCGCCGCACCTGGGGGGATACACCGCCGCCGCCACACGGGCCAGCGCCCGGGAGGTGGTGGATGCCGTGGCACGGTGGCTGGCGGACGGCGCTCCCGCCGACCGCGGCGGCACGGTGGACGTGGAACAGGGCTACTGACGATGACCCACGAGGTACGCCACGAACGGCACCATCGGCGTTTTGTCGTGACTGTGGGGGCGGAGGAGGCGTTTCTGGCCTACGAGCTCCGGGTCGACGGCGTGCTGGTGCTGGAACACACCTTTACCCCGCTCAGCCTGCGGGGTCGAGGCATCGCCCGGGAGGTGGTGCGGGCGGCACTGGAGTACGCCCGCAACGCGGGGCTGTCGGTGGATCCGCAGTGCTGGTACGCGGCGCGGTTCATTGCACGGCATCCGGAATATCAGGATCTCGTGACCGACTCCGACCGCTGAGGTCGTTCTCCAGACGGTATAACCCCCGCAGCTGACGCGCCAGGGGGCGCCACTGAGATCCCACGATATCGAGCAGATCACGGGGTGCGTAGTCGCCGCTGAAGCTCTGGCTGTGCAGTTCGCGAACCACGTAGGCAACCTCGGTGCCGTCCTGGGTCCGGGCGATGAGGGTGCCGGCGGTTTCAAGCGAATCGATCGTTTCCTCAATCGATGCGCGTACCCGGGGCCGGTAGCGCTCGTAGAGGCCCGTCAGCTGTCGGCGCACCAGGGAGGACGACCCGCTGCGCTGCTGCAGGCGCTGGATTTCGTCGCCTAGCGTTCCGCGGCCGCGGTCGTCTCCGCCAAGGAGTGACCGGAGGCGTTCCAGCGCCTGGTCCAGTTGCAGCGCCGCCTGGTGCAGCCGGTTGCGCGTGTCCAGGTGGTAGAACTGCGCGTCGATCACCAGCTGGGTTACCACGCGGCGGGTGTCGTCAAAGAAATCGCTGCCCGCCAGAAGCAGGAGGAATCCAACCGTCCGTGGATGCAGGGCGGTGGGGATCCAGGAGACGGGGGGCCGATCGATCAGATATACGCGCGACAGGATGTCTCCGATCTCACGCTGCCGCTGCTGCTCCAACGCCGGTCCGATCCCCTCCATTTCCCGTCGGGTCCATTCGTCGCGGAACGGCGTCCACCAGTCGCTGCGGATGGACAGCGCCGGAATCTCGAGAAACGGTTCCCCCGCCGCAAAGCGCACGAGATCCACAAACGGTGTCGCCGCGCGAAACTCCTCGATCTCCGACCAGATCGCCCGGGGCGGTCCCGCCTTGGCGCGAATGCGGCGGTGCGCGAACGCCCACGCCTGTTCCGTGGCCTCCGGGTTCGCGTTGCGGTGACAGAGCTCGAGAACCTGGTACAGCTGCTGGAGCTGTTCGCGGACCACACGGAGCGGCGTCTGCTCGCGCCGGGCGCCCTGTACCGGCAACAGCGAGTCCAGGTCGACCCGCTGCAGCAGGTTGAGCGTTCGCAGGGAGGACCAGATCGGCGCCAGGCGCCGTTCGATTTCGGGGAACGCCTCTTCCAGCGACCGTTCGATCCGCCGGCGGGCGCGGTGCTGCGCCTCCTCCAGGCTGAGGCCGGGGTCGTCGCGATCCACATCGGGCAGGTCGGCGGCATCGTGAAGGCGGGCGGTGAGTTCGGGGGCCACTGTCTCCAGCGTCTCGCGCAGAAAGGTGCCTCGGGCGCTCCCGGTGGTTTCGTCCAGGGCCGGACGGATACGGCGGCGCTGACTCTGCAGCGACCGCACGTGGCGGTGAAACGCCGGAAGCAGGGCGGGGATGCTGCAGTCCACATAGCTGCGGGCCACCCGGTCCAGGCGTCTGCGCAGCTCCTGCAGGTGGTGGGCGCGGGTGGCAACAACCACCGAGCGGGCTCCCACCAGCGCCCGCAGCCGCAGATACCAGCGGTACCAGAACGGGAACTGGGCAAAGCGCTGCAGGTACACGTCCGTTGAGGGTTCCACCGGGTCGGGAAACCGGACCGTGTAGTGGCTGTTCCGTCTCATGGCAGGAGCACCCCCGGATTGAGGAGGTTGTCCGGGTCCAACGTTGCCTTGAGGCGCCGCTGGACCTCCAGGACCGGGCCCGCCAGGGCCCCATCCATAGCATACACCCGTTTGCGGCCGATGCCGTGTTCGCCGCTGATCGTTCCGCCGCGTTCGATGGCGAAGGCGTAGAGTCGGTCGAGGAAATCGTGGAGCGCGGTGTCCCAGTGTTCCGGCGCCATCGACTCAGGTTTCATCGGGTTGATGTGAAAGTTGCCGTCACCGGCGTGACCGAAGATCGCCACGTCCAGCCCCGACTCACCTTCGAGCTCGATCGCCCGGGCGACCAGCGCGGGGATCTCGGTGGTGGGAACGACCACGTCCTCAACGGAGTGATACTCGCCGCTGCGGCGTTTGACCCACCACGGAACGGCCTTGCGCAGCTTCCACACCGCCTCCAGGGACGAGCTGTCGCCGGCCTCCACCAGCACCTCCCCACCGCCGTCGGATACGAGGGCGCGGTACGAGGCGAGGTCGGCGCGGCACTGCGCGTCGTCGCGTCCCTCCGCTTCCACCAGGAGGAGGGCGCCGACCTCGTCGGCGATGGAGAACGGCGCGTCACCGCGATGCCAGAGCTGCGCCGCCGCCCCACGGGCGGTGGGCCCGTCGATGTACTCGATCGACGACGGAACGCCGGCGGCGGCGCGGCGAAGGCTGGCCACGGCGGCGGTAGCGTGGGCGGCGTCGGGAAACGTTGCCAGCAGCGCAAGACGCGAGGCGGGGCGCGGCGTGAGGCGCAGCGTGACGCGGGTAATGATGCCCAGGATGCCCTCGCTGCCGACAAACATCGGCAGCAGGTTCAGCCCGGTCACGTCCTTGAGCCGTTTGCCGCCGAGATCCAGGACCTCCCCCGAGGCGAGCACCACCTGCAGCCCCAGCACGTGGGCGGCGGTGACCCCGTACTTGACCGCGCGACCGCCGCCGGCGTTGGTTGCGACGTTTCCCCCGATCGTGCAGATCTCCTCGCTCATGGGGTACCCGGCGAAGAAGAGCCCGACCTCGGCGAGGGACGCGTCGAGTTCCCGCGTCACCACCCCCGGCTCCACGGTCACGGCGAGGTTGTCCGGGGCCAGGGAGAGCACGCGGTTCATTCGGTCCAGGCTGCACACCACGCCACCGTCGGCGGCGATCGCCCCCGCAGCCAGGCCGCTGCCGCCACCGCGGGCGGTTACCGGTACCTGGTGGGTGGTCGCCCAGCGCATGAGTGCGGCGACCTCCGCGGTGTCCTCCGGAAACACCACCGCCTCCGGGACGCGGTGCCATTCGTGGGCCGAGACCATATCGTGATCGTAGCGCTTGAGGCGGCGGTCGCCGCGGGCGATGAGGCGATCCCCGAAGATCTCCTCCAGCCCGGCGATCGCAATCTCAGATATCGACATGGCGAAACGCCCCGGTCGCGGTGTTCCACACGCCGAAACTGGGCTCGCCGAAGCGTCCCATCACCTCGCCGGGGTTGGCCCACAGCGTATCGCCCACCTGGTGGACGTACTTGCGGTGATCGTGGCCGTTGAATACGGCGGCGTAGGCACCGGACCCCGCGAGCCCCCGGGCGATGTCCGGGTAGTGGTTCAGGGCAACCGCGAGGCCGTCGACGTCGAGTTCGGCCAGCTGCCCGTGGAGCGTCACGTGGTCGTGTTTGGCGGCGATGACGTTGAGCAGGTGCGTGTCGCCGTCGTTGTTGCCGAACACCACGTCGATCGGTCCGGAAAACCCCTCGGCGAGCTGTGCCAGGGTGAAGGGCGCGCAGAAGTCACCGAGGAAGAACAATCGTTCCGGGGCGTCCTCCGGCAGCCGCTTCAGGACGCGGTCCAGGTTCCATACGTTGTCGTGAATATCGCTCAGTACTGCTATCGTCATGCGTGTCCTCCTTGGTGTACGCTGCCGCCGTGCAGCCGCAGATACTACAGATTCGTCTCTCTCCAAAGGGTATCAAGCCCGTTCGCAATGGTCATCCCTGGATCTACAATAACGCGATCGTCGGGGCACCGGAATCGGCCCGGGTGCCGGAGGCGTCGGTCCGACGCCTGACCGGCGCCGACGCGCTCAACTGGGAGCACCAACAGCCGGCGCTGGTGTGCGACCCCAGCGGACGCCCCCTGGGGTGGGGGACGTACAACCGGCGGTCACGGCTGGCGGTGCGCATGCTGACCACCGACATCGACGCTCCGTGGGATCGCGCGGCGTGCGCGACGGTGGTCGCAGACGCTGTCGCCCGCCGCGGGGCGCTGCTGGCCGACGCGGGAACCACCGCCTGTCGGTTGGTGTTTGGCGAAGGGGACGGTCTGCCCGGACTGGTCGCGGACCGCTACGGCGATCTGGTGAGCGTCCAGTACTCGGCGGCGTTTGCCTGGGACAACCGCGAGACGATCGAGGCGGCGCTGCTGGCGGCGCTTGGCGAACACGGTGTGGAGGCGCGGCTGCTTCGCACCTGGGACGAGCGCATGCGGGATCGCGAGGGCATCACCGGCGTGCCGGCGGGAAAGGCCGGCGGCGGAGGTGCCGCGGGCGGGACGGACGCTCCCGACGACGCCACCGCCGGCGCGGTGACCGTCTCCGAGGGCGGATTGCCGTGGCTTGTGCGCCCCGGGGCCGGCCAGAAAACGGGGCTCTTTTGCGACCAGCGCGACAATCGCCGTCGTGTGGCGGCGTGGAGCAGCGGCCGCCGTGTCCTCGACGCGTTCAGCTACCACGGCGGTTTCGGGCTCACCGCCCTCGCCGCCGGCGCCCGGGAGGTATGCTGCATCGACAGCTCCGCGGACGCGGTCGAGATGATCGGGCGGAATGCGGCGGCGCAGGAGTCGGCGGCGGCGGGTGCCCTGAGCGCCGTCCGCGGCGACGTCTTTGCCATGCTCCACGGAGAGGGCGTTCCCGGCGGGATCGCCTCCTGGGACCTGATTGTGCTCGATCCGCCGAAGCTGGTTCCCGGTCGGCGGCACCTGGAGGCGGGCCTTCGCTCGTACAAGGATCTCAATCGACTGGTGATGCGCGACATGCACCCGGGGGCACTGCTGGCGACGTTCTCGTGTTCCGGCGCGGTATCCCGCGAGGATTTCCGGCGGATGCTCGCGTGGGCTGCGGTGGATGCCGGCCGCACGGTGCGCATTCTGGAGACGTTCGGCCAGCCGTCGGACCACCCGGTACCGCTGGCGTTTCCCGAGGCGGAGTACCTCAAGGGCTACCTCCTGCAGGTGTCGGGCTCGCCTCGCTGACCCCGCTGTCTCGCTGAGGCGTCCGCTGATCTGCCCGGTTGGCGGGTGTGATGTCATCGCCGTGAGAGACGTGCTACAGTCGCCGGCATGACGAGTGTGCTCATACGCCGGGCAGCGGTTGCGCTGCTCGTAGTGATATCCGCGGGGCTGCAGGCGGCCCCCGTCGAGGACTTCCAGGTCGAACCGACGGCGCTGCTGGTGCAGCTGAACGGAACCGACGGGCTTCAGGAGAACGACGCGCTCCGGGAGGCAA